>JANXBY010000061.1 GCA_025060455.1 Armatimonadota bacterium
ACCGCACCGCGCAGGACAACCGCCTGCCCGTGGCGGACGACATCTGGTTCGTGCCGGCCCTGCGGGGTCCCGGAGGGCGGTGGGCCAGCGAGCACGTGATGGGCGTGTGGGTCATCTGGCGGTTCGCCCGCAGCCCAGACCTGGCCAAGGAGTTCCTCCTGCACCTGGTGGACAACTACCGGGACGCGGTGCTGGCCAGCAAGCTGTACAACTTCCCGTCCTTCATGGGCAGCGTGGCGGACCGGCGGGTGCCGGTGGCGGAAAAGCCAGACGCGGGCCGGCGGTGGATCCGGGCGGCGTGCATCCGCGACCCGTTCGGGTCCAACCCGCCAGACAAGCTGCGGGTGCTGGCGGACGCAGAGCAGTGGTCCACCAACATCGGCCACCCCGGCCCCGCCAACCCCGCGGAGGGCGAGATCTTCGACACCTACCTGATCCCGGACATGTTCGCGCAGGCGGCCACCGGCCGGCTGAGCGTGCGGGAGGCGGTGCAGCAGACCCACCGGCGCTGCGTGGAGATCTTCCGCAAGTGGCGTCAGCAGGGGCTGGTGGGCGGCGGACGGGACCGGTGAGCGGCGGAACAGGGGGAGGCGCGTTGGCCACGCTGACACAACCACCCGCCACCGAGGAACCCACGGCCCTGGGGTACGTGGAGACCCGGGGACTGTCGAAGCACTTCGGCGACGTGCGGGCGGTGGACGGGGTGGACCTGTGCGTAATGGAAGGGGAGTTCGTGGTCCTGCTGGGGCCCAGCGGCTGCGGCAAGACCACCTTGATGCGCATGATCGCGGGCCTGGAGAAACCCACCGCGGGGGAGATCTACATCGCGGGGGAGCGGGTGGACGACGACGTGCCTCCCCGGGCCCGCGGCATCGCCATGGTGTTCCAGAGCTACGCCCTCTACCCCCACAAGACGGCGTTCCAGAACATCGCCTTCCCCCTGGAGGCCGCCCAGGTGGAGCGTTCCACCCTGCGGAGGAAAGTGCAGTGGGCCGCGGCGCTGTTCGGCCTGGACCGGCTCCTGGATCGGCGGCCCCGGCAGCTTTCGGGTGGCGAGCGCCAGCGGGTGGCCCTAGCCCGGGCCGTGGTGCGGGACCCCAAGGTGTTCCTGCTGGATGAGCCGCTCAGCAACCTCGATGCCAAGCTGCGAGCCATGGCGCGGTTCGAGCTCAAGCAGCTGCAGCGCCAGCTGGGCACCACCACCATCTACGTCACCCACGACCAGGTGGAGGCCATGGGGCTGGGGGACCGCATCGCGGTCATGGACAAGGGGAAGATCCGCCAGATCGGCACTCCCCGGGACGTGTACGACAACCCCGCGGACACCTTCGTGGCCACCTTCCTGGGCTCGCCCCCCATGAACCTCGTGGAGCAGGATGAGCACACCCTGGTGGGCTTCCGGCCGGAGCACTTCCTCCCCCGGGAGGTGTTTGGGGAGGAACCAGACCTCGTGACCTTCCGGCTCCGGGTGCGGGAGGTGGAGTACCTAGGGTCCGACCGCCTGGCGTACGGCTACCTGGAGGAGGAGCGGCGCAGCGACCAGCCGGTGATCGCCGCGGTGCCCATCACCATCACCGCGCCCCTCGCGGAGGGCGAGGTGTACGAGTTCGCGGTGCGCCGCCGCGACCTGCGGTTCTTCGACGCCCGCACGGGCCTGCGCAAGCCCGCCCCGAGGTGACCATGGCCCCGGGCCCGCAGGCGCAGGCCACCCTCGCTCCTCCCGCGCCCGCCTTCGCCCGGCGGACTTTGGCGGACCGGGAGTCGGTGCTGGGCACCCTCATGCTGGCGCCTGCCCTGGCGTACGTGATCCTGCTGGTGGGCGTCCCCTTCGCCTTGGCCATCCTCCTGAGCTTTTCCTCGGCCACCGCGGGCAGCCTGGACTTCACGTGGGCGGGGCTGCGGAACTTCGCCAAGCTGCTGGGCGACCCGCAGTTCCACCGGGCCCTGGGCAACACCCTGCGGTTCATGCTGGTCTCCCAGGTGTTGGTGATGGTCCTGGCCGTGAGCGCGGCCCACGTGCTGGACGCCGCCTTCGTGGGCAAGCGGGTGGTGCGGTCGCTCCTGCTGCTCCCGTGGGCGGCCCCCGTGGCCCTGGCGTCCATGGCGTGGGTGTGGATCTTCGACTCCACCTTCAGCGTGGTGAACTGGACGCTGAAGGTGCTGGGGCTGCTGCCGGGCTGGCTGTACTGGTTCGGGGAACCCGGTCTGGCCACCGTGGCCATCATCACCGTGCACGTGTGGCGCATGTTCCCCTTCGCCACCGTGATCGTGCTGGCGGGGATGAGCGTCATCCCGCAGGACGTCCGGGAGGCCGCGGTGGTGGACGGAGCAGGGTTCTTCCGCCGGCTGTTCCACGTGAACCTGCCCATGCTGCTGCCCGTGGTGACCGTGGCGGTGGTGTTCGGCGTGGTGTTCACCGCCACCGACTTCAGCGTGGTGTGGCTGCTCACCCGGGGCGGGCCGTACAACAGCACCCACGTGCTGGCCACCCTGGCGTTCCAGCGGGGTATCCTGGGCGCCAACCTGGGGGAGGGGGCCGCGGTGGCGTTGTTCCTCCTGCCGGTGCTGCTGGTGGCCGCGGTGGTGATGCTGCGTCTGGCCCGCCGGGCGGAGGTGGGCACGTGAGCGGGCGGGCCGCGGTGCGGGTGGCGAAGAGGGCCGCCCTGTACACGGCGGCGGTGGCGTTCACCGTGTTCGCGGTGTTCCCCTTCTACTGGATGTTCCTCACCGCGTTCAAGCAGAACCGGGACCTGTACGTGGGCGCCACGAACCTACAGCACGTCCCGTGGATCTTCAACGACCCGCCCACCCTGGACCACGTGCGGCTGCTGTTCTTCAACACGCCCTACCTGGTGTGGGTGAAGAACACCGCCCTGGTGGGGGCCGCGGTGGTGGCCATCACCCTGGTGGTGGCGGTCCCCGCGGGCTACAGCCTGGCGCGGCTGGCGGGCCGGTGGGGGGAGCGGCTGGGGATCGGCATCTTCCTCACCTACCTGGTCCCCCCCACCCTCCTGTTCATCCCCTTCGCACGGGTGATCTCGGTCCTGGGGCTGCAGAACCAGCTGGGCGCCCTGGTGCTCGTCTACCCCACCTTCACCATCCCCTTCTGCACGTGGCTCATGATGGGTTTCTTCCGGGCCGTGCCCCGGGACCTGGAGGAACAGGCCATGATCGACGGATACAGCCGGCTGGCGGTGATCGGCAAGGTGGTGTTGCCCCTGGCGGTGCCCGGCATGCTCACCGTGGTCATCTTCGCCTTCACCCTGGTCCTGCAGGAGTTCGTGTACGCCCTCACCTTCATCAGCCAGGTGGAGCGCATGACCCTCAGCCTGGGTGTGCCCGTGGCGCTGGTGCGGGGGGACGTGTTCTACTGGGGCTCCCTCATGGCCGCCTGCCTGATCACCAGCCTGCCCATCGCGGTCTTGTACAGTTCCTTCATTGACCGGTTCATCGCAGGCCTCACCGCGGGGGCGGTCAAGGGGTAGGGGCCTGTCACGGGGTGGTGAAGCGGGCGGTTTGACCCCCTCCGGGGGCCGGCGGTAGCATCGAGGAAACGAAGGGCAGCCTCCGGGGAGGGAACCCATGCCGCTTGCCACCGACGTGTACGTGCAGGCCGCCAGCACCCTTCGGCGGGTCCTGTTTGAGATCAAGAAGGTCATCGTGGGCCAGGACCTCATGCTGGAGCGGATCCTGGTGGCCCTGCTCGCCCGCGGGCACATCCTCATCGAGGGAGTCCCGGGGCTGGCCAAAACCCTGGCGGTGAAGACCACCGCGCAGGTGGTGGGCGGGGAGTTCAAGCGCATCCAGTTCACCCCAGACCTGGTGCCCGCGGACCTGGTGGGCACCCGCATCTACAACCAGCAGCGGGCGACCTTCGAGGTGGAGCTGGGGCCCATCTTCGCCAACCTGGTGCTGGCGGACGAGATCAACCGGGCGCCGGCGAAGGTGCAGTCCGCGCTCCTGGAGGCCATGCAGGAACGGCAGGTGACCATCGGCAAGCAGACCTTCCGGCTGCCGGAGCCCTTCCTGGTCCTGGCCACCCAGAACCCCATCGAGAGCGAGGGCACCTACCCGCTGCCCGAGGCCCAGGTGGACCGCTTCATGTTCAAGGTGGTGATCACCTACCCGTCCGTGCACGAGGAGATCGAGGTGGTGGAGCGGGGGACCGGTGAGGTGCGGCCCGTGGCGGAGCAGGTGCTCACCGCCGACCAGCTCCTGGAGCTGCAGCGGGTGGCGGACACGGTGTACGTGGCGCCGCGGGTGATGGAGTACGCGGTCCAGCTGGCGGTGGCCACCCGGGACCCCGCCCGCGTGGGGCTGCCCGAGCTGCGGCGGTACATCCAGTTCGGGGCCAGCCCGCGGGCGCCCCTGAACCTCATCCTGGGCGCCAAAGCCCTGGCGCTCCTGCGGGGGCGGGAGTACGCCCTCCCGGAGGACGTGCGGGACCTGGCGTACGAGGTGCTGCGCCACCGGTTCGTGCTGTCCTACGAGGCCCTGGCGGAGGACGTGCAGCCGGACCACATCATCGAGCGGATCCTGGAACGGGTGCCGCTCCCGAAGGTGCACATCGGGGACCCGCATGGAGACGCCCGAGCGGATCTTGAGGCGCCTCGAGTTTAGCGTCGTCCGGAGGCTGGACGGCTTCCTGTTCGGCGACTACACGGGGCTGTTCTACGGGCCGAGCCTGGACCTGGCGGAGGTGCGGGAGTACGTACCCGGCGACGAGGTCCGGCGCATCGACTGGAACGTGACCGCCCGCACCACCCGCCTGCACGTGCGCCAGTACCGGGAGGAGAAGGAGCTCACCGCGTGGCTCGCGGTGGACCTGTCACCCTCCATGGCGTTCGGGACGCGGCGGGTGCTAAAGCGGCAGCTGGCCGCGGAGTTCTGCGGGGCCGCCAGCTACATCGTGACCCGGCACGGGGATAAGGTGGGCGCGGTGTTCTTCCCCCAGCCGTACCTGATCCCGCCCCGCACGGGTCGCCGCCAGGCGTTGCGGGTGCTGGACGCCCTGCAGCGGCTACCCACCCCCCCGCCCGCCGGCCGCACGGATCTGGCGCGGGTGCTGCGGGACCTGCACCGGATGCTGCGGCGGAGGAGTTTGGTGTTCGTGGTGTCCGACTTCCTGTCGGAGGACGGGTGGGAAGTGCCCCTGCGGCACCTGGGACACCGGCACGACGTGGTGGCGGTGCGCATCACCGATCCGGCGGAGTCGGAGCTGCCGGACGTGGGCGTGCTGACCCTGCAGGACCCCGAGACGGGCCACCAGGTCCGGGTGGACACCTCCGACCCCGCGGTTCGGCGGGCGTACCGGGAGCGGGTGGCCCAGTGGGAAGCCAGGCTGCAGGAGGCGTTCCGGAGGTCCCGGGTGGACGTGCTGACCTTGTCCACCCACGCGTCCATTGTGGAGCCGCTCGTGCGGTTCGTGACCTACCGGAGGAGGCGGCGGTGGAGTTCACCTGGCCGGTGATGCTGGTGGGGCTGGTCGCCGTGCCCTTGCTGGTGGCCGCGTACGCCTCCGTGCGCCGCTACCAGGCCCGCGTGGCCCAGGCGTTTGCCGACCCCCACCTGTTGCCCCTCCTGCGGTCCGGCAGGCCGCCGCGGGCGCCGTGGTTGCCCTTCGCGTGTTATCTGGGGGCGGTGGCCCTCCTGGTGCTGGCCTCCGCGCGGCCGGTGGCCGCCATCCCCGTACCCACCAACCAGGCGGCGTTGGTGGTGGGGATCGACACCAGCAAGAGCATGGTGGCCACCGACATCTCGCCCAGCCGCCTGGACGCGGCCAAGCGCATGGCCAAAGAACTGGTGGCCAACCTGCCGCGGTCGTTGCGGGTCGGGGTGGTGGCGTTCAGCGACTATGCCCAGGTGCTGGTGGCGCCCACCACGGACCGCCAGGAGGTGCTGGAGGCCATCGAGCGGCTCCAACCCCAGCAGGCGACCTCCATCGGTTCAGCCATCCTCATGGGGGTGCGGGCCCTGCCCGGCCGGGAGCGCGCGGGCGAGGACCTGCTGCGGCGCCAGCAGGGGGTGTTCCCCACCGTCCCCCAGGCTCCTCCGCCGCCGGCTTCGGAGCTTCCCCCGGGCGCTTTGGTGATCTTCAGTGACGGGGTGTCCAACTTCGGCGTGGATCCCATGGAGGCGGTCCAGGTGGCGCGCCAGTACAGGGTCCGGGTTCACACGGTGGGAGTTGGGACACCCACAGGACAGGTGCAGACGGTAGACGGCCAGCTGGTGTTCATCCCCTTCGACCCCGCGGGCCTGCAGCAGGTAGCGCAGCTGACCGGCGGCCGCTACTTTTACCCGCCCACCGCGGAGGACTTCCGCGCCATCGGCCGCGAGCTGGGCCGGGCCATGACCTGGCAGCGGCAGCGGACGGAGATCACGTCCCTGGTGGCGGCGTTGGGCGGGCTGCTCATGTTGGCTGGCGGGGCCCTTTCCCTCGTGTGGTACCGGCGGCTACCGTAGGGGAGGAGGGGCGGTGGGTTACGGCTTTCTGTGGCCGGCGGTGCTGTGGGGGCTGCTGGCGTTGCCCCTGCTAGGGTGGGCGTATATTCGGGCGCTGCGGGGCCGCAGCCGCTCCACCCTGAGCTACCCTCAGCTGCCTTTGGTGGCGGAGGCGGTCAAGGCCGGCCGGCCGTGGCGGACACACCTTCCCGCGGCCGCCTTCGCGCTGGCGCTGGCCGCCGTGGTGCTGGCGCTGGCAAGGCCGGTGGCACCGCTGCCCGTGCCCGCGGCCAACGTGAGCGTGGTCCTGTCCATCGACGTGAGCCGCAGCATGCTGGCGGAGGACGTGCGCCCCAACCGGCTGGAGGCCACCAAGGCGGCCGCGGTGGAGTTCGTCCGCGGGCTTCCCCGCAGCGCCCGGGTGGGCCTGGTGACCTTCAGCTCGTATGCCACCCTGTTGGCCGCGCCC
>JANXBY010000011.1 GCA_025060455.1 Armatimonadota bacterium
CCGGCCGCCCACCAGGCCCTGCTCCCGCCACTTCTGGAACACGCGGCGGATCTGCGCCGCGGCGGCGTCCAGGGCCTGCTCCGGGGTGTCGATGCCCTGGGCCACCCGGGCGAACATCACGTTGATGATCCACGTGTTGAATACCTCGTCGATGGCCGCGTTGGACGGCCCCGGCCAGCCTACGTTGTGCGCCCACTCGTACGCGGTCTCGATGCTGACCAGCTTGTCCCTGCGGTCGCCCGCGGCCTTGGCCACCGGGTCGTCCCGGAGGTAGGCCAGGCGCTTCTCCTTCGAGATGGCGTTCTGGAATGTGGGGTAGTCGTATGCCTGGGACGCGTGGAACTTGCCCGGCGGCCACCCCTCCCGGGCTGCTACGTCTGGGTCGTAGCTCAGGACCAAGTCGATGAGCAGCTTCTTGGCCGCCTCCCGGACGGGCCGCGGCCGGTTGCGCCAGATGAAGTAAACGCCCATCACGTGTTCCAGGCCGCGGGCCCCCGCCGGCCCCTTGGGCGCCCGCTCGGTGATCCACGTGTTCCGGGCAAACTGCACCGCGGCCGACTGGTTGGGATCCTCACCCCGTCGGATGGCGGCCGCCGCCGCCGCGTGCGCAGAGCGAATGATGGAGATGGCGTTCATGGCGATGGAAATGCGGCCGGCCAAGAACTCCTCGTTGTTGGACGCGGCCGTCCACGCGAACACCCCGGGGAACATGGTCTCCTCGTACAGGGCCTTGACGAACCGCAGCGCGTCCAGGGTCCGCTGCCGGAAGGGCGGGACGTCGAGGATCACGTTGCTGGCCTCGTCCTGCTCCCCTGTCCCCCAGGAGTACATGAGCGCGCGCAGGAACATACCGGTGTCGATCTCCTGACTGAGGCCCAGGCCGACGGGGTGACCCATGCGCTTGAGCTCCCGGCCCGCGTTGCGGATGTCGTCCCACGTGATGGGGCCCCGCAGGGGCACCCGCTGGTCGCCCGTCAGGCGCGCGGAAACCTGCCGCCACAGGTCGGCCCGGTAATGGACGGGGTCGGGGACGAAGTTGTCCGACACTCCGAAGTAGCGGCGGGTCACCGGGTTGTACGTGCTCTTCTCCGCCAACGGGATGTACGGACCGACCTTGCGCTTGAGCTCCTCGATGACTTCCCGGTGGGCGTCGGTGTCGACCTGACGCTCCAGGCTCGCGGGCGGGGTCAGATACTGAATCATGTCGTGGCCAGGGTCGGCTCCCGCCGCCACCCGGGCCGCCTCCGAGGCCGCGATGGCAGGCAAGTCCGCCACCCCCACGTTCTCCACGACCACGCGCACCCCGTTCTTCTCCCCCCAACGCGGTGCGAACACCCGGTTGAACCACTCGTCGTAGGGCGGAACGAAGTGTCGCCACTGGAGAATCCGCAACGTCACCGGCTGCGCCCGGGCCCGTTCGGTCAGTACCAGCGGCCCCAGGCTCCCCGCGGCCGCGCCCGCGACCGCGGACTTCAGGAAGTCCCGGCGCGTGAGCCGACGCCACCGGCCCTCCGCCACCTGGACCCATTCGCCTTCCTGCTTGCGTCCGTCCTCCATACGCCATCCCCCCTCGCCATCGTGTTCGGTCTCCTCAGCGCAGGACCCCGCTGAGGGTAAAACTCCCCACGAACCGCTCGATCACCAGGTAGTACAAAGCCGCCACGGGCACACTCGCCAGGAACGCAGACGCCATGAGGGGTCCCCAGTCGAAGATGTCGCCCCGAACCATGTCTGCTGGGACCCCGACACTCACCGTTTTCTGGGCGGTGGCGGTGACGAAGCTCAGCGCGTACACGAACTCCTGCGCGGACAGGGTAAAGCTGAAGATCACCACGGTCACGATCCCGGGGACCGCGAGTGGCAGTAGGACCCTCCCCAGCGCTCCCAGGCGGGTACACCCGTCCACCATGGCTGCCTCTTCGAGCTCCCTGGGCAGTCCCCGCAGGAACCCGGACAGCAGCCACGTGCAGAGCGGAACCGTGATGGTCGGGTAGACCACGATCAGGGACCACAGGGTGTTCTGCAGCCCCAGGGTCGTAACCACCAGGGACATGGGGATGAACAGGAGCGTCGGAGGGACCAGGTACACGAGGAAGATAGCGATGCTGGCCCGTTCCCCCCACCGGCCCAGCAGCCGCGCGAGACTGTACGCGGCCGGGACGGTCAGCAGGAGAGTCACTGTCACGACGCCCAGCCCGACCAGAGCGGTGTTCACGACCCACCGGGCGAACTGGGTCTTCCGAAAGGTGTAGTGCAGGTGTTCCAGAGTGGGAGGCTGGTTGAACCAGAAGGGGTTGTTCTGGGGGTTGTACAAGTCCGCGTTCTGTTTGAAGGCGGTGATCCCCATCCACGCGAAGGGGAAGGCCGCGAACACGACGAAGGCGCCAATGAGGAGCCCGCGGCCGACGGCCAGGATCCGGCGGCGGACGCGGCCGCTCACCAGCCCACCTCCACTCGCCGCGCGGCGCGCAACACCAAGACCGCGGCGACGAGCAAGACGGGAAACAGCAGCAGCGAGATGGTGGCGCCCACGCTGAGGTTCCCACCCACGATCCCCTTGAAGAAGGCCAGGCTGGCCAGCACCTGCGTGGTGTCAAACGGACCGCCCCGGGTCAGTACATACACAACTGTCATGTCCGTGAAGGTGAAGATGGTGCCGAACAGCAACGACACCGCCGCCACCGGCGCCAGCAGGGGCATCATCACGTGGCGGTACTTCTGCCACAGGTTCGCCCCGTCCACCTCCGCCTGGTCCAGAAAGTCCTTCGGGATCGCAGCGTGGCCGGCCAGCAGGACCACGGTGGCGAAGGGCAGCATGCGCCACACGTGCACGGCCACCACCGCTCCGAAGGCGAGCTCCGGCCTGCCCAGCCAGAACATGTTGGCTCCCGGGGGCAACAGCCCCAGCTCCCGCAGGGCCCAGTCCAGCACGCTGAAGCGGGCGTGCAGGATCCACAGCCACCCGATGGTGGACAGGGAAACGGGAGCCACCCAGGGCAGCAGGAGGAGGAACATCACCAGACCTCGCCCCCGGAACGGCTGCCGCAGGGCCAGGGCCAGGACGTTGGCCAGCACCATCACCGCCACCTGGGCGGTCAGGGTGAACACGAAGGTGTTGCGCAGGGCCCGGGAGGCCACGGGATCCTCAAACACCAGGACGTAGTTGGAAAACCCCACGAACCGGCCGAAGGGGTTGCCGGTGGTGGCGTCCGTCCAGCTGAGGTACAGGGCGAACAGGAACGGGAACCCCACCAGCAGGACGATATAGGCCACCGCGGGGGTTACCAGGGCGGGGGCCAGCACCCGCTCCCGCTCCAGCCAGGTGCGGCCCCGTGACAGGGCGGACGCGATCCCTTGCGCCACCGCCATCCCGCCGACCTCCGGCCTCCACCGCGCCGCGGTGAGCCCCCGCGGCCTCCAGCCAAACCTAGCTGCGCACTCGGGACGATGTCAAGGCGCGCCTTCTTCCTCCCCGCCGGCAGCCCCTGCCCGCCACGGGAGCTCCGGCGTGCCCGCGCGTCCGTTGACCCAGCGGGCGGCCACGAACAGGAAGTCGCCGAGCCGGTTCAGGTACCTGAGAATCTCCGGGTTGACCGGAGACCGCTCCGCCAGGGCCACTACCCGGCGCTCCGCGCGCCGGCACACGGCCCGCGCCACGTGCAGCAACGCTCCCCCCTCCCCCCCGCCCGGCAACACGAAGCCCCCGAGGGGAGGTAAGTCCTGCTGCAGCCGGTCGATCCAAGCCTCTAACGCCTCCACGTGAGCTGCCGCTACCCTGGGAAGGTGCGCGGCCAACCTGGGGTCGTCAGCCCTGGCGGTGGCCAACTCCGCCCCTACCTGGAACAGCGTGCCCTGCACCTGCGCCAGCATCTCCTGTAGCTCGCCGCCCACCTTGGCCCGCACCAGGCCCAGGAGGCTGTTCAGCTCGTCTACGGTTCCGTACGCTTCTACCCTGGGATCCGCCTTGGACACCCGTTCGCCGCCGAACAGGCCGGTCTGGCCACGGTCTCCCGTCCGCGTGTAGATCCTCACGTGCCTACCGCCCCTCGCTCAGACGCTCCCACAGGGGCCGGGGAAGGCCCCGGGCCTGCATCTTGGCCTGCACGGCCTCGATGGGGTACTCAACCCGCCGCAGCTCCACGGTGGCCGCCTGGGTGTCCACGATCACGTACGCCGCCCGGGGGTCGCCGTCCCGGGGCTGGCCGACGCTTCCCACGTTCACGAGGTGGCGGAAGTTCGGCTTCAGTCTGCGGGGCGCGCCGGGGAACAGGGGGAACACATGGGTGCGCACGCCGTCGTGGGCGAAGTGCACCGGCACGTGGGTGTGGCCGAACAGGCACACCTGAAACTCCGCGGCGCGGAAGTTGTCCTCCGCGGTTTCCCAGTCCAGGATGTACTCCTCCACGGGATCCCGCGGGCTCGCGTGTACCAGGAGGAAGCCCTCGAACGTCTCCCGCGGCTGCAACCGTTCCAGGTAGGCCCGCACGGGTCCGGACAGCTGGGCTTGCGTCCACTCCACCGCCGCACGGGCGAACAGGTTGAACCGGCGGGCATCCAGCCGGCCCAGGGCTGCCAGGTCATGGTTTCCCACCAGGCCCACGGACAGCAGGCACCGCAGCCTCTCCACGCACGCGTCGGGGTCCGGTCCGTAGCCCACGAAGTCGCCCAGGCACAGAAAGCCCGCGACTGCTTGCTGCTGTGCGTCCTGCAGGACCGCCTCCAGCGCCTCCAGGTTTGCGTGCACGTCCGACAGGACCGCGTAGCGCATGACAGACCTCACCGCGTCCTGCGTGCCGCCAGCACCCGGAGGACGTCAGTCCAGGACACCCCCTCCCGGACCAGCAACACCACAAGATGGTACACCAGGTCTGCGGCCTCCTCTGCCAGCCGCGTGGGCCCTTCCCTGCGGGCAGCCCGCACCACCTCCGCGGTCTCTTCGAACAGCTTCTCGTGCAGCCGCGCCGGGTCCGAGGCGAGCAGCGACGTGGTGTACGAGCCCGCGGGGCGCTGCTGGAGGCGCTGGCGGACCACCTGTTCCAGCTCCGCCAGCACGCCCCACACCGGACCCCCGCGGACCCCCGCGAGGTCTCGGTGAAAGCACGAGGCCTCACCCGTGTGACAGGTGGGCCCCTGAGGGTCCGCCACGTACAGCAGGGCGTCCCCGTCGCAGTCCTGCAGCACCTGGTCCACCCGGAGGAAGTGGCCAGAGGTCTCCCCCTTGCACCACAGGGTGTTCCGGGATCGGCTCCAGAAGTGTGCGAGCCCCGTCTCCCGGGTGCGCCGGACGGCCTCCTCGTTGGCATACGCCACCATCAGGACCTGTCCCGAGCGCCGGTCCTGGACCACCACCGGCCTCAGGGGCCCGCCGTTGCCCGCGTCCACGCCTCCTCCCACCTCACGCCTCCCGGACGGGGATCCCCCGCGCCTTCAACGCGGCCTTGACCTGGCGGATCCGCAGCTTGCCGAAGTGGAACACCGACGCCGCCAACGCTGCGTCCGCCTCCCCATCGGTCAGGACCTCCACGAAGTGCTCCACAGTACCGGCGCCGCCCGAGGCGATCACCGGTACCCCCACCGCCCGACTCACCGCCCGGGTCAGCTCCACGTCGAACCCGTCGGTGGTGCCGTCCCGGTCCATGCTGGTGAGAAGGATCTCCCCGGCTCCGAGCTGCGCGGCTCGCTCCGCCCACTCCACCGCGTCCAGGCGCGTGGCCTGTCGGCCACCGTGGGTGTACACCTCCCACCCCTGAGCCCGCCGCCGCGCGTCGATGGCCACCACCACGCACTGCCGGCCGAACCGCTCCGCCAGCCGCCCCACCAACTCCGGGTCCCGGACCGCGGCGGTGTTCACCGACACCTTGTCTGCACCGGCCCGCAGCATCCGCCGGGCGTCCTCCACGGAGCGGATCCCGCCTCCCACGGTGAGGGGGATGAACACCTCGCCCGCGGTGCGCCACACCACCTCCTCCAGGATGGGGCGGCCTTGGGCGGAGGCGGTGATGTCCAAAAACACCAGCTCGTCCGCACCCTCGCGGTCGTACGCCGCGGCCAGCTCCGCGGGGTCCCCGGCGTCCCGCAGGTCCACGAACCGCACCCCTTTGACCACGCGGCCCGCGTCCACATCCAGGCACGGGATGATGCGCTTGGCCAGGCTCAAGGCTCTTCTCCGGGATCGGGTTCGGCCGCCTGCAGGGCCTCCTCCAGCCGCAGCCGGCCCTCGTACAGCGCCCGGCCCACCACCACCCCCGCCACACCGACCCGCCGCAGCGCCCGCACGTCCTCCGCGTCCCGTACCCCGCCGGAGGCAATCACCGAAGCCCGCAGCGCCCCCAGGTGCCGGTACAGGGACAGATTGGGGCCCGCCAGCACGCCGTCCGCTGCCACGTCCGTCACCAGCAGGTGCCGCACCCCGCAGGCCAGGATCCGGCGCGCCGCCTCCCACACGTCCAGCGGCGTGGCCTCCGACCACCCCCGCACCACCACCCGCCCTTCCCGCACGTCCAGGGCCACCACTACCCGCCCTTCCCAGCGGGCGCACAGCCCGTCCAGCCACGCGGGGTCCAGGACCGCCCGCGTGCCGACCACCACCCGGTCCGCCCCCGCTTCCAACGCCGCCTCCACCGCGGCCTGTTCCCGCAGCCCGCCGCCCACCTGTACCCTCAGCCCGCACTGCTTCAGGGCGGAGACCACGTGCAGGTGCTTGGGCTGCCCTTCCCGCGCCCCATCGAGGTCCACCACGTGGACCCAACGGGCTCCCGCCTGAGCCCACCGCGCCGCCATCTCCACGGGGTCCTGTGCGTACACCGTCACCCGCCGGAAGTCGCCCTGCGCCAGCCGCACCACTTTTCCACCCATCAGGTCCAGGGCTGGGAACACCGTCACCGCCGGGCCCCCGCAGCTACCCGCTCCCGGACGCCCTGCAACAGACGGCGCCCCACGTCCCCGCTCTTCTCAGGGTGGAACTGGAAGCCCACCACCCCAGCCGCCACCACCACCGCGGGGACGCGCACGCCGTAGTGCGTTTCCGCCACCACCCGGTCGGCGTCGGTTCGCACGTAGTACGAGTGCACGAAGTACACGTACTCCCCGGACGCCACGTGGGCGGTGACCGCAGACGGCTGGGTGAGCTCCAGCCGGTTCCAGCCCATGTGCGGGACCTTCACCCCCTCCGGGAGCCGGACCACCCGGCCCGGCAGCAGGCCGAGGCCCTGGTGCAGGCCGTCCTCCTCGCTCCACTCGAACAGCAGCTGCATGCCCAGGCACAGGCCCAGCAGCGGCCTCCCCTCGCCCACCCACCCCCGGAGGGCGTCCACGAAGCCCATCTGGGCCAGCCGCCGCACCGCCGGGCCGAACGCCCCCACACCAGGCAGCACGGCCAGGTCCGCGCCCTCCAGCTCCTCGGGTCGCTCTGCGCGTCTTACCTGAAAGCCCACGCGGGCGAGCGCGCGCTCCACGCTCCGCAGGTTCCCCGCTCCGTAGTCCACCACGGC
This sequence comes from Armatimonadota bacterium, assembly GCA_025060455.1. GTDB lineage: Bacteria > Sysuimicrobiota > Sysuimicrobiia > Sysuimicrobiales > Sysuimicrobiaceae > Tepidifontimicrobium. Next base: position 7,491 of record JANXBY010000011.1, read on the forward strand.
CGCGCGCAACCGAGGCCTCCTACAGCACGCCCTTGGTGGAGGGGTGGGCGCCGCGCTCCACCCGCACCGCCCGGCCCAACACGATCCCCACGCCCTTGAAGGCTGCCTCCGCCAGGTGGTGGCTGTTCCGGCCGTGCAACGCCACCACGTGCAGACCTACCCGCGCCCGCGAGACGAACGCCCGGAAGAACTCCTCCACCAGCTCTGCGCCAAACGAACCGATCAGCGGCGTGGGCCACCGGACGTCCCAGTGCAGGTAGGGCCGGCCGCTCACGTCCACCGCGCACAGCACCAGGGCGTCGTCCATCACCGCGTGCAGACTGCTGAACCGTGCGATACCGTGCGCGTCGCCTAGGGCCTGAGCGAAGGCGTCGCCCAACACCCTCCCCACGTCCTCCACGGTGTGGTGGGGGTCCACCGCCACGTCCCCCGCGGCCTCCACCTCCAGGTCGAACCCCCCGTGGTGGGCCCATTGGGACAGCATATGGTCCAGGAACGGTACCCCCGTGCGCACGTGATGCGCGCCCTGGCCGTCCAGCCGCAGGCGAACCCGCACCTGCGTCTCCGAGGTGGTGCGTTCCACCGAAGCCTGTCTTATACCACCACCTCCTGCACGGATTGCAGGGCAGCCAGGAAGGCGTCGTTCTCGTCCCGCGAGCCCACCGTCACCCGCAGACAGCCGCCGAGCATGGGGTAGCGGGACACGTCGCGCACCAAAACACCTCGCTCCGCCAGCCGCCGGAAGGTCTGCGGGGCGTCCGGGACGCGGAACAACAGGAAGTTGGCATCGCTCGGGTACACCTGCACCCCCAGCCCGCGAAGGGCCTCGTACAGGCGCTGCCGCTCCTCCACCACTTCCTGGACCCGCTGCGCCACCAGCTCCCCCTGCCGGGCCATCACCTCCACCGCTGCCTGGGCGAACAGGTTCACGTTGTAGGGCGGCACCACCTTTCCCACCTCAGCCACCACCTCCGGGTGGGCCACCATCCACCCGACCCGTGCGCCTGCGAGCCCGAACGCCTTGGACGCCGTGCGCAGCACCACCAGGTTCCGGTGGCGTTCCTGCAGCGGCAGCACCGACCACGGGCAGAACCCCCAGTACGCTTCGTCCACCACCACCGGCCCCGCAAAACTCTCCAGCAACGCCTCCACCTCCTGCGGAGGGACCGCCCGGCCCGTGGGGTTGTTGGGAGATGCCAAAAACACCAGGGCGGCCTCCACCTCCCGGGCGGTGCGGGCCAACGCGTCCACGTCCACCGTCAAGTCCTCCCGCAGCCGCACCGGCTGCACCCGGGCTCCCCCAACCACCGCCAGCGGTGCCGCCATGGAGTACCCGGGTTCGGGCAGCACTACCGTCCTTCCGCAGGCGAAGGTCTGCACCAGGGCCAGGATGGCTTCGTTGGAGCCGTTGGTCAGCAGCACCCGGTCGGGCGACACGCCGCAGGCGGACGCCACCGCCTGCCGGGCCGCCTCTGCCCGCATGGGAGGGTAGCGGTTCCACGGAAGCGCCCTCAGCCGCGCCACGATCTCCTCCTTGAGCTGCGGCGGCACGTCGTGGGGGCACTCATTCTGGTTGAGCTTCACGGGCACGTCCGCCCCGGTCAAGCGGTAGCCCTGCAGCTGCGCCACCTCCGGGCGTGGCCGGGGCGTCACCGCACGCCTCCCGCCGGCCGGTCCCGCACCGCCATCACGTGGGCCGGGAAGCCCTCGTAGTTCCCCAGGTGCTCCACCACAGGCCGGACCTTTTCCAGTCCCTCCGTGTCCAGCTCCGCCACGGAGGTGACCTTCAGGTAGCTGAGCACCGTTACCCCGGACTCGCGCCGTGCACCGCCCCCCGTGGGTAGCGCCGCAGGGACGCCAATGGCGTAGTTGGCCGCGGAGAAGGGAGTGTGGGGGCCGAGGAGGATCTCCCCCGCGTGCTGGATCCGGTGCGCCACAGCCCACGGGTCCCGGGCGTGCACCATCACGTGTTCGGGCGCGTAGAGGTTCACGAACGCCACCGCCTCCTCCCACCCGTCGACCACGAAGATCCCGCCTAGGTCCGTGAGGGCGGCCTGGGCGTACTCGCGCCGCGGCTGCGGCAGCCGTTCCAACAGCGACCGCACCCGCGCCCGCACCGCGTGCGCCAGCTCCTCCGACGGCGTCACCAGCAAGGCGGCGGAGTCGCTGCCGTGCTCCGCCTCGTTCAGGAGGTCCAGGGCCACGCGGTCCGGGTCGGCCTCCGCATCCGCCAGCACCACGGACTCCGTGGGGCCGAAGGTGCCTAGCACCCGCACGCCCCGGGTCTGGGCCAGCAGCTGCATGGCCACCACGTAGGGGTTCCCGGGGCCCACCAGAGCCTCCACCCGCGGGAACGACTCCGTGCCCACAGCCAGGGCGGCGATCCCCGCGGGACCGTTGCACCGGTACACGCGGTCCACCCCCAGCAGCTCCGCGGCCACCAGGACCGCGGGGTCCGCGCTACCGTCCGGCTGGGGTGGCACCACCACCGCGATCTCCGGCACGCCCGCCACCACCGCGGGCGTCAGCAGGGTAACCACCGTGGAGGGGAACCGCCCTTTCCCCGAGGGCACGTACGCGCCCACAGACGCCAGGGGAGTGAACTGCACGCCCACGGTGATTCCGGGTTCCAGCTCCTCCACCATCCGCGCGGGAGGCCGCAACCACTCGGAGAACCGCCGGGCCCGTTCCACCGCCGCCACGAGGGCCGCCCGCACCCCGGCGCCCACCGCCTCCCGGGCGGAAGCGAACTCCTCGGGCGACACCCGCAGCCGCGTGGGGTCGATCTGCACGCGGTCGAACCGGGCGGTGGCCTCCGCCACCGCCACGTCCCCGCGGCGTTCCACGTCGTCCAGGAGGGAGCGGACCGCCTCCTGGGTAGCGGTGTCCAGGGCCCGCGCCTGGGACCGGGCCAGCACCCGCCGGACTTCCGCGGCGGGCAGCTGGTGCAGGTGCACCACGCGCACCAACTCGCTCACGGCACCTCCTGCACGGCCTGCGTCAACCGTGCCACCAGCTCCTGGACCGCCTCGCTGCGCGTGCGGAGGCTCACCGGGTTGACCACCAGCCGCGCGGTGGACTGGAACACCTCCGCCACCTCCACCAGGCCGTTGGCGCGCAGCGTGGCTCCGGTCATCACCAGATCCAGAATCCCGTCGCTCAAGCCCACCCGCGGGGCCAGCTCCACCGACCCGTACAGCTGCACGATCTCCACCGGCCGCCCGCGTTCCCAGAAAAACCGCTCCGCCACCCGCGGGTACTTGGTGGCCACCCGCAGGTGCTGGCGCGGGTCCTCCCACAGGTGCCGCCGGATCGCGGGCAGCGCCACCACTCCCCGGCAGCGGCCGAACCCCAGGTCCACCAGCTCGTAGACCTCGTGGGCCTGCTCCAGCAGGACGTCCTTGCCCACCACCCCGCAGTCCGCAGCCCCCCGCTCCACGTACGTGAGCAGGTCCACGGGCTTGGCCACGATCACCGTGAGTTCGCCCCACTGCCACACCAGGCTGCGGTCCTCACCATCGGTGCCGCGGTAGCCCGCCGCGCGCAGCAGGCGGATGGCGTCCCGCAGCAGCCGGCCCGAGGGAAGGGCCACGACCAGGGGCTTCACGGCGTACGGCCCTCCAGTAGCGCGTCCAGGTCCGCCGCGGTGATCGGCCGTCGGGAGCCGTCCGGCTCCACCCACCAAACCTCCTGGCCGCGGAAGCTCACCCGTGGGCCCGGGCCCTCCCCTTCCCCTGGACCCGCTGCCACCCGCAGGCCCGCGGCCCGGGCGCGCTGCGCCCACGCCAGCGCCCGGTGCCGGGACGGGGCGTCGTACGCCACCTGCAGCGCAGGGGCAGGTGCCGCGGCCTGCCCGCAGGCCGCCAGCACCCGTTCCACGTGCACCGCGAATCCCACCGCGGGTTGCGGGGATCCAAAACGCTCCAGCAGCTGGTCGTAGCGGCCGCCGCCCAGAAGCGGTGCGCCGCTTCCCGCCGCGTACGCTTCCAGCACCAGCCCCGTGTAGTAGTCGAAGTCCCGAATGATGCCCAAGTCCACCTCCACCGCGCCATCCACCCCGTACGGCCGCAGCGCCTCCACCACCGCCTCCAGCTCCTCGAGGGCCTCCCGGCCCACGCCGAGGGCACGGGCGCGGCCCAACGCCTCGGCGCCCCGCAGGGAAGGTAGATCCAACACCACGCGCCGCACATCCGCGGGGGCGGTGTCCAGCAACGAGGACAACGTCACAAAGTCCCGTCGGTACAGGGCTTCCTGCGCCACCGGCCCCCCGTCCCCCAGCCCCGCGGCGTCCAGGAGCGCCCGCAGAAAGCCCGCGTGGCCCAGGCCCACCCGGACGGCGCGTACGCCCGCCTGCTGCAGCGCTTCCACCGCCAGGGCCACCACCTCCGCGTCCGCGTCCGGGCCGCCATCTCCCACCCGCTCCGCGCCGGCCTGCGGGAACTCCCGGCTGTTCCCCCGCCCCGGGTCTCCCCGGAACACCGAGCCCACGTAGTACAGCCGCGCGACCCCTCCCCGCCAGCGGGTGGCCACAAAACGCGCCACGGGGACCGTCATCTCCGGACGGAGGGCCAGCAGTTCGCCTGTGCGGTCCACCACCACGAACAGGGAGGCGGGCCGCCGGCTGCCCATGCCACGGGACCAGGTGTCGAGGTACTCCAGGGCAGGGGTGGCCACCTCTTGGTAGCCCCAGGCCTCGAAGCTGCGCCGCAGCCTCCCTTCCACCGCCCGCAGGGCCGCCAGCTCCTCCGGCGCCCAGTCCCGCAACCCCACGGGCAGCCGCAGCCACGGGGGCTTTATTTCTTTACCTTGGTAAAGAGGTGAAATCCGCACGGCCTCCACCTTACCACGGGCTGCCTCCGGGGGTCAACCCCGGCCCCGCCCGGTCCGGGCCCGGGCCAGGCGCCGCAGCACGAGCCGGTAGCCGTCCGCCCCGTACTCCAGGAAGCGCTTGACCCGGCTGACGGTGGCGGAGCTGGCCCCCGTGCGCCGCACCACCTCCTCGTAGGTAGCTCCCTCGTGGAGCAACCGTGCCACGTGGAACCGTTGCGCCAGTGCCCGCAGCTCGTGCACGGTGCACAGGTCTTCGAAGAACCGGTAGCACTCCTCCACGGACCGCAACTGCAGGATGGCTTCGAACAGCCGGTCCACGTGCGGGTCACGGAGTTTGGGGTTCACCGGCATCTCAGCCCTCCGCCCGTCGCCCCGGCAGCCAGAGGACGGCGAACAGCCCCACCCCCACCACCGCCGTCAGGGCCAGCACCCACCGCGGGTCCAGGGCCACCACCCGGAGCAGGGGGTCCAGGAGTAGCTGGGCCGCCGCCGCCAGCGCCAGCCCCGCTGCGGTGCGCCCGGAGGCCGCCAGCCGCGTGGCCAGGCCGGTGCTGCCCGCGTGGGCCAGCAGGCGCGGCACGGATGCCGCCACCGCGGACGCGAGCGACACGCCCCCGGGCAGCCCCATCTGCGCCACCTGCAGCGCGGAGCGCAGGACAACGCTCTCGGACCACGCCCCGAAGCCGGCACCGACCGCTGCACCCACGGAACCTGCCTCAGCCCCGTTCATCCGGTACAGCTGGTGCAGGGCCAACGCACCGGTGAGCTTGAACACCTCCGCCACCCCCACCAGCACCGCCACCACGGGCCACGCGGGCAGCTCCCCGCCACCCAGCTGACCCAGCAACGCGCCCATGGGCCGCGCCACGAACTGCACGCCCACGAAGGCCACCCCGCCCACCCCGAACGCCACCCACACCCGAAAGTCCTTCCACCGCCGGCGGTTCACCGCCACGGTGGCGAGCAGCCCCACGGTGAAAGAGGTCGCCAGCGCCGTCCACACCCTTCTTCTCCGTCTACGGGGCCTGCACGTCCTGCAGCCCGGGTTCTGCTTCCGGCTCTTCCGTCGTCGGGCCGGGCTCTGCCTCCGCCACCGGCGGCGCTCCCAGGGCCGCGAACAGCAGCTCCCGCGCCCGCTCCCCGTCTACGTCGCGCACCCACCGCACGTTGGGCGGCCTTCGGGAAAGCCCCAAGAGGTCCAACACCAGCTGGCCGCGGGTCAACTCGCCCCGCGTCTCCACGTCGGCCCGCACGCGCTGGGCGTCCCGCACCACCGCAGGGTCCAACGCGGCAGCGGTGGCCAGCACCGCGCCCAGGTCCGACCCGCGCTGGCGCAACATCCGGCGGGCGTAGTCCGCCAAGGTGCGCGTCCCCTCTAGGAAGAAACGGCATTCCTTCGTCCCACCCTGCCGGATCCGGTGGATGTCCACATCCCGCATCCACAGGTGCTGGCGGGCCAGGTCCCACCCGAACAGGGTGACGGGCAGGCCGCTGTCCAGCACCAGAGACGCGGCCTCGGGGTCCGCGTAAAAGTTGTACTCCGCGCAGGCGGTGACGTTGCCCCCCTGCGCGGAACCGCCGTAGACGTACACCTGCGCGGGCATCTCCGCCAGGCGAGGGGCCTGGATGAGCGCGGCCGCCAGGTTCGTGAGGGGGCCCAGGCAGACCAGCTCCAGCTCCTTGCGGTAGTGCCGGCACAGGGACAGGATGGCGTCCACCGCGTGGGCGGACTCCGGGCGGCCCTTCGGCTTGGCCGGGCTGTGGGCTCCCAGCCCCCCACGGCCGAAGAACCCGTCGAAGGGGCTGTGGGGCCGCACCAGGGGGCGCTCGCAGCCCGCGTACACGGGCAACCGGGAAATCCCCGCCAGCTCCAGTCCGTACAGGACGTTGTCGGTGGCCTGCGAGACCCGCACGCAGCCGGCCACGGTGGTCACCGCCACCACCTCCACGTCCGGCTGTTTTGCGGCCATCCACACCGCAACCACGTCTTCCGTCGTGCCGTCGCCGTCCACGAGTAGCCTGCGCATGGACACCTCCGTTTCCCCGCTATTCTACGGCAGCACCGCGTTCCGCGGCGGGCTTTGACACCGTCTGCGGATGCGCCGTACATACTGGATCCGTGCGCTCCCTCCGGAGGCTACCGCCGCGGGCCTGGCACGCGTTCCTCCACGACCTGGCGGGCGCCATCCTGTTCGGCGTGTTCTCCGGCATGGTGCTGCCGTTCGCGGGTGTGGTGGCACGGCAGCTGGGCGCGCCGGCTCTGTGGATCTCGATCCTGGCAAGTGCCCCCGCCCTGGGCTTTTTCCTGGCCGCGGGGTGGGCTCCCGCCCTGGCGGCCCGCAACCCCGTGGCGCTGGTCGTTTGGCCTGCGCTGCTGGCGCGGGGGCTGTTTGTACTCACCCCTTGGCTGGGAGGTCCCGCCTCCCTGGTGGCCTTAGTGGTGGGTTACCACCTCCTCAACGGGCTCACGGTTCCGGCCTACGCGGAGACCGTGGGCCGGGTGCTGCCCACGGAGGCCCGCGGGAGGCTGGTGGGAACCGTCCGCGTGGGCTTCGGGGTGGCCTCGGTGGTGGCCTCCCTGGTGGCCGGACCCGCGCTAGAGCGCTTCGGACACGGCCCGGTGTTCGCGGTGGCCTCCCTGTTCGGGGTCGCGGGCGCCCTCACGTTCGGCAGAATCCGACTGCCGCGCGGTGGCACCCACCGGCTGGCCCCTCCGCCAGCCTGGTGGACAGCCCTGGCAGATCCCACCTTCCGGACGCTGCTCGTGGTGACCTTCGTGTTCGGCTTCGGGGGGTGGATGATGGCGCCGGCGGTCCCCCTGCTGCTGGTGGACGAGTTGCGGGCCAGCCCGGCACAAGTGGGCGTCCTGTCAGGCGCTTCCTCCCTGGCCTCGGTGGTGGGCTTCCTCGTGTGGGGCCGGTACGTGGACCGCCGCTCGGGCCTGGAGGCGATGCGCACCCTACTGCTGGCGGCCGCGGCCACACCGGTACTGTACCTGGCGGCCTTCCATCCGTGGGCTGCACTACTGCCCTTCGCTTCCGACGGCTTCTTCGTGGCGGGCCTGGACCTGGCGTGGATGGCCAGCTGCATGGAGCTAGCCCCGCCGGGCCGGGTGGCCGCATACGCGGCCGCCTACACCGTCCTCATGGGGCTTCGGGGCGTGACCGCACCGTTCCTGGCGGGTGCCCTGGCGAGCGCCCTCGGCCCGCGCCCGGTCTTCCTCCTGGCGGCGATCCTGGTGGCCACCGCGGGGCTGGTGGCTCGCCGCCGCCTGCCCGCGGGCCGAACCGTGCGGCCGTAGGGGCGTTCCTCTGGCGCGCCCGGCAGGATTCGAACCTGCGGCCTTTGGCTCCGGAGGCCAACGCTCTGTCCTCTGAGCTACGGGCGCGTACCTAATTTATCCTATCGGGAGGCCCCCTCCCGTGCAACGGGCCGTCAGGCCTCGCGGCTAACCGGTGAACACGATGCGGTTCCGCAGCACCCCGATCCGGGACACCTCCGCCTCCACCACGTCCCCGTCTGCCAGGAACACGGGCGGGTTCTGCCCGAACCCCATGCCCGCGGGTGTGCCTGTGGCGATCACGTCCCCGGGCAGGAGGGTGATCCCGCGGGACAGGTCCTCGATGGCGCGGGCCACGGAAAAGATCATGTCGCGGGTGAAGCCGTGCTGCCGCACCTGCCCGTTCACCCGCAGCCACAGCTCCAGGTCCTGGGGGTCTGGAATCTCATCCGCGGTAACCAGCACGGGGCCCACCGGGCACAGGCCGTCCAGGCTCTTGCCGTAAAACCACTGGCCGCCGCGGGCGAACTGCAGGTCGCGGGCCGAAAGGTCGTTGAGGACCGTATAGCCGAAGACGTGCTCCAACGCCCGGTCCGCGGAGATCCGCCGGCCTCCCCGGCCCAACACCACCGCCAGCTCCACCTCCCAGTCCAGCTGCGTGGTCAGGGCCGGATCCACCACCACGTCCTCGTCTGGTCCGACGATGCTGGTGGTGGCCTTGGTGAACCACACGGGGTCCTGGGGAACCGTCCGGGCCGGTGACTCCTCCACGTGGGCGAGGTAGTTCAGGCCCATGCAGAACACGTTGCGGGGCGGATCCACGGGGGCCACCAGCTGCACCGCCTCCTGCGGAAGTTGGCGGTCTTCCACCTCCAGGGGCAGCTCGTACCGAAACTCCCGCACGGGCCGCACCGTGCCACCCTCCAGCACGCCCCAGCGCACCGCGCCGCGCTCCCGGAACCGAACCAACCGCACCCCGCCCCTCCTTTAGCCCGGCAGCCGCAGCCGCAGCAGGCGGCGGGCGTTCCCTTCGAAGATGGCGTGCTTGGCCTCCGGGGAAAACGACACGTTCTCCACCACGCGGACGGTCTCTCGCAGGAACAACGACCCACCTTCGGGGTCGAAGGGGAAGTCGGTGGCGAACAGCACCCGCTCGGGCCCGAAGAAGGCGATGCCGCACTCCGTGGCGGGCAAGGCTCCGAACAGTGCGGTGTCCGCGTAAAACATGCGGAAGTAGTCCAGGGGCCGCCGCCGGAGCGCCTGCTTGGCGCGCACGTCTTCCTCCTCGTCGGTGCGCCGGCCCACCTGGTCGAGGCCCCAGCCCACCCGCCCCTCGAAGTACGGCACCATCCCGCCCATGTGGTGGGTGATGATCTTCAGGTTCGGGTAGCGGTCAAACAGCCCCCAGAACACCACCCGCGCCATGAACACGCTGGTCTCGTAGGGCCACCCGAAGGCCCACCAGATGTCGTACTTGGAGCGCCGCTCCGTGGGGTAGTCCGCGTGTTCCGGGGGCCGCGTGGGGTGCACCCATACGGGGAGGTCCAGCTGGCTCATCCGCGCGAACAGCGGCTCGTAGGCCGGCTGGTCCAGGGGCGCGCCGTTCACATTCGTGAACACCTGAACGCCTGTGGCACCCAGCTCCCGGACCGCCCGCTCGGCCTCCTCCACCGCCGCCTCGGGAGCGTTCATGGGCAGGGAGGCCACGAACCCCACGAACCGGTCGGGGTAGCGGCTCACCAGCTCGGCCATGGCGTCGTTGGCCACCCGCGCCAGCTCCGGAGACCGCTCCGGCGGTGCCACCGCCTCAATGGGCGGCGCGGCCAGGGAGATGACCTGCACGTACCCGGGGTGTTGGTCCATCATGCGGAAGCGCAACTCCAGGTCGTACAGGGTACGGACGCCGCGCACCCGTTTCTGCATGTAGGCACCGCTGGCCGAGTGGGCGACCATGCGCTCGTAGTACCGGTCCGGGAGCACGTGGCAGAACACGTCCACCTTCCACTCGCTCACCTCAACCCTCCCGCCCGAAGGTTTGCCGGCTGCTATGGTTGCCCGGCCGCGAGGCCGGCGCAAGGGGTGGGTTCAGCCATTCCGAACCGTCTGCCACCACGCCCCTACGAGCCCTGCAGGGCCCGCCGCCGGCGGTCCTCCGCAATGGCCTCCCGGAGCCGTTGAGCGTACTCGTGCGCCAGGTCGCGGGCGTCCCGGCCGAACAGGCGCACGTCCTCGGCCGTCACCACCAGGACCACTTGCTCTCCCACCCGGACGCTCCACTCATCCAGCACGCCCACCGCGCGCACGTCCAGGGGTGACGGGTCTTCGTTGAACACCCGGTCCAGGCGCGAAGCCACCTCCGCCGCCCGCGTCCGACCGCCGCTCACGCGGACCACCGTCCGGCCGTTCACCTGGACCAGGCCCACCGAACCTTCTTCGTCCACCGACAGCCGCAGGAAGCCAGCCGCCACGCGTCGGTGTAGTGGAACCCCCCGGCGCACCAGCTCCGCCTCCACCGCCCGCAGCCGCTCGTCCCAGGTGGGGTGCGTGCGGAACGCGCCCGGCTCCACACCCCCGGACAGTGCGTCCTCCCGGGCCAGGCGTTCCAGCAGTGTCAGGACGCCCACGGGGTGCCACGGGGTCTGCAGCAGGTAGCCCACCGCGGCCAAGTCCGCCTCCCGCTCCAGCTCGCGGCCGAAGGCGCTGAGGATTCCCCCGGCCACCAGCTGGGCGCCCGCGGCCACCCGAGCGTCTCGGGCCAGCACCGCCACCAGCAGCACCAGGAGGTTGCCGCGCGTGGCCTCCCGCTCCATCCGCTGGTGATGCCGTAAGGCCACGTGGGCTGCCTCGTGGGCCAGCAGGGCCGCCAGCTCGTGGTCGGTGCGGACCAAAGCCAGCAGGGCGGAGGTCACGTACACGAGTCCCCCGGGGAGGGCAACCGCGTTGGGGGCGCGGTGCTCCACCACCTTGAACGTCCACGGCAGCTGGGGCCGCTCCGTGACTGCCGCCACCGCCCTGCCGATGCGGGTGACCCGCTCGTTGGTGGCGGGGTCCGTGACCACACGCAACGTGCGCTCGATCTGCGCGCCCGCCCGACGGCCGGCTTCCACCTCCGAGCGATCCTCACCGCGCGGCGCCGCCGCGGGCGCGCCCAGGAGGAGCACCGCCAGCGTCACCGCGACAGCCCGAAGCACCGTCGTGCGTTCTCCTCCGTCCGCTCCGCCACCGCGTCGGGGTGCTGACCCTTGGCCAGGGCCACGGCCTCCACCACCCACCGCAGGAAGCTGGGCTCGTTCCGGCGGCCCCGGTGCGGGTGTGGCGACGCGAACGGCGAGTCCGTCTCCACCAGGAGCCGATCCTCTGGGATCCGCGCCACCACCCGCCGCAGCGCCTCTGCCCTGGCGTACGTCACCGGACCGCCCACGGAAATCCAGTAGCCGCGCGCCGCGCACGCCTCCGCGTACTCGGCCGGCCCCGTGAACATGTGCATCACCACCCGCTCCGCCCGTTCCTCCTCCAGAATCCGGAGCACATCCGCGTGCGCCGCGCGGTTGTGCACCACCAGGGGCTTGCCGCACGCGCGACTCAGCTGCGCGTGCCAGCGGAGGTTGTCCTGCTGTACCTCCACCGCACCGCCCGCCCGCTCGTAGTCCAGCCCGCACTCCCCCACCCCCACCACCTTCGGGTGGACCACAAGACGCGCCACCACCTCCCGGTCGCCCGGCTTTGCCGCAGGCGCACGGGTGGGGTGGATGCCCACGGCCGCGTACACGACCTCGAACCGCTCCGCCAGCTGCACCGCGCGGACGCTGCTCGCCGCATCGGTCCCCAGCGTCACCAGGGCGCGCACCCCAGCCTCCTGTGCCCGTGCCAACACCTCCTCCCGGTCCGGGTCGAAGGCCGGGTGGTCCAGGTGCACGTGGGTGTCGATCACGACACCCGGGCGCCGGGCGGCAGGTCCCGGTCCAGGGTCACCAGGGCCAGCTGTCCGTCCCACTCCGCGGCCAGCAGCATCCCCCGGGACTCCACACCCCGCACCCGGCGCGGCTCCAGGTTCGCCACCACCACGATGGTTTTGCCCACCAGCTCCTCCGGCTGGTAGTGGGGCACCAACCCTGTAACGATGGGTCGAACCTCTGTCCCCAGGTCAACCCTCAGCTCGATGAGCCTGTCGGTGTTGGGGACCCGGCGTGCCTCCACCACCCGGCCGACCCGAAGGTCCAGCTTGCGGAACTCCTCCAGACTCAGCGTGTCCTGCACGGTCCCCTCCTGGACCTGTGGCGGCGTCCCGTCCTCGACCCGCGGGAAGATGGGTCTTGCAGGCCGCACCCGGGTCCCCGGCCGCAGCCAGCGCCACCGGCGGGCGTCCTCCAGCCGCAGGCCGGTCCCCCGATCCACCTCCCCCTGCTGCCGGACCTGCCGCGCCCGCTCCTCGTACTCCGGGTGTCCCAGTTGCGACCACACCCTTAACGTGGCGGCGGGCAACACGGGTTCCAAAAGGATGGTGGCCACCCGCAGAGCTTCCAGGGCGTTCATCAGCACCGTCCCCGCGCGCTCCCGCCGGCCGGCGCGGTAGGCCGCCCACGGCGCCTCCCGGTCCAGGTAGCGGTTGGCGGCTCCCAGCAGCTGCCAGATCACTGCCAGGGCCCTTTGGAAGTCGTACCGCCGGACGCACTCCCACACCGCCTCCGCTGTCCCCTCCGCCTGCCGGCGCAGCTCCCCGTCCCCGCCTTCCTCCGGTCCTGGCTCCGGCAGCACCCCCTGGAAGAACCGCTCCACCAGGGGAAGGGTACGGTTCAGGAGGTTGCCGTAGTCGTTGGCCAGATCCGCGTTGAACCGGCCCACCAGCTGCGCGCGGCTGAAGTCCCCGTCCTGCCCGAAGGGGACCTCCCGTAAGAGGAAGTAGCGGACCGCGTCCACGCACACCTCCAGCTCCGCCCCGCTCCGGTCCGCCAACTCCCGAGCCACCGCCATGGGGTCAATCACGTTCCCCAGGGTCTTGCTGATCTTCTGCCCCTCCAGGGTCAAAAACCCGTGCACCAACACCTGGCGGGGCGGCTCCAGGCCCGCGCTCAACAGCATGGCAGGCCACAGAAGGGAGTGGAACCGGTTGATGTCCTTGCCGATCAGGTGGTGGGCAGGCCACCACGTGCGGAAACGTTCCGCGTCCTGTCCGAACCCGATGGCGCTGATGTAGTTGGTGAGGGCGTCGAACCACACGTAGATCACGTGGGAGGGGTCGTCCGGCACGGGGATCCCCCACGACAGCTTCTCCACCGGCCGCGAGACGGATACGTCCTCCAGGGTGTCCACCAGTTGCCACATCTCCGCAAACCGGCTCTCGGGGATCACAAAGTCCGGCCGCTCCTCGAACAGCCGCCGCAGGGCCTCCCGGTACCGGGACAGGCGGAAGAAGTAGTTCTCCTCCTCCACCACCTGGGGCTCCGTGAGGTGCCGCGGGCAGCGCCCGTCCACGAGTTCGCTGAGGGTCACGAAGGCCTCACACTGCACGCAGTACAGGGCCCGGTAGTGCTTCTTGTACAGGTCTCCCGCCGCCGCCACGCGCCGCCAGATCTCCTGCACCGCGGGCCAGTGCCGGACCCGATCGGTGGTGCGGATGAAGTCGTCGTTGGAGAGGTTCAGGTCGCGGCACAGCTGCTGGAATGCGGCGGCGTTGCGATCCACGAACGCCTTGACGTCCTCCCCCGCTTGCGCGGCGGCGTGGGCGATGTTCTGCCCGTGCTCGTCGGTGCCCGTGAGGAAGAACACCTCCTCCCCCGCCAGCCGGTGGTAGCGGGCCAGCACATCCGCCAGGACCTTCTCGTACGCGTGCCCGATGTGGGGGGTGGCGTTGACGTAGTCGATGGCGGTGGTGATGTAGAAACGGCCACCCACTCCTTCACCTCCTAAACAGCCCCAAAACCGCTGGCGCGATTTCTGGGGACGACAGTCCTGTGCCGTACGTTCCGCCTTTCATAGTCGGGCTCCCCCTCCCGCCTTCTCACAGATCGCCGTACCGCTCCTCCCGCCACGGGTCGCCCCGCAGGTGGTAGCCCGCCGCCTCCCAGAAGCCCGGCCGCTCCTCGGTGAGGAACTCCAGACCGCACACCCACTTGGCGCTCTTCCAGAAGTACAGGTGGGGGACCACCAGCCGGAGGGGCCAGCCATGCTCGGGCGTCAGGGGCTTGCCGTCGTGCTCGTAGGCGAACAGGACGTCGTCCCGGTCTAGGTCCTCCAGCCGCAGGTTGGTGGTGTAGTCGCCCTCCGCGTGTACCATCACCCACCGCGCCCCCGGTCGGGCCCGGACCGCCTGCAGCACCGCGCGGGCCGGGACACCTCCGAACCGGTTGTCGAGCCGGCTCCACCGCGTGACACAGTGCACGTCGCAGCGCACCTCCACGAACCCCAGCGCCCGGAAGTCCTCGTAGGTCCACGCCCGCTCCTCTTCCACCGCCCCGAATACCCGGAACCGCCACGCCCGGAGGTCCACCCTCGGCACCGGGCCGACGTGCAGCACCGGCCACTTGTCCGTCACGTACTGGCCCGGGGGGACCCGAGCCCATGGTTCCACCTTCCGCACATCCTCCTCCTCACACGTCCGGCTGCAAGGCGGCTTCCTCCACCTCACGGCGCCGCCGCACGATCAGGTACGACACCAGGACCGCCCCCTCGTACAGGGCGAACATGGGCAGGGCCAACAGGAACATGGTCACCGGGCTCCAATCAGGGGTGACCGCCGCCGACACCACCAGGATCACCATGAGAGCCAGCTTCCACTCCCGCTGCAGGCGCTGGGGGCTGGTGATCCCCAAGGCGCACGCGGCCACCACCAGCAGGGGAGTCTGGAACCCCAGTCCCATGCCCACCAGCAACCACGTCACGAAGTGCAGGTAGTTCAGGGCCGTGATCTGCACCCGGATCAGCTGTCCCGCCTGCGCCAGCAGCCACTTGGACGCCGCGGGCAGGATGAAGAAGTAGCCGAACACCGCGCCCGCGGCGAACAGCACGCCCGCGGCCAGGCTCACGGGGACGAGCACCCGCCGCTCGTGGGGCTGGAGGGCCGGGTCCACGAACCGGAACAGCTGGTAAACGATCCACGGCATGGACACCGCGAGCCCGCCCGTCACCGCCACCCGGAACCGGGCCAGGAACGGCTCCAGCATGCCGATGGCGTGCAGCTGCAACCCGCCCGTGGGCTGGAGAAGCAGCCGCAGCAGCGCCTCGGAGAAGTTCCACGAAAGCGCGGTGCCCACCGCCAGGCCCAGGAGGCTCCACAGGAGCCGCTGCCGCAGCTCCTCCAGGTGCTCGACCCACGTCATGGGCCGGTCCTCGCGCGCCACACCTATCCCCCCGCTGCCGCAGGTGCCCCGCGGCGGTTGAAGCGATCCATGGCTCGGTGGATCCCGTCCCGCAACACAGCCTCCACCGCGTCCGCGGCCCGTTCTACGGCTTCCTCCACCGCCGCCCGCTCCTCCGGCTCGAACCGGGACAGCACGTGGTCCACCGCGTCCGACCAAGGCCGGCCAATCCCCACCCGCACCCGGGGAACCTCCAGCGTGCCCAGGGCCTCCACCACGGACGCCATGCCCCGGTGGCCGGCGGGCCTGCCGCGCGCCCGCACCCGGATCGTGCCCACGGGCAGGTCCATGTCGTCGTACACCACCAACACGTCTGACGGAGCGACCCCGTAGCGCCGCACCAGCTCCGCCACCGCTTCCCCGCTCAGGTTCATATACGTGAGCGGCTTGGCCAGCGCCACGGGCTGCCCGGAAAACTGCGCGTGGGCCACCTCCGCACTCCCCTCCGTCCGAAAACGGGCGGCCCAGCGCCGGGCGAGCCGGTCCACCACCTCAAACCCCACGTTGTGGCGCGTTCCACGGTACCGGCGGCCTGGGTTGCCAAGGCCCACCACGAGCCTCATCGCTCCCAGTGTACGCCACTCCAAAAACCGAAGCGGGGGCGACCCCGCCCCCGCCCGGTATGCCGCACGGACTGACGACCCTCCGGAGGCCTATTCCTCCTCCTCTTCCGCAGCCTTGCCCTTGCCCACCACCTCCGGCTGCGCAGGCGCTTCCTCCGCCGGACCAGCCTCCTCCGCCGCCACCCCGGGCGCCAGCACCGTCACCAGGGTCTCGTCGGGCGGCGTGAGCACCGTCACCCCAGGAGGCACCCGGAGGTCCCGCACGTGCAGGGACTGCCCCACGGCCAGGTGGGACACGTCCACCTCCAGGTGGTCGGGCAGATCCGTGGGCAGGCCGCTCACCTCCACCTCATGCCGCAGCAGCTCCAGGATCCCGCCCTCCCGGACACCTCGGGCTTCCCCCCGCAGGCGGACGGGCAACCGGGCGTACACCTTCTCCGTGAGGCTGACCCGGTGCAGGTCCACGTGCAGGACGCGCCGGTTGAGGACTTCCCGCTGCACGTCCTGCAGCATGGCCAGCTCCGTCCGCACCTGGCCGTCGTCCCGGATCACCACGTCCAGGAGGACGTTGGCCTCCGCCGCCCTCTGGAGGACGGCTTCCAGGGACCGCACGTCCACCGCGATGGGCACGGGCTCGATGCCCCGCCCGTAGAGCACGCCCGGGACCCGGCCCACCCGCCGCAGCTTCCGGACCGCGGACTTGCCCAGCCCCCGCCGTGCTTCCACTTCCAGGGTCAACCGCTGCATCCTGTGCCTCCTCGGGTCCAGGACCCGGACCGGGATTATACCAGCCCCCGGGGCTCCTCCGCCGCCAGGGCATCCAGCAGGGCCTTCACGCGGCGCGCCAGCTCGTCACGCACCTGGCGGAACGCGTCCAGCACGGCTTGCTCGTCTCCCTGGGCCTCCGCGGGGTCCAGCAGGTCCCAGTGCAGCGTCCTCGCCCCCGGAAACGACGGGCAGCTCTGCCGGGCGCGGTCGCACACCGTGATCACCCAGTCAAAGGCCTGGCCGCGGAGCTCCGACACGTGCTTGGATCGGTGGGCGGAGATGTCCACGCCCCGCTCCGCCATGACCCGCACCGCCAGGGGGTGCAGCCCCTTGGGTTCCGTCCCGGCGCTGGCGGCCTCCACCGCACCGCCCGAAAGGTGGCGCATCCACCCCTCCGCCATCTGAGACCGCGCGGAGTTCCCTGTGCACAGGAACAGGACACGCACCGGACCCCTCACACGTTCAGCTCCCGCAGCTCCCCCGTCACCATGTACACCACCCGCTCCGCTACGTTGGTGATGTGGTCCGCCGCCCGCTCCAGGTGCTGGGCCACCAGGATCAGGTCCAGGGCGCGGGAGATGGTCCGGGGGTCTTCCACCATGTACGTGATCAGCTCCCGGAACACCTGGCTGCGCAGGGCGTCCACCAGGTCGTCCTTCTGGGCCAGGGACTCCGCCAGGGCTGCGTCCCGCCGGACGAAGGCCTGCAGGGCGTCCTGCAGCATCTCCTGCACCAGGCGCTCCATATACGGGATGTCCACCAGGGGCTTCAAAAGGGGTTCCCGGCTCAGGCGCTTGGTGGCCTTCGCGATCCCCTCCGCGTGGTCCGCCAGGCGCTCCAGGTCGATGGAGATGGCCAGCACCGACATGAGGACCCGCAGGTCGCCGGCCATGGGCTGCTGCGTGGCCAGCAGGCGGGCCACCCGTTCCTCCAGGTCCAGGTGGAGGCGGTCCACCACGTCGTCCTCCGCGATCACCGCCTCCGCGGCCCGGACATCCTGCTTTTTGAGGGCCTCCACCGCGCGGTGGATGAGGTCGCCCGCCAGGCTGCCCATGCGGACCACGTCCTCCTCCAGCCGCCGCAGCGCCTCGTCGTACGCCTCCCGGATGTGGCGCCCCCCCATCCCGTTCCTCCCTACCCGAACCGGCCCGTGATGTAGTCCTCCGTCCGCCGGTCCCGGGGCCGGGTGAACACCTCCTCCGTGGCTCCGAACTCCACCAGTTCTCCGTCCAGCAGGAAGGCGGTGAAGTCAGACACCCGGGCCGCCTGCTGCATGTTGTGCGTCACGATGACCAAGGTGTAGTCCCGCTTGAGATCCTCCATGAGCGCCTCGATGCGCGCCGTGGAGATGGGGTCCAGAGCCGAGCACGGCTCGTCCAACAGCAACACCTCCGGTTCCACCGCCAGGGCGCGCGCGATGCACAGCCGCTGCTGCTGCCCTCCGGACAGCTCCAGGCCGCTCTTGCGGTGCAGGTGGTCCTTCACCTCGTCCCACAGCGCCGCCTGCCGCAGGGCCCGTTCCACCCGCTCGTCCAGCTCCCGCCGGCTCAGGCGGCGGTGCAGGCGAAGACCGAAGGCCACGTTCTCGTACACGGACTTGGGGAAGGGATTCGGCTTCTGGAACACCATACCGATCCGCACCCGCACCTCGACCGGATCCACCCCGGGCGCGTACAGGTCCTGCCCCCGGAACAGCACCCTCCCCTCCGTGCGGACCCCGGGGATCAGCTCATTCATGCGGTTGATGGCCCGCACCAGGGTGCTCTTCCCGCAGCCCGAGGGCCCGATCACCGCCGTGATGCGGCGCTCCGGGACGTCCAGGGTCACACCCCGCAGGGCCGCCTGCGTCCCGTACCACACCCGCAGGTCCTCCACCCGCAGCACGGCCTCCACCGCCTCCGGCGGCCGGTGCACCACCTCCGGCCTCAGACGCGCTTCCACCGCCACGTCCATGTTGACCTCCTCACCACCGGACCTGGCTTCGGTTGCGTAGCCATATGGCGAGCCCGTTGAGGCCCAGCAGCACCGCCAGCAGTAGCACGATGCCCGCCGCGGCCAGCCGGTGGAACTCCGGGTTGGGCAGGGACACGTAGTTGAAGATCTGGATGGGCAGCACGGTGAAGTAGTCCCAGACGTTGCGGGGCAAGAACGGGACGTACTGCAGCGCGCCCAGCATGATGAGCGGCGCCGTCTCTCCCACCGCCCGGGAGAGCGCGAGGATGGTCCCCGTGAGGATCCCCGGCGCCGCGTACGGCAGCACATGGTGGCGCACCACCTGCCATCGGGTCGCCCCGAGAGCGTACGCGGCCTCCCGGATGGAGTACGGCACCGCGCGGAGCGCTTCCCGGCTGGCCAGGATGGTCAGGGGCAGGACCAGCAGCGCCAGGGTCAGCGCCCCCGCCAGGACGCTCTTGCCCATCCGCAGCATCTCCACGAACAGCCCCAGCCCCAGCAGCCCGTACAGCACCGACGGGATCGCCGCCAGGTTGGCGATATTGACCTCCAGGAACCGACGGAACCGGGAGGGTGGCAAGTACTCCTCCAGGTACACCGCCGCCGCCACCCCCAGGGGGAAGGCTACCACGCTCATGATGCCTGCCACGTACAACGTCCCCACCAGGGCGCTGGCGTACCCCGCCTGGCTGGGGAACCGAGAGGGGAAGTTGGTCACCAGCTCGGCTCTCAGGTACGGCGCGGCGTCCCGCCCCACGTCCAGCAGCAGCACGGCTAGGAAGGCCAGGGCGAGCAACGTGGCCGCCTGGCAGGCAGCCACGAACAGCCCCGCCACCCGCCGGCGCCGCTGCAGCCGCGCCCTCCACCCCCGCTCCACAACCGTTCCGATCACAGGTAGCGCTCCCGGAACCGCTGGACCACCCGCACGCTCAGCACGTTCATGACCAGCGTCGCCACGAACAACACCGCGCCCACCGCAAAGAGGGTCCGGTACTCCACGGAACCGTACGGCACGTCCCCCAAGCTCACCTGCACGATGAACGCGGTCATGGTCTCCACCGTCTCCAGGGGGTTGAACGTCCAGTTAGGGCTCTGGCCGGCCGCCAGGGCCACGATCATGGTCTCCCCCACCGCCCGGGAAAGGGCCAGCACGCACGCCGCGGCGATCCCCGACAGGCCGGCGGGGACCACCACGCGCACCGCCACCTCCACCCGGGTCGCGCCCAGCGCGTACGCCCCGTGACGCAGCTCCTGTGGCACGGCCCGCATCACGTCCTCGCTAAGGGAACTCACCAGGGGCAGGATCATCACCCCCATCACCAACCCTGCGGACAGGGCGTTCTGCCCCGCCATGGCCGGCCCGAACACGTGATCCTGTAGCCACGGCGTCACGAGGGTTAGGGCGAAGTAGCCGTACACGATGGTGGGCACCCCCGCCAGGACTTCCAGCGTCGGTTTCACCCGGCTGCGCACCGCGTCCGGGGCGAACTCGCTCAGGTAGACGGCGGCCAGTAGCCCGAGGGGGACCGCCACCAGCAGCGCGACAGCGCTGGTGAGCACCGTCCCCGCCACCAGCGGGAGGACGCCGAACCGCTTGGTGCTGAACAAGGGACTCCACGTGGTCTCCGAAAAGAACTCCCGCACCAGCGCCCACGGCCGCCCCAGCAGGTCTGGCCGCGCCTCCGCGAACCGCTGGAGGTCCGCCCGCACCGCCCGCAGGGCCGGGTCTGTTGCGTCCACGGGCAGCCGGAAGAACTGCACGGCCTCGTAGGCCAGCACCGCCCCCAGGGCCACCGTGACCGCCACGGATAGCCAGGCGCTGGCCGCGAGCGCCCCTTCCACGAG
Organism: Armatimonadota bacterium; assembly: GCA_025060455.1. Lineage (GTDB taxonomy): Bacteria > Sysuimicrobiota > Sysuimicrobiia > Sysuimicrobiales > Sysuimicrobiaceae > Tepidifontimicrobium. The sequence continues at coordinate 28,085 of JANXBY010000011.1, forward strand.
TCGCTCGGCCTGCCGTCTCTTCCGCCCGCTGCTCACAGGTGCAACGTCCACGGTTCGTGTTAAGCGCCGGTTAAAAAATTGGCCCGGCGGCGGGCCGTCTTCTCGGGGCACCGACCGGAGGAAGCCGCCGCCGGGCTGGGGGGGAGACGGGCGGCCAGGTCTTGGCTTAACTGGCCGCCTCGCTGGGGGCTACCGGCAGTGCGCCGTGTAGTCCTTGTTGACCTGCTCCAGGGTGGCGTGCCCTACGGCCTTCCCGCCCTCCTTGAACGCGGTACCGGGCTTCAACCGCGCGATGCATTGCCGGGCGGCCGCGTACACGGGATCGGGGAACTCCACGTACCCCACCGCACGGACTAGGTTGGTCTTCTTCCCCCGCTGCCGGGGGTCGTCCACCTGCAGGTTCACCCCCGTCCCCTGGCCCACGTACCAGCTGGCGAACTGCCGGACCTCGGGCTTCGTGAGGGCGCTCGTGCGGTTCAGGTAGATGAAAAGGGGCCGGGTGAGCGGGTAACGGCCCGACTTGGTGTTGTCGAACGTGGGCTCCACCCCCTGGCACTGGTCGTTCGAGGTCAGGTCCACCCGCGGGCTGGGGTCGATTGCAACCCCCTTCACCCGGCCCAGGTTTTCCTCCAGGTAGGCAAGCCCGAAGTAGCCGAGAGCTCCCTCGTCCCGGTTGACGAACTGCACGGTGACGTTGTCGTCCTCCGTGGCCTGGTAGTCGCCGCGGCTGGCCTTGGCACGGCCCACCACCATCTCCGTGAAGCTGTCGAAGGTCCCGGAGTCCGCCCCCGCGCCGGCCAGGCGCAGCGGCCGGTCCGGGAAGGTGGGACGCACCTGCCGCCAGCTCGTGATCCGTCGCTCCGCGCCGGGCTCCCAGATGCGCTTCAGCTCTCCCAGGGTGAGACAGGTGGCCCACGTGTTGCGCGGGTGGACGACCACGCTGAGCCCGTCGATGGCCACGGGGACCTCGACGTAGCTTACCAGGCTGCGCCGGCACGCCTCGTCCTCCTCGGGCCGGATGGGGCGGGAGGCGTCCTGGATGTCCGTGCGGGACGCGGGGCTATCCGCACAGAACTTCTTGAACCCGCCTCCTGTACCGCTGATCCCCACTGTGATGCGCACGCCGCGGCCCTGCGGGCTCTTACGGAACTCTTCCGCCAAGGCGCTGGTGAGCGGAGCCACGGTACTGGACCCGTCCACCACGATGGTGCCCGGAGGGCTGGTGGTGGCGCCGGCCCGTTGCTGGGCCCAAGAGTGTGCTGCCAGCCCCGCGCTCAGGAGCGCGGCCACCACGAGGGTCGCTGGCTGCCTCATCGTTCACACCTCCTGCATCCGGATTCACCCTGACGGTGCCGGACCGGTTTTAGGAACGCTGTAAGGCCGCGTTAAGAGTCCGTGAAGCCGGTTGCCCCGGTCCGCGTTCTGCCCTACCGTGGTCAGCGGTAGGGCGATCGGCGCGAGGGGTGTGAGGTGCAACGTCCGGCGGTGTGGGCCGCAGGCGTGGTGCTGGCCCTGGTCGCCCTTCTGGCCGCGGCCCTGGCGGGCTTCGGGGCGGGGCTCGCGGTCGGGAGTGGGCTGCGCCGGCCTGAGGGTCGGGGCGAGCGCGTGCTCTCCGGCGAGGGGCCCGACAAGGTGGCGCTGGTGCGGCTCGTGGGTGCCATCAGCCACGAAGGCGCAGGCTGGTTGTCCTTGGGTCCCACAGTCAGCGCCCGCCGGGTGCTGGATCTGCTGGAGCGCGCCCGGCGGGATCCCGCGGTGAAGGCGGTGATCGTGGAGCTGAACACCCCGGGCGGGTCGGTGGTGGCCAGCGCCAGGATCCACGACAAGCTGGCGGAACTGCGCCGGTCGGGCAAGCCGGTAGTGGCCCTGATGACCGAGGTGGCCGCCTCCGGTGGCTACTACGTGGCCGCGGCCGCGGACCGTATTGTAGCCGACCCCTCCACCCTCACCGGCAGCATCGGGGTCATCGTGGTGCTGCCCAACCTGCAGGAGTTCAACCGACGGATCGGGCTGCGGACGGTGGTGTTTAAGAGCGGTCGTTTCAAGGACATGGGCAACCCCGACCGGCCCCTCACCCCGGAGGAGGCAGCCCTGTTCCAGGGGATCGTGAACGAGGCCTACCGCCGGTTCGTGGACGTGGTGGCCCAGGGGCGCCGCATGGAGGTCCCCCGTGTCCTGCAGCTGGCCGACGGCCGCGTGTACACGGGCGCGCAGGCCCACCGGCTGGGGCTCGTGGATGCCCTCGGTGCGCTCGACCGGGCGATGACGGAAGCTCTGCAGCTCGCCCGCGTGCGGCGCGCCCGACTGGTCGAATATGTCGAGGGAGGCTTCCTGGGATCCCTGCTGAACCTGCGTGGGGACCCCTCCCACCGCCTAGCCCCGGACTCCCAGCCGTTCAGCGTCCAGTACCTGATGCTCCCCTGACCGGCCCGCTTTTAAGCGCGCTTTAAGGTACGGCGGCCGATCCTCGTACGGCGCGGGCACACGACCCGCAGGCCGGTGGTGCGAAGGCATGTTCGTCGTAGACTTCTTCCTCCGACGCATGGTCACCGACGAGGCAGGGGTCGTCCTCTACCCCCCGGGTAGCTTCCTGATCGTCGTGGTCAGCGTGCCCATCGTCGTGCAGGGGGTGCGGGACGGCGTAGCAGGACAGGCGGCCCTGGCCGCGCTGCTCCTCATGGTTTTCGGGAACCTCATCTGGCGGGTGGTGTGCGAAGCCGCGGTGGCCCTGGTAGCCATCCACGAGCGGCTCCGGGAGGTGCGGGACGCCCTCCGCAGCCAGGTCTGTGGGGGGACCCGGTCGCTGTCGTAGCTTTTAGGTTGATCAGGAGGCCGCATGGGCACCTACGGAGGTCGGACCGTCACCTTCTCGTGGATCCGGCGGTGGATGCGACTGGCGGATATCGCCAACCGTCCCGGCGCCCCGCCCGTGGACGAGCTGGTGGACATGTGCTGGGAGACGCGCCTGAGCCGCCGGGAGTTCCTGCAGGCTGCAGGGGCTGTGGCCGTGGCTGCTACCGCGGGCCGGCTCCTCCGGCCCACCGAGGCTCTGGCGGGGCCTCAGGCCCCGAGGGTCGTGATCGTGGGGGCCGGGCTCGCAGGTCTGAGCGCCGGGTACTACCTGCGGCAAGCAGGGTTTCACCCCAAGATCTATGAAGCCGGTACCCGCACCGGAGGCCGCATGCTCTCCGTGCGGGGCGCCCTGGCTCCGGGACTGGTCACTGAGTTCGGCGGCGAATTCATCGACACCGGGCACGAGGACGTGCTCCGGCTCGTCCGTATCTTCGGACTGCAGCTGATTGACCTTCGCAGCGGTGCAGAGGCACGCCGGCGGCCCACCTTCTACTTCGGCGGACGTCGCCTGTCCGAGGTGGAGGTGGTCCGGGCTTTCCGCCCCCTCGCGAGGCACATCCGACGGGACCAGGCCGCCGTGGGCGCCGCCGTCACCTATCGCCGGCACACCCCGCGGGCCCGGGAACTGGACCGGATGTCCCTCTCCGAGTACCTGGAGCGCGTCGGCGCTTCCGGGTGGGTGAAGGAGCTCCTCGAGGTCGCCTACGTGGGTGAGTACGGCCTAGAAGCGGACGAGCAATCCGCCCTCAACCTCGTCCTCCTGATCGGCACCGACCCGAGCTCTACCTTTGACGTCTACGGGGAGAGCGACGAGCGCTACAGCGTGCGGGGCGGGAACCAGCAGATCACCGACCACCTCGCCCAGCTCCTGGACGCCTCCGTGCACCTGGAGCACCGGCTGGTGGCGGTGCGGCAGCAGGGAAGCGCCTACCGCCTCACCTTCGATCGCCGGGGAGCAGGGACCAGGGAGGTCGACGCAGACTTCGTGATCCTCACCGTCCCGTTCACGCTCCTGCGGGAGGTAGAGCTCCAGGTGGACCTGCCGCCCGTCAAGCGGCGTGCCATCCAGGAGCTAGGGTACGGCACCAACAGCAAGCTCATCCTGGGTTTCCGGGAGCGGGTGTGGCGCAAGACGGGTTCCTCGGGGGAGCTGTTCACCGATCTCCCCCTCCAGAGCGGCTGGGACAGCAGCCGCGGCCGACCTGGCCGCGAGGGCACCTACACCATCTTCCTCGGCGGCAGAGCGGGTGTGGACGTGGGGCAGGGGCTCGCCCGGGAGCAGGCGGGGAGACTCCTGCCAGAACTGGAACGGGTCTTCCCCGGGGTCCAGTCCGCGTACACGGGCCGGGTCGCCCGCTGGCACTGGCCTTCGGACCCGTCCGTGCGGGGGAGCTACGCCTGCTGGAAGGTGGGACAGTACACCACCATTGCGGGTGCGGAGTTCGAGCCCGTCGGCCGGCTGCTGTTCGCGGGCGAGCACACCAGCCTCGAATACCAGGGCTACATGAACGGGGCCGCACGGACCGGCCGGCGGACGGCTCGGCTCGTGCGAACCCTGGTGCGGAAGTAGCATGCTCGGGCGTCACGACCTTCACAAGGAACTGGAGGCCCTGGACGACCTGCTCTTCCGGACGGACCCGTCCGGCCGCCGGCTCTTCTTCCCCAGCGGGACGACCCGACCCGGGCGGGTGGTCCCGGACCAGGAGGCGGAGCGCCAACTCCGCCAGCTGCTGGAGCGTCGGACGAGGGTACTCTCCCTCGTCGTTACCGGTGTCACCCTCCCGTCGGCCCTCCTTTTGCTGTTCTTAAAGCGGATCCTGGACCCGGTCGTTGGGGGGTGGGCCGCCCTGGCCATCACGGGTGTGGTGGCCATGGCCGAGCTGGCCTTCCTGTCCGCCGTGGTGGTGGCCGTCGCCCTCAGCTACCAGCGCCAGCTGTCCAGCATGGTCGCCGGCTGGCCCGAGGCGCCTCCCCTGCACTCCTGGCAGGAAGCCGCGCGCGAGCGCTGGCGCGTGTCCGCCTCCGCGACACCCGCATGGAAACTCCTCCTGTACCTGACGGGCAGTTTGCTTCTTGCTCTCGGAGGCCTCGCCATGCTCGTGCTGGCGAAGGACAACTCCGACCGACTGGTGGGCGCGCTCGTGATGGCCCTCTTCGGCGTGGCCTCCCTCGTGTTCGCCCTCCAGCTGGCCCGCCGGCTCCTGTCCACGTAAGGCCCACACCCCCGTTCGGGGGGGCCGCCCAGCAAGAGCGGAAAAGGCAGAGGGCATGCACGCGCTCCGGGCCTCTTCGCAACACCTCACGGTTTCAACACCAGCAGGTCCCCCCACGGATGCGGAGGCTCCCTCTACACCACCAGCCGGCACCACACCAACCAGACGGTGGCCGCCACCGCCCACCGCGGGAGCCCACGCAGGAAAACTACCGTCACGCCGACCAGCAGCGAACCCAACCAGGCCAGCAGCTGCGCCCTGCTCAAGATCTCCGTGGCCTCCACCGCCGCCAGGCGCCCGAGGATGGCCTCCGTCCATGGCACGAAGGGGATCGGTAGGAAAAGCGGGGCGTAGTAGAAGGCGAGGGTGCCCGAAGCCAGCAGAAGACCCCCTGCCAGGCGGAGGCCGGCGTGAGGAGGCTCCTCCCAGCGAACCACGCGGATGGCCAGGGGCCACAGGAGCACCGCCAGGGCGGGAGAACCCGCCTGCAGGCTTGGGACGGACAGGGCAGCGGGCAGCGCCGAGAAGTAGCCGGCAAGGAACACGCGGGCTGACGGGAACTCCGCCCTCCAGCCCGCCAGGAGGCGCGCCAGCAGGTGTGGCAGGCCCCAGAGGATCAGTCCGAGGAACGGGTGCAGGGTCGTAGCCCGTACCGCGACCCCTGGGTTCGACGCGAACCCGAAGCTGGTGGTTGCAATGCCCAGCAGGGCCACCGCCACCGCCGTCAGTCCTCCAGAGCCACCCGCCACGACGCGGGCGGCCTGCTTGAACTCCTCCATCAGCACGGGCGCGGACGCCAAAACCAGTGGCCACCAGCCAGAAGGTTCCTCCACCTCCAGGGCCTGTCGCCACGCCTGCGCTCCAGCCCAGTACACCAGCCCCACAAGCACCGCAGCGCTGAGGCCGTCTGCGGCCACGTCCACGGGATCCGAGGTCCTGGCCCCGCGCACCACGGTGACCGCCCCGATCGCCAGCAGGAAGCTTCCGCAGGCGACGAGCCCTTCATTCCACGCGGCCCCGAAGAGCCGTCCCACAATACCCAGCAGTGGGGGCGGGAGGTGCTCCACGACCACTCCAGGACGCGCGGCGAGCACAGCGAACAAACCCCCGACGACCATGAAGGTCGCTCCGAGCCCGTAGGCCACCCCCCTGCGCCGGAGAGTCCCGCGGAGCCGTGTGGCCAGCCGGACCGCGACCTCCGATGCGTCGTCCACCAGGTCAGCTGCCAGCCACATCCAGAACAGCCCCAAGAACCCGAACAAGGCCTCGTAGCCCATCCGGAGCGCTTCTGCGAACCGGCCGGGACTTGTCCCGATCCCCCAACCGTACACTGCCAACATGCTCCAGAACAGCGCCGCCCGCTCCGCGGGGAGCTCCACCAGACGTGTGCGCCACAGGAGCCAGCCCACAGCCAGGTACGCGAGCGTCCAGGTGCCCACGGACAGCCACAGGGGCTTCACCCACACCGGGCTCAAACGTCCTAGCAGGACTGCCCACGGGACCAGCCACGCCACGCTCCGACGCCCGGACCCCAGCCGGCGGCACTCGACCGCGTACAGCACCCACGCCGGCAACAGGGCTACCCAGCGGGGCAGGGCCAGCACCGGCGGCAGCAACAGGTACCACAGGGCGTAGACACCGGCCAGCAGTCGGGCGAGGGGCGAGGACGTCCGGAGCTCCGTGAGGACGAGCGCGAACGACAGAGAGGCGGCCACCCCCAGCAGGGTCATGGTCGCGGGACCCCCGAGGAGCTGTTTCCGGGCGTCCGCGGGAGCAGCAAGCACCGCCGCGAAGCTTCCCAGGGAGGCGAGGAGAACTAGGAGGGCCAGCACACCCCATGGGCCCAGGCGCGCGAGCTGAGACAGGCCCGCCACCGTCGTCTGGAGGTCTTTCCACTTGACGGGAATGCCCAGGTATTGGGCGCCCGCCTCCAGGGCCCGGAACCCGAATCGCAGGAGTCCTAACAGGCGACCCTTCGTCCTCTGCGCAATGCCGTCACCCGGTCGCGCCAAGCCTGAACCTCTGCCTCCTTGCCTCGACCCCGAACCAACCTCCACTTCGCCAGGGCCACCTGCAGCAGAGCCGAGCGTAGCGCGGGCGGGATCCCCCTTGTACCCCGAACCAGGACGAGGAGCTCTCCCTCGCTGAGGAGTCCCGCCTCCACCTCCTCCCGGAGGTACTGCTCGGCCGCACTCCGCCGGTACCGCCGTTCCGCCACCCACACACCGGCCAGGAGAGCCGCAGGGCTCCAGCTCAAAAGCAGCAGTCCAACAGCCGCCAGCTCGCCGCCGACACCGCTCCTCCAGGCCAGGAAGTTGAAACCCACGTAGGCCAAGTGCCCTGCCACCGAAGCCCCCATGCCGAGCACCGCGGAGAGTGACCTGGCGGGGGCCGACAGGACCTTCAAGTCCGCCCATCCCAGGGCAGCACCTGCGGCTGCGGTGAACACCCCTTGGGTCAGACCGCCACTCACCCACCGGAAGACTGCCCCCCAGTCTTCCACCGCCGACACCACCCAAAAGGCAGGCCCGGCGTATCCTACACCTACCAGACCTCCGGCCACGGCACCCTCTGCCGGGCGACTGAATCCGCCCACCGCGCTCCGCACGGCCAAAAGGATGACAGCTTTTACCACCTCGTCCACCACCGCGGATCCGACGGCCTCATGGAGCCCGGCCTCCCCCGCGAGGGGAGCGTGGCCGCCCCCGACCGAGGCGAGGCCCTGCCCGAACAGTCCGACGACACGGTGGGCGGCCGCGCCCGCCAGGAGAGTCAGGGCCGCTTTCGGCCAGTCCCACTCCGCACGCACGTGACACCAGAGGCCTGCCGCGTAGGCGACCAGGCAGAGGAGGTAGACCGCTGCCTCCAGCACCGGTCGCTATGGTGGCCACAGTTGTGCTTAAAATCGGTTTAAAGTGCCCGCCTCACATGGGCGCGCGGAGGGGAGCATGACGCGTCCGCAGTGGGTGTGGAGGACCCGCTTGGTGGACCGCCTGCCAAGACAGGCTGGGTACGTGGTGTGGCTGGAGGCGCCTTACGGGTACGGCAAGACCACCCTACTCCGGCAGTGGTCGGAGACCCTGGAGAGCGAAGGGTGGTCGGTGGTGTGGGCCAGCGCCGCCTCGGGGCCGATCCTCGAGCAGGTGGCTCGCGCCCTCAAACTACCCGGCTCGCCTCCCTGGCCCTTTGTCCAGGAAGTCCTGGGCAGCCGGCCCACCCTGTTAATCCTGGACGACCTGGCCGCAGACACACCTGTACCGTTGCGCCTTCCCTCCGGCTCCTTGACCCTCGGCTTGGCGAGCCGCGGGCAACTGGGCTGGCCCGAGCTCCCACGGGCCCGCGCGGAGGGACGGTTGATCCACCTGACTCCGGAGGATCTCCGGTTCACCCTCCTCGAAACTCAACAGGTTCTTGCGGAAGGCCGCACGGCGTTTGAAGTGTGGGAACGCACCGGGGGATGGCCGATCGCCGTGCACTTAGCGGCCCTCACGGGCACGCTGGACTTCCGGCGTGCTCTCGCGGAGGGCGTTCGGGACTCCCTGCGTGACGAGGAGTGGCAGGCCATGCTCGCCCTGGCCGCCGTCCCCGCCCTGCCTGAATCCCTACAGGACGGTGCCGTCCAGCGTCTGTTGGAGGCAGGCTTTGTCCGGAAGACGCCCCACGGCGTGTCGCTGCACGCCGTGTTTGGCGAGGTGCTCCTGGACGAACTCCTGCCCTCCGTGCAGCAAGCCATCAGGAGGATGAGCCCGCACCTCCCCCCCGAGCTGCGGGCCGAGGCTTACTTCCGAGCGAAACTCTGGCAGGACACCGAACAGCTCCTGGAGTGCCCCGACGCCCTCGAACTGGCCTCCAAGGCTCCGTCCTGGGTGATCCGCTGGTGTCGGGCCCTGCCCGGCCTCGGCGGCCCGTGGCGCAGACTCGCCCACGGCATGGCCCTCTGCCTTCTGGGCCGTCTTTCCCAAGCGCTGCCCCGCCTGCGGTCCCTCGCCGAGCAGTCAGAGGGATCCCACCCAGAGGTGGCCATCCAGGCCTGGGGGCTGACTGCTTACTACGCTCCTGAGGTGAACCTCGATCTCGCCCTCGAAGCGGCTGATCGTGGCGGACAGTTGGTGGACAGGGTCTCACCCCGCCTTGCGGCCCGATTTCTGAACTGGACCTGCTGGCCCCTGTGGAAGGCCGGCGACCTGGAGCGCTTCGCGGCCGCACTGGAAAAAGCCCGCCGTCTCCTCCCCGCAGACGATCCGTACGTGTTCCACCCCATCGGTTACAACCTGGCCTTCCTCCGCTGGCAGCGGGACGGGGATCTGGACTACTACCTCGCCTACAACCGCCAGACCGCGGAGCTCCAGGAGGCCGAGCGGTCGCACAACCTCCCCCTCACCCTCCTGCAGATCGGCCGCTTACTGGTCCTGACCGGGCAGCGGGAGGAAGCGGTGCAGTGCTTCCAGCGCGCCCGGGCCAACCCGGGTCAGAACTTCTGGGCGGAGACCATCGCAGCAGCGTGGCAAGCGTGCCTCGAGCAAGACCTGGCCCCTTTCCAGCGGCTGGTGACCTTGGCCGAGACCGCGGAGAACCCCGAGCTGGAGGACATCGTCCGGGGCCTTTGGGCCCGGACCCTCAGGGAGCTCGGACACCTAGCTGACTCCCTGCGGGTGAGCCACCCGGCGCGGGGCTTTTGGACAGCCCTGGAGTCTGCTCTCGCCCTGTGGGCGGGGGGCCGTACCACGGAGGCCTTGGCTCAACTCCCGAGCGCCCCTCGGGACCGGGAAGAGCGCGCCTACTTCTATGCGGCGCGCTTCCGGATCCTCAGGGAGGAGCGCGACCTGGATGAGTTGGTGAACCTCACCTCCCTAGGCCCTCAGATTCTCCCGGCTCTGGTCCCGCTCCCGGAGCTACCGCGGAGCCGGCCTGAGGTCGCCGACTCCTATCCCGTCCGCGAGGTCCTTGCCGCGGCGTGGAAAGAGGCGGTGCAGCGGAGGCTCCGGGAAGTCCCCCCACTTGAGGTGGAACTCCTCGGGCAGTACCGCGTCCTGCGCCTGGGAGAGGAGGTGTCTCTGTCTCCCACGGCCCGGGCCCTGCTGGTCCTCCTCATCTTGGGACTCAGCCGGGACACCATCGCGGACCAACTGTGGCCGGATGCACGGCCCGCGCAGGCCCAGAACAACTTACACGTACACATGCACCACCTCCGGAGGGCGGTGCAGCCCTGGGGCCTTCCAACCTACCTCACCGCCCGCGGACTCCGCAACGTGCAGGTAGATCTGTGGACGCTGCAGGATGCCCTCCGGCGGTCCGACGCACCCTCGGTGCTCCGCCTGTACCGAGAGCCGGTGGCGCCTGGCGTGGACCTGCCAGCGGTGGACGAGGTCCGCTACCAGCTCCGTCGCCAGGTCGTGGAATGCCTGTACCGGGCAGGACGCCAGGGGACGCCGGAAGAGGGCATCCGCGTGCTCGAGCGCGTTCTCGAACTCGACCCCCTGCACGAGGCCGCCCTCCAGTGCCTCGTGCGCCACCTCCTCGCCGCCGGGCGGCCAAGAGATGCCCTGGAGGCGTACCGGGTCTTTGCAGCACGGCTCCGAGAGGAACTGGACGCCGAGCCGGCTCCGGACACCTCCGCCCTCCTGCAGCCCCTCACCCGACCCACCCGCTCTCGCCGGAGCCGTTAAGCCGGTTTTAAGCCCCCTGAGTTACTTGGGAGTCCGGGCCGGTCGCACCCGGTCCAGGTCCGCGAGGAGGGGCCCGTGCAAACCGATTTGCAACCCCCCGCGGAGCTCGCCCCCGCACAGCAGGGGGCGCCGTCAGCGGGTGGTGGTTCTGGTGGGTCGCCGTCGCACGGTTCTTCTTGAAGCTGCCCACCCCTCTGACCCCCTGGGGGGCCTGGGCTGGAGCTCGCTCGGCCTTCTGATGTGGCTCGCGGCGACCGGAGTGAACACCGATGCCGTCGTGCTCGGCAAGGGCCCCTGGCTGCGAAACGGCGCAGGGGACTCTTTGGTCGCGGGGAGGTGAACCGATGCCGTTGTTGACCGTTCCGCCTCGCCCGTTCTCACCGCTTCCCATCGAGGCGTCGCCACCTCCAAAATTCATCGACGCCACCGCTTCGGGAGGAGCGGGGGGCTTGGCTGTCGGGTTGCTGCTGGTCGTGGCGCTGACGGCTCTGTACGTGGCGGTGTTGTACTGGGCGGATCGCCACGAGAAGGAGCCCTCCAGCGTTCTCGGGGCAGCGCTCCTTGGCGGGGCCATCGCCGCGCCCGTGCTCTCGATGGTGCTGGAGCGCCTCGCCGACATCCGCATGTCCGTGTACCCCGCCGCCTTCCACGCCCTCAACGCGGCCTTCTTCGGCCCCAACCCGGCAGGGGCGGTCATCGAGGAGGGGACCAAGGCGCTGGTGATCCTCGGCCTGTTCCGCCTGCTCCCCCGCGAGTTCGACGGAACCCTGGACGGCGTGGTGTACGGGGGCGTCGTGGGAGCGGGCTTCGCCCTAGCGGAGTCAGCCGTCTACCTGTGGGACCTCGCGCGGGTTGGCGCCGGTGGTCTGGGCCTGGGGGCGATGTTCGGGATCCTCGTGACCGGACTCACCCACAGCGCCTTCGGAGCGCTCTTCGGCGCCTCTCTGGGTGCGGTACGGGAGTTTGGGCTCACGGGGTCGGCCGCGTGGTGGCTTCCCGTGGGCGGGTTCGCCCTGGCTGGTCTGTACCACGCCGCGTATGACGCCCTGGCGGCCATCGCCGGTGCGGGGACGGGCCCAGGCGCCCTGGTAGTGGTCGCCCGCCAGCTCGCGGACTGGGCCGGGGTGATCGCCCTCGGGGTCATCGTCATCTGGGCCCTCGGACACGAGCGGAACGTGATCGCGCGCTACCTGCCCGTGGAAGCCCAGGAAGGACACATCCCCCGGGAGTATGCAGAAGCCGCCGCCAACCGTCGGTGGGCAGATGTACCCCGGGCTGCGCGTCAGCCCCTCGCCGAACTCGCCTTCGCCCGGCGCCGACTGGAGCGAGGGCTCGCCAGCGAGGCAGAGCTCGAGGTGTACCGGAACCGGATCCGCGAGGTGGCCCGATGAACCGGAACCTCCTGATCGGCGGCGGGCTGGGCTGTGGTTGCTTGACCCTCCTGGCCATCGTGGCGGTGGTTGCGGGCATCGTGGTGTACGCGGCGCGACCGCAGCCACGTCCTGTGCCGGCCCCTGCCCCTCAACCTGCTACGCAACCTGCGCCTACCCCGGCCCCTCCAACCGGGCCTTCACCGACTGCACCGTCGGACGCGAGAGCGTGCCCGCAGACCCCCCCTCAAGGTCCTGAGGCTCTTGGAAAGGGCGTCTGCCCCCAGCAGGCCCCAGGGGTCGAGGTCGTCGGTGGAATGACGGTCCGACTCGGACCGGACGGAATGCCGACGGGTGCCGCGGGGGTGTTCCGTGTGGGCGAGAAGGTGGGCGTTGATTACCAGGTCGCCCGCATGGATCGCCAGGTCGTGCGGCTTTTCGTCCGCATCGAGTCCCAGGACCGGGTGATCCCCGTGGTCAACCCCGAACCCCTCGAAGGTCCGGGTCGGCACCTGTACAGGCTGGACACCACCTCGGGTTCGCCGGGTCTGTACGCCTTCGTGCTGGCCGTGCCCCAGGGAGGGCAGCCGGCGGTGGTCCTCCTAGTGCCTTTCGCCCTGCAGTAGCGGAGGAGGCGTCATGACCTCGAGCGCGGGCCGCGTATCCCACGGGGCGGACACCTTCCTGAAGGCCGCCGGCCTCGTGGGTGTTGGATTCGTGCTGTTCGTCCTGGCCGTCCTCCAGATGCTGGTGTTCTTCCAGGCCGCGGGGGGGCTCGGGAAGTTCCTCATGGCCTCCATCGCCGCCCTGTCCGTGGTTCCCTTCTACACGGGCCTCATCCTCCTACTGGATCGGCACGAGAAGGAACCTGGCTGGCTCCTGCTAGCTGCCCTCCTGTGGGGCGGAGTGGTCGCCACGTTCTTCAGCCTCATCTTCAACACGATCGGGGGGGCGATCCTGGAGGCGCTTTTCGGCCCGACGCTCGGCCGCCAGCTGACAGCCCCCCTCGTGGCACCGGTGGTGGAGGAGACCGCCAAGGGGCTTGCGGTCCTCCTCATCTTCCTGCTGTGGCGCCGGGAGTTCACGAACCTTGTGGACGGCCTCGTGTACGGAGCTCTGGCAGGTCTCGGGTTTGCTGCCACGGAGAACGTCCTCTACTTTGCGCGGTTCATCCGGGAAGGGGGCCTGGGTGGACTGACCCTCGGCTTCGTGCTCCGCGCGGTCTTAGGAGGGCTGAGTCACTCCGTGTACACGGCGTGTACGGGTGCCGGATTCGGCTACGCGCGAGAGAGCCGCGGTCCGGTTCGTTTCCTCGCCCCCTTGCTCGGCTACTTCGCCGCCATGTTCCTACACTTTCTGTGGAACCTGTCCGCCTCCTTCGCCGTCCCCGCGGCGGTGCGGGCGGCGGGCGGCGCCGGACTTTTGGTCATCCCCGCCATGGCCCTGATCATCGAGTGGATCCCTCTGCTCCTCCTCGTCGCCCTCGCGTACTTCGCGTGGCGGCGAGAGGTCGTAGCCATCCGGGAGGGGCTCGCGGAAGAGGCAGCCTCGGGCAACATCCCACCCGACCACACCGAGCTGCTCACGAAGCCCCGCGAGCGTAGCCGGCGGCTGTGGTCAGCCCTGACGCTGAAGGGACCTGGAGCCTGGAACACCCTCCGGCAGCTCTACGACGCGGAGGTAGATCTTGCCTTTGCCCTCTGGCGGCAGAAGCACGGCGAGCCGGTCACCCGGGACGTGGAGATTCTGAGAGAACGCGTCCGGCTCCTCCGACAGCGCGCAGAGGCTCTCGGGGTCGGATGAGGGTTCTGTGGAAATCACAGAGGGGGTTCAGTACCTGGGCCGTGGTGGCAGTTCTGGCGGTCCTGGTGACGGGGTGTTTCGTGCTGCTGGGCATCGGCGGAGTCGCCTGGTACCTGCTGGCGCAGCGGCCAACCCCGCCGCCCCCCGCCCCTCAGCCGACCGCTCCCCCACTGCAGCCTTCCGGCCCACCGCCGGGTCCCCTGCCCGCCCTGCAGCCCACACCCGCGGCTCCGCCGACTCCCGACCCGCGCACCGGCCCCTCGCCTGCGTCCCTCTCGTTGTACATTGACCCACAAGGTGAGTTCTGCGTCCGCTACCCTGCGGGCTGGCAGGTGCTCCCACACCGGGCCGGGGTGGCCTTCGCACCCCCCGGAGAAGACCCACAGAACGGCACCTCGGCCTTCTTCACCCGCCTCCTCGGGGTACAGGGTCGCATCGTCCCCGCTCGTGAAGACCTCGAAAGCTTCACCGCCCAGATGCGCCAGCGCCACCCGGACTTTCGCGTGGACGCTCTGTCCGTCCGCCCCATGCCCCAGGACAGCGAGTCCGCTTTCCTGCAGGCGTCCTGGACCAACGCTCGGGGAGAGCCCATGCGGGGCGTCCTCATCGGCCTATACCTCCACTCCGCGGTCGCCCGCTTCACGCTGAAACAGTGGAAGACCTTCCAGTCTCAGCAGGTAGCGTGGTCCAGCCTCGAGCCCGTGTTCCAGCAGATGGCGCGGAGCTTCACACCCCTCCGGCAAGGCCAGCAGGAAGGGAAGCCTGAGCCAGCCTGCCAGTAGGAGGCGTCGTGGTTGTCTGGTCCACCGTGATCGTCGGGCTGGCGCTGCTGACCCCTGCAGCACCGGAATGGGCGCTGTACGCGTACCCCGCGGCCCGTTCCTCCGCCGCCTACCCCCGCGGCTGGCAGGTCCGGGCGGGTCCCGTGGAGGAGTCGGTCGTCCGCTACTGCGGCCGTCTGCATGGGGGAATCGGCTCGGCCCCCTTCGTCGCCCCGTTTGCCCGCCCGCCGGCGCACGGGGCCGGAACCCCGGCCCTCCCTCTCCTCTCCGAGTCCCCCGGGACCGACTCGCCGTGCGCGGGGGCGACCCTCAGGCGGATCTTGCGGGAGTCCCAGTTGGTGGGAGGTTAGCTGTGCAGTCTCTTCCTCCTCGGCCCGCCTGGCACAACCCGTACCTGGCCCTGCAGCTGGGCCTTGCAGCCCTCTTTGGACTCCTGGGACTCCTGGTCCTCTTCGTCCTCCTCGTGGCGACCCGCGGTGTCGTTCCCTTCCTGCTCGCCACTCTGGCCTCCGTACTCCCCGTCCCCATCTACGCCACCCTGATCCTCTGGGTGGACCGGCATGAGAAGGAGCCGGGGTGGCTGTTGCTTTCGGCCTTCTTCTGGGGGTCCACCGTGGCCGTGCTGTTCGCCCTTGTGTTCAACAACCTGGCCGGCTCGATTCTCGAAGCCTTGTTCGGCCCCCTGTGGGCCTTGCGGTTCACGATCGGTGTGGTGGCACCTGTCGTGGAGGAAACCGCCAAGGGTCTTGCGCTCGTTGGGATGGCCGCCTTCCTGCGGGACGAGTTCGACAACCTCACGGACGGCCTCGTGTACGGCGCGCTGGTCGGACTGGGTTTCGGGGTCGCGGAGAACGTCTTGTACCTGGGGCGAGCCTTTGCCGCCGGTGGATTTGCCGCCCTCACCCTCCTCTTCCTGGTCCGAGTGATCGTGCTGGGCCTGATGCATTCCATCTGGACCGGGTGCACTGGAGCCGCCCTCGGCTACGCCCGGGAGCATGGGGGGGCCGCCCGCTTTGTGGCTCCTCCTGCGGGATACCTCGCCGCGGTGTTCTTGCACGCGCTCTGGAACTCTACGAACCTCGGGGCCGAAGCCATGGTTGGCGGCCGCGTACTCCTCCTCCTCCCCCTACTGTTCGGCGTCATCCTCCTTCCCCCGCTGCTGCTCCTGGGAGTCCTGGCCTTCCTAGCGGAACGCAGGGAGCGCGAACTCGTTCGTACGCACCTGCTGGACCTGGTGTCTGCCGGAATCCTGACCGAGGACGAGCTGCGTGCCGCCGCCACCACCCGCATCAAGTCGCGCCGCCTGTGGGAGGCCTTTACCCGCAAGGGTCCAAGGGGATGGCTGGTGCTCCGGCAGTTCTACGATACGGTGGCGGAGCTGGCCTTCATCCGCTGGCGCCGGTCCCGCAGCCGGCCGGCGGGGTCGGACGAAGACTTCCTCCGGCAGCGCCTCGCAGACCTCCGGAGCCGCCTGGAGGCCTTAGCCATCCCCTGGACGTGAGCGGTCGCCCTGTGGTGTTGCTCCTGACCCTCCTGGCCGCCCAGGCCGTCGACCCCCGGGCTCTCCAGCTCCAGCCGCACGTGGACCGGGCGTGGGGCTTCCGGATCCTGCGGCCCGCTCCCTGGAAGGTCCACCGGGCGGAGGACGTGGGGCTGGTGGTGTTTTACCGGTCCGGCCCCTTCCGGCCGCCGCGGTTTGTCGTCCTCCCTCAGCTCCTGGCGCAGGGACGGCTACCGCCCCACCAGGCTGCCCGCACCGTATTGCAGGACCTGATGGGGCTGGACCGACACCCCGGATTGCGCTGGGGCTTGGTCCGCGCGACCGCCTCCCAGGCGGAAGGGCAAGCCCGCTGGCGCGACCGAAGTTCCACGGTGCGGATGGTGTTCTGGCTCCGCGTCCACCCCGGCGGCCACGCGACCCAAGTCACCTTCCTGGCGGGGGAAGCCACGGACCAGGAGTTCCCCGGTCTGTGGCCTCTGTTCCGGCGCATGCAGTTGTCCTACGCCCCCGAGCGCTGACTCCCGATGCCCCCGGCCGTGGACCTGGCACCGTTCCCGTTGGCCCGCTGGGCTGGAGGCTTGGCGGTCGCCGGTCTGATCTTCATCAGCGGGGTCCTCAACCTCGCGCTGTCCCTGAGCTCAGCCGGCAGCCTGTCCTCCTTCCTCTTGAGCGCCGCCGCCGCCGTGTCCGTAGTTCCCCTGTACACGTCGCTCATCCTGTGGATCGACCGCCACGAGCGTGAACCCGGATGGCTGCTCCTAGCCGCCTTCTTCTGGGGTGCCGCGGTAGCCACCTTGCTCGCCGGAGTAGCCAACACCGTGGGGGCCATGCTGTTGCGGGCAGCCCTAGGTCCGGACCTCGCCCGGAGGCTCACACCTCCCTTCCTGGCGCCCCTGACCGAGGAGACCGCCAAAGGCGCAGCGGTGCTGCTGATCGCTGTGCTCTGGCGTCACGAGTTCCACAACACCCTGGACGGCGTGGTCTATGGTGCACTGGCCGGCCTGGGGTTCGCCGTGGTGGAGAACGTGGACTACTTCCTCCGAGCCCTCAGACAGGAAGGCCTCGCAGGTCTCGCCGCCTCCTTCTACGCCCGTGCCCTGGTGGGCGGGCTCGGCCACTCCGCCTACACTGCCTGCACCGGCGCAGGGATCGGCTACGCGCGGGAGTCAGGCACCCGCGCCGCCCGCCTGGCGGGCCCTCTCTTGGGGTTCGCGTGTGCGGTGTTCCTCCACTTCGCGTGGAACTTCAGCGCAACCTACCTCGACCCCTGGCTTCGCCGTCTCACGGGCGGCAACCCATGGTTGGACCTCCTGGTGGTCCTACCCCTCACCTGGGGCGTCCTGGAAGCCCCCGCGTGGGTCACCCTGGGAGTCATCGCCTACCTCTCTTGGAAGCGCGAAGTCTGGCTCGTCCGCACCCACCTCGCGGACGAGGACCCGTCCACGACCCCGGACCTCCAGGAGCTCCTGTCACCACGCCGGCGCCTCCGCAGGCTCTGGCACGCCCTGCTCACAGGCGGCGTGGGCAGTTGGTGGGACCTCCGAACGTACTACGACCTGTGCATCGATTTCGCCTTTGCCAAGTTCGACGTCCGGCGGGGAGAACGCCCTGCCCACGACCTGGAAGCGTACCGAGCTCGCCTCCAGGAGCTCCGGCGCCGCATCGGCAGGTGGGGATACGTCTGAGGCTCCCTTTCGATCTGTTCGGGAACTTCCAAGGAGCCGCCTGGGCTCGGGGCTCTCCAGAGTCCCGACCGTGTCCCGAGCCTGCTGCTTCGCAGATCCCGGCGGCGTCGCCTTCCTGGTCCCACGACCTAGCTGTGCCGGGCCCCTGTTAAGGCCGATTTAAGCCAGCCCGCGGATGCTGCGAGTCGGGAGAAGGACGAGGACCTTGGGTAGGCCGAAGTTCGTTGGTGGCGGGTGGGGCCAGCACGGGTGTCTGACCTCACCGACGGCCCTCGTGTCGTGCCGGCGTTTGAGTCTACGCCTGCCCGCGTTCGAGGGTCGGGAGGCGGGCGTACCGCGGCGACTGTCCCATGCTTTGGGCCCAGCGCTGACCCAGTGGGCGGAACTCTCTCTACCACGCCTGGACCTTCTCCCCGCCGCCTTCAAGAGACAACGCCGCCAACTGTCCTTGCCGGTGTGGATCGTACTGCCACCCCTGACCGTGCTGGTGCTGCCGTGGCGTGCGCCCTGGCGTTCTTGCGTCTTGTCCTGTCGGTGGTCAATGCCGACCTCGGGGCTGTCCTCTCCCGCCGTCCTTGCGAGACAGTGCTCGCGAACGCGGACCCTGGCGGATCGCCGGCTGTGCACCTGACTCTGAAGGACCCGGCAGACGGACGTCGGCTCGCAGCCGCGGAAGCAAACGTCTGCCATCCTCAAACGCAGGCATCCGCTCTGCCCGACCCCCGCCTACGGTCCGTGGTCTGGTTTCCCGCCCCTGCTGCCTTCCGACACACCGACGCCCGCTGGATCCGGGGGAGCACCGTGCGGGACCTCCGGGCCCTGGCGCGGGTCGCATACCTGGCCACCCCCGCGGTGGCGAACCCGCAGGTCTTGCATGGGGTCAGGGAGTCTTCCTGCGTGAGAGCGTGACATGCGGTGACTGAGCAGCTGCGGTGCCCCACGACCCTTCGGGCGCTCTCTCATGCCCTGCGCGCGGAATTCGACGGGGCACTCGCTGGGCTGCTGCCCCTCGTGGAGGACCTCGAGCGCGCGCGGCGGCGGATCGAACTGCCGGCGCGGGTGTGTAGCGGCCTCGGCACCGCGCTGGTGGTCGGTGTCCTAGGAGCCCTGGTACTCCTGGTGGCAGGACTCCTGGTCGGGGTCGTGAGCCCGCCGTGGGCAGACCAGCTCCTGACCGCGGGTGGACTGTTGCTCCTGGGGGCCCTCCCCGTGACGGCTGTCTGGCTCGGGCTAGACGCTGCCCTCCGCCGGCAGCCCTTCTTCCTCCGGTACCGACGGGAGTTTCTCCCGCGGCTGGCCTACGCCCTCGGCCTGGACTACCGGGAAGCCGCGGAAGGCAAGACGCCCCAGGGTCTCGGCCCGACGGAGGAGCTTGTGGCGGTTGTGCGCGAGCGGTTTGGCGCAAACCACCTGGAGTGGACGGTGGTCCTCATCCCACGCACAGAGCACCCCGCCGTCGTCCTCGCGGGCCTCCGCGCGTCCTACCGGGTCCGCCGGGGTCGCACCACTGTGTTCAAGGGAGTGGTGGCAGTCACGCGTGCACACGAGGCCGGCCCTGCTCCGCGCCGACCCGAGAGCCCACCCGCCCCCGAGGTCGTGGTGGTCAGGGGAGACGGCCGGGTGTACGCATTCGTCCGGTGCGGCGTCGACCTCCTGGATCCCGACGCGACCGTCCCTTGCTCCGCCGGTGCAGTGGACGGAGCCCGCCGGTGGTTCGGGGCCGCCGCGGAGGCGGTTGCCGCGCTGGCCGACATTGGGCGCTAACCCTCACGGGACCACCTGCACCTGGTAACGGCGCAGGGTCTGTACGATCCGGACCTTCTGCGGATCTCCCAGGCGGACGAAGTCGAACTTGAGGAGGCGCGTACGAGGGCTGTAGGCCACCACGAAGATAGCCGTCTCCGTGACCAGGATGTAGCCCCGTTCATTCAGCACCCCGTCCCCGTCCAGGTCCATGTCCACCAAGCCCCGGCGCAGCGGGAGGATCGCCCGCGGGTCCTCCCGTTTCACGGGGATCCGCAGGACGGGCTTGTCGGGATCCACGGGGCACAGCCCCGCGTCCAGACCGGTGGGCTGCCCGGAGGGGTCCAGGATCTCACAGCGGGGGCTGAGAGTAAGGTTCTGCGCGGCATTCCGGTACCGCCCCCCCGGCACCCGCTCAAGCCGGAAGAAGACCTTGGACGGCACCCCTGACGTCCGCACCACGACCTCCCCCCGCAGCTCCCGCTCCCACCCGCCCACGGTTCTGACCTCGTAGGCCCTGGCTGCTAGACCCACCGGAAAGGAGGCCAGGAAGAGCGGAACCAACAGGAGCCGCATCTCGACGGCATGTTCCCGTACAGGTTCTTAAGCTCGGCTTAAAGATCCGGCTGACAGACCCGTGCTGTCTCCGCGCCGAAGGGGCCCCGGGACTCCTCGGGGCTCAGCCGAGGAGGTCAGCCCAGCAGCCGGAGCTGCAGGCCGACCCGTGCAAGCTCCGGCAGGTGATGGCTAGCTGCGGGCTCGCGGCACCTCCGCGATCCGGCGCAGGACCCGGCTCCGCGTGGTGGACCACCAGCACCCGCTCCGTCCCTTACCGCTCCGTCGGCGCGGGCGACTCGAGCCGGAACAGCCGGCGGGCGTTACCTCCCATGACGAGCGCCGTCTCCTCCTCGGACAGCCCCAGCCGGCGGAGGATTTCCAGCTGCTCCCGTAGGATCTGTCCCCGGTAGGGACCTGTGGCGGTGTCGGTGCCGAACACCACACGCCGCGGTCCGAAGGCCCGCAGGGCGTCTGCGAACACCGACTCCAGGGAGGGGCTCCCGGGCGTGTACTCCCGCCAGTTGTTGGTCCCCGAGGTGTCCACGAACACGTTCTCCGTGTGGTACGCGAGGAACAGGGTCTCCCGCAGAAAGCCGGCCCCGAAGTGCGCGATTCCGAAGGTCACCTCTGGGAACTGCTTCACCGCCGCGGAGACGTTCAGCGGGTTCGCGTATGTCAGGTCGTACAGGGGCGCCACGGTGATGCCGAAGTGGAACAGGACGGGAATCCCCAGCTCCGCGGCCTTCTCGTAAACGGGGAACACCGCCCGGTCGCTGGCGTGGAACCGCTGGGTGGGCGGGTACAGCTTCAGGCCCCGCAGCCCCCACTGGGGGAAGCGGCCGACCACGCGCGGCGCGTCGGGATGCAGGGGGTCTGCCAGGCTGCCCCACCCGAAGAAGCGCCGCGGGTTGAGGGCGCAGAACTCCGCCAGCTCCTCGTTGGCCTCGCCCACCGCGATGAAGAAGGCGGCGGCCACCCCGTGCTCGTCCAGCTGACGCTCCCACCACGCGGCGATCTCCTCCAGGCTGCCTCCGGCCAGGTCCCGCAGCCGGTTGCGCCGCGCCTGCGCCGCGGCTTCCAGCGCAGGGGCCCGGATAGGCACGTTCGGGCGCAGGGCGCGCTCCACCATGCGCGGGGTGACCAGATGCACGTGCGCGTCGATGATCTCGAACGAAGCCACGGCCGCCTACAACTTGTACCCGAACTTTCGCAGCAGGTCCTTCCGCCACGCCACCTCCGCGTCGTCCTCCACGCCCAGGGGCTTGAACCCGTCCATTACCCCGAGGACCCCCCGCTGCTCTCCCTCTTCCGCCACCACCACGGTGAGCGGGTTGGCGGTGGCTGCAAAGATCCGCACCACCTCGGGACAGGCCTTCACCGCGTGCAGCACGTTAATGGGGTAGTAGCCCTCTCCGAGGACGATCAGGAAGGTGTGGCCCGCACCGATGGCCAGGATGTTTCGGACCGCCAGGTCCACCAGCTGAGGGTCGGTTCCGGACCGGCGCACGAGCCGCTTCCCGGAAGCTTCGGAGAAGGCCAGCCCGAACTTGATCCCGGGGACCGCGGTCACCAGCGCCTCGTGCAGGTCCTCCACCGTCTTGATGAAGTGGGACTGCCCGAGGATGACGTTGACGGCGTCCGGCTTCTCGATGGGTACCAGCTTGAGCTCCATGCCTCCATTGTAACCACGGGCCACCAGGCCCTCCGCGGGGCCGTTGGTTGCCGCCGGAGTCTTCCGCCGCGGTACACTGCCTACGGTGGAGAGGACGCTTCGACGTGCGCTGCCGGTAGCCCTCGCCTCCCTTGTGGCGGCGGGGCTGGTCGGGCTGCTGTCGGCTGCCCTGCTCCAGAGTCCGTCCCCAGGCCGCGGAGGCCTCGCGGTCAACACTGCCGGCCAGGCCGGCGCGGTGCGCGTGCGACCGGCGCCGGATTTTGCCCTGGACCTGTTCGACGGCGGCCTCCTCCACATGCGCGAGCTCCGCGGCCGGGCGGTGGTGGTGAACTTCTGGGCCTCGTGGTGCCCTCCGTGCCGGGAGGAGGCGCCGCAGCTGGAGGCCGCCTGGCAGGCCCTTCAGGATCGCGGGGTGGCCTTCGTGGGGATCAACGTGTGGGACTCGGAAGCGGCGGCGCGGGAGTTCCTGCGGTCGTACGGCCTCACCTACCCCAACGGGCCGGACCCACAGGGCCGCGTGCTCATCGAGTTCGGCGTCACCGGCATCCCGGAGACGTACCTGGTAGACGCCCGGGGACAGCTGATCCGGCGGTGGGTGGGGCCCGTGACCCGTGAACGCCTGCTGGCGTGGTTCGAGGAGAGGTGACCGGTGGCCGGCCGACGGGGCGACCTCCGCCTGCCCGTAGACCCTCTGGGAGCCGCGTTCCTGGTGTCGGGCCTGGCGTTGGGCTGGCTGTTGCTGTCCTCCACGCAGATGCTGTACGCGGCCCAGGGACAGGTCGCCAGCCTGGCCGCGTGGCTGCCGGTGGGGTACGCCTTCGCGGCCGGCATGGTGGCCGCGGTGAACCCCTGTGGCGTCCTGATGCTGCCGTCCCTGGTGGCCTTCGCCCTCGCCCACAGCCCCGGCTCAGCCTCCCAGCTCGACCGCGCTACCCGCGCCCTCCTGCTGGGCGCTGCCGCCACGCTGGGCTTTGTCCTCCTGTTCGGCGTCGTCGGGATCGCGGTGGCCGCAGGGGGCCGCGCCCTGGCCCGCTGGTTCCCGTACGGAGGCCTCTCCGTGGGGCTGGGCCTCATCGCTCTTGGCACATGGCTTGCTCTGTCCGGGCGAGAAGTGGGGCTGCTTCGCGCCGGTGGCGTTTGGGAACGGGCCGGAGCGACAACCGGAGTGGTTTCCTACCTCGCGTTTGGCGTCGCCTACGGCGTCGGATCCCTGGCCTGCACCCTGCCCGTGTTTCTGGCGGTCGTGGGGACCGCCCTGGCCGCGGGTAGCCCGCTGGCCGCCGCGGCCAGCTTTTTGGGCTACGCCCTCGGCATGGGTACCGTGCTGACCGCGGCGATGGTGGGCGTCGCCCTGTTCGAGGCTACCGTGAGCCGGTGGATCCGCGGGCTGGTCCCGTACGTGCACCGGGCCGCGGCGGCCTTCCTGGTGGCCGCGGGGCTGTTCGCCGCCGGCTACTGGTGGCGGGTGCTGTAAAGCGTCCCGCGCCGCCTCCTCTTTGACAGCCACCTCCGTCCGGTGTAGCCTGCTCCCGGGTCCCCCCCCATGGGGGAGGGAGGATTATGGCCACCCGCCTGCAGCAGAGGAAGTTCCACGGCGTGGACGCCCGAGGCAAGCAGGAGATCCTCTCTCGCCTACGCAGCATCGAGGGGCACCTGCGCGGCGTGATCCGCATGGTGGAGGACGACGCGTACTGCGTCGACGTCCTCCAGCAGACGAAGGCGGTGCAACGGGCGCTGGACCGGGTGAACGCCCTCCTGCTGGAGCGGCACCTCAACCACTGCGTCACCACCGCCATCCGGTCCCACGATCCCAAGGAGCGGGAGCGGGTCATCGCGGAACTGCTGGACGTGTTCCAGGCGAAAGGGGCAGGTCCA
>JANXBY010000004.1 GCA_025060455.1 Armatimonadota bacterium
GGCCTGGACCGCAAACATGGTGTCGAGCTGGGAATCATACCCCTCACGGTCGCCGACGCAGAGCGAGCGGTGATCCAGGGCCGGGTCCCTGTGGGAATCTTCAACCCGATCTCGGCAGTACGGGCGGTCGCAGAAGGACACGTGATCAAGCTGTTCGCGCCTGTTCTCTTGAACCACAATTTCTTGCTTGTGCGTGCGGAGGCACCGTACCGCCGCCTAGAGGACCTGCGGGGCAAGCCCGTGGGGACGCTGTCGAAGATCAGCGGCACGTACAACACGTTTTCGGCCATCTGCTACGCGAGGGGCCTGGGAGACCCGGAACGGTACTTCCAGTTACGGTTCGGGGAGGCTGTACCCCTGATCGCGCTGATGGAACGTGGAGACCTTGAGGGCGTCACGGTGTTCGAGGCGCACGTATCGCGCCTTCTCGCCGGTGGCCGATACCGGGTGCTGTTGGAGTTCAACGAGGAATTCCGGAGGATGACAGCTTCAGACAATCTTTTCATCGCGCTGGCTGCTAAGCCGGACTGGCTGTCTGCCAACCCAGACGTGGCGCGAGCGCTGCGCAGGGCTTTGGCACAGGCTGTCGAAGCCTTCCCGAAAGACCCGTCCGGACACCTGGAGCGCTCCGGGGAGGATATCTTCGGACTGCGCGAGCGCCACGAAATCCAGCTCGCGGTGCGGCGCCTGCCACACTTCTACACGGCGCGGTGGGACCGGGCCTTCCTGGACCGCCAGGTGAGGCAGATCCGGACCGTACAGAGCCGTGGGGACTTCCTTCCAACCAACGTCCGTCCAGAGGAGGTGTTCTGGTTGTGAGCGGAGCTGTCCGGGCCGCGGTGGCCACGCAGCCCCTGCGCACGGAGCTGCGCACCTTCCCCCTCCCGAAGGTGGGGCCGGACGACGGCCTGCTGCGGGTGGAAGCCTGCGGCCTGTGCGGCACCGACTGGGAGTACTACACGCGGCAGCGGGGCGCGCACCTGGGCCCTATGATCTTGGGGCACGAGATCGTGGGTACGGTCCTAGCCGTGGGCGAGGAGGCGGCGGTCCGGTGGGGCGTGCGGCCGGGCGACCGCGTGGCGGTGGAGGAGTTTCTGCCCTGTGGGTCGTGCGCCTTCTGCCGGACGGGCCGGCCAGCCCTGTGCGACGCCACCGACTCGCGGTCGCAAGCCCCGTTCCTGCGCTACGGCTGCACACCGGTGGACGTGCCGCCGGCGCTATGGGGTGGGTTCAGCGAGGTGCTCTACCTGCATCCCCGCGCCCTGGTGCACCGGGTGCCGCAGGGCCTCTCCGCGGACCTGGCCACGCTGTTTGTGCCTGTCTCCAACGGCATCCGGTGGGTCCGGCGCGACGGCCAGCTGCAGCCCGGTGGGACAGCGGTGGTGATCGGGCCGGGGGCACACGGGCTGGGCTGTGTGGCGGCCGCGGTGACGGCAGGCGCTTCGCAGGTGTTCGCGGTGGGGCGGTCTAGCAGCCCACGTCTGGACGCTGCAAGGGCCCTGGGGGCAATCCCGCTGGAGTCGGAGCAGGTAGACGTGGTGGAAGCAGTCCGGGAAGCCACTGGGGGACGCATGGCGGACCTGGTGATCGACCTGGCGCCGGGGGACGGGGACGGGCTGCGCACGGCTCTGGCGCTGGCCGGAAAGGGCGGGGTGGTGCTGTTCGCGGCCACCAAGCGCGGACAGGTAGCGGCGGAGGCCGTGGCGGAGCCCGTGGTGCGGAAGGGGCTAGTGGTGAAGGGCGTGCGCGGTCGGGACTTCGAGGCGGTGGACGAGGCGCTGTCACTTCTGGCCAGCCGTCGGCTCCCCCTGGAGCGGCTGCGTACCCACCGCTTTGGGCTTGAGGAGACGGATACCGCCCTGCGGGTTCAGGGCACCCGGTTGGATCCCTCCACCATCCACGTGGCCGTGGCGCCTTGAGGTCGCGGTCTATAACGTCCTCCCGCGTCCTCCTCTGGCTGTACCTGCCGACGCTGGCGCTGAGCGTGGCCCAGGGCATGATCTTCCCCGCGATCCCCAAGCTGGCGGACGCGTTCGCGGTGTCCGCGGGCACCGCGGGGCAGGTGGTCACCGCCTTCGGCGCAGGCCGCATGGCGATTCTCGTGCCCGCAGGCCTGCTGGTGGACACCCTGGGCTCCCGCACGGCGCTGTTGCTGGGCTCCAGCCTGGCGCTCGTGGGAGCCCTGGCGGTGGCAGCAAGCCCGGCCTTCTGGGGCATCCTGGCCGGCCAGGTCCTGTCCGGAGCCGGCGCGAGCCTGTGGACCCTGGGCCGGGAGGCGGCGGGACTGGAGTTCGTCCCGCCGGAACGCCGGGGGCGGCTGCTGAGTGCGTTTTTCGGCCTTCAGATGGCCGGCAACGCACTGGGGCCTGTGGCCGCGGGACTGCTGGTGGATCGGGCCGGGCTTCAGCCCACCCTGTGGGTGCCGGCAGCGGTGAGCGCCGGGGTGTGGGTGCTGAGCGCGGCCACCCGAGAGGATTTTCCCGCCGCCTCCCGCCCAGCCCGACCTGTCGCCCTGCGGGGTGCCCTCGGGGAGCTGCCACGGGCGTACCGTCCCGCTTTCGCCATCGTGACATTCTCCACCTTCGTCCTCACCCTCTACCGCGCCAGCCTCAACGCGCTGCTGCCCCTGTACGTGGGGAGCGAGCTGGGTTACCCCGGGACCGTGGTGGGCAGCCTGTTCGGTGTGGTCAGCGTGGTGATTTTGTTGTTCATCCTGCCCGCAGGAATCCTGCTAGATCGGATGGGCCGCAAGTGGGGCGCGGTCCCCGCGTGCCTGGTACCGGCGGCGGCCTACGCCGTGATGCCCACCGCCCGCTCGGTGACGTCCTTGGCGATCCTGGCGGTGCTGTTCGGCGTTGCTGGGGGACTTTCCCTGGGCTCCATGTCCGCGCTCAGCTACGACGTGATCCCGGAGCACGCCCGCGGCAGGCTCCAGGCCCTGCGGCGCCTGGTGGGCGAGGTGGGAGGACTCGTGGGCCCGCTGGTGGCCGGGCTGGCGAGCGACCTTTTGAGTCCGGGCACCGGCTTCCTCCTGTTAAGCCCCCTCCTGTTGGCGGCAGGGCTGCTGCTGGCCTTTCGCGTCCCGGAAACGCTCCGGCCGGAGGCCCAGCCGCGCGGAAAGTAAGGGGGCGCCGGGGATCTGCCCGGGCGCCCCGGAACGCAGACGGCTCTAGCAGTGTGTCCACGCGAGGCGCAGCTTGCCCGCGGAGAACGGGGTGCCCCAAAATCGCGGGAGCATTTTGGGGTGGTCTACGAACCCGCGCTGACCGCCTGCCGCATGGCCGCGTACTCCGGCGCGTCCTCCAAGTACACCACTGAGTCGTAACCCAAGAGCTTGAACAGGCGGTTCTGGGCCGACAGGAACACGAGGGGCCGATCCGGGTCCGCGTTGAAGTGCTGGTGGATGGTGTTCTGTGGGATGTACAGCAGGTCGCCCTCCTGGAACTCCCACCGGGAGGGTTCCTTGGCCACCCGGGCGTAGTACCGGTCCTGGATCTCCGCCTCCACGTCCCAATGCAGGCTGTATCCCCGTCCGGACATCACGTAGATGGCCTCGTCCGGCATGTGCCAGTGTTTGGCAGACCGGCTGCCGGGAGGGATCTCCTGCTGGTGGACGTCCACGCTGAACACCCGCACGTCGTTCCTCTGGGGTGAGGTGAGGACGCGCACCTTGCCCTCCCGGGTGATCTCCCAGCGGGTGTCAGAGGGTTTCACCACCTTCTTGCGCTGCTCCACGCCCGGCGTCCACAGCTGCGACCAGTCCTCCCGAGGCCCGTAGGCGTCCCCGTCCGGGGTTCGGCCGATCTTGCCCTGCTGGATGAGCCCCAGGAACATCCACGTGGCCTTGGCCTTGATCACCAGGGCCAGGGCGCGCCGTTCGGGGTCCGCGTTGAAGTGCCGGTGGACCGAGTCGTTGTGCACCACCACCAGGTCGTCCTTTTCCCAGTCGTACCGCACCCCGTCGTGGATCTCGTAGCCTCGGCCCTCCAGGATGTAAAAGGTCGCCTCGTTCTGGTGGCCGTGACCGCGGTTGGAGCCGCCCGGAAACAGCTCCACGAAGTGCATCTGGATGGTCTGGGTGAGGAACGGATCGTCGCCCGGCCCCAGAATCCACCACGTGCGGGACTGCTCGGAGTCACCGGAGTGGCCCACCTGGGCGTCGTCCACTACGGTGCCCGCTGGACGGACCCGCGGCGCGGACCGCTGACGCCTCCGGAACTCCTCCAGGCCGTACTGCTCGGAGCTGATGCCGCGCAGGAACACCCGTCCCTCTTCCCGGCTCATGATGAGAAGACCCCCTTTCGCGTCGTGGTCGAAACCGTTTCCGTCGCGAGTTCAGCGTACGGGAGGGCGGCGCGGCCCGCAAGCGCCCGGTTCGGGAGAGCGGAACCGGAACTTCGTGTCAGGCCAGCCAGGCGACCAGCAACCCCACCGCCGCGGCACCGAGGATCAGCCACAGGGGCTCCACGTCTCGTGGGCCTGCCAACCACCCCACCGCGAAGACGGCGACCACTTCCGGCCAGCCCGGGTGGAGGGACTCCGCTAGGTCCCACGCAGCCGCGGCAATGAGCCCTGCCACCACGAAGGCGGCCGGCACGGCCACGGCGCGGATGGCACCTTCCAGGCGGCGCAGCCAGAGGTGGATTGCGGCGGAGGTGACGCAGGCGGGCAGCATCACCCCCACCAGCGCCGCTCCGGCTCCGGGCAGGCCCCGCAGCAGGTAACCCACACCCGCTACGAACCCCGCCCGCGGTCCGGGAAACAGGTAGCTGACCGCGAACACCCACGCAAACGCCTGCGGGTCCAGCAGGCCGGTGCGGACCCACTGGTGCTGGATCACCGCCACAAGCCCGTTGGCGCCTCCGAAGGCTGCAAGTCCCCCCAACGCCACCACCACGAGGATCTCCACGAGGCCCGGAGGGATCACCGCGACCTCCTGCGGAAGAGTAGCCAGCCCGCGACCAGGCCCAAAAGGGCGACCGCGAACAAAGGCAGCCCGCGGTGCACCGCCAGCGCCACCGCTCCACCCAACAGCACTCCAGCCAGCCGGTCGGACCCACGCGCCGGCTGGTCGGCCACGAGGCGCCAGGCGTTGCCCAGGAGGATCCCCACCACGGCCAGGGACGCGAACCGCTGGACGACCCAAAGCGCCGCCGGCAAGGGGCCGCGGGTGGCCATCACTACCACACCGAGCACCATCAGGGCCGAGGGAAGCAACAGGCACGCCACCGACACCACGCTGCCCCACCAGCCCCTGAGCTGGTAGCCGACCAGTCCCGCGAGCCCGATGAACTGGGGCGCGGGCATGAGGGTGGATAGGACCAGGCGCAGTTGGAGCTGCTCTTTGGACAACCAGCCGCGCCGCTCGACCAGTTCCCGCTCCAGCTCCCAGGCACCGCCCCACATGCCGCCATACACAGTGGTGCCGATGCGGAGGAAACTCGCGGCCAGGGCGCGCCAGGAAACAGGGCCGGGACCGCTCCGCCTCTGCGCTGGGTCGTCTGCGTGGGTCGCACCCTCCGGATGCATCACCGCTTCCGCAGGTCGGGCACCAGCCGCAGCAACAGGTTCCCCGCGAGCACCGAGGCAGCGATCCCGTAGAACACCACCGGCAGGCCGAACCGGTCCGCCACCGCGCCGCCGACCACGGGGGTGAGAGCGGAGAACACCGACTGCACGGTGAACAGCAGCCCCACGGTGGTGCCCTCGTGCTCCCGGGCTACGATCCCAATGGCCCACCGGAACAGGGCCGGCCGCATGGAGTAGAGGAAGAAACCCAGCAGGGCCAGCACCAGCACGAACACCGGCGTGGCGCCCAGCAGCACCGCCGCCACCACGGCCACACTGGTGGTGGTCATGCCGACGGTGGCCACCCGTTTGGGCCCGATGCGGTCGGAAAGGCTGCCCGCAAGGGGGGTCGCCACCAGGCCGGAGGCCTGCACCAGCGTCATGTACAGGCCGAGCATGGGGGGTGGGAGCCGGAGGCTGTACACCAAGTACAGGGGAAGAAAGGTGTTGAGCCCGTTCTGGGTGAGGGACCGCACACCGGACACCAGCGCCAGCACCAGGAGCCCCGGGTCACGGAGGGTCGCACCGAGTCCCCGCAGGGAGCCGCGCGTCCGCCCCGGCAGAGGGGCGGGATGGTCCTGTACGTGGCGGGCGCGTGCTCTCAGGACTTGCAGGAGGACCGCTGCCAGGGCCGCGCTTGCGGCCACGTGCACCGCCAGTACCCCCGTCCAGGCCAGGAGGGTGAGGAGCACGCCCGCGGCCAAAGGCGCCAGCGTGTCACCCAGGTTGGCGCCCAGTTCGTGGAGGGCCAGTCCGTAGCCCCGGCGGTCCGGGTAGCGGGCGGACAGGGTGGTGATGGCCGCCGGGTGCCACAGAAACATGCCGACGCCCACGGCCGCCTGGCAGGCCAGGAGGAGGTAGAAATTGGGGTACAGCAGGACCAGCCCGTACGGCAGGATGGAAGCCGCCAGGGAAGCGGTCATCAGGCGCTCGCGGTGGCCCACGGAGTCCACCAGCAGGCCTGCAGGCAGGTTCACCACCATGCTCATGACCTGGCGCATGCCCACCAACAGGCCCACCTGGGCGAAGCTCAGCCCCAGGTCCTTGGCGAGGAACGGCAGCAGCAGGGTGAACGCCGCGGAGACGCCGTGGTTCAGGGCGTGTCCGGTGGCGATGGCCCACAACCCCAGGTTGGACAGGTCCGGCCGCGGGAGCCGCCAGCGGAACGTGCCCTTCCACGTAGCTTCCATCTGCCGTGGTCCCACCTCGTCAGGCCGTTGCGTTTCCGGCGCAGGTCCGCCCGGGGCGTGCGGCTACCGGAAGACCAGACTCTTCACCACCACGGGCACCACGCCCTGCGGCTGGAGGGGCCGGCCCACGTCCACGTAGTCGAACTCCCGGAGGGCCACTTGATCCACGCACAGCACGGGCCCCGGCACGTGGAACTCGCGGCGCAGCAGCTCCCCGACGATCCCCGCCACGTCGGCGTCCAGCACGACCAGCAGCGGCTGCCCGGAGCCCACCGTCTGCGGGAGCGCCCGTACGATCCCCGCGCAGAGTTCACGCAGCGAGGCGTAGTCGGCGCCGTGGTGCCAGTGAACGGCCAGGGCGAACGTCCCGTCGCCGTCCGCCAGGTCCAGGCGTTCCAGGGCACGGCGCACCGCGGCTGCCACCGCCGCCGCGGTGGGAGGGTGGGGGATGCCGCGCACCGCGGCCGCGGGGACGCTCCGCACGGGAAGCGCCTCCGGGTCGGACAGGTAGATGGTGTCCCCGCTCAGCTGCACCGTGTACTGGGAGGCGCCGATACACGTGGCGCGGATGGCCTCCTTGGGCTCCAAGAGCTCCAGCCCGAGGCCTGCGGCCCGTTCCTGTAGGGCTTCTGCAAGCTGCGGCCCCAGGTCTCCGAAGCTCCGCTGCTCGCGGCCGTACACGTACTCCGCCACTCCCCCGGAGAAGACCAGGGTCCGGAAGGGGCCGGACTCGGCCAGGGGAGGCGTGATCCACGGCAGGTCTGCCTGCCCGCTTTCTCCCGTGGCCACTTGCAAGACGAGATCCGCCATGAACTGAGCGAGACGCCGCGCCTCCTCGCTGCTCAGCCGCCCGCCCAACTCCGGAAGCCCCCGCAGCCCCGCACGGGCGGCCAGCTGGCGGCCAGCCTCCTCCACCCGTACCAGCGTCCCCCGGTCGTCCCAGGCCACCAAACGCGCCCCCACATGGATCGCCGCGGTGTGGTCCACGCGCCCCTTGCGGCAGACCGCGAACTTGGTGGTGCCGCCCCCGATGTCCACGTTGAGCACAGGTCCAGGGCCCTCCCTGGACAGCTCCGCGGCGCCGGAGCCGTGTGCGGCCAGCAGGCTCTCGAGGTTGGGGCCTGCGGTGGCGGCCACGAACTTCCCGGCTTCTTCCGAGAACACCTCGAGGACCGCCCGGGCGTTCTCGCGGCGCGCCGCCTCTCCCGTGGTGATGACCGCCCCCGTGTGCACATCCTCGGGCCGGATGCCTGCCTGCGCGTAACAGGATCTCACGAAATCGCCGAGCCGGTCGCCATCCATGCGGCGTCCGTCCACGTAAGGTGTGAAGATCACCGGAGACCGGTAGACCACCTCCCGGTCGGTCACCGCGTACCGGCTCGAAAGGCGCTGGCCCTGCCGTTCCAGGCGCAGCCGTGAGAACAACAGGTGGGAGGTCGAAGACCCGACGTCCACGCCCACGGTGAGCAGCTCCACCCGCTCCCCCACGTAGATGGGAAGCTCGTCGTCTCCCAGGTGGATGTGGTCTTCGTCCTCGTCGTGCATGGCTACTTTACCCGGCCCCGGCGACAACCCGGCCACGAATTCGCACCGAACAGGCTACCGTGGACAAGCGCCTAGGTGCGGACAAGGAAAGCGTCCATGCGCACCTCGACCCCGTTGGCGCGACACCGCTCCACGAACATGCGGTGCACCCGCGGGTCCTGGTCCGCGTACTCGATCTGGTTGCCGCCTGCCTTGGCGTCCTTGTCCACGCCCTGGTAGTCCAGGTACCGGGTGAGCTTCCACTTGGTGCTGCCCCACCGGATGGCCAGGTACCGGGCGGGGGTGGGGCCGGTGTTGAAGTGCTGGTGCCACCACATGCCTGGCGGCACGAACAGGGTGCCCGGTTTCCACGGGATCTCCTCGAAGTCCGTGTGCTGGTCCGTCCACATGAGGCTGTAGCCCTGACCGTGGAGGATCACCACGTGTGCCCCGGGTCCGTGCCGGTGGGCCTTCTTGTAGGTGCCCACGGGGAACTCCGACACGTGGGCGATGAGGGTGTTGTTGGCCAGCTCGAACTTCATGTGGCGGCCGCCCGCGCCGCGCTCCACCCACTCGTACAGGTGGAGGTTGTAGACGTCCGAGACGAAGTTGGTCTCCCAGATCTTCTGGGTGGTGTCGGGCCGACGATACACCGTGCCCTCGTGGGTGAAGTAGTCCGCTTCCCCCCGGAACCGGTCGGTGAAGTCAAAGGCGCACCCGAACACAAAGTCGAGGTTCCGCAACAGGTTGATGATCAGAGGTGCGGTACTCACCCCCAACAGACGGGCCCGGTGCTGGCCGGAACCGTTGTGCAGCCGGTGGAAGGTGTTGAGGGGGATGGCGAACACGCTGCCCCGTTGCCACTCGAAGCTGGTGTGCCCGCCCGCGTGATTCCACACCTCGCACGTCCCGCGCCCCTCCAGGACGAAGAACACCTCCTCAAACAGGTGGTGGTCCACCGCGGTGGCCCGGGCGGGCGGCAGGTCCAGGACATAGGCGATGTTGGTGTCCTCGGCGCCCAGAAGCTGCAGGTACGCCCCGCGGGCCTCCATCCGGGGCCAGGGGACTGTCTCCACCTCGTGCAGGTCCGGCACCGCCAGCCCCGTGACCACGGGCAGCCCCTCCTGCTGCAGGAACTGGCTAAAAGCGGTGCGCCCCCACTCCTTCGGCAGCGGCAACGGCTCCCTTTCCGGCACGGCACACCTCGCAGCTAGGATTGGCAGGCAGTCCCCAGTCTAGGGGACCCCCGCGGTGCGGAAAAGTCCGCTGTTCGGGAATCCGGAACCCCGCCCTTGTGGGTGCCGAACCGAGGGGAGACCATACTGGTGGCCGTGGGGCGCAGTTGCCGCGGCTGACTCGACTTCTGGAGGGGGGATTTCTGGATGCGGACCGTGGTGGTGGTAGGGCTCCTGATCCTTGCCCTGCTAGGGGCCCTTCCCGCAGGGGCCCAGGCCCCGTTCGCCGGCAAGACGGTGACCATCCTCGTGGGCTACACCCCCGGAGGGGGGTACGACCGCGTGGCTCGCATCGTGGCCCGCCACCTGGGGCGCCACCTGCCCGGCAACCCCACCGTAGTGGTGCAGAACATGCCCGGGGCCAACAGCATCGTGGCCGCCAACCACCTGTACAACGTGGCCCGGGCCGACGGGTTCATGATCGGCCTGTTCAACCGGAAC
>JANXBY010000059.1 GCA_025060455.1 Armatimonadota bacterium
CCAGAGCCACGTGCGCGCGGCCCGGGCCACCCGGGAAGGCCGGTTCTCTGGGCACCTGGTGCCGGTGGAAGGGCTGGACCCGCAGGGACGGCCGGCGGTGGTGGAGCACGACGAGGGGATCCGGTTCGAGCCGTCCCTGGAGCGCATGCTGCAGCTGCCGCCCGCGTTCCGGCCCGACGGACGGCTGACCGCCGGAAACAGCTCGCAGATCTCCGACGGGGCCGCGGCGGTATTGGTGGCAGACCGCGAGTTCGCCCGCGCCCACGGGCTACGGGCCCGCGCCCGGTTCCGGGCGCGGATGGTGGTGGCGGGAGACCCCACCCTGCAGCTCATGGAGGTGGTGCCTGCCACGCGCGCCGCCCTGCAGCGGGCGAGGCTGGCCCTGGAGGACGTGGACGTGGTCGAGATCAACGAAGCGTTCGCCAGCGTGGTCCTCGCGTGGGCGCGGGAGCTGGAACCGGACATGGAACGTGTGAACCCCAACGGCGGGGCCATCGCACACGGCCATCCCCTGGGTGCCACCGGCGCGGTGTTGATGGCGAAGCTTCTGGACGAGCTGGAGCAGCGGGACGGCCAGTTCGGCCTGCAGGTGATGTGCATCGGCCACGGGATGGCCACGGCGACAGTCCTGGAGCGGGTCGCCTGAGAGCCGCATGGTCGAAGCCTGCGGTGCAGCACCTCAGGGGCTGGACGCGTTCTTCGCGCCGCGCGGGATCGCGGTGGTCGGAGCGTCCGCGGAGCCTGGGGGACCTGGCCACCAGATCGTGGCGCAGCTGCAGCAGACCCACTACGCAGGCGGCGTGTACCCTGTAAACCCGCGCGCCACGGAGGTCCGGGGCCTGCCGTGCTACCCCACCGTCCTGCAGGTGCCGGGCTCGGTGGACCTGGCCGTGGTGGTGGTCCCGGCGCCCGCGTGCCTGGTGGTGGCTGCGCAGCTCGCATCCCGCCGTCAGCAGAGGGGGGACGCAGCAGCCGCGGTGGTGGTCTCCGGCGGGTTCGCGGAGACCGGGCCGGCGGGACGTGACCTTCAGGACCAGCTGGCGCGCACCCTCCGCGCCGCGGGTATCCGGCTGGTGGGCCCGAACTGCCTGGGCGTGGCGGACGCCCACACGGGGTTGACCACGAGCTTCGACCTGGGACCATACCCCGCGGGTGGGGCCTCCCTGTTAAGCCAGAGCGGGGCATTCGTGATGTCGTTCTTGCAGTGGGCGCGGCCCCTGGAGATGGTGGGCCTGTGCAAGCTGGCCTCCGTGGGGAACATGGCCGACGTCAGCCTCACGGAGCTGCTGGCGTATCTGGCGGAGGACCGGTGCACTCGGGTGGTGGGCATCTACCTGGAGGGCGTCCAGGACGCCCGAGGATTCGTCCAGACGGCGGCCCGGGTGGCCCGTCGCAAGCCGGTGGTGGTGCTGAAGCCCGGGCGGACGGAAGCGGGGGGCCGCGCCGCGCAGAGCCACACGGGTACGGTGGCCAGCCCCGACGCCATCTACGACGGCGCGTTCCGCCAGGCCGGGGTGGTGCGGGCCAGAACGGTGTCGGAGTTCTACGGGGTGGTGCGGGCCTTCGAGCGGTTGCCGCTCCCTCGGGGAGGCCGCGTGGCGGTGCTGAGCGCGGTGGGCGGCCCCGGGACGGTGTGCGTGGACGAGGTGGCCAGCGAGCCCCGCCTGCAGCTGGCCCGTTTTTCCCCGCGGACCTCCCAGCAGCTGCGGGCGGTGCTTTCCGAGCTGGCCACGGTCGGCCAGCCCGACGGGTACGTGGACATGACAGGGGCCCTGGTGGCCCGGACCCACGGGGACGCCCTCCGGGTGCTGCTGGAAGACGACGGCGTGGACGCGGTCATCCTGCTCACCCCGCCACCGGCCTTCCTGGACGAGCAGGAGGTGGCACAGTCGGTGCTCGAAGCCTACCGGGAGCAGCCCCCGGACCGAGCCAAGCCCGTCCTCGTGGTGCTGACCTTCGGAGACGCGGCCATGGCCGCCCGCAAGACCCTGGAAAAGGGCGGGCTGTGCACCTTCGAATTCCCGGAGGAGGCGGTGCGGGTGTTGGCGCGGATGGTGGAGTACGCGCAGGCCCGTCACCGGTTCCAGCGGTGAGTCACCCGGCGGTCGAGCGGGCCGCACGAGAGCGGCGTCAGGTTCTGCGGGAGTGGGAGGGCTACGAGCTGTGCGCGGCCTACGGCATCCCGCACCCGCCGTGGGCCCTGGCCCACAACGAGGAGGAGGCGGTGGCCGCAGCCTGCGGGTTGGGCGAGGCCGTGGTGTTGAAGGTGTCTTCCCCAGACGTGGTGCACAAGTCGGACGTGGGCGGAGTGCTCGTGGGCCTGCGGGGCGAACGCGCGGTCCGGGAAGGGTTCCGCCGGCTGCGGGCGGAGCTGGAGCGGCGTGCCCCAGGGGCGCGGTGGGAGGGGGTCCTGGTGCAGCCGGTGGTGGCGGGCGGCGTGGAGGTGGTGGTGGGTGGCCTCCGCGACCCCCAGTTCGGTCCGGTGGTGATGGTAGGTTCCGGCGGCGTGCTGGTGGAGGTCCTGCAGGACGTGGCCTTCCGTCTGGCCCCTGTGGACCGGGAGGAAGCGCTACGGCAGATCCAGGACACCGCGTGCTACCGCCTGCTGCAGGGCGTCCGGGGTCAGCCGCCCGCGGACGTGGAGGCCCTGGCGGAGGTGGTGGTGCGGGCCGGCGAGCTCCTGGTGGCGGAACCCTACGTGAAGGAACTGGACCTCAACCCCGTGATCGCGGGGCCTCAGGGGTGCTGGGCGGTAGACGTACGGGTCATCCTGGATCGCGACGTGCCGTCCGTGGGTGAGGGTACCGGCCAGACGTCGTCGTACACGCAGGACTGGGGTCCGGCGACCGCCGAATGAGGCGCACTGAGTGGGCGCGGAGGTCCCGCAAGTGCGGTGGCAATCCCGGCTCGTGACGACCGGTGACGGCCAGCTGTGTTGAGCCGTCCAGAGGTGGTGGTGGTCGGGGCCGGGGCCGTGGGCCTGTGGTGCGCGTGCACGCTCGCAGAGGCAGGGCTCCGGGTCACCGTGTTGGAGCGAAGACACCCCGGTGCGGGCGCCTCCTGGGGCAACGCGGGCTGGGTGGTCCCCTCCCACAGCGTGCCGCTGGCGCATCCGGGCGCCCTGCGGCGCGGCCTGCGGTGGCTTCTGGATCCTGAAAGCCCCCTGTACGTGCCCCTGAGGCTGGAGGGGAGGCTTTGGAGCTGGCTGTGGCAGTTCCGCAGGTTCAGCACGCCCGCCCACGTGCGGCGCGCGGTGCCGCTCCTTGTGCGCTTGCAACGCCGGAGCGCGGAGCTGTACGGCCAGCTGGCGGCGCAGGGGCTGGAGTTCGGATGGCAACGGGCCGGGTCCATGTCCACGTTCCTCGACCCTCAGGAGTACCGCGGCTTCCTAGACGAGGTGGAACTCCTCCGACAGGAGGGCGTGGCCGCGGAGGAGATGGACGCGCCCTCCGCGCGGGAGTGGGAGCCCCTGTTGCGAGCGGGGCTGGCGGGCGCGGTGTACTTCCCGGAGGACGGCCACCTCGACCCCGCGGCACTGGTTGCAGCCCTGGCGCAGCGGGCTGTTCAGCTGGGTGCGAAGGTGCAGAGCGGGACCGAGGTGCGGTTGAGGGCGGACGGGCGGAA
Source organism: Armatimonadota bacterium (assembly GCA_025060455.1). Lineage (GTDB taxonomy): Bacteria > Sysuimicrobiota > Sysuimicrobiia > Sysuimicrobiales > Sysuimicrobiaceae > Tepidifontimicrobium. The sequence continues at coordinate 3,625 of JANXBY010000059.1, forward strand.
GGTTACCGTGGAGACCCCGACTTGGCGCGCGCAGCCGCAGCTGTTGGTGGTGGCCGCGGGCGTGTGGAGTGCGCTGCTGCTGCGCGGGGTGGGCGTGCGCCTTCCGGTGGTGCCCGCGAAGGGCTACAGCATCACCGTGGACGGGCAGGCCGGCCCGTGTTGCCCGCTCATGTTGACCGAGGCTCGGGTGGCCGTCACCCCTCTGCGGGGCCCGGACGGTTCACCCCGCGTGCGGCTGGCAGGGACCCTGGAGTTGGGGGTATGGGACTCTCAGCCCAGGTCCCGGCGGGTGGACGCCATCCGGAAGGCGGTAGGCCGCTACCTGCAGCTGGACCCCCAGGGCGGTGAGGTGTGGGCGGGGCTGCGGCCGTGCACTCCGGACGGGCTTCCCGTGGTGGGGCGGCCGAGGGCGCTCGACAACCTGCTGGTGGCCACCGGGCACGGGACGCTGGGGATCTCCCTGGCCCCCGCCACCGCAGAGCTGGTGGCCCAGCTGGCGCGCGGCGAAGACCCGGAGGAAGTGCGGCTCCTCCGTCCGGATCGATTCGGGTAGCTGCTTTTAGGACGCGTGCAGCTGTCTGGCCAAGTACGCTACCCGGTGCTCCACCTCCGCGGGCATGGGGTGCAGTCCAGGTGGGTAGCGGTGTCCCTGGTCCAGCAGGTGTTGGAGCCCTGCCAGGAGCAGGGCAGCGGTGAGGTCAAACGCGTCGTACGGGTCGCCACCGCCCGCGGCGAGGTTGAACATCGCACCCCCGGCGAGCAGGTACACGCGCCGGCCGGGAAGTCGGACTTCTTCCAGGTGGGGCCTCAGGCACCGGGTGGGATGGCGGCGGAGGGCCTCGGTGTCCAGCTCCTGGTTGGAGTGGCCCACGTTCAGCAGGAACGCTCCGTCCCGCAGCAGGTGGAAGTGCTCCTCCCGCAGGACGCCGTCCCGTCCGGTGGCGGTCACCACCACATCCGCCCGGGGCAGGGCCCGCTCCAGCTCCTGCACCTCGCAGCCCGCGTGGCGCGCCAGCAGCTGCCGGTCGGGCCTCAGCTCCACCACCACGGGCAGGGCACCCAAAAGCCGCGCGTACTCCGCCACGCCCTGGCCGACAGGCCCGTAGCCCAACACCGCGACCCGCTTGCCGTACAGGGTCACGCGCGCCACGTCCAGGAACGTGATCCACGTGACCAGCCCCACCAGGTGACGGTTGTGGAGCCCCTCCTTCAAGGGGAGGGCGTTCCAGTCCAGCACGGGAAACGGGAGCACCGCCTGCTGGAGCCGCTGCACGCCCGTGCCGGTGGCCTCCATGGCCGCCCGCACCGGACCGGCCAGCTCGCGGTCCCGGGCCGCGCGGGTGCTGAGGTCTGCCCCCATCTCGCACAGGTAGTGGGGACCTTGCCGCAGGGCCCAGGCAAAGCCCGCCTCCCACTCCTCCGGGCGCATGCCTCGCCGCGCACGCACCTGGGCGCCCTGCTCGGCCAGGTAGGAGCACACCTCGTCCCGCACGGTGGCGGGGTTGCAGCTAACCACAAGGACCTGTGCACCCCCGGCCAGCACCGCCTCGATCACCGGGACGGTCTTGAGGTCCAGGTGCACGGAGAACGCCACGCGCACGCCCCGCAGGTCCCGCCCGCGCACCGCCTCCGCGACCCGCGCGGTGAGTGGGGTCTGCTGCCGCAGGTACTCCAGCTCCTCCCGGAAGCCCATGGTCGGCCCGCCTTCGCGAGCGCCACGCGTCCGCCATGCTACCACCGGGCGTCCAAGGGCTCAACGCGAACTTTCGGGCCCTGCAGGAATGCCCCCCGTGGAGGCGAAGACGGTTTGAAAAACGTGCGGGAGGTGGTGGCCGTGTGCGGGCCGGTGGTGATGGAGGCCGTGGCGGAGGAGGTGAGCCGTCGCAGGTTCCTGAGCGCCGCCGCGGCCGCGGTGGTGGGCGCGGTGAGCTCGCAGCTGGTGGGCCCTCAGCCGGTTCTCGCAGCTCCCCGCACGGGCGGGTTCCGCCGGATCCAGGACCTCACCCACACCCTCAAGCCCACGTTCCCCTCGTTCTCGGGCCAGCCCGTGTTCAAGACCGAGGTGGCGGTGACCGTCCAGAAGGATGGTTACTACGGGCTGAACGTCAGCTACTTCGAGCACATCGGGACCCACATGGACGCGCCCGCCCACTTCGGAGACGGCGCCCGGACGGTGGAGCAGCTGTCGCCCTCGGTTCTGGTGGCGCCCGTGGCGGTGGTGCACATCCACGAGCGGGCGGCCAAGGACCACGACGCGCAGGTGACCCCGGACGACGTCCGCGCGTGGGAGAGGCGGTACGGGCGCCTGCCGCGGGGTGCTGCGGTGTTCATGCACAGCGGGTGGGAGTCCCGGGTGGGCAGCTCCCGGGCCTTCCGCAACCCGGATAGCTCGGGGGTGATGCACTTCCCGGGCTTTCATCCGGACACGGCGGAGTTCCTGCTCCGGGAGCGGGACGTGGTGGGGATCGGTGTGGACACCCTGAGCCTGGACTTCGGTCCCTCCACGGACTTCAAGACTCACCGCACTTGGCTTCCCGCCAACCGCTGGGGGCTGGAGAACCTGGCCAACCTGGCCCGGATTCCTCCTGCGGGCGCCTGGGTGTTCGTGGGGGCCCCGAAGGTGGCGGGAGGGTCCGGGGGCCCGTGCCGGGTGTTCGCCCTGTGGTGAGGCGGGAGCAGGAGGAGGCCAGCGGGGCGCCTAACCGAAACCTGTGAAAGGCCTGCGGGGAGGTGCTGCCCATGAAGATCACGTACTTCGGGCACGCCTGCTTCCTCCTGGAGAGCCGGGAAGGCAAGCGGATCCTCATCGACCCGTTCAACCACCAGGTGGGCTACCCGGTCCCGCGGGTGGCCGCGGACCTGGTGCTGGTGAGCCACGAGCACTTCGACCACAATCACGTGGAGGCGGCCACCGGCTCCCCGCGGGTGATCCGCGGCCTGCGGGACGACGGCCGGGAGTTCGCGGACGTCAAGGAGACGGTGGAGGGTGTGCGGGTGGTGGCCATGCCCACCTACCACGACGCCGTGCAGGGGGCGCAGCGGGGCAAGAACGCCATGTTCCGGATCGAGGTGGACGGCCTGAAGATCCTGCACTGCGGGGACCTGGGGCACGACCTGGAGGGCGCCAACTTCCACGAGGGGGCCTACAAGGGTGCGCTGAAGCCCGACATCCTGATGGTGCCCGTGGGAGGGCACTACACCATCGACGCCCGCACCGCGGAGATGGTGGTGAACCGCCTGCAGGCGCGGGTGGTCATCCCCATGCACTACCGCACGGAGGCCAACCCCGACTGGCCCCTGGCGCCCGTGGACGAGTTCCTGGCAGGCAAGCGCAACGTGACCCGCGTGGGCCACCGAGTGGAGGCCACGCCACTTCCGAGCTACCGGGAGGTGTGGGTGATGGACTGGAAGGAGAAGGGAGCGTGAACGACAGAAGTGTGCTGGCCCGGGTGGAGATCCCCCGGGGCAGCCGCAACAAGTACGAGTGGGACCCCGTGCGGGGCGTGCGGCTGGACCGCGTGCTGTACTCGCCCCTCCACTACCCCGCGGACTACGGTTTCCTCGAAGACACCCTGGCGGAGGACGGAGATCACCTGGACGTGCTGGTGTTCACCTTCGAGCCCACCTTCCCCGGCTGTCTGGTGGAGGTGCGGCCCATCGGGGTGCTGGACATGCGGGACGAGAAAGGGCGTGATCAGAAGATCCTGGCGGTACCCGTGGCGGACCCACGGTTCGACGGCGTCACGGAGCTCGACGGGGTCCCCCCGCACTTCCTCCGGGAGGTGGAGCACTTCTTCGCGGTGTACAAGGAGCTGGAGCGCAAACCGGTGGAGATCTACGGTTGGGCCGGGGCGGAGGCCGCGTGGCGGCTGGTGGAGGAGGCACAGCGCCGGGCGCGGAAGCAGCACGGTTAGCCCCGCGCCCGCAGGCCCGAGGCGGCTCCGTAGACCGCGATGGCAAGCCAGACCAGGTTCACGAAGGCAGAGGGCACGGCCCCGTAGTACAGGCTGTTGGCGCCCAGCAGCAGGCTGCCGGCGGCGTTCAGCCCCTGATACAGCAGGCTACCGCCGTGCACGCGGCGGCTGGAAACCAGGAAGTACGCCAGCAGCAGGGCCGCCGCGCCCACCCACCCCAGGGCGTCCACCAGGGCGCTGCGGGGCACCCTACACCTCCGCCAGCCACCGCAGGAGGGTGCGGACTCCGAACCCCGTGGCCCCCTTGGGCAGGTGGGGTGCCTGCCCTTCCTGCTTGTCGAGGAACGCCACGCCGGCGATGTCCAGGTGCGCCCAAGGGTGCGGGCCCACGAACGCCTTCAGGAAGGCCGCTCCCTTCTGCGCCCCGCCGTACCGACCCCCGGAGTTCTTCCAGTCCGCCACCTCTCCCCGCATGGCCTCCACGAACTCCTCGTACAGCGGCAGCTCCCACAGCCGCTCGCCGGCCCGGCGACCCGCGTCCACCAGGCTGCGCACCAGCTCCTGGTGGTTGCCTAGGATGGCCGCCGCAAAGTGCCCGAGGGCTACGATGGCAGCACCCGTGAGGGTGGCCAGGTCCACCACCGCGTCCGGGCGGTAGCGGCGGCCGTAGGCGAGGCAGTCGGCCAGCACCACCCGTCCTTCTGCGTCGGTGTTGGTGATCTCGATGGTCTGCCCGTCCAGGGCCCGTACCACGTCCCCGGGTTTGAAGGCGGCCTCTCCCAGCAGGTTCTCCACCGCCCCCACGATTCCCACCACGCGGTGCGGGACCTCCAACGCGGGCAGCGCCCGCAGGCAGGCCAGCACCGCGGCGGCGCCGGCCATGTCCGCCTTCATGGTCTCCATGCCCTCGTGGGTCTTGATGTCCAGGCCGCCCGCGTCGAAGGTGACGCCCTTGCCCGCCAGCACGTAGGTGTTGCGCGGGCGGGGTGGCCGGTAGTCCACCACGATCATCTGCGGCGGCTGCCGGCTGCCAGCCCCCACCGCCAGGATGGCGCCCGCACCCATGCGGCGCAGCTGCGGGGGCCCGAACACGCGGACCTGCAGTCCGGCCTGCCGGCCTATCTGCCGCGCCACCTCCGCCAGAAACGGCGGGTTCACCTCGTTGGGCGGGCCGTTCACCAGGTCCCGGGCAAACCAGGTGGCCTCCGCCAGCACCCGCGCGCGCCGCACAGCCGCACCGGCGCCGCGCACTCCGACCACCTCCACCGCCTCCACCGCGGGCTTCTTCTCGGTCTTGTGCCGCGTGTACCGGTAGCTGCCGAGCAGCGCTCCCTCCACCATGGCCGCGGCCACCTCGGGGGTCGCGGGGAAGCTGCCGGGCCACAGCCCCAGCCGCGTGGCCCGCACCGCCTGCGCGTGCCGGGCCGCGGCGGCCGCCGCCCTGCGCACGGCGTCCGTGGGGTCGTCTGGCTGGCCGGTGCCCACCAGCACCACGCGGGAAGCGGGCAGGCGGCCGTGGGTGAACAGGTGCAGCACCGCGTCGCGCTTTCCCTCGAAGCGCTCCAGCTGAACCGCCTCCCGCAGCCACCCGTCCAGGGCTTGGTCTAGAGCTTCCAGTCCGTCCAGGACGCCAGAGGACTTGACCGGGATGGCCAGCACGTCACAGCGGAGCTGGCTCCAGGGGCGGTCGGACACCGCGACCTTCATCCGTTGCACCCTCCTTTCGACCTCCATCGGGCGTGGCGTCGGTGCACCCTTCGAGCACGAGGCAACTGCCCACCCCGTGGCAGTGGGAGGCCGTCAGCACGCCCACCCGCTGACCCGGGGCTGCGTGGCGGGCGAGCCACCGCCGGGCCGCCTGCAGCCGCCGGACGGGAATGGTGCCCACACCGTATACGAAGTGCAGGCAGGAAAACCGCAGCACAGGTAGGTCGGCGTAAGCGGCCACGGTCGTACCAAGGTCCCACGCGCGCGGCGTCCGGGTGGCCGGGCACACCTGCGGCTCGGGGCAGGTGGCCGGGCAGCGCCAGGCGGCCTCGCTGAGGTAGCGCCGGTCAGCCACGGTGACGTCGTACGCCACCGGGTAGGCCCCGGCGAGTGGCTGCCGCGACACCCGTAGGTCCGGCCGCAGCTGCCCCAGCGACTGCGCCAGCCACTCCGCAAGAACGTGCGGCGCCAGGGGAGCGGGCACCAACTGCGCGTCGTGCGGTGCTTCGGGCACGTAGCGGGTGAGGTACGCAGTCCACTCCTCGGTCACCAGCTCCGCCTGGCCGGAAAGCTCGGTGCGGGCTCTGCAGTGCGGGTTGCGGTCCACCACCACGAGCCGCCCGTACTCTACCCGGCCGGCCCGGCGGGCTCTCACCAGCTGGCGGGCGTGGAAGCAGCCGTAGCAGCCGCCCCCGAGGATCACCACGTGGGAGGCGCGCAAGGCCTTCGGGTGCCAGCCCCTCACCCTCCGTCCAGCCCCAGGTCCAGCCTCCGGCCCACGCCGCGCTGCACCGCCCGCTCGTACGCCAGGTGGGCCGCCACCACGTCCTCCAGGGCGATGCCCTGGGAGCAGAACAGGGTCACCTCGGAAGGCGAGGTGCGGCCCGGGGCGCTACCCGCCACCACCTCCGCCAGCTCCACGGCCCGTTCCCACCGGAACGCGCCTTCCGCGGCGGCCTGGATGAGGTCGCCGCACTCGGCCCGGGCCTGCGGCAGGTCGTCCACCACCACCCGGCCCGCCCGGGCCACGGCCTCTGCGTCCAGCTCCCGGCGGTGGGCCCAGTTGGACCCCGCGGCGTTCACGTGCACTCCGTCACGGAGCCAGCGGCCCAGCAGCACGGGCTCGCGGGAGGTGGTGATGGTGCAGACCACGTCCGCTTCCGCGACCGCCTCCTCCACGGAGGCGGCCGCCACCACGGGCAGGCGCAGCCGCTCGCCCATCTGTTGCGCGAACCGCTCGCGGCGCTCCGGTGTGCGGCTGAACACCCACGCCTGCTCCACGGGACGCACCGCGCACACCGCCTCCAGCTGCGTCTGAGCCTGCCAGCCGGTGCCGATGACCGCCACCGTGCGGGCGTCGGGGCGAGCCATGTACCGGGTGGCGAGACCTGTGGCCGCGCCGGTGCGCCGCTGGCCCAGGGTGTCCGCCTGCATCACCGCCAGCAACCGGCCCCGGCCGTCGTACAGCAGCACTAGAAAACGCCCGCCCTCCCGGGAAGTGGTGTACGCCTTCAGGCCCAGCACTTCCGGCCCGGCCCACGCCGCGGACATCACGTGCAGCACGGTCCCCGAGGGCAGCGCCGCACGCCCCCGGGGCACGTTGGCGGCCTGCCCTGCGGCCTTGTCTCGGAAGGCCTGCTCCAGGGCATCCACCAGCTCTGCCACGGACACCAAACACGCCACCTCAGACTCCGTCAGAAACAGCGTCATGCTCCCACCAGCTCCTCGACCACCGCGGCCAGGGGGCTCGGCGCGGGACCGGTGACCTCCAGGTACGCTTCCCACCGCCTGCGCAGCTCTACGGCTTCTGGCGTCCAGACACCCAGGGGGGCGCCGGTCCACGGGGGCACGTCCGGGTCCAGGGCAGCGCGGTCCAGGTAGGCCAGCACGTCGTCGAGGAAGGTGCGCACGCTCTGCGTGTCCAGGCCAGGCCCGCTGAACGGCTGCCCGGAAAGTTCCTCCGAAAGGGCCACCAGCACCCGGGCGGTGGCCGCCAGCACGGCCACGGACCGGACCTCGTGCCAGCGCGCCTGGATGTTGGTGGACGTTGGGTCCAGCTCCCGCTGCGCCCGCATCTCCGCCATCCACCCGTCGGCCACGCCCACCAGCCGCCAGCTGGCCCGGCGCAGGACCTCACCCGGCTCCGGCTGGGCCAGGGCCGCGCGGGCGGCCGCCACCACCGCCTCATGGACCTTGGCGGCGTACGGGGGCGTTACGATCCGCGGCATCAGCACGTCCCGCTCGTACACGCCCTGGGCCACCAGGGGCAGGTTGGCGGGGGTAATCCGGTCGGGCAGCTGGGCCCTGTACGCCGCCCGGATCCGCTGGCCGCGGGCGCCCGCCAGCTCCACCGCCAGCCGCAGGGGCACGAAGACCCCCGCACCCCACAGCATCGCCCAGAAGAACCACCGATCCCACCCCAGCGCCGTCGCGGTGGCCGCAAACCCCACACCACAGCCCGCGGCCACGTAGCGGCCAAACCGGCGCCGGCTGTCCGCGCTGGCCAGCCGAACCAGCCACAGCCCTACCCCGCGCCCTCCGGGGTGCATCAGGCCACCAGCCGTTCCAGGGTGGCGGTGTCCAGCCGGCGGAGCACCGCGGTCACGAGCCGCACGGTGTTGTCGAAGTCGTCGCGGTGCAGGATGGCGTTGTGGCTGTGGATGTAGCGGACGGGCGCCCCGATGACCACCGACGGCACCCCCACCCCGAAGGTGTGGATGCGCCCGGCGTCCGTCCCGCCCCGGGCGACCCGGTCGAACTGGTACGGGATGCCCTCCGCCTCCGCGGTCTCCACCACCAGGTCCCGCAGCCGCACGTGCGGGATCATGGTGGCGTCGTACAGCAGGATCACAGGCCCTTTGCCCAGCCTGCCCTGCGCCTCGTCGGGCTTGACACCCGGCGTGTCCCCCGCGATCCCCGTGTCCAGAGCGATCCCCACGTCCGGCTGCACCAGGTGGGACGCCGTCTGCGCGCCCCGCAGCCCGACTTCCTCCTGCACGCTGCACACCCCGTACACGGTGTTGGGGTGCGGTTCGTCCTGCAGGGCCCGCAGGATCTCCACCACCGCGGCGCAGCCGAACCGGTTGTCCCACGCCTTGGCCACCATCAGCTTGGGGTTGTGCAGCACCGCAAACGGGGAGTCGGGCACCACAGGGTCGCCTGGCCGGATCCCGAAACGCTCCGCCTCCTCGCGGCTCGTGGCGCCCACGTCGATGTACATGTCCTTGACATCCACGGGCTTTTTGCGTTCGTCCTCCTCCAGCAGGTGTGGCGGCTTGCTGCCCACCACCCCCAGCACCGGCCCTTGCCGCGTCCACACCCGGACCCGCTGCGCCAGCATCACCTGGGACCACCACCCGCCCAGGGTCTGGAACTTCAGGTAGCCTTCGTCGGTGATGCGGGTGACGAGGAACCCGATCTCGTCCATGTGCCCGGCCACCATGACTTTGGGTGTAGGGGAAGTTCCCTCCTTGCGGGCCACCAGGCTGCCCAGCCGGTCCTGCAGGATCTCCCCGAGGGGGGTGAGGTACTTGCGGAGCACCGCCCGGACCGGCTGTTCGAAACCCGCGACGCCGGGCGCTTCTGTCAGCTCGCGGAACATCTCCACCACGCGGTCGCTCATGGCTGCCTCCCACTCCGCGGCGCGGAGGTCGCCAACGGGCCTGTCCGGGCTTCCAGGAGCCCCTCCTGGCCCTTCCCAAAGTTTATCCCGTTCCCCTACATCTCCCCAGCGGGTGCGGACCGGCAGGGTTCGGATGTTGCGGGGTCGTACTGGGTAGGGGCGGCGGGTTGCGACCTCTCGCACCTCAGGAGGGTCCCATGGAACGGGCCATCGCGTACGCCAGAGAGCACCGCGCCAGCTTCCTGGAGGAGCTCCAGGAGTGGCTGGCGATCCCCAGCGTGAGCACGCTGCCGGAACACGGGCGGGACTGCGAGCGGGCGGCCGGGTGGCTGGCAGACCGCATGCGCCGGGCTGGCCTGCAACGGGCGGAGGTGGTCCCCTCCCGGCAACAGCACCCGTTGGTGTACGGGGAGTGGCTGGGCGCACCCGGTGCGCCCACGGTGCTGGTGTACGGCCACTACGACGTGCAGCCGGCAGACCCCCTGGAGCTTTGGGAAACTCCGCCCTTCCAGCCCACCGTGCGGGGCGACAACCTGTACGCACGGGGCGCCTCCGACGACAAGGGCCACGTGTTTGCCACCCTCAAGGCGCTGGAAAGCCTGCTGGCCACCGACGGCCTGCCGGTCAACGTGAAGGTGCTCGTGGAGGGCGAGGAGGAGAGCAGCGGGGCGGAGATCGCGCGCTACGTACCCCGACACCGCCGGCGCCTGCGGGCGGACTGCGCCCTGGTGATGGACTCGGGGTTCGTGGCGCCCGGTGTTCCCTCCATCACCGTGGGGCTGCGGGGCATCCTGTACACCGAGGTGGAAGTCCGCGGTCCGGCCACCGACCTGCACTCCGGCACCTTCGGGGGTGCTGCGCCCAACCCCTTCCACGAGGCCATCCGTCTGCTGGCTTCCCTGCGGGACCGTCGGGGCCGCATCCGCATCCCGGGCTTCTACCGGCCGGTGCGGGAGCCCTCCGAGGCGGAGCGGGCCGCGTGGAGGGAGCTTCCTGTAGGGGAGGAGGAGTTCGCCCGCAGCATCGGCGCCCGCGGCACCGTGGGGGAGGAGGGCTACTCCCTGCTGGAGCGGCTGTGGGCCCGGCCCACCCTGGAGGTCCACGGCATAGCCGGCGGGTTCACCGGACCGGGGGCCAAGACGGTCTTGCCCGCTCGGTGCGTGGCCAAGGTGAGCATGCGGCTGGTCCCGGATCAGAACCCCGACCGGGTGTACCGTGCCTTCGAACGGTACCTCCTGCGCAACGTCCACCCCGCGTACGAGGTCATGGTCCGCAAGCTTCACACGGGCCGGCCCTGGATGGTGTCCCCGGAGGAGCCGGCGGTGCAGGCCGCGGCACGGGCGTGGTCCGCCGCGTACGGAGCGCCGGCCCGGTTCGTCCGGATGGGCGGTTCCGTACCGGTGGTGGACCTGTTCAGCCGCGTGCTGGGCCAGCCGGTGGTGGTGACGGGATTCGGGCTTCCCGACGACAACCTGCACGCGCCCAACGAGAAGGTGAACCTGCCGCTGCTCTGGGGTGGGGTGGAGGCGGTGATCCGCTTCCTCCACGAGGTCCGCGCGCTGCGCTGACGCTTCCCCAAGGCTGCGGCGTGCGGGATACTGCTGGGGGATGCGTCGGCTGCGCGTGGCCCTGGCTCAGATCAACCCCGTGGTGGGCGACCTGGAGGGGAACGTCCGGCGGATGGTGGAGCAGATCCACCGGGCCCGCCGGCAGGAGGCGCACGTGGTGCTGTTCCCCGAGCTGGCGGTCACCGGCTACCCTCCCGAGGACCTGCTGCTGAAGCCCGACTTCGTGGAGGCCAACCTGGCGGCCGTCCACGAGGTGGCCCGGCACGCCACGGACCTGGTGGCGGTGGTGGGGTTCGCGGACCGGGCCAACTACCTGTACAACGCCGCGGCGGTGTGCGCCGCAGGCCGCGTGCAGGGCGTTTACCACAAGCGGCTGCTGCCCAACTACGGGGTGTTTGACGAGAAGCGCTACTTCGCGCCGGGCCAACAGGCGCCCCTGTTCCTCCTGGGCGACGTGCCGGTGGCGGTGAACATCTGCGAGGACATCTGGTTTCCCGACGGCCCGTGCGCGGTGCAGGCGCGCGCGGGTGCTCTGGTGGTGTTCAACATCAACGGCTCGCCCTACCACCGGGGCAAGTGGCGAGAGCGGGAGGAGATGCTGCGCACCCGGGCCCGCGACTGCGGGGTGGTGCTGTGCTACGTGAACCTGGTGGGCGGACAGGACGAGCTGGTCTTCGACGGAGACAGCGTGGTGCTGGACCAGTCGGGGCGCCTCTTGGCCCGGGCCCCGCAGTTCGAGGAGGCGTTGCTGGCGTGCGACGTGGACGTGGACGCCGCGCGGCGTCACCGGGCCCGGCGCACGGGGGTGGACGAGTCCGAACGGTTCCCCGTGGGGGACGTGTCCTTGTGCCCCACGGTGGTGGTGGAGCTTCCCCTGCGGGAGCCCTCCTCGGAGGTGCCGCGGGTGGTGGCAGAGCCCCTGCCGGACCTGGAGGAGGTGTACCGGGCGCTGGTGGTGGGCACCCGGGACTACGTAAGGAAGAACGGGTTCCGCCAGGTGTTCGTGGGCCTTTCCGGCGGGGTGGACTCGTCCCTGGTGGCCACCGTGGCCACGGACGCCCTGGGGCCAGAAGCCGTGGTAGGGGTTTCCATGCCGTCCCCCTACACCTCCGCGGAGAGCCTGCGGTATGCGGAGGATCTGGCCCGCAACCTCGGCATCCGGCTACTGACGCTGCCCGTGCACGGCCCCTTCCAGGCGTACCGGGAGGCGCTGCGGCCCGCCTTCGGGGACCGGGAGTGGGACGCCACGGAGGAGAACCTGCAGGCGCGCATCCGGGGCAACTACCTGATGGCGCTGACCAACAAGCTGGGCGGAATCGTGCTCACCACGGGGAACAAGAGCGAGCTCAGCGTGGGCTACGCGACCCTGTACGGGGACATGGCGGGCGGGTTTGCAGTGCTCAAGGACGTGCCGAAGACCCTGGTGTACGCCCTGGCGCGGTGGCGCAACGAGCGGAGTCCTGTGATCCCCGAGGGGGTGCTGACCCGGCCGCCCACCGCGGAGCTGCGGCCGGGACAGGTGGACCAGGAAGTGCTGCCGCCGTACGAGGTGCTGGACCCCATCCTGGAGCTGTACGTGGAGCAGGACACCCCGCCGGAGGACATCGTGCGGGCCGGGTTCGACCCGGAGGTGGTGGCGCGGGTGGTGCGGATGGTAGACCGCAGCGAGTACAAGCGGCGGCAGGCACCTCCTGGCGTGAAGATCACCCCGAAGGCCTTCGGACGGGACCGCAGGCTGCCCATCACCTCCTGGTACCGGGCGTGGGCACGGGTGCAGGCAGAGTCGGCGGCTCGCGACGGCTCCTGAGCGCCCCATGAGCCGTTCGTACAGCGTGGCGCAGACCCGCGCGGAGATGGTGGAGCTGGTCTTCCCCGAGCACACCAACGCGAGGGGCTCCCTGTACGGCGGCCGCATGATGCGGTGGATCGTCACGGTAGGCACCCTGGCCGCGTCCCGGCTGAGCCGGGGACTGGTGGTGTTGGGGTCTATGGACGAGCTGGACTTTCTGGAGCCGGTGCTGGCCGGGGAGGTGGTGCAGCTGGCCGCCGCCGTCCCCCTGGTGGGGCGTTCGTCCATGGAGGTGGACGTGGAGGTGCACGCGGAGAACCCTGCCACGGGGCTCCGGCGGCGGGCCACCCGGGCGTCCTTGGGGTTCGTGGCGGTGGACGCACAGGGCCGTCCACGGCCGGTGGGCGCGCAGGTGGTGGCCGCGGACGCAGAGGAAGCGAGGTTGCAACACGAAGCACAGCGGCGCCGCGAGCGGCGACTGGCCCGGCTGGCGCGGCGGCGGGCCCCGGAGGCCGAGGAGCCGCCGCCCCGCCACCACCTGGAGACGTGTCGGGTGGTGTTCCCAGAAGACGCCGTGGTGGGAAACCTGATGTTCGCGGGCCGGCTCGTCATGGACCTGGACGAGGTGGCTTCCATCGTGGCCATGCGGTACGCCCGCGGGCCCGTGGTGACCGCGTCCGTGGACGCCCTGGACTTCGTGAACCCCATCCGCGTGGGCAACCTCGTCTACTACCGCGCGGCGCTCAACCACGTGGGCCGGAGCTCCATGGAGGTGGGGGTGCGGGTGCTGAGCGAGGACCCGCTGTCGGGCCGCGTGCAGCACACCTGCAGCACCTTCGTCACCATGGTCCACACCGACCTGCAGGGCAGGCCCCAGCCGCTGCCCCCGTACGAGCCGCAGAACGAGGCGGAGCGGAGGCGATGGGAACAGGCGGAAGCGCGCCGCCGGCTCCGGCAGGCGCGGTTGCGGAGCGTGCGGTGAGCGAGTTGTGGTGGCTGGCGGCCCTGAGCCTGGTCCCCTGGGTGGAGCTGCGGGGCTCCATCCCCCTGGCGGTGGCGGTGGGCTACCCGCCGCTGGCTAGCTTCGTAGCCTGCACCGCGGCCAACCTGCTGGCGATCCCCCTTGGGTGGGCGTTCCTGGACTGGACCTACCGCCGGTGGCTTTCCCGGTGGCCGTGGGTGCGCCGTCAGGTGGAGAGGGTACGGCGCCGCGGGGAGGGCTACGTGCGCCGCTACGAAGCTTTGGGACTGGCGTTGTTCGTGGCCGTGCCCCTGCCGGGGACCGGCGCGTACGCGGGAACGCTGCTCGCCTGGCTTTTGGGTCTTCCCCGGGCACGGGCGTGGGCCGCGGTGGCCGCGGGGGTGGTGCTGGCCGGTATCGTGGTGACGGCGGTGGTGACGGGGGTGGTGGCGGGTTGGAAGTGGGCAGTCCGGTAGGCTGCCTTATCCCTGGTACGAACGCGTGCCCCGCGAGGCCGTACGCTGAAAGCTGTGGAGGTGCTAGGGAGCAGTAGACAGGACCCAGGGAGGCCATGCACCGGGGTGTCGCGCCCGTTTGGGCCTGCGATCGTGGGTAGTCTACCGGACCGAGTGAGAGGAGTTGGTGGCGGCGTCCGTGGGGCGGTCCCGGAAGAAAATCAGCCGCTCGACCTTGGGATGCTATCCGACGGGTCCAGCACGGGAGCCGACGGTGGCGACAGGTGCTGCATATGGGTCTGCGGCCGTGGCACGAGTCGCAAAGTATGCAGAACGGGTGCAGCAATGTGAGCTGGCTCAGCTTCGAAGGCGCCTCCCACTCTCCGGGGTCGGGTGGTGCTCCTGACGGCTGGTGGCTGCCTGGCTCAACCCCGAAGTGGACGCTCAACGAGTTCTCTAGGACGCCCCGGAGTGGCCTTGAGCCTAGGCGACTGCGGCTTCTGCCACCAAGAGGGTGGTGATCATCACCAGGACCCCAACCGAGGTACGGAGGAGGCCCGGCGGGTCGAGCAGGAGTGTGGGAGGTGCGAGATCCTGCTCAAAACCACGAGGAGCTCAGCCTCGGTACAGGCAGGGACCTCCTCGTCACCTGCCGAGAGTACCCCGCCCCTGCTCCGCTGGGCCGAAGAGCCGCTCTGCCCTTTCCTACCCCAACCCCAGCCCCGCCTAGATCCTCTTCGACGCCTGCCGCATCGCAGCGTCTCCACTAAGGCTGTGCGCACTCAAGATCGAGCTGCTCAAGGACGTGACGACTTCAGAAGCCGTCACGTATAGGTGCAAAAGTAGCTACGAAACATATCCCCCGGCCTCCTCCCCTCATCAGTGACCAAGTTTATTCGCCGCTGCCGCGCGCTTGACAAGGCCTGCTCTGCTGCTACGTTAAAAGCCAAGCGGTCGGTCTAACCAGCAACGGGGGTGTCGCATGTCCCTTCTTCACTCTTGCGGAAAGAAGTGGTTGGTGCTCGCATGGGTCGTGGCAACCCTGACTTCCGGCTGTGGAGGCGGGGGGGGCTCTCCGCCGCCTGTGTCGCTGACGGGACGCTGGGTTGGGACCTGGCAAGCTACTCCTCCGTGGCAAGGAGGGGGTTCCTTCATCGCTGATCTTGTCCAAACTGGGAGTTCACTTTCTGGAACTGTCCAACTTGGCGGAAGTCCGTGCTTCACCTTATTAACCGCCTCGGGATCCGTCTCGGGTAACACATTCGTGCTACAACTCGCAACTGGGACAGTGGCGCGTGCTTCGGCGAGCGGCAGCGTTTCGGGGAACAGTATAAGCGGCACCTTTGCTGCGCTCTTCACTGGTACTCCGTGCGACGGCTCGCAAGGAACATTCACTGCTACGAGATCCTAGGAGCCTCAGCGCGACACGCGGCGGCACGATGTACCGCGGCCTGCGTTGGCGGAGGGTCCTGGCTCTGCGGACCGCGCGGAGCACGCGCTTCCTCGTTCACGACTTCACGGCGACCGAGGGGGTCGCGTTCGCGAGAGCAGAGGGCGTGGCAAGGCGCTCGTAGCCAGGACTACCAGGACTGCAGTGTAGAGCTCGGCGGAGGATGTAGCCGGACGTGGTGGGCGGTAAGGGCACCGGGCCCTGGGTGTCTCAGCTACGAGGCGGCGGAGGCCTGCACGCCCTCCGGGCTCGTTTCAACAGCGCGGTTCCGGTGCGCGACAGGGGCAGTAGAGGGACGTGACCGAAGTCTCGAGGTTGAGAGCAGCAGGATCCGGTAGGCCGCGGATTTCGCCACGTGCGACTGCCGCCCGGCCGGGGCGGTGGCGCAGGACGCCGGCAGCAGCGTATGAGAGTGCGCCAAGGAGCCTGAGGGAGACGACGTTCGCCCGAGCATCGGGCGGCAACAGGATAATGGGGAACGGCGGTGCGTTTGCCACGGACGGGGTTGGAAGGCGGCGAGCGTGGGCGGGAAGGGCACCGTAGAGTGGTCGGGAGCCCGAAGAAGGTGGAGCGGACTGACATTGCGGGGATTCGGATGGGTTACACCGGCAGAGGATTACCTGCGAGGTTGGCTACGTGCCGGTTCCCTCCAGATCCAGCACCACGGTGACAGGCGTGTCCGGCCCGGACGGGTGGAGTGCTCCGCGAGCGCGTCCGGTTGAGGGTGACCGAGTTGTCGCCCGCGTTGCCACGTAGATCCCGGACGGGTTGGCGCTGGCGCGCGGGGAGACGGTGCAGCTCGCCGTCAACACCGTGACGACGACCACCCCCAGGATTCCTGCTGCGGGCCACGGTTGCTCGCCTATGTCCGCCTGAGACGGAGTGGGGCTCGGCGCGGAGCGGACATCGGATCTCGGAGGCTGTCGTGGTCTGTCCGGCTGCAGCTCCGAGGGCAGGGTGCGGCAGATCTTCGGGGCACCACGGGCACGGCGCTGTCACAGTCGGGATGTCGCCATCGCGTGAAGGGACACCGCGACGCTGACCGGTCGGTCTCTTGACCCGGCGCCTACTAGTTCCTAGGATGAGTTCTGATCCGAGGAACCGTCCCTGGGCGCAGTAGGACGTGGCGCCCGGGGACGTGTGTGTTTGGGGGTCGAGACCGCGGAGACGCGACAGGCAGGAGGAGGTCCATGGACACGGTGGGACACCACTACATCGTGGAAGCCTCGGGGTGCGACCCGGAGGTCATCAGCCGGGTGGAACGCGTGGAGCAGATCCTGACCCGGGCCGCGGAGGTGGCCGGCGTTCAGATCTGGGCCATCTCCTTCCACCGCTTCTCCCCGGTGGGCGTCAGCGGCGTGGTGGTCATCTCCGAGTCCCACCTGTCGGTGCACACGTGGCCGGAGACCGGGTACGTGGCCCTCGACATCTACACCTGCGGGGACGACGCCAAGCCCGAGGCCGCGGTGGAGTACGCGCTGGCGGAGTTCCGGGCCAAGAACGTCCACATCACCGAGGTCACCCGGGGGCTGGATGAGGGCGACCGGGTGTACTTCCACAGCATCGTCACGTGGGAGGAGGAGCGCCTGCCGACGGCCGCCACCCCCGCCGCCCGTCCCCGGGCCAAGCGGAAAGCCGCAGCGGCGCGGAAGTCCCGGTAACAGTTGACCGCGCCGACCGTGGCCGCCTGCCGTCCGGCGCGCGCGCAAGAGGCGAGCGTCCCGTGCTGCTGAACGTCGTCGGGCCGGTGGTCCTGCTGGTCCTCACCGGCTACCTGCTGGGGCGGTACCGGCCCGTGGAAGTCTCCTCCCTCGCCCCGGTCTCCATGTACCTGTTCGCGCCTGCCCTGGTGTTCCAGTCCCTGACCCACTCCCCGCTGGCCTCCGGGTACGCGCCGCGCCTGCTGGCCACCTGCGCGGCGCACCTCCTGAGCATGGTGGCGCTGGGACTGGCTTCGGCGGGGCTGCTGGGCCTGCGGGGCACCCGTCGGGCGGCCTTTGTGTTGCCGGCGTTTCACTACAACGCGGGCAACTACGGGCTTCCGGTGTCCCTGTTCGCCTTCGGACAGCCGGGCTTCCAGGCGGCGACTTTGGTGTTCGTGGTGAACGCCACCCTGGGGAACTTCACCGCCGGGGTGGTGGCCGCCTGGGGAAGCCGGGGAGGCCTGAAGCGGGCGGTGGCGGAGATGCTCCGCCTGCCCCTGGTGTACGCGGTGGCCGTGGCCCTGCTGGTGGCGGCCACGGGGTGGAGGCTGCCGGAGTGGCTGGACCGGACGGTGGCCATCCTGGCCTCGGGAGCGATCCCCCTCCTGGTGGTGACCCTCGGGATCCAGCTGGCCCAGGGCGGCGGGGTGCAGCCGTCCGGGGAGCTTCTGGCCGCGGTGGCCCTGCGGCTGGTGGCGTCCCCCCTTTTGGCCGCGGGGCTGGCGCACCTGACCGGCCTGGAAGGCGTGGGGCGGGACGTGTTCGTCCTGGTGGCCGCGATGCCCGCGGCGGTAAACGCCTTCCTGTTCGCTTCGGAGTTCGGGTGCGACCCGGCCTTTGTGGCCGGTGTGGTGTTCACCACCACCTTGCTGAGCTTCGCCACCGTCAGCGCGGTGCTGTGGCTGTTGCTGTGACCGGTCACGGGCCTTGGAGCAGGGCGAGCACCACCCGGCGGACAGCCTCCAGCAGGAGGAAGGCCACCACCGGCGAGATGTCCAGCCCTCCCACAGGGGGCACCAGGCGGCGCAGGGGTGCCAGCACCGGTTCCGTGAGGGTCACGAGCAGCCGCACCGCAGGCGTCCGAGGATCCAGTCCGGGGATCCAGCTGGAGACCACCCGCGCCAGGAGGGCCAGGCTGTACAAGTAGAAGGCGTCGTTCAGCAGCTCGGCTGCCGCGTCCATCATTACTAGGTTCGGCAAAGGGCCAGACTGTCCCTGCCGCCTGGAAAAACCGGAGGGCCCCCTGTTGGGGCCCTCCGAAGAAAGATCCGGGGTCGGGCTTACAGCGGTGTTACGTTCGCTGCCTGCGGGCCCTTCCGGCCGTCCACGATGTCGAACTTCACCCGCTGCCCCTCCTGGAGGGTGCGGTATCCGTCCATGTTGATGGCGGTGTAGTGGACGAACACGTCCTTGCCACCGTCCACGGAGATGAAGCCGTAGCCCTTCTCCGCGTTGAACCACTTGACCGTGCCAACTGCCATTCCCTTGCTCCTTTCGGCCTTGCCGTAGATTTGAGCACCCGCCCGGGCGAGGGCTCCGGCCGAGCGTAGCACGGGGCGCGGTCGGTGTCAAACAGCCAACACCCGCGGGCCGTTCACCCGCTTGGGCGCCAGCGGAGGGTTCCGCGCTCCAGCTCCCAGGTCGCCTCGCCGAGCTCCAGCAGGTGTGCCAGGTGGGCCATCACGGTGGCCCGCAGCAGGAAGTACGTGGACGGGTTGGCGGGGGGTGAGCGGAGCTCCGCGGCTACCCGGTGGGTCACCTCGTCCGCGGTGGCACCGCCGGCCAGCGCACGCCGCACGCGGTCGGTGGCCTGGCGGACCGCTCGCAGGTTGGCCTCCAGCACCGGGGCGAGTTCGTGGCGCCGCACGGGCGCCCCGTGGCCGGGTACGAACCACTCGTACGGCCAGTTCCGCATCCGCTCCAGGGTCTCCTGCTGGCCGGCCACGTGGTGGGTGAAGGGGATCTCGTACTTGTCCAGCACCTCTGGCCCGAAGAAGCTGTCCGCGGCATAGCACACCGGCCCGAACCCCAAAGCGGCCTGGCGGGCACTGTGGCCGTCGGCCGGGTGGACCCGCAGGACAAGCCCCGCCACCTCCAGCTGGCCGTCTGCGGTGGAGTACACGTGGTGGACCGCGGAGGGCTTGGCCATAAGCCACTTGTTCTGCAGCGCCTCGGGCGGGCGCGCCCCGTAAAGCGAGAACGGCTCCAGGTACGGGTTACGCAGCACCGCCTCCTCCAGCTCCGGAGCCCACACCTCCAGGCCCGGCAGTTGGCGCAGCAGGTAGTCGTTGCCGCCGTAGTGGTCCGCGTGGGAGTGGGTGTTGACCACCGCCGTCAACACCAGCCCCCGCGCCTGGACCGCGCGCAGCACGCTGCGCCCTACATCCCGGTCGCCGCCGGTGTCCACCGCCACCGCGGCCCCGTTTTCGCTCCACACCACTCCCGCGTTCACCGCGCCGGGCAGGTACCCGCATCCGGGCGCCAGCTCCACCAGATCTCCCACCGCTTCCTCCTTCCCCTCTTGGGATTCGGCTCGCCCGCGGCCGGACCTGCCGGGCCGCCCCGTGGCAGGCCAGCAGTAGGCGTCCGTCGAATCCTGCCACAGGAGGTTTCCGGGATGGCCTACTACCTGGTTCGGGCCAAGCCTCGCAGGGAGCGGATGTCGGACCTACAGCGCCGGCTGGCGGCGGGAGAGTTCCTGCCCATGCGGCCGTTCGGAAAGGCCCTCTCCATAGCGCTGGAGGGCGCTCGGCTGGACCCGGTCACGGGGGAGGCGGTGTGGGAGGAGGAGGACTACTGTACGCCACCCCTGGCCATGGAGCGGGAGGCGGTCCTCGACCAATATTTCCTGGATCTGCGTGTGCAACCCGTGCGCCGGGGCGAGGGCTGGGCGCAGGTGGCGCACCTTCCGAGCCTGTGGGGAGCCCCGCCGCTTGCGCCCCGACTGAATGGCAAGGCCCGGGACTAGCCCCGCGCGTGGCAGATCAGCACGGGGACCGGGCTGCGCCGCAGCACGCACTCCGCGACGCTGCCCAGCAACAGGTGCGCGAGCCCCGTCAGGCCCCGGGTCCCGGTGCAGACCAGGTCTGCGCCCAGTTCCTCCGCGGCATGCACCACACCGCTACCTGCGGCGCCCAGGCGGACCTCCAGCCGGTCACCCTCCCGTGCCAGGGCCCGGAGCTGCTGGGTGGCCCGGCTGACCAGGTAGTCCCGGATCCGCTCGCCCACCGCGGGCGCCAGGATCTCCTTGGGGACGCTGGCGAAAGTCTCCGGGTTCAGCTCCACCACGTGTAGAAGGACCAGTTCGGCGCCGCACCGGTCCGCCAGCAGCCTCGCCCACTCCACCGCCTGGCGGGCCGCGGGTGAGAAGTCCGTGGCGGCCAGCACCCGCGCCAGGGCCGGGGAGCGTCCGGGGCGTACGGTGAGCACCGGCACAGGCGCGGTGCGCGCCACGTGTTCGGCCACGCTGCCGAACACCGTGCGGGCCACGCCGCTGCGGCCGTGGGTGCCCATACACACGAGGTCGGCTCCCAGCTCCACGCTGGCCCGCGGGATGGCCTCCCTCGGGGACCCCTCCACCACCACCGCCTGTCCTCCCCCAAACCGCTGGCTCCAGCGCTCCAGCTCCTCCTCAGCCCACCGACGTGCTGCCTGGCGCAGCTCCGTGGTGCCCGGGGCGCGCTTCACCAGTTCCTCCGGCAGCGCCCACCACTCCACCTCCAGGGCGTGCAGGAAGGTGACGGCTGCACCGAACCGCTGCGCCAGCCACGCGGCCCAGGCTGCGGAGGACTCCGACGCCACCGAGAAGTCTGTTGGGGCGAGAATCTGCTGGACCTTGGGTTCCACCCGTACCTCCTGTGTTCACTCGGTTCTGTGCGCCCCGGCATGGAGCGCGTTCGACTCCAGGCTGCCACGCGAGTTGCCCTGGTGCGCGCTTCCGCACCGGCAGCGGCCGTGCGGCTGGCCACGACCCTCGCAGGGAACTCGACCTGCCGGCGCAACCCGGTGCGCCCGTGCGGCCGGGCCCAACGCCCTCTTCCAGCCTGCCAGGCTGGCCCGCTGCGGATCCTGACGGCGCGGTTCCAGGAGCGCGCTCCCAGTGGTGCTTCTCGCCACCGTGGCGGTTTCCCTTCTGCGGGGCATCGCCAAGCAGGCGGCGGGCGCCGTGTGCTCCCGGAGTGTAGCCCGGTTCCGCGGGGCGGGAATCCGCGTCATCATGGCTAGGGAACCGGGATGCAGCGGCCCCTAGCGGCACGCGGTGGCTGGCAGCCCTGGCCGCGGAGCTGGCTCCCGGCCAGAGATCGGAGGCAAGCATGAGGGTCCAGTACGTGTGCCAGCAGTGTGGGTTCCGGACGCCGCGGTGGCTGGGACGGTGCCCGAACTGCGACGCCTGGAACAGCATGGTGGAGGAGGTAGAAGGTCCCCGCAGGCCCGCGCGGCCGCGGGCTGCCAACCCTACCCCGCTGCCTGAGGTGTCCCCCCTTCCGGAAGAGCGGTGGCCCACCGGCATTACGGAGCTGGACCGGGTGCTGGGCGGCGGGATCGTCCCGGGGTCGTTGGTGTTGGTGGGCGGTGACCCTGGCATCGGCAAGAGCACCCTGGCCCTGCAGGCCGCGCACCGACTGGCGGAGGCGGGCCGCCCGGTGCTGTACGTGGCCGGGGAAGAGTCCGCGCAGCAGACGCGCATGCGCGCCGAGCGGCTGGGCGCGGTGTCCCGCGGCGTGTGGGTGGTGGCGGAGACGGACCTGGACGCGGTACTGGCCGCCGCGCGCAAGCTCCGGCCCGCCCTGTTGGTGGTGGACAGCATCCAGACGGTGTACCGGCCCGAGGTTCCCAGCGCCCCCGGCAGCGTGGGACAGGTGCGGGAGTGTGCCGCCTCCCTCCTGCAGCTGGCCAAGTCTGAGGGGGTCGCGGTGGTGCTGGTGGGCCACGTGACCAAGGAGGGTGCCCTGGCAGGCCCCAAGGTCCTGGAGCACTTGGTGGACACGGTGCTGTACTTCGAGGGCGAACGCCACCAGGTGTACCGGATCCTGAGGGCGACGAAAAACCGATTCGGCTCCACCAACGAGATCGGCGTGTTCGAGATGGGACCGGCGGGGCTGGTGGAGGTGGCAAACCCGTCGGCGGCCTTTGTCGGGGAACGGCCCCCGGGAGCCGCGGGGGCGGCGGTGGTGTGTACTTTGGAGGGCAGCCGGCCGCTGCTGGTGGAAGTACAGGCTCTGGTGAGCCCGTCGGTATTCGGGACCCCGCGTCGGGCCACTTCCGGAGTGGATCCCAACCGGCTGCTGCTCCTGCTGGCGGTGCTGGAAAAACACGCGGGGCTGGCGTTCTCGCAGGCGGACGTGTACGCCAACGCCGCAGGAGGCGTGCGGGTGGAAGAGCCCGCCGCGGACCTGGGCATCGCCCTCGCCGTGGCCTCCTCCTACCGCAGCGTGGCGCTGGACGACCGCACGGTGTTCTGCGGGGAGTTAGGGCTGGCAGGAGAGGTGCGTCCGGTACCGCACCTCGGCCGGCGGTTGGCGGAGGCCCGCAAGCTGGGTTTTGGACGCGCGTTGGTGCCGCGGGGAGGGCCGGCCGGAGAGGAGGTGGGGCTGGAGGTGGTGGCCGTGGGCACGGTGACAGAGGCCCTCGACCTAGCCCCGTGGCGTTAGGGACCAGGCCGTCTGGGTCCAGGGCCCTCCCCGGAACACGTGCATAGCGCGGACACCCGACAAAGGCCGGCTTATACTGGGCTCGAAGTGGCAGCGCAGGGCCGGACGGCAAGGCGGGTAGCCGCGTGGGCAGGGGCGGTACTGGGAGGTGCCCTGGGCGTCCAAGTGGCCGTGGCGCTGGCTGCCTTCCTGCCGATCCGAGGCTGGCCCCGGGTCGGTGCGGAGGTGGCGGGCACCTTGGTGGGTGCTGTTCTGGGCGCGACGCTGGCGCCTCCTGCCTGGCAGCTGTTCGTGCGGGTGATGGGCCGTGTCCTGAACCGCCTGGGGCACGTCCCGTGGCGGGAGGTGGAGATCGGCCTCGCGGGTTCCCTGGTGGGGCTGCTGGTGGCCACCGCGGTGGGGTACCTGGTTTCCGGGATCCCCGTGATCGGAGGGTACCTGCGGGTGGCGGCCCTGGTGGTGTTTGGGTACCTGGGCCTGCAGCTGGCCCTGCAAAGGCGCGAGGAGGTAGCTAGCTTGCTGGACCGGAGCCGCAGGGCCCGGGGACCTGGAAAGGTGCTGGACACCAGCGCCATCATCGACGGCCGGATCGCGGACGTGGTCCGCACGGGTTTTTTGGAAGGGCCGTTTTTGGTCCCGCGGTCGGTGCTGCGGGAGCTGCAGGCCATCGCGGACTCCCCCGACCCGGTGCGGCGGGCGCGGGGCCGGCGGGGGCTGGACGTCCTGCACCGGCTGCAGGAGGAGTCGCAGGCGGTGCAGATCGTGGAGGACGACGGCGAAGGTGAGGTGGACGAGCGCGTGGTCCGGGTGGCCCGGTCCAGCCGGGCCAGCGTGGTCACCACGGACTTCAACCTGAACCGGGTGGCACAGCTGCAGGGTGTGCGGGTGCTGAACCTGAACGACCTCGCCTCGGCCCTCCGGCCCGTGGTGCTGCCGGGGGAGGAGGTGACCGTGCAGCTGCTGCGGGAGGGCAAGGAGCCAGGCCAGGGGGTGGGTTACCTGGAGGACGGCACCCTGATCGTGGTGGAGGGTGGAAGACCGCTCGTGGGGACCACCGTGGAGGCGGTGGTCACCAGCGTCCTGCAGACCACCGCGGGCCGCATGGTGTTCGCGCGGCCCAAGCAGGAGCTCGCCGCGCGGCGCGGTGGGACGGTGTCCTCTCGGTGAAGGGACGGTCCAGGCGCGGGCGGGTGGCGGCCATCATCGCCGCGGCGGGCCGGAGCGCGCGCATGGGCCAGGGCACTCCCAAGGTCCTGCTGTCGTTGCACCAGGTGCCGGTGATCGTGCGGTCCATCCTGCCGTTCCACCACAGCTCCGCGGTGGACGAGGTAGTGGTGGTGGCTACGGAGGCGTCCATCGAGCGGGTGCGGGAGCTGGTGGGCCGGTACGGTCTCGGCAAGGTGTCCGCGGTGGTGGCGGGAGGGCTGAAGCGCCAGCAATCGGTGGCCCTGG
The DNA here is from genome assembly GCA_025060455.1 of Armatimonadota bacterium. GTDB lineage: Bacteria > Sysuimicrobiota > Sysuimicrobiia > Sysuimicrobiales > Sysuimicrobiaceae > Tepidifontimicrobium. The sequence goes on from JANXBY010000059.1 coordinate 27,897, forward strand.
GCCTGCAGGCGGTGGGTCCATGCGAGGTGGTGCTGGTGCATGACGGCGCCCGGCCCCTGGTGACCGGCGACATCATCGAGCGGGTGGTGGAGGCGGCTTGGGAGTACGGGGCCGCGGTCCCCGCGGTGTCCGTGCGGGACACCATCAAGCGGGTGGACGGCGACCACGTGGTGGAGACCCTGGACCGGGACACCCTGCGGGCGGTCCAGACCCCGCAGGGCTTCCGGTACGAGGTGCTGGTGGCCGCACACGACCGTGCCCGCGCGGAGGGATTCTACGGGACCGACGACGCCACCCTGGTGGAACGCATGGGCCACCCGGTGGCGGTGGTCCCCGGAAGCCCGGAGAACCTCAAGATCACCACCCCCGAAGACCTCGCCATCGCGGAGGCCCTGCTGCAGTGGCGGGAAGGGTGAGGGTGGGGATCGGGTACGACGTGCACCGCTTCGCGCCCGGGCGGCGGCTGGTCCTGGGAGGGGTCACCGTGCCCCACCCCCGGGGGCTGGCAGGCCACAGCGACGCGGACGCCCTCACCCACGCGGTCATGGACGCGGTGCTGGGTGCCTGCGGCCTACCGGACATCGGCACCCTGTTCCCAGCCGACGACCCGCGGTACGAGGGGGCCGACAGCCTCCAGCTGCTGGACGAGGTCCTGGCGCGGGCCCGCGCCCGCGGCTGGCGGGTGGCGCAGGTGGACTGCGTGCTGGTCGCCCAGGAGCCGCGCCTGGGCGAGTTCCTGGCCCGCATGCGGGAGACCCTGGCCGCGCGCATGGGCCTCGGGGTGGACGCGGTGGGCGTGAAGGCCACCACCCCGGAAGGGTTGGGCGCCCTGGGCCGGGCGGAGGGCGTGGCGGCGCTGGCGGTGGCGCTGGTAGAGACCGTGGAGTGAAGTCCTGGACGCGGAGGTCTGTGGTGGCCCTGTACGTGACCAACACCCTCACCCGCCGGAAGGAGCCCTTCGAGCCGTGGAACCCGCCGGAGGTCCGGATGTACGTGTGCGGGGTGAACCTGCACGGCCCGGCCCACGTGGGCCACGCGCGCAGCTACCTGTTCTTCGACGTGGTGCGCCGCCACCTGGAGTGGACGGGCTACCGGGTGCGCCACGTGCAGAACTTCACGGACATCGAGGACAAAATCATCGCCCGGGCCCAGCGGGAAGGGCGCAGCCTTGACTCCATCGCCCGGGAGTACATCGACCGGTTCCTGCGGGAGATGGACGCCCTCCACGTGCTGCGGGCCCACCACTACCCCCGGGCCACGGAAGCCATCCCGGACATCCTCCGCATCGTCGAGGGGCTGATCCGCAAGGGCCACGCCTACGTGGTGGACGGCGACGTGTACTTCCGCGTGACCTCCGACCCTGACTACGGCAAGCTGTCCGGCCGGTCCCTGGAGGAGCTGCAGGCAGGGGCGCGGGTGGAGGTGGATCCGCGCAAGGAACACCCCATGGACTTCGCCCTGTGGAAGGCCGCCAAACCCGGGGAGCCCTCGTGGCCCAGCCCCTGGGGCCCCGGCCGCCCCGGGTGGCACATCGAGTGCTCCGCCATGTCCATGAGTTACCTGGGCGAGCAGCTGGACATCCACGGGGGCGGGGAGGACGTGATCTTCCCGCACCACGAGAACGAGATCGCCCAGAGCGAGTCCCTCACGGGAAAGCCCTTCGTGAAGTACTGGCTGCACAACGCCCACCTGCGCATGGAGGGCCAGGAGGAGCGCATGACCCGCTCCCTGGGCAACGTGGTGTGGATCCAGGACGCCCTGAGCCGCTACCGCCCCGACGCCATCCGCCTGTTCCTGCTCAGCTCCCACTACCGGACGCCCATGACGTGGCGGGAGGAGGCCGTGGGCGCGTCCGAGCGGGGGGCTCTGCACCTGCGGGCGGCGGTGGAGGCCGCGGAGAGCCTGCTGCGGCGCACCCGGCCGTCCGGCCGCGTGTCCGCGGCAGGGCAGCGCTTGCGGGAGGAGGTGGCGCGGCTGCGACACGCATTCCGGGCGGCTCTGGACGACGACTTCGACACGCCTTCCGCCATCGCGCACCTGCACGCCCTGGCCACCGAGGTCAACCGGCTGACGGACGCTGTGGCCAAGCGCCAGCCGGACGCAGGCCAGCCGGAGGACGCCGCGGAGGCGGTGGCCGAGGCCCGCGACGCACTTCGGGAGCTGGGAGGGGTGCTGGGGCTGAGGCTCACCGAACCAATCCCTGACTCCCTGGCGGCGGCCCTGCGCCGGCTGGTCCGGGAGGACGACGCACTGCGCGAGGTGGACGGAGAGGGATCGCCGGAGGCGATTCTGGACCACGTGCTGGAGGTACGCCAGCGGGCCCGGGAACGCCGGGACTTCGCCACCGCAGACCGCATCCGCCAGAAGCTGCTGGACCTGGGTGTGGCCGTGGAAGACTACCCCGGGGGCAGCCGCTGGCGCATCCGCGACGGGGCTTGAGCGCGTGCCGCAGCAGGCCGACCCCTCTCCCGGAAAAAACGACGCGCCCGAGGCACGCGCGGACCTGGTGGAAGGCCGCAACCCGGTTCGGGAGGCGCTGCGGGCGGGCCAGCCGGTCCGTAAGCTGCAGGTGTCCAGGTCCGCGCGGCTGCGGGGTGCCCTCCGGGAGATCGTGGAGGAAGCGCGACGGCGCGGGGTGCCGGTGCAGTTCGTGGACCCCAGGTACCTGGACCAGCTATCTGCCACGGGTGCCCACCAGGGCGTGGTGGCGTGGCTGGCCGTCCGGCCCCTGCTGGATTTAGAAGACGTGCTGCAACGGGCCCGCTCCGCACCCGACCCGGTGTTGGTGCTGGTGGACGGGGTGGAGGACCCGCGGAACCTGGGAGCCATCCTGCGCACCGCGGAGGCTGCGGGGGTGGTCGGTGCTGTGATCCCCACGCGGCGGTCCGCGGGGCTTTCTCCGGCGGTGGCGAAGGCCTCGGCGGGGGCGGTAATGCACCTGCCGGTGGCGGGCGTGTCCAACATGGCCCGGGCGGTGGACGCGTGCCGCGAGGCAGGCTTCCGGACCGTGGCCGCAGACCCACGGGCGCCCGTGGACTACGACCGAGCGGACCTCGACCCTCCTGTGGCGCTGGTGGTGGGAGGAGAGGAGCGGGGAGTCCGCCGGCTGGTGCGCGAACGGTGCGACGTAAGCGTGCGCATCCCCATGTACGGCAGGGTGGAGTCGCTGAACGCCTCCGTGGCCGCGGCCATCTTGCTGTACGAGGTGGTGCGGCGGGTGCGGGCCCGGAAGCGGCCGGAGGGGGTGTGAGGAGCGTCCTGTGGGTGGCCGCGGCGCTGGCCGCCGCACTCGGCGCGGCAGCGACGTGGGACCACGTACGGCACGCGGGCAGGGTGCTGCCCGGGGTGTGGGTGGACGGCGCGCCCGCAGGAGGAATGACCCCTGCCCAGCTCGGGGAACGCCTCGCCCGGTCCGCGCGGGCCGAGTTATCAAGGCCCGTCCAGGTGCGGGCGGGCAGTCGGCGCTGGGTGGTGCGGGCATGGCAGCTGGGGTTGCAGGTGGACGTGGAGGAAGGGGTTCGCCGCGCGTACCTCGTGGGCCGTGAGGGCACGTGGTGGTCGAGGGTCCGGCAGCGGTGGCGCCTGTGGAGGGCCGCCGTGGAAGTCGAAGTGCCCAGGCGGGTGGAAGGCAGGCGGCAGCGCGCGTTCCTGGACCGGGTATCCCGCGAGGTGGACGTTCCTGCGCAGGACGCGCGGCTGGTGGTCGCGTCCGGACGGGTGGAGGTGGTGCCGGGCCGCGCCGGGCTGGCGGTGGACATCCCCGCCGCGGAGGAACGCCTGCGAAACGCCCTCCTCTTGCCCGTAGCGGAGGTGGAGCTGCCGGTAAGACGCGTAGAACCGCGCTGGACCGCAGAACGGTTGGTAGCCCTGGGGATCTCGCAGCCGGTGGCCAGTTTCACCACCCATTTCAGCGGTGACCCGGACCGCGCCCACAACGTCGCCTTGGCGGCGTCACGGCTACGGGGGGTGCTGCTGCCCACGGGGTCGGAGCTTTCCTTCAACGCCCTCGTAGGCCCCCGCACCCAGGCCGCGGGGTTCCGACAGGCGCCTGTGCTGGTGGAGGACGAACTGGTCCCAGGAGACGGGGGAGGGGTGTGCCAGGTGTCCACGACCGTGTTCAACGCGGCGCTGCTGGCCGACCTAGAGGTCCGACAGCGGGTCAACCACACGCAGCCGGTGCCCTACGTCCCCGTGGGCCGGGACGCCACGGTGGTGTACCCCTCGGTGGACCTGCGGGTGCGCAACCCAGGCCCGCCGCTGCTCCTCTGGACGGAGGTGACCGGCGACCGGCTCACCGTTACCTTTTACGGTCCCGTACGGCCCCGCCGCCGGGTCAAGGTGTTGGTCACGGACGTGCAGGTCATCCCACCCCCCGGAGGCCACGTGGTGCGGGCTGATCCCGACCTGCCCGTGGGACGGTGGAGGGTACTGCCCGCGCGGCCGGGATACCGCGCGACCACGGTCCGGGAGGTGTGGGAGTCGGGGCGTCTGGTGCGGAGGGAGGTGGTGGCCCGGTCCGTGTACCGCCCCGTGCCCCGGACGGTCAGGGTGGGCGACCGCCCCACCGCTGGGAGCGCACAGCTCCAGGGCCGGCGTCCTTGACCCGTGGATAGACGCTCTCTATAATCTGCTCAGCATCCGGGGAATGGACGTGCGGCAACATTCAAGGCGCGGAGGCGGTGCCGGTGGCGGTGGCGCGTAAAGAAGCGACTCCGTACCCCGAAATGCTCGACGAAGACCTCGTGGAGGCCGCCAAAGCCGGAGACGATCGCGCGTCGGAGTTCCTCATCCACAAGTACCGCAACTTCGTCCGGGTCAAGGCGAAGGCCTACTTCCTCATCGGCGCCGACCGGGAGGACATCATCCAGGAGGGGATGATCGGCCTGTACAAGGCCATCCGGGACTTCCGGCGGGACAAGCTGAGCAGCTTCCGCGCGTTCGCGGAGTTGTGCATCACGCGTCAGATCATCACCGCCATCAAGACGGCTACCCGTCAGAAGCACATCCCCTTGAACTCCTACGTGTCGCTGAACAAGCCGATCTACGACGACGACTCTGACCGGACCCTGCTGGACGTGATCGGGGGCCTGAAGGTGGCGGACCCTGAGGAGCTCGTGATCAACCGGGAGTCCTCGGCCCGCATGCGGCAGCGGATCCGCCAGAACCTCAGCGAGCTGGAGCACCGGGTCCTCAACCTGTACCTGGACGGCAAGTCCTACCAGGAGATGGCCAACGAGCTCCAGCGGCACGTGAAGTCCATCGACAACGCCCTCCAGCGGGTCAAGCGCAAGCTGGAGAAGAACCTGGAGCAGGACGACTAGGACGGGTGGTCCAAATCCCCTGTCCCCGCTGCGGGGTGCCCATCCTCCGCCTCAGGCCCAGCGAACCCGAGGAGTGGGTCACGTGCCCCCGTTGCGGCCACCGGTTTGAACCGGTGGAGGAGTTCTGGGTCGACGCCGAGGACATCTGAAGGCCGCAACCACTGGAAGGAAGGCGCCCGGGGGCCCCGAATTCCACGGACATCACCTGGGGCCGTCCCCGGGAAGTCGCGGTGCGTCGGGGGAGATGGGTGCGGAACCGGGACGCCGCCGGCCTGTGCATCTTCCTCCTCGGCCGGTTCCGCGTGGTCGTGGGAAGCCGAGAAGTGCCCCCGGGCGCCTGGCGCCTCCGGCGGTCGTCGGCCCTGGTGAAACTCCTCGCCCTGTCGGCCGGCCATGTCCTGCCCCGCGAGCGGCTGTTGGACCTCCTGTGGCCTCGGGCTGGGCTGAGGTCCGCGTCCAACTCCTTCCACCAGACGCTGTATTTCGCCCGGAGGGCGTTAGAGCCGGCGATTTCCCACCGGGCGCCCTCCCGGTACCTGCTCCTCTCTCAGGGCCTCGTGCGGCTGACGGCTCCGGGTGGGATCTGGGTCGACGCGCAGGAATTCTGGAACTGGAGCGAGAGACCGGACGACCTCGGGTCGCTGCGCCGGGCCTTCGAGCTGTACCGGGGCGACCTCCTCCCGGAGGACGCCTACGAGGAGTGGGCCGCGTCTGCCCGGGAGTCCCTGCGGACGCGGTTCCACCGGGTCGCCCTCGCTCTTGCTGAGGCCGCGCGGGGGGCAGGAGACCTGGCCCTGGCCGAGCACGCCCTGCAGCGGGCGCTGGAAAATGACCCAGCCCTAGAGGCCGCCCATGTGGGCCTCGTGCGCCTGTACCTGGAAAGAGGCAACGTCCAGCAGGCCACCCGGCAGTACACGGCCCTGGAGGCGGCCCTGCGTAGTGAGCTGGGTACAGAGCCCGGACCGGAGGCCCAAGAGCTCCGGAAGCGCCTGAGTCGGATGCTCGCTCAGCCCGCCCGGCGCCCCCCAAGCACCGCAGCCCTGCCGAGCCCGCTCTCTCCTCTCGTCGGCCGCCGGCGCGAGCTGGACGAACTGACCGGGAGGATCACCGGACACCGAGTGGTGACCCTCACCGGGCCACCGGGTGTCGGGAAGACCAGACTCGCGCTCGAGGCGGCCCGCCGCCTGTCCGACCGCGAGCCGTCGCTCCCTGTGTACGCCGTCGACCTTTCAGAGGTCTCGCACGCGGAGGTGCTGCGGGCTGTCCGGTCCGGTGTGAGGCTCCCCGAGGTCCCCGGGCACGCTGACTTAGACGTCCTGGTCGAGGGCCTGTCCGGGCGAAGGGCCCTCCTGTTGCTCGACGGCTGTGAGCGCACTGTGGCCACCTGCGCAGAGCTGGTGAGGAGGCTTGTGGAGGCTGGCCCGGGCCTCCGCGTGCTGGCCACGAGTCTGGAGCCTCTCGGGCTGTCAGGAGAGGTCGTCTTCCGGGTCCCTCCGCTTGCCGTGCCGTCTGCCGAGGGGGACACCGCGATCTCCCAGCTGGGATCGGTAGAAGCGGTCGCGCTGTTCTTGGACCGAGTTCGGCTGGTGGATCCAGACTTCGTCCTCTCTCCCTCCAGGGCCCAGACGGTCGCGGAACTCTGCCGGCGGCTTGACGGCCTCCCGCTCGCCATCGAGCTCGCTGCCGCGCGGGTCCCGGCCCTGGGCGTGGAGGGCGTTCTCACCTCGCTCGAGCGGCGGCTCGATGTTCTCGCAGGCGGGAGCGGGGGACGTCCAGCGCGCCACCGGACGCTGCGGGCGGCTCTGGACTGGAGCTACGCGCTGCTCGCGCCCCGGGAGCGGCTCGTGCTGGACCGCCTGAGCGTGTTCGCGGGGGGGTTCGACTGGGCGGCTGCCGCGGCGGTGGCCGGCGAAGCTTTCCCCGGGGAGGTCCTGGAGGTGCTCGCGCGGCTCGTGGAACGGTCGATGCTGTTGGCGGAGGAGAACCCCGCGGGGACCGTCCGGTACCGGCTGCTGGAGACCACCCGTGCCTACGCGGGCGAGCGGCTCCGGGCTTCCGGCGAGGAGGAGCAGGTCCGCGGTGCTCACGCCCGTCACTTCCGGGAGCTCGCGGAGAGCTGGACATCCACCCCAGCGGGCCCACACAGGTGCGGATGGGTGGACCAGCTGGCCCGCGAGCACGACAACCTACGGGCTGCATTCCTCTGGTCCCTGAGAGCCGACCCCGAGGGTGCCGTACGGCTGGCTGTAGCTCTGGCGCACTGCGCGGGGGCGGCGGGCCGCCTGCGTGAGCTCCGGGACTGGCTGGACGCCGCGCTCAAGACGGAGCCGACGGGCAGCCTTCCTGGCCCGGACCCTGCTCGCCGCAGGCTCCCTCGCCCGTCGGGCGGGTGACCTGCCGCAGGCGTCTGGTTACCTCGGCGAAGCCTTGCGGATCGCGGAGGAGAGCGGGGATCCCCTCTTGACCACGGAGGTGCTGACCGAAAGAGCAGCCGTGGCCTACGTTCAGGGGGACTACGATCACGCGGCGTCCCTAGCGCGGAAAGCCTTGGACGTCCTGCGACCCGTCGGCGACCTGCGCAGGAAGGCGGCGCCCGCAACATCCTGGGGCTCACAGCCCGCCACAGGGGGTGACGCCCGCACGGCGCGTGCACACTTCGTGGAGGTCCTGGAACTGGCGCGGCGGGTGGACGACCACGGCGGTGTAGCCGCGGCGCTCAGGAACATCGGCTGGGTCGCCCTGTGTGAGGGGAGCTGCGCGAGCGCCCAGGCCTACTTCGAGGGAGCCCTCGCCGAGCACAGACGGCTCGGTGACCGCCAGACCATCGCCGACCTCCTGAACGACCTCGGAGAGGCTGTGCAAGCCCGGGGAGACTGCTCGCGCGCGGAAGGCCTCTACCGTGAGGCGCTGATGCACTACGTGGCCACGGGCGACCGGGCGGGCCTCGCGGACTGTCTCCTCAAGCTGGCGTATGTGGCGCTCGGCCCCGGGCAAGTAGACCGGGGCACACGGCTTGTGGCCGCCGGCGACCGGCTGCGGTGCGAGGTCGGCGCGGGCCTGCCAGAGCGCGGACTGCGGCAGTTCAAGGAGCACGTGGGAGCAGCCCGGAGGGCCTTGGGAGAACAGTTCGACGGGGTCTAGGCTGGCGGACGGGCCATGGGCCTAACGGAGGCCGTAGCCCTGGCGCTGGGTAGCTGGCCACCCCCGGACCCCGTGAGCCCGGCCCCGCGGGGCGTCTCTCTCCGACTGACTCGAACCTCCACATTCGTTGAAGAATCGCATAAGAGCGACCGGCTAGCCTCTAGTCCTGTGGCAGGGGTGCGACGTCGTACGGGGGTGAGGCAGGTGAGCGGGACCGGTGTCCGTGTGTACGCCATCGTGGTTGGCCTGACCGCGGCGCTCCTGGCGCCGGCCCTGGCCCAGTCGCCGTCACCGGTTCCCATCGCA
>JANXBY010000070.1 GCA_025060455.1 Armatimonadota bacterium
AGCATGCTGGCGGAGGACGTGCGCCCCAACCGGCTGGAGGCCACCAAGGCGGCCGCGGTGGAGTTCGTCCGCGGGCTTCCCCGCAGCGCCCGGGTGGGCCTGGTGACCTTCAGCTCGTATGCCACCCTGTTGGCCGCGCCCACCACCGACCACGACCGGGTGGTGGAGCTCATCCGGTCACTGCAGGCGGAGTTCGCCACCGCCATCGGGGACGGTCTGCTGGAAGCGGTGTGGGCCCTGCCGGGCCGTACACGCCCCGCCTCGCCCACGACGCCGCCGACGCCGCCCAGGGGCCCGCTGCCCCCGGGGTTTGTTGTCCTCATGTCCGACGGGCAGAGCAACCGAGGTGTGTCGCCCACGGAGGCGGCACGGGTGGCCCGGGACCAGCAGGTGAAGGTGTACACCGTGGGTGTGGGCACCCCGGAGGGGACCTTCCTCAACATCGGAGGACGTCCCATCTGGGTGCGGCTGGACGAGGAGACGCTGAAGGAGGTGGCGGCCATCACGGAGGGCACGTACTTCCACGCTTCGTCCGCCCATGAGCTGCGCCGCGTGTACCGGAACCTGAGCCGCACCATCGGTTGGGACCACAGACCCGCGGAGGTGTCCTCGGTGGTGGCGGCGGCGGCCGCGGTGCTGCTCGTCTCCTCCGTGGCAGCTTCCGTCCTCTGGCTGTACCGGGTCGGCTGACCCGCGGCGGGTTGATGATGCGGGCGGCGGTCCTGCACGCCCCTGGCCAGCCTCTTGCGCTGGAAGAGCGGCCGGTCCCACACGCCGGGCCGGGTGAGGTGCTGGTGCGGGTGCACGCGTGTGCGGTGTGCCGCACCGACCTGCACGTGGCAGATGGCGAGCTCCCAGACCCCAAGCTGCCCTTGGTCCTCGGACACCAGGTGGTGGGTGTGGTGGCAGAGCTCGGGGAAGGAACCCGAGGGCTGCAGGAGGGAGACCGCGTAGGCATCCCGTGGCTGGGGTGGACGTGTGGCACGTGTGAGTACTGCCGCAGGGGGCTGGAGAATCTCTGCAGCCAGGCGCGGTTCACCGGCTACCACCGGGACGGCGGTTTCGCGGAGTACACGGTGGCTGACGCGCGCTACGCGTTCCGGCTGCCCCAGGCCTACGACGACGTCCACGCCGCGCCCCTCCTGTGTGCGGGCCTCATCGGCTACCGGTGTCTGCGCATGGCCGGCGACGCCCGGCGGCTCGGGCTGTATGGCTTTGGAGCCGCGGCCCACCTCATCGCCCAGGTGGCCGCATGGCAGGGGCGACAAGTGTTCGCCTTCACCCGGCCAGGGGACTTGGAAGCTCAGGCCCTGGCACGGGAAGTGGGGGCGGTGTGGGCGGGTGGGTCGGACCAGATGCCGCCTGAACCTCTGGAGGCGGCCATCGTCCTGGCGCCCGTGGGGGCCCTGGTGGTGGAGGCGCTGCGCGCCACCGCCCCGGCGGGGGTTGTGGTGTGCGGGGGCATCCACATGAGCGACATCCCCTCGTTCCCGTACCGGCTGCTGTGGGGGGAGCGGGTGGTGCGATCGGTGGCCAACCTTACCCGCCAGGACGCGGAGGAGTTCCTGGCCTTGGCGCCCCGCGTGCCCGTGCGGGTGCACACCGTCGCCTACGCGCTGGAAGAGGTGAACCGGGCCCTGGAGGATCTGCGGGCAGGCCGCGTGGTGGGTAGCGCGGTGGTCACTGTGGCTCGTTAGAGGGTGTCCGGGAGGGCCCCCGCGGCACGTGCCGGAGATCGCGCAGCCGCGTTCCGGGCTGGCCCCCGCAGGTTTGGGAAGCACCGTGCGCCGCGGTGCGCTACGCTGGAATGGGGGCGTGGGATCTGAGGAGGTGACCGACGTGGCGCAGGAAGCATCTCGCATCTCCGACCTGTTGCGCACTGCGGACGTGGAGTGGCTGCTGGCCCTGCAGGGGGGACGGGTGCTGAGCCTCCACTTGGACACGGACCCCACGCGGCCCGAGAACCAGCGTAGCGAGCCCGCCTACCGGATCTGGGCGCGCCGGGCCCTGCAGGAGATCGGGGACGGGCTGCCCAAGGAGGACCGGCGGCGGCTGGCGGAGTGGGCGGAGCGGGTGGAAGCCAGGCTGCGGGGCGAAAGGCCGCGGGGCCGTGGCCTCAGCGTGTACGCCGCGGACGGGCTGTGGAAGGAGTTCGTGTGGCCGGTGCCCGTGGACAACCGCGCACGGTACGGCCTGGTGGACGTGTGGCCGCTGGTGTGGCTGCGGCAGACCTACGTGCCCTACGCGGTTCTGCTGGTGCACCGGGACCACACGCGGCTGCTGGTGACGCACCTGGGCGAGGCGGCGGTCGTGGAGGACGAGGAGTTCCACCTCGACACGCAGCACTGGCGGTTCACCGCGGGTAAGCCACCGTCCTTCGCCAAGGGGATGGGCATGTCCAGCAGCCGCGGAGCCCAGCGGGACGTGTACGAAAGCCGGGTAGAGGACAACGTGCGGCGGTTCTGGTCCGGCGTGGCCTCCGCGGCGGCCCGGGCTCTGGAGGAGCTCGGGATCCAGCGGTTGATCCTGGGCGGACCCCAGGAGGGGATCGCGGCCGTGGCAGACCTGCTCCCCGAGCCCGCCCGGAGGCACCTGGTGGCCGCGGTGTCTGTGCCGCCCCTGGAGGACTGGCCGCACATCCGGGATCGGGTGCTGGAGGTGGCCCGGGAGGACCGGCGGCGGAGGGAAGCGCAGCTGGTAGAAGGGCTGGTGGGCAACTCCGGCCCGGGAGGGTCGGTACTGGACCTGGAGAGCACCCTGCAGGCTCTGAGCCGCCGGCAGGTGCTGACCGTGGCCGCGGACCGGGATCTCGCGGCGAAGGTGTGGACGTGCCCGGGCTGCGAGTTTGCCACCACGCGGCCTGTGGAGCGCTGCCCCGCGTGCGGGCAGCCCGTGCAGGAGGCGGACGCAACCCAGGTCCTGCCGTGGCTGGCGCGCGCCAGCCGCGCGGAGCTGGTGCTGCTGACGGACGGCACCCTGCGCCGGCACGGGGGCGTGGGCGCGCTGCTACGGTTTTCGTGAGGCGGTGAGAGGGGTGCTGCTGGCTTCCAGGGACATCCCCACGGAGGTGCACGGCAACGGGCGGTTCGTCCTGCCGGACCGGGACTTCACCCCCGCGTACCTGCGGACTTACGAGGAAGGGCGGCTGCGGGACAAGGTGGAGGAGGCCCTGGAAGCCCTCCGGGACTGCACCCTGTGTCCCCGCCACTGCCACGTGGACCGGCTCGCCGACCGGTTCGCGGTGTGCAAGGTGGGCCGCTACGCCCGGGTGTCCTCGTTCTTCCCGCACTTCGGCGAGGAGGACGTCCTGAGGGGCTGGGCGGGTTCGGGGACCATCTTCTTCAGCTGGTGCAACCTGCGGTGTGTGTTCTGCCAGAACTTTGAAACCAGCCAGATCGGAGAGGGCGTGGACGTGACCCCCCGGGATCTCGCGGCCATGATGCTCCGGCTACAGGAGCTGGGCTGCCACAACATCAACTTCGTCACCCCGGAGCACGTGGTCCCCCAGATCCTCGAGGCCCTCCCCTACGCCATCGAGGGCGGGCTCCGGGTGCCTTTGGTGTACAACACCAGCAGCTACGACAGCCTGCACAGCATCCGGCTGATGGACGGGGTGGTGGACATCTACATGCCGGACTTCAAGCTGTGGGAGCGGGAGCACTCCCGGAAGTACCTCCTGGCCCCCGACTACCCTGAGGTGGCCCGGCAGGTCATCCGCGCCATGCACGAGCAGGTGGGGGTGCTCAAGGTGAACGAGGACGGCCTGGCCCGGCGCGGGGTCCTGGTTCGGCACCTGGTGATGCCCGGGCTGCTGGAGGACACCCGGCAGATCCTGCGGTGGCTGGCGGAGCTGAGCCCCGACACGTACGTGAACGTTATGGATCAGTACCACCCCGCGTGGAAGGCCAGGACGGACCCAAAGTACGCGGGGATCAACCGACCGCTGACCGCCCGCGAGTACCGGGAGGCGGTCGCGTACGCACGCGAGGTCGGGCTGTGGCGGCTGGACAGCCGCTGGCGCCGCGGGCCGTTCCTCGTAGCATGGTGAAAGGGGGGAGGAAGGATGGCGAAGGACCTGCAGGTGGAGCTGGAGGACCGCCCGGGAACCCTGGCCCAGCTGGGGGAGGCGCTGGGTCGGGCGGGCGTGAACATCGAGGGGTTCTGCGCCGTACCGGTGGAGGGAAAGGGCCGCATCCACCTGCTGGTGGAGGATGCCTCCGCCGCCCGGCGGGCCCTGGAAGGCGCAGGCGTGCGGGTGGTGGGCGAGCGGGACGTGTTGGTGGTGGATGTGGTGGACCAGCCGGGAACCCTGGGCTCTGTGGCCAGGAAGCTGGCGGACGCGGGCGTCAACATCGACTGGGCGTACCTGGCCACCCGGACCCGTCTGGTTCTGGCCTGCAGCGACCTAGACCGGGCCCGGTCCGCTTTGTCCTGAACGCCCCCGCGAACCTCACCTGGGCGCTTCCGGGCGGCAGGATCCGAGGGAAGGGAGGTGCGCAGCGTGCGGCGCATGCGGACGGTGGCTTTGTGGGTACTGGTGGCGCTGGTGGCCTCCTCCGTACCCGCCACGGCCCAGGGACAGCGGGTGGGCGCGTGGGTGGACGCGGTGGTGGCGGTGGAGGAGCCCAGCGACGCGGCCGCGGTGCGCAGGCTGGAGGCCGGTGACCTGCACGCGTGGTTTTCGTCCACCGCCAACCCGGAGGTGGCCAACCGGGTCCGCGGGTCGCGCGCCCTTCGGTCCGTGGTCTCCCTGGGGCAGGTGAACGAGCTCACCTTCAACCCCGTGGGGCCGGTGTTCCCGGGCACGGACCGGCTCAACCCGTTTGCGGTGCCGCGGATCCGGGAGGCCATGAACTGGCTGGTGGACCGTCGCCACATCTCCCAGGAGATCATGGGCGGACTGGGCGTGCCCCGCTGGCTCCCCATCAACACCGCCTTCCCGGACTACGCGCGGCTGGCGGACGTGGCCCGGCGGCTAGAGATCCGCTACCGGCACGACCCCGACCGCGCGCGGTCGGTGATCACTGAGGAGATGCAGAAGCTCGGGGCCACCCTGGTGGGCGGCCGGTGGCAGTTCCGGGGCCGGCCCGTCACCCTCACTCTCCTGATCCGGGTGGAGGACGAGCGCCGGCAGATCGGCGACTACGTGGCCGGCCTGCTGGAGGGGCTGGGGTTCTCCGTGGAGCGCCGGTACGGCCGGGCGGCGGACCTCAACCCCCTGTGGATCGTGCAGGACCCCGCAGAAGGCCGCTGGCACGTGTACACGGGCGGGTGGATCAGCACCGTCATCGACCGCGACCAGGCGGACAACTTCGACTTCTTCTACACCAAGCGCGGCCTGGCGCGGCCGCTGTGGCAGGCCTACCGGCCCAGCCCGGAATTTGACCGGCTGGCCGACCGGCTCAACCGGCGGGACTTCCGCACCCTCCAGGAGCGCAACCGGCTCATGGCCAGGGCCCTGGAGCTGGCGTTGCAGGACTCCGTACGGCTGTGGCTTGTCGAACGGCAGTCCGTGTGGCCGTGGCGCGAGGAGCTGGAGCTGGTCGGTGACCTCGCGGGCGGGCTTTCGGGCTCGCTGTTGTGGCCGTACACGGTGCGGTTCCGGGGCCGTGCGGGCGGGGTGGTGCGCGTAGGGGTGCCCAGCATCCTGCCGGAGCCCTGGAACCCCATCGGCGGGTCCAACTGGATCTTCGACACCACGCTCTACCGCGCCACCCAGGACTACCCGCTGATCCCCAACCCCCACACGGGGCTGCCGGAGCGCCAGCGGGTGGAGCGGGTGGAGGTCACCGTCAAGCAGGGGCTGCCGGTCACCAAGAGCTCCGAGTGGGTCAGCCTCCGCTTTTCGCCCACCGTCCGGGTGCCGGAGGACGCCATCATTGGGTGGGACTCCCGGCAACAGCGGTTCGTCACCGTCCGGGAGAAACACCCGCAGGGCCTGGAGGCCCTGGTGAAGAGCACCGTGTACTTCGACCGCGACCTGTTCCGCAAGGTGCAGTGGCACGACGGCAACCGGCTGAGCCTGGGGGACATCCTGCTGGGCTGGATCCTCACCTTCGAGCGTGCGGACGAGAACAGCCCGCTGTTTGACCGGTCGTACGTGCCCACCTTCCAGTCCTTCATGGAGACATTCCGGGGGTTCCGGATCGTCAGCGAGGACCCGCTCGTGGCGGAGTTCTACACCACCTCGTGGACCATGGACGCCGAGCTGATGACCGCCGCCGGCAGCTTCTGGCCGGTGTACGGGTTCGGGCCCGGGCCCTGGCACACGGTGGCCCTGGGCGTGCGGGCGGAGGCCGCGGGCCGGGCTGCCTTCACCGCCGCGAAGGCCACGGAGAAGAAGGTGGAGCGGTTGAACTACGTGGCCGGGCCCACGCTGTCCATCCTGGATCGGGAGCTGGAAGCCGCCCGCGCGGAGAACTACATCCCCTTCGAACGGGCTCTGGATCGGTGGATCAAGCCACAGGAAGCCCGCCAGCGGTGGCAGCTGCTTTCTGCCTGGCGGCAAGGGCGAGGCCACTACTGGGTGGGCATGGGCCCGTTCCTGCTCCACCGCGTCTCGCCCGTGGAGAAGATCGTGGAGCTGCGCCGGTTCGGCCGCTTCCCGGATCCCGCCACCAAGTGGCTGCGGTTCGGTGAGCCCCGCCTGGCCTCCGTGACCGTGTCCGGGCCGCGGCAGGTGCAGGTCGGCGCGGAGGCGGCGTTCGAGCTCCGCATCACCGAGGGTGGCCGGCCGTACCCGTCCCAGGACCTGCAGGAGGTGAAGTACCTGCTGTTCGACGCCCGCAACGAGCTGGTGGCCCAGGGCAGGGCGCAGCCGGCGGGCCAGGAGTGGCGGGTGGTGCTGGGGCGCGAGGTCACCTCCCGGCTGCGGCCGGGCTCCAACCGCCTGGAGGTGGTGGTGGTGTCCAAGGCGGTGAGCGTGCCCGCGTTCGGCTCGGCCACCTTCACCTCCCTGCCGGGCCGGTGAGCGGGCGTTGGTGCAGGCGGCGGTGACCGCGCCCCGCGGCGGCGTGCGGCAGCACCCCGCGGTGCGGGTGCTGCTGTACGCCCTGGCACGCCTCGCTGCCCTGTTCGCCGCGGTGGTGGTGGGTGTGTACCTCACCATCCTGGTGGCCAACATGGGCGGCTACGTGGACCAGATCAAGCGGGCGGAGATCCGGGAGCAGGTAGCCCTGGCCGTCTCCCTCAACGAGCAGCTGCGCCGGCTGCCCGCGGACGTCCGGGAACGGGTGGCCGAGGAGATGGTCCGCAACGAGGAGCGCCGCCTGGGCCTGGATCGGCCGTTTTTGTCCCGGTCGGTGGCGTACCTCCGGGACGCGTTGCTGCTGCGGCTGGGGTTCGCAGAGCGCATGACCAGCGACACCGGCTCCCGCCTGGTACGCCAGATCATCCTGGACCGTCTGCCCGCCACCCTGCTGTTGTTCCTGAGCGCGCAGCTGCTGCTGTTCTTCACCTCCGTGGCCGCGGCCCTGGTCCTGTCGCGCCGGTACGGCAGCCTCGCGGACCGGCTGGTGGTGGCCCTGGCGCCTACCTCCGCGGCCCCCGCGTGGTTTTACGGGATCTTCCTGATCCTGGTGTTCGCCGCCGGCCTACGGTGGCTGCCCTTCGGCGGGATGGTGGACGCCCCACCCCCGGAGGGCAAGCTGGCGTATGCGGCCAGCGTGCTCCGGCACATGGTGCTGCCCTTGAGCAGCCTCGCCCTGAGCTCCATCTTCCTGTCGGTGTACGCGTGGCGGACGTTTTTCCTCATCTTCAGCAGCGAGGACTACGTGGAGCTGGCGAGGGCCAAGGGGCTTCCGGACCGCCTGGTGGAACGGCGGTACATCCTGCGGCCCGCTCTGCCCACCATCCTCACGTCTTTCGCCCTGGGCCTGATCGGCGCGTGGACGGGAGCCATCGTGCTGGAGACGGTGTTCAACTGGCCGGGGCTGGGGCGGGCGCTGTACCAGGCGGTGGGCCTGTACGACACCCCGGTGATCGTGGGCAGCACCATCCTGTACGCGTACCTGCTCGCGGTCACGGTGTTCGCCCTGGACGTGGTGTACGCGGTGGTGGACCCTCGGGTGCGGGTCGGCGCGGGAGGACAGGGGTGAGGAGCAGCCTGCGGGAGCTTCTGCGCTACCCGTCCGCGGTGGCTGGCCTGGCTATCCTGGCCTTCTTGGTGGCCGTGTCGGTGTACGCGGTGGTGGCCATCCCGTACCCGGAGGCCATCCGCCTGTGGAGCGGGGGAGAGGCCGCGTGGCCGCGCAACCCGCGCTACGCGCGGCCGGAATGGCTGAACTGGCTTTGGGGCGGGAGGCTGGTGCGCACCCTGGTGGTCACGGAAGCTCAGGGGGCCACGGAGCGGGAGTTGGGAGGCGGGGTACGCGAGCTGCGGTACCACCTGCCCTTCCACTACCCGTACCAGCGGTTTCCCAGCGAGCTGGCGGTGTTCGTGCGCGCCGACTACCGGGATCAGGCCCCGCAACTGGAGCTCGTGTGGGCCGGGCCCGCGGGCCCGGAGGTGCACCTGGCGGACCTCAGCCCCCGCCGCGAGGACGTCTACCGCCTGTCCGCGGATGGCGAGCTGCGGGACCGGCTGGGCGGCCCGCCGGAAGTCGTGCTGTTCTCCGCCCCTGACCGGGCAGGGCAGGCGCGGCCGGGCACGTACGCGCTGCAGGTGCGGGCCTTCCTGTTCGAGCCCGGCTCCTCCGTGCAGGTGGAGTTGGTGGTGTACGGCGAGGTGCACGGGCTCGCGGGTACCGACCACCTGCGCCGAGACCTGTTGCTGCCCCTGCTGTGGGGGACCCCCATTGCCCTGGCCTTCGGCCTGCTGGCGGCGGTGGGCTCGTCCCTCAGCACTCTCGTCATCGCTGCCGTGGGCGCGTGGTACGGTGGCTGGGTGGACGGGCTCATCCAGCGGGTCACGGAGGTCAACCTGATCCTGCCGGGGCTACCCATCCTGATCATGATCGGCACCCTGTACTCCCGCAGCCTGTGGGTGATCCTGGGCGCGGTGGTGGTGCTGGGAGTGTTCGGGGGCGGCATCAAGACCTACCGGGCGCTGTTCCTGCAGGTCCGGGAGTCCCCGTACGTGGAGGCCGCCCGCGCGTACGGGGTCGGCAACCTGCGCATGGTGGCGGTGTACCTGGTGCCCAGGGCCGTCCCCGTGCTGCTGCCGCAGTTCGTGACCCTCATCCCGGGATTCGTGTTCCTGGAGGCCACCCTGGCGCTGCTGGGCCTGGGCGACCCGGTGCTGCCCACGTGGGGCAAGGTCATCGAGGACGCCTACCGGGCAGGCGCCCTGTACGTGGGGCACGCGTACTGGGTGCTGGAGCCGGCGTTCCTGCTCATGCTGAGCGGGCTGGCGTTCACCCTCCTGGGCTTCGCCCTGGATCGGGTTTTCAACCCCCGCCTGAGGGAGCTGTAGCGGTGGAGCCGCTGCTGCGAGTGGAAGACCTGCGGCTGTACTTCCGCACCGCCTCCGGACTGGTGCGGGCCGTAGACGGGGTGCACCTGGAGGTGGGTCGCGGCCGCACCGTGGCGGTGTTGGGGGAGAGCGGGTGCGGCAAGACCTCCCTGGCGCGTGCGGTGCTGCGGCTGCTGCCCCGCAACGTGGCCCACTACAGCGGCCGGGTGGTGCTGGACGGCCAGGACCTCATGGGGCTTTCCGAGGAGCAGTTCCGGCAGCGGGTGCGGTGGGCCCGCCTTTCCTTCGTCCCTCAGGCGGCCATGAACTCCCTCAACCCCGTGCTGCGGATACGGGATCAGGTCGCCGAGCCGTTGTGGCTGGCGGGCCTCGTGCGCCGGCCGGAGGAGGCCCAGGAGCAGGTGGAAGCTGCTCTGCGTCGGGTAGGAGTGCCGGTGGACTTCGCGGACCGCTACCCCTTCGAGCTGAGCGGGGGCATGCGGCAGCGGGTGGCCATCGCCATGGCGCTGATCCTGCGGCCGCCACTGGTGGTGCTGGACGAGCCCACCTCCGCCCTGGACGTGCTCACCCAGGCGAACCTCCTGAACCTGCTGAAGACCCTCCGGTGGGAGTTGGGCACCAGCTTCCTCCTGATCACCCACGACGTGGCCACCGCCAGCGAGCTGGCGGACGACGTGGCGGTGATGTACGCCGGGCAGGTGGTGGAGTTCGGCCCGGCGGAGCGGTTCTTCCGCCAGCCCCTCCACCCGTACGCTCGGGCCCTGCGGGCCAGCGTGGTGAGCCTGCGGGAAGAGCGCCCCCCCACGCCGCTACCTGGCCGCCCGCCCAGCCTGCTCAGCCCGCCGGAGGGCTGTCGGTTCGCGGACCGGTGTCCGGAGCGGTTTGACCCCTGCGGCCAGCCGCCCCCGCAGGTGTCCGTGGAGGGTGGATGCGTGATGTGCTGGCTGTACGCCCAGGAGGCCAGCCGTGCCCGGTGACCTGCTCCTGCGCGTGCGGGGCCTCGCCACGTGGTACGAGCTGCGGCGGTGGGGGCTGTTCCACCAGGGGTGGGTGAGGGCGGTGGACGGGGTGAGTTTCCACCTGTACCAGGGGGAAGCGGTGGCCGTGGTGGGGGAGAGCGGGTGTGGGAAGAGCACCCTGGCCAGGACCCTGCTGGGGCTGGTGCGTCCTGTGAGAGGCGAGGTGTGGTTTGAGGGCCGGCTGCTGCAGACCACAGAGGACTGGCGGGCCTACCGGCGCCGGGTGGGGTACGTGCAGCAGGATCCCTACGGGGCGCTGCCCCCGTTCATGACCGTCCGGCGCATCCTGGAAGAGCCCCTCGTGGTGAACGGCGTGCGGTCGGCTTCCGAGCGCCGGGCGCGGGTAGTGGAAGCGTTGGAGGCGGTGCAGCTGGTCCCCCCGCAGGAGTTCCTGCTTCGGTTCCCGCACATGCTGAGCGGCGGACAACAGCAGCGGCTGGTGGTGGCGCGGGCGGTGATCCTCGGCCCGCGGCTTCTGGTGGCGGACGAGCCGGTCTCCATGCTGGACGCCTCCGTGCGGGCGGAGGTTCTGCAGCTGCTGCGCGCCTTACAGCGCCAACGCGCCCTGTCCGTGGTGTACATCACCCACGACCTTTCTACGGTCCGGCACTTCTGCGACCGGGTGCTGGTCATGTACGCGGGCAAGCTGGTGGAGCAGGCCCCCGTGGGGGAGCTGTTGCGGGACCCCAAGCACCCGTACACGCAGGCCCTGCTGGCCGCCATCCCCGACCCGGACCCCGAAAACGCGACGCGGCTGCGGCCCGTGCCACCGGGCGAGCCGCCCAGCCTGGTGCGGCCGCCGGCGGGCTGCCGGTTCCACCCGCGCTGCCCGGCTGCCATCCCGGGCGTGTGTGACCGCAAGGAGCCCTTGGACTTCGAGGTGGGGCCGCGCCACCTGAGTGCGTGCTGGCTGCACGAGGGTGCGGTCGTGGCGGAAGCGGCCTCCGTCGCCGGGGCGGACCCGTCGTGAACGTCTCCCGCGGTGTCGGCCTGCGGCGGGATGCGGTGCCGCGTGCCAGCGGAGCGTCCGCGAGGCCATGGGACGTGGTGCGGCAGGCCCGGGAGGTGGTGCGACCGTGAGTCCTAGACGTCTGGTCGGTACCGGCCTGGGGATGATGGTGGCGAGTTGGGCCGTGGTGTTCCTCATGGTGTTGCGCGAGGTCCCGCCCGACTTCCTGTTGGCCCTGGCCGTGTACACAGCTTCCGTGGTGGGGTTCGGGCTGGGGGTGGTCGGGGTGGCCCTGTGGGGGCGGTCGCGGAGCCGGTCCTGAGGAGAGGTGTGTGCACGGCCGTGGCGCTTACTGGGGCACCTGTGGACAAGGCGGTGACGTGGTCCGAAAAAGCCCCACAGCCCCACCCTGGTGCACCTACCGCAGGGCGTACAGCCAGACGAGGCCCAAGAAGTAGAGGCCGACCAGGGCCAGGGTGTCCCACGAAAGCACGGCGAGCTTCCGAAGGGCCTGATAGCTCATGCCCACCAGGACTGCTCCGTACATGGCCAGAGCGACCAGGACCGCCGCCAGGTGGTTCTCATGGGCTTTGTGGAAGAACGCCCCGGGGAAAAGGAGGTCGTCCCACGCCAGGATCAGGCCGTTAAAGAGGTTGCTCCCCAGCACGTTGCCCACCGCCAGGTCGAAGGCCCCAAGCCGGGCTGCGCTCAGCGCGACCACAACCTCGGGCAAGGAGGTGGTGGCACCCACCAGGGCTGTACCCACAAAGCTCGCCCCAAGGCGTGTTTCCTCCGCCAGACGCTCCGCCAGGTTTGGCAGGAGGCTTGCCGCCACGACCAACAACGCGCCAAAGCTCAAGTAGCGTCGCACCACCTGTCCCAGGGGAAGGTGCTCGTAAAGAAGCGCAAGCCGCTCCCCCTCCGCCTGCGACCGGCGCATCTCGTAGTGGAAGGTCAGCCGGGTGGCCAGGAGGTACACGAGGAGCGCCACAGGGGTATACCAGGAGACGGGTCCCAGAACGGGACCGCCCCAGAACAGCGCCGTCCCCTGGAGGGCCAAGACCACAAGGGCAAAGCCCACGGCGAGGGCGTGACCGGCGTGGAGCCGACCCAAGAGGGGAGTCCGGCCAGCCACAGCGTCCAGAAGGGAAAGCACGACCAAGTTGAACAGCGTACTCCCCAGGACATCGCCCACGGCGATGTCTACGAACCCCTGCAGGACGGCGCTCGTCCCTGTCAACAGCTCGGGCAGCGACGTGGTGGCGGCGACCAGGATGAGCCCCACCCAGCTTCGTCCCCAACCCCGCTTCTCTGCCAGGGCGTCCGCGTAGTAGGCCATCCGCGCCCCGGCAAGGATCACGAGAACCGCCACCCCCAGGAAGGTGAGCCAGGTCATGGCTGTCCGGGTAGGAGCTTGAGGAGGTCGAAGCGGGCGGGCGTCCCTACACCCCCTCCACCGGTGACCCACCACCGGCAGCCGGTTGGTCTCGCCGGAGAGCTTGAAGTCTGAACGGGCTCTTCTGGAACCACGCGGTAGACACGCGCCGTCATCCTAGGCTCCTCAACCCGCTGCGGCACGGGTGCTGCCTCCCCGGTAGCCGCCCAGAGCCGTCGGCCCGGTGGCTGCACGAGAGGGAATCCCGCGCTGCGCGGAAAAGTCTTGTCTGCATGACCACCCCCGGCGACCGAACCGTGCCCGGCATTGTTCAGGCCTGAATCAACGGTCCCATCGGTTGCCTGCAGGGACCCCTCCTGCTCGGGCTGTGGCCCGCTCCGCGCGCTTCTCTGCAGACTGCCTCGGGCCGGTGCCCGGGATTCGAGAACCGGCGCCCGCCTCCCCCGGGCTACTGCACCGACGGCCGGTCCTGCACGGCCATGCCCAGGGGCTTGACGCAGAGCCGGATCACGACCACCTCGCCGGCCGGTGACCTGTGCACACCTGGTCCAAGCCGGACGGTCCTAGCCCGCCCAGGTGTGCCCGGGCTCCATCACCACGATCTCCAGCCCCTCGATGTCGCGGGTGAGCTCCTTCAGCGCCTCAGGGGTGCCGGTGAGCAGCGGGAAGGTGGCGTAGTGCATGGGGATCACACACTTAACACCCAGCAGGCGGATGGCATAGGCGGCCTCGAACGGCCCCATGGTGAACCGGTCGCCGATGGGCAGCATGGCCACATGCGGCCGGTACAACTCCCCGATGAGCTTCATGTCTCCGAACACGCAGGTGTCGCCCGCGTGGTAGATCCGGAACCCGTCCTCTGTCTCCAAGATGAAGCCTGCGGGTTCGCCTGCGTACACCACGGAGCCGTCTTCTGCCTGCGCTCCGGAGCTGTGGAAGGCGTTGGTCATGGTCACCTTCAGCCCCTGGACGTGGACCGTGCCGCCCTTGTTCATCTGCTCGAACCGCTCCACGCCCTGCCGGCTGAGGAACGCGCACACCTCCGGCATGGCTACCACGGTGGCGCCCGTGGCCCGGGCCAGCGGCGCCACGTCGGCAGACAGGTGGTCGAAGTGTCCGTGGGTAATCAAAATCAGGTCCGCCCGGTCCTGTTTTTTGTGGGCGTCCGGGCAGCGTGGGTTACCCTCGAGCCACGGGTCGATGAACACCACCTTGCCGCCGGGGGTCCCGATCTTGAAGCTGGCGTGGCCGAGGTACGTGATGCTGAGGCCCTGGGGTAGCTTCATGGATCACCTCCTCAGTCCGGAAGGAGTCTGCAACGGTAGGATACGGCTGCCGGCGGCAGGCTCCCTGCCGGCGGTGGCGCTGGTAATCCTCGTGGCCCTGGCTGCGGCAGAAGCGGTGGCGCCGGCAACGGCGTAC
This sequence comes from Armatimonadota bacterium, assembly GCA_025060455.1. GTDB lineage: Bacteria > Sysuimicrobiota > Sysuimicrobiia > Sysuimicrobiales > Sysuimicrobiaceae > Tepidifontimicrobium. The sequence continues at coordinate 14,199 of JANXBY010000070.1, forward strand.
GACGGAGGAGTGGTGGTGGCGGCCGCGGGCGACGTGGCGTGCGACCCCGACTCTCCGGCGCGGCCCGGTGAGTGCGCGGACGCGGACACGGCCCGGCTGCTGGAGGGCGCGGACCTGGTGCTGATGCTGGGGGACGGGCAGTACCCCGATGGGGCTCTGGAGAGGTACCAGAAGGGCTACGGCCGCACGTGGGGCCGCTACCGGGACCGCACCAGGCCCGTCCCGGGAAACCACGAGTACCAGACCCCCGGTGCCCGCGGCTACTTCGCCTACTTCGGAGAACTCGCGGGCCGGCCGGGCCTGGGTTACTACGCCTTCGAGGCCGGAGGGTGGCTTTTCTTGGCCCTGAACTCCAACTGCTGGGCGGTAGGCGGGTGCGGGCCTGACTCCCCTCAGTACCGGTGGCTCGCGGCCCAGCTGGCTCCTGCCCGCGGGCGGTGCGTGCTGGCGTACTGGCACCACCCCCTGTTCACCGCGGGTCGGTACAGCGGGTACGAGTCCGTCCGCTCCTGGTGGGAGCTGCTGGCCCGCCACAACGCCGCCGTGGTTCTCACCGCCCACGACCACAACTACCAGCGCTTTCCGGCTCTTGACGGGAACGGCCGTCCCTCGGCCCGGGGCGTCCGCCCGTTCGTGGTGGGGACAGGGGGCAGGAACCTGTACCGCGCCTGGCGCCAAGGCCCACTCCAGCCCGAGGTGCTGCGCGACGACCGCTTCGGCGTACTCCGCTTGCAGCTGCTGCCCGGCCGGTACGGGTGGGCCTTCACCGGCACCGACGGCGCCGTACTGGACTCCGGCGCCGCCCCCTGTCCGGCACCTGGAAGTAGCACCTGGCACCGGTGACGGGCCAAAAAGCCCGGCAGCTTCCCACCGTTCCACCAGGTCCGACCGGCCGGGGACGTACGCCTGGCAGCTGGTCACGGGTACGCGCCCGGGTGGCCACAGGGCCTGGCGTGCGCGGAGTTGTTGTGGATGTAGCGGACTACCCCCCACAGGTACGCCACGCCGCCGTACGGCCTGGCGTAGCACCGGTCTTCGACGGCGTCGCCGCAGGCCCCAAGGCACCGGTTGTGGCGGACCGGCGCTGCCCGCGGCGCGCCGGGCCCGCAGCGGACGGGTTCCTACTGTGCGGAGGAGGCGGACGTGGTCGGGCAGCAGGGCCCAGGCCGGGCCGCGTGGCCCGGACTGGCCGGCTGCTCCCCACGGCAGGCGGAGGTACGCACGCTACGCTTCCGCCGTGCACGAGATCTCGCTGTCCTTTACCCGAGCGGTGATGTGGCAGGCGGCTCCAGGCACGCCCGCCGACGGCTTGCGGGCCACGACGACACCTCCCGCCTGGACCTGTGCTGCCCCGCAACTTCCTCTCCCCGTCGAGTGAACGCTCGACCCCGCCGTTTTCGCGCACGTCAGCTGGGGCCGTTGTCAGGAACAGGTGACGGGAGCGGGCGTGTGGAACCCCAAAAGCGTGGTCTGGGTCGTCCTGCCCGCCTACAACGAGGAGGAGAACCTGCCTGGCCTGCTCCGCCAGCTGGAGGCGCTGCAGGACAGCTCCCTCCGGGTGGTGGTGGTGGACGACGGCAGCACCGACGGAACGGCCGCGGTGGCCGAGGCCTGGACAGGGCCGCTGCGCCCGATGGTCGTCCGCCACCCACAAAACCTGGGGCTGGGCCGTGCGGTCGCCACCGGGCTGCGCTACGTGCTTGAACACGCAGGCCCGGAGGACGTGGTGGTGACCCTGGACGCCGACGGAAGCCACCTGCCAGAGCAGATCCCGCAGCTCGTGGCCGCTCTGCAGCAGGGGGCGGAGGTGGCCATCGCCTCCCGGTACCGTCGCGGCGCGCGTGTGCTGGGCGTCCCCCCTTTCCGGAAACTCTTGAGCGTGGGCGCGCGCTGGCTGCTGACCGTCCTGTTCCCCACCCGAGGGCTGCGCGACTACACCTGCGGGTTCCGGGCCTACCGGGTAAGCCTCCTCCGGCGCGCCGCCGAGCAGTACGGAGACCGGCTCGTGGAGTCGCAGGGTTTTGCGGTGATGGCAGAACTGCTCCTGAAGCTGCGGCCCCTCAGGCCCAAAGTCCAGGAGGTTCCCATCGTCCTGCGCTACGACCTGAAACGGGGGCGCAGCAAACTCCCCCCGGTCCGGACAGTCCTTCAGTACCTCCGGATGATCTTCAGGTTCCTCGTGCGGTAACGGACGCCGCCCCTCGGCGGCGCTGTCCGCTGGCCGGCCGGGCCCGTCCGGCCCCTGCAGCCGTGCTCGGACCGGTCGGCTGCCACAGGTGATGCCTCGTTAGGGGTCGGCGGCCCGGCGCGTGCAAAACCTACTGGCTGCCTCGTTCTCTCTCACGGAGACGGCTGGAACAGGGGGTGTGCCCGGTGGCGGACCCGGTCCGGCGTGAAGCTGGCTCGAGCCTGGTGGAGACGTTGGTCTCGATACAGCTCGTGGCTCTGGTGATGGCCATGACCTGGCCGGCTTACAGGCTCGTCCTCTCGTCCACGGAGCCGTCCGGCGGTGGCGCCTTCACCGTACGGAGCCGCGCGGTGCGCTACGTGCAGGCAGAGCTCGAGTACCTGCGCAGCCTGAGTTACCTGCGCTTCCGAGACCCTACGCGCTGCGCGCCCCAGGCGCCCCCGCCGTTTCCACCCTTGCGGGTGCTGCCAGCGGAGGCGGAGCACGGCGAGCCGCTCCCGGGACCGCCCCTCCGCCGGGCAGAGGTGCGGGTGGAGGACGAGCCGGTGGCGGGCCCGCCGCCGGGCGGATGCGGGCTCAGGCGCGTCACGGTCCTGGTGTACGGGGACGGAGTACAGCCGCTCGCCCGCGGGGTGCTGTTGCGCGTGGCGGAGGTGCGGCCGTGAGGGAGGTGCGCGGGCTCACACTGCTGGAGCTGCTCGTTTCGCTGGCCCTGTTCGGATTCGTCGCCGCGTCCGGCGCGGCGGTGGTGGCCGCCGGGGTGCGAGTGGCCTCGGCGGCCAAGCGGTGGTCAGAGGCGGAGCACCACGCCCGGGCAGCGGTGGAACGGGTCGTGGTCCTGCTCCGTGCGGCGGGCTACGGGGCCGACCAGGGGCTGGTGGTGGCAGGCCGGTCCAGGGTGGAGTTCCTGGCCGACTTCTCGTCCGACGCGCCGGGCCCGGAACGACACGGGTTCTACCTGGGGTCCGACGGAGTCCTGCGAGAGGTGGCCGGAGGAGCCACCTCGCCCCTCACGACGGAGGACGGCGGGTTCCGCGTGACTGCCTTTGACCTCGCGTACTTCGACCGGGAAGGCCGTGAGCTCGGGCCCCCGCCGCTGAACGCCGCGCAGCGCCAGGCGGTGGCCCGCGTCCGGGTTCGAGCGGCGTTCCGGTTCGGCGGCTGGCAGAGCGCCTGGCGCCAGCTGGCGGTAGAAAAACACGTGGCGTTGAGGCTGGTGAGGGAGTGAGCCATGGGGGTTCGGAAGGTACCCTGGGGACAGGAAGGCGCGGCCTTGGTGTTTGCCCTTGCGGTCCTGCTGCTGGTGGCGTTGGCCGCCCACGCAGCGCTCGCGGTGCTGGCGTACGAGGCCAGGGCGTCCGCGACCGCCAGAGAGTCGGCAGCGGCTTTCCAGGTCGCCGAAGCGGGGCTGGAGCGGGCGACCTTCGAGCTGGCGCGGGACCCTGACTGGCGCGACGCCCGGGGGGCGACCGCGCTCGCCGACCCGAGTGGGGTGGAGTGGAGGCCGCTGTGTCTGGACCCCGGCTCGGACGGGGCGTGTCGCGTGTCGGCGGAGTCCGTGGCCTTCCTGGCCGGAGACCCGCTCGGCAACTTCACCGTGAGGATGAAGCTGCGCGCTGGGACGGAGTGCGGCGAGGAGGGGTGTGTGTGCGTGCGGTCCACGGGGCAAGCCAGAGGCGCGGTGCGGAGGGTGGAGGCGGTCGTGAGCCGAGACAGGGCCGGAGAGCCCGTGAGGGTGGTGGCGTGGCGTGAGGTCCTGGCCGAGCACGACCCCATGAGGTGCGGGCGTGGCTGAAGGGAGGTGGTAGGGTGCGGTGCAGTCCCACTAGGGGCGGGCTTGAGCTGGAGGCTGAGGTGCCCGGAAGGCGCCAGCTGGAAGCGGTGGCCTCTGGCTTCACGTTGGTGGAGCTGCTGCTGAGCCTGTCCATCCTGGCAGGGCTGCTGGCTCTGGCGCTCCCCGGTTTCGTCCACCTCCTTGCGGAGCGCCGCGCGACCTACGCCGCCTACGAGGTTCAGCGGGTGTTGCGCACCGCCCAGCAGCTGGCGACCGCTCACGCAGGCCGGTTTCGGCGGGTGGAGGCGCGGTTTGCGCA
>JANXBY010000072.1 GCA_025060455.1 Armatimonadota bacterium
CAGCCGGACCAGCCGCCCGGTCTTCATGAGCCCCCGATCAACCACCCGCACCAGGGTGTTCGGGTCCACGTTGCCGCCGCTGATCACGGCCACCGTCCGCACGCCCCGCAGGTCCGTTTTCCCGTACACAAGGGCCGCCACCGCGGCCGCCCCGGCGCCTTCTGCCACCAGCTTGGCACGCTCCAGCAGCAGCACCATGGCGCCGGCCAGCTCGTCCTCCTCCACCACGACCACATCGTCCACCCACCGGCGCAGCAGCGCGAGCACCGTCTGCCGCGGAACGTGCACCGCCAGTCCGTCCGCCAGGGTGCGGCGGGCGGGGACTTCTACCACGCGTCCTTCCTGCCACGACCGGTAGACCGCGGGCGCGGCCGCCGCCTGGACGCCTACGACACGGACCTGGGGCCGCAGGGACTTCACCGCCACCGCCACACCGGAGGCGAGACCCCCGCCGCCCACCGGGACCACCACCGCCTCCACCTCGGGCAACTGCTCGAGGATCTCCAAACCCACGGTCCCCTGTCCCGCGATCACCGCGGGGTCGTCGAAGGCGTGCACGAGCACCGCACCCGACTGCTCCGCAAGTCTGCGGGCATGGGCGAACGCCTCCTCGTAATCGTGGCCATGCAGGATCACCTCCGCGCCGTACCCCCGCGTGGACTCCACCTTGACCAGGGGCGCACCTTCCGGCATCACCACCGTGGCCCGCACGCCCAACTCCCGCGCGGCCAGAGCCACCCCCTGCGCGTGGTTGCCCGCGGACGCCGCCACCGCTCCGAGGCGCCGCTCCTGTGGACGCAACTGCCGGATGCGGTTGAACGCGCCCCGTAGCTTGAAGGACCCCGTGCGCTGCAGGTTCTCCGCCTTGAGCCAAAGCTCCACTCCGGCCATCTGGCCGAGGGCTCCTGCCCGCAGCACGGGTGTTTGCGGTGCGTAGGGCCGCAGAGCTTGTTGCGCCTCCCGCACGTCTGACAGCTGCACCTCGTATCCGCCCGCGCTCACCACGACCTCCCCCACAGGGACTCACCCAATCGCGTCACAGCCGCAGCAGGATCACAAAGGCGGCGTCCCCGAAGCCGCGCGCCAGCACCGGGCCCCACACGCTACCCGAAAGCCGACGCACCACAAAGAACACCGCGCCGCTCAGCAGGTGCCACGCCACCACCTCCCCGCGGGCCCCCGCGTGCAGAAGGAACGTCCCGAGCTCCGAAAGCGCGAACGCAGCCACCGGGTAGGACGCTAGCACCGAGGGGATGACGCCGCGCAGCCACAGCTCCTGCCCCGCGCCCGCCACCAGGTGCGGCACCGCGCGCCACGGGTCGGGCAGTTGCAGGGAGAGAGGGATTCCCTGGGCCGCGAACCCCGCCTGCACCAGCCACACGGCGGCTGCGGCGAACCCCACCGCCCCCGCCACGCTGGCAGGGTGGCGACCGCGCACCAATCCCACTCCACCCACATCTGGGTGCACCGCCAGACTGGCCGCGGCCAGCAGCAGCCCGCCGGCTTGTGGCCCGACGCCCGTCATCTCGCTCACCACGGCCACGCTCCCGGGCACCGCCAGCGCCCGCACAAGGTCCGGCCTCAGCCAGCGAACCAGCGCGGGCATGCACAGGACACCGACCACCCCGGCCGCCAGCCACACCCAGAGGTCTCCCCATCGTGCGTAGGGCGTGAGGTCCGAACGCGGCTCGATGGGGCCGGCCACCCACCCGTGTGTCACCTGCGGGAGCTGCACCCTCAACCGGCCCGTGCGGTCGATGATCCCGGAGATCCCGATGCTGGCCGCCCGCACCACGTCCCGGCCCAGTTCCACCGCCCGCACCACCGC
>JANXBY010000079.1 GCA_025060455.1 Armatimonadota bacterium
TAGAGCTGGATCGGGTGCACAACCGATTCTCGCCGTGCAGAAATCGGGTGCGGAACCTAGGCAACGGCGTCACACGAGGACGAGCAGCTGCGGGTTCGGCACCGGAACCAGGTAGCGACGCACGGCCTCCGCGGCCGCCACAGACCCGACCGTCAGCAGCAGCCCTGCGATCCACGCCGCCTTGCCGCGGCCCCTGCTGGTCAACCCCCCACCGCCTTGTCGCCCACGGACACGCCCGGAGAAACCCCCGTGCCAGCTCGGGCCGTCTCCGTATACGATAGCGCGGGCACGCCAATGAGAGCCACGTCGCGAGGCCTGCGGGTGCTGTGGGGCCTGCCCGGGATGACCCCCGCCATGCTGTTCCCCACCGCCGCCGCGTTCTTCCTCGTCTGCGCCGGCGTCGGGGTGGTAGTCCTCTCCGGCCCTCTCGCGGTCGGGCGGTGGCGGGCCTACCCCGCCCTGGCCGCCACCCACCTCCTGACCCTGGGTTGGGGCACCCTGGTAGCCATGGGGGCCCTGCACCAGATGTTCCCCGCGGTGTTGGGAATCTCTGCCAAGCCAGGCCGCGGTACCGTCGTTCACCTCGCCGTCACCCTGGCCGCGGCATTCACCCTGCCGGCTGCCTTCCTCGCGGGATCTCCTCCCTGGGTCGCGGCGGGAGGAGTCTTGATGGTCGCCTCCGTCGTCCTCCTACTCGCACACCTGGCTCAGCTGGTCCCCCGGAGGCGCCGCTGGCCGCCCTCCGCCACGGGCGTCCTACTGAGCGTCGCCTACCTCTTCTGGACGGTGGTGTGGGGTGCCCTGATGGCGCTCAACTGGAATCTCCAGTTCTGGCCGGCGCTGTACACGTACCTGGGAGTGGGCGTCCACGCGGCCGTGGGGCTGGTGGGCTGGTTCGTCCAGCTGGTGGTGGCGGTGTCTTACTACCTGCTGCCTCGGTTCACCGGCGTGCGTCACGTGTCAGAGCGCCGCGTGGTGCCGGTCCTCTGGGCCCTCAACCTTTCCGTGGCGTCGTTCGTCCTTGCCGCGGCCACCGGTCAAGCCCTTCCCGCCCGCGTAGGCACGGTGGTGCTGGGGGGCGCTGCCTTGGCCTACGCCGCAGACGTGTCGCGGTTCCTACGCGGCGCCCGGCAAACCGTGCCAGACCTAACCAACTGGCACTGGTGGGCCATGGTGGGGCAGACAGCCCTCGGGGGCGCCGCAGGCCTGCTGTGGACGACCGGCTTGCTGTCGGACGGACGACGGCTCGCGGCGGCCACCGCGATCCTGGTCCTGTGCGGCTGGGTCACTCTGGCGATCATGGGCCAGCTGTACAAGGTGACCCCATTCCTCATGTGGTACTACCGGTTCGCGCGCGGACTATCTGCGTACGAGGTTCCGCGCCTTCCGGCGCCGTACTTCCCCCGCTGGGGCGTGGCTGCCTTCGCGTTGACCGCCACGGGCAGCACCCTGCTGTGGGCCTCTGTTCTGGCCGCCCTCCCGACTCTGGCGCAGGCCGCCGCGGCCGTGTTCGCCGCGGGCTGTGCGGTGTACGCGGGTGGGGCGGTAGCCTCCTGGGTGGTCGCCGTCCTACTGCGCCCGCCCCGAGGATCGCAGACCGCGCCCGCTCCTCGGGTCTGAAACCGATGCCTGGACGCGCGGATTCAGGTGCCTGCCCGATGGCGGCCGCCGCCCCGCCCGGGTAGTTGTGAGCCCGTACACTGCGAAGCGGGGGTCGAGCATGGACGGACTCGATGTGGTGCAGCTCGCGCACCTGGAGATCCTCACCCCGAAACCTGAGGAGACGTACTGGTTCTTCCACGACGTCCTGGGGATGGAAGAGACGGCGCGCCACGGGCCCTCCGTGTACCTGCGGGCCTACGAGGACTGGTACCACCACACCCTCAAGGTCACCGAGGCGCCACGGCCGGGCCTCGGCCATGTGGCTTGGAGAGCCGCCTCTCCGGACGCCCTACAACGGGTCGTCGGGCGCCTGGAACGCTCGGGGGCCGGGCAGGGCTGGCACGACGGCGACCTGGGCCACGGCCCCGCCTACCGCTTCACCACTCCCGACGGCCACCCCATGGAGGTCCTGTTCGACGTGGAGTACTACCAGGCAGCCCCGGACGGGCGCAGCGCCCTGCGCAACCGGCCGTCCCGGCGCCCGTTGCGGGGCGTCCCCGTACGCCGGCTGGACCACGTCAACTGCCTGTGCTCGCAGGTGACTCCCAACCGGCAGTTCATGGAGGACGTCCTGGGCTTCAAGCTGCGCGAGCAGAAGATCGGGGAAGGCGGGGTCGAGGTGGGCGCCTGGCTCAGTGTGAGCCCCCTCGTGCACGAGATCGGTCTCATGCGGGACGCCACCGGCGCCCGCGGCCGCTTCCACCACGTGGCGTACTGGTACGGCTACCCACAGCACCTGTCGGATCTGGCGGACGTGTGCGCGGACTACGGGATCCCCATCGAAGCAGGCCCCGGGAAGCACGGCACCACGCAGGCTTACTTCCTGTACGTGTTCGAGCCCGGCGGAAACCGCGTGGAGCTGTTCGGGGACACGGG
>JANXBY010000050.1 GCA_025060455.1 Armatimonadota bacterium
AAGACGACCACCCTGCGCATGGTCTGCTGCACCGCGCGGCCCACCGCGGGCAGCCTGCGGGTGTTCGGGCTGGACGTGCGGCGCCACGCCCGGGAGATCAAGCGGCAGCTGGGTGTGGTGCACCAGGCCGTTACCCTGGACGACGCCCTCACCGTTCGGGAGAATCTGGTGGTCTACGCCCGGTACTTCGACCTCGGCTGGGCGGAAGCGCGCCAGCGAGCGGACGAGCTGCTGGCCTTTGCGGAGCTGGAGGCCCGGGCGGAGGACCGGGTCTCAAGGCTTTCGGGCGGGATGCAGCGGCGGCTGATGATCGCCCGCGCTCTGGTGGCGAACCCACGACTGCTGGTGCTGGACGAGCCCACCACAGGGTTGGACCCGCAGGCCCGCCACGCGGTGTGGGAGAAGTTGCGGCAGCTGAAGCGCGCGGGGGTGACACAGGTGCTCACCACCCACTACATGGACGAGGCCGAGCAGCTTTGCGACCGGGTGGCTATCATCGACCACGGGCGGATCGTGGCGGACGGACCTCCCCGGGAGCTTGTGGAGCGCTACGTGGGTTCGGAGGTGGTGGAGCTGCAGGTGGACGGGGAAAGCACCGCAGGAAGGGTGGCCGAGCGGGTGGCGCCCCTGGCGGAAGGGTGTGAGGTGGCGGGCGGACGGGTGTTCCTGCACGCCCGGGATGGGGAGGAGCTGGTGAATCAGGTCCGGGCCCTACAGCTCCCGGTGGAGGCGGTGGTCCTGCGCCGGGCCACCCTGGAGGACGTGTTCCTGCGGCTCACGGGCAGGAGGCTGAGGGAGTGATGGACTTCTCGCCGGTGGGCGCCCTGCGCTTCTGGCACCGGAACCTGATCATCTTCCGGAAGGTGTTCCTGTTCACGGTGCCCGAGAACTTCCTGGAGCCGGTGCTGTACCTCCTGGCCCTGGGGCTCGGGCTGGGGGCGTACCTGCGGGAGATCCAGGGGATGCCCTACGTGGCGTTCGTGGCGACAGGGCTTGCAGCCTCCGCGGCCATGTTCGGTGCGACCTTCGAGTGCACGTACAACGCGTACGTGCAGTTCTACTACGACCGGTCGTACGACGCCATCCTCACCACCCCCCTTTCCGCGGAGGACGTGGCGGTGGGGGAGGTGTGGTGGGGCGCCACCCGCAGTGCCTTGTTCGGCAGCGCGTTCCTGCTGGTGGCGGCCCTGTTCGGGGTGGTCCGGTCGCCGTGGGCGTGCGCCCTGCCGGCGGTGTTCTTCGTGGGCGGTCTGGTGTTCTCCGCCGCCGCCCTGGCGTTCACCGCGATGACGCCGTCCATCGACCTGTTCACGTACTACTTCTCCCTTTGGGTTACCCCCATGTTCATGTTCAGCGGGATCTTCTTCCCCCTAGACGCGCTGCCCGGCTGGGTGCAGACTGCCGCGTGGTTCACACCCCTGTACCACCTGGTGCGGGCCACCCGGGCGTTTGCCCTCGGGACCCCGACGGCGGCGGCGGGAGATCTGCTCTGGCTTGCGGTGGTCGCGGCGGCCCTGCTGCCGTTGCCTGCGGTGTTGTTGAGGCGCAGGCTCGTGCAGTAGCCTCTTCAGACCTGCAGCTGGAGCCGGACGTTGTCCACCAGGTGGTCCACCAGGCGCTCCAGCACCGCGGCGCCCACTTCCGCACGGGACCCGCGGGGGTCTCCCAGCACGCCGTTGGGCGTGATGGCCCGTAGCCCTTTCCGGAACAGGGTGTCCAGGTCCAGCCGTCCGGTGAACCCGGGCGCCAGGCGGTCGGCGCGCACCAACTCGGGGCGCAGGTGCAGCACGATGGACGTCTCGCAGGCGTCCGCGTGGATGGCGTCCACGTCCTGAGGCGCGCCCAGGCGAGCGGCCTCCTCCACCATGGCCCTCATCATGTCCATCAGGGCAGCGTCTCCGGCCACGGCCGCCACCCGCACCCCGCGGGAGCCGAACTCCGCCTGCAGCCGCTGTGCAGCGGTCTTCAGGGGCCGGAAGTTGCCGCCGTGGGACGAGAGGAGGACGAAGGTGTGAAAGCCGTGCGGCGCCAGGGACCGTACATAGCTGGCCACCAGCTCCACCAGCAGTTCCTCCGAAATCGAAAGGCTACCGGGGAAGGCCAGGTGGTGGTCAGAACATCCGGGTCGGATCACCGGGGCCAGCAGCCCTCCCAGACGCCTGGCCACGCGTTCGCCCACGGCCTCGGCGATGAGCTCGTCGGTGCTCAGGGGCAGGTGGGGGCCGTGCTGCTCGGTGGAGGCCGCCACCACCACCACGGTCCGTACGCCACGGTCCAGGGCCGCCTGCACCTCGGGCCAGGTCATCTCGTGCAACCGCACGGTGTCCTGCACGACCCCCTCCTTCCGTCAGGCCAGCTTCATGCGCGGGTCCAGGGCGTCCCGCAGGCCATCGCCCAGCAGGTTGAATGCCAGTACCGCGAGAAAGATGGCAAGGCCCGGGAACGTGGCCATGTACCAGGAGGAGAAGAGGTAGGTCTGCCCTTCCCCCAGCATGGTTCCCCACTCCGGCGTGGGCGGCTTGACCCCGAGGCCCAAAAATCCCAACCCCGCGGCGGTGAGGATGGCCGTCCCCAGCTGCAGGGTGGACTGCACGATCACGGGGGCCGTGCAGTTGGGAAGCACGTGGCGGAACAGGATGCGCCGGTCAGAAGCTCCAAGGGCCCTGGCGGCTTCCACGAACGTCTGGCTACGCACGGAGAGGACCACCCCGCGCACCAGGCGGACGTACACGGGAGCGGTCGCCAGGCCCACCGCCACCACCACGTTGGTGACCCCGACGCCCAACACCGCCACCAGGGTCAGCGCCAGCAAAAAGCCCGGGAAGGCCAACAGGAGGTCTACCAACCGCTGGACCAGAAGGTCGAACGTCCCCCCGTAGTACCCGGAGACCAGGCCCACGGGAACACCCACGATCGCGCTGAAGCTCACGGCCAGCACCCCGATGAAGAACGAAACGCGTCCCCCGTAGGCGATCCGCGTCAGCAGGTCGCGGCCTAGGTTGTCCGTGCCCAGAGGGTGCTCCGAGGACGGCGGGCGGAGGACGCGTTCGAACCGGGGCTCGGTGGGGTCTTCCGGAAACAACACAGGGGCTGCGGCGGAGATGAGCAGCAGAACGGCCAGCACCAACAAGCCCGCCACCGCGGTGCGGTGGCGGCGCAGGCGTCGCCACACGGTGGGCGCGGTGCGCGGCAACTCCCGGCCGCCGACCCAGCTAGCCGTAGTGGATGCGCGGGTCCACATACGCGTACAGAACGTCTACCGCCAGGTTCACCAAGGTGAACAGGGCGGCAAACACCAGCACCGCGCCCTGCACCACGGGGTAGTCGCGAGCCACGATGGCCCCCACCAGCAGGCGCCCCATGCCTGGCCAAGCGAACACCGTCTCCGTGAGGATGGCTCCGCCCAGCAGGCCTCCGAACTGAAGGCCGATCACGGTCACCACGGGGATCAGGGCGTTCTTCAGGGCGTGCCGGAGGACCACCGCACGGCTGCCGAGCCCCTTCGCCCACGCGGTCCGCACGTAGTCCTGGTGCAGGACCTCCAGCAGGCTGCTCCGGGTCATGCGGGCAATGATGGCCACCGAGAACGCGGCCAGGGTTACCGTGGGCAGCACGAGGTGCGCGGGCGTCCCGTACCCGCCCGCAGGCAGCCAGCGCAGGTGGACGCTGAACAGTAGCATGAGCATCAGGCCTAGCCAGAACACGGGGAGGGAGATGCCGGCGAGGGCTACCGTCATCACCAGGTAATCCAGCCACGAGTACTGACGGGTGGCGGACACCACTCCAGCGGCAACCCCCGCCGCGGTGGCCACCAGGGTGCTGGCCACCGCCAGCTGCACGGTGGCGGGAAGGCGCGCGGCGATCTCCCGTGCCACCGGCTCCCCGGTCACCACCGACCGCCCCAGGTCGCCCTGTAACAGTCGGCCGAGGAATCGCACGTACTGCACCGGCAGCGGCTGGTCCAGGCCCAGCTGGACCCTCAGCCGCTGGACTTCCTCCTCGGAGGCCTGCAGCCCCAGGACCAGCCGGGCAGGGTCGCCCGGGACCAGCCGGATCAGGGCGAATACCACCACCGTGACCCCGACCAGCGTCGGGACTGCCAGGGCCAGGCGGCGCAGGATGTACGCGCCCAACGCGGGCGGCCGGTCACCTCCAGTTCACACAGTGGTGGCCCACCGCTGGCTCCTGAGGCTCGCACAGGGCCGTCCACTTTTCAATGGGGTGGATCAGCACGCCCTCCAGGCTGCGGTGGGTCACCACGTACCACTTCTGGCTCCACAGCCAGATCCACGGGGCTTCGTTCCAGATGATCTCCTGGGCTTCCTTCAGGAGGGCCTTGCGACGCTCCACGTTGGGCTCCTGGCGCTGCTGCTCCAGCAGCTGGTCCACCCGGGGGTTGCCATAGAAGGCCGGCCCCAGCCCGCGGGGCGGGTGGCTGGAGGTGTGGAACTGTCCGTACAGGACGCCGTCACAGTCCAAAACCGGCCACGCCCAGCCCAGGACCAGCATCTGGATCCGCGTGCGCTCCGGGGGCGTCTGGATCATGGCCACGTAGCTGGGCCAGTCCATGGTGGTCACGTTGGCGCGGATGCCCACGTTGCGGAGCTGGCCCGCGATGGCCTGCGCGAACTGGAAGTCCTGGATGTACCGACCCGTGGGGGTGAAGAAGTCCACCTGGAAGCCGTCGCGGTAGCCCGCCTGGGCCAGCAGCTCCTTGGCCCGGGTGGGGCTGAAGGGCCAGCCGCCCTCCCGCACCCTGTGGTAGCCGAACATCATGGGCGGACACGGCGAATCCGCCACCGTCCCCAGGTCGAACAACACGCTGGCCAGGATGGCCTTCTTGTTCACCGCGTAGTTCATGGCCTGGCGCACCCGCACGTCCTTGAAGGGGCCCCACTGGGTATTCATGGCCACGAAGATCACGCGGTCGCTGGCCGCCTCCACCACCTTCACCTGCGGGTTGCGGCGCAGGCCCTTCACGTCGGGAGCGGGCGGCAGCATGGCCTGGTGTACGTCCCCGGCCAGCACCTGGGTCAGCCGTGTGCCCGCGTCGGGGACCACGCGGAACAGGATCTCGTCGAACAGGGGTTTCTTGCCCCAGTAGTTGGGGTTGCGCTCCAAAAGAATGGAGTCCCCGCGCCGCCACTCCTTGAACATGTACGGCCCGGTGCCTCCCCCCGCGGGGGCCGACCGCCACCGGTCACCCGCCCGCTGCACCGCGGCCGGGGACACGATGGCGAACTGGGTGGTGGATAGATCCGCCAGGAAGGTGGGCGTGACCCGGTTCAGCCGGATGCGCACGGTTTCCTCGCCCACCGCCTCCACGGACTGCACGGGCTGCACCAGGAACCGCAGGGCCATGGCCACCCTCGGGTCCTTCAACCGCTCTAGGCTGAACTTCACCGCCTCCGCGTTGAGGGGAGTGCCGTCGTGGAACCGCACCCCGCGCCGCAGGGTGAAGGTGTAGGTGAGCCCGTCGCTGGAGATCTGCCACCGGGTGGCCAGCCGCGGGACGACCTGCAGCTTGGTGGGGTGCAGGTCCACCAAGGTCTCGAACATGTAGTCCACGATGTTGGCCACGGTGGTCGTGGTCTGTTCGGCCGGGTCCAGCCGGTCCGCGTCGATGCCGATGGCGATGCGCAGCTGTCTTGGTACCGCCTGGGCCCCCACCGGATCCCCGGCGCCTGCCACCAGGGCGCCCACCAGCGCGGTCAGCACCAACAGGACAACTCCGTAGCGCCTCATGCCTGGCCTCCTCGCCCCCGTTTTCCAAACGGCCCGTGACGGTGATGATGGTACCACGTGGGCCTGCGGGTTCCCTGCAGGGCCCACGGAGGGAGGCGGGGGACGTGGAAGGCGAAAAGCACCGGGGCTGGAGCGGGCTGTCCGGGGACTTGGTCCGGCGGGCAGCGGAAGGCCGGCCGGTCCGTGTGGGGCTCGTAGGCGCGGGCAAGTTCGGCGCCATGTTCCTGGCGCAGGCGTTGCGCACTCCTGGCCTGCACGTCGTGGGCGTGTGTGACCTCTCCGTGGAGAGGGCCCGGGAAAGCCTCAGGCGTTCAGGGTGGCCCGAGGAGCGCTTCGGCGCCCCAGACGCCCACGCGGCCCTGCGGCACGGCACCACGTGGGTGACGGACGACCCCTTCGAGCTCGTGCGTGCAGAGGGCCTGGACGTGGTGGTCGAGGCCACGGGGTCTGCCCACGCGGCGGCCTCCCACGCCCTGGAGGCGATCCGATGGGGCCGGCACGTGGTGATGGTGACCGTGGAGGCAGACGTGCTGATCGGCCCCCTTCTGGCCCGCAGGGCTCGGGAACAGGGGGTGGTGTACACCCTGGCGTACGGAGACCAGCCGGCGTTGGTGTGCGAGCTGGTGGACTGGGCCCGAGTCTGCGGGTTTCCGGTGGTGTGCGCGGGCAAGGGAACCCGGTACCGACCCGGATATCACTTCGTCACCCCAGACGAGGTGTGGGAGCACTACGGCTTCACGCAGGAGATGGTGGCCAGCGGCGATTACAACGCGCGCATGTTCACCTCTTTTCTGGACGGGACCAAGTCCGCCATCGAGATGGCCGCCGTGGTCAACGCTACCGGCCTGATGCCCCAGCGGCGCGGTCTCAGCTTCCCACCGGCCGGCGTGGACACCCTGGCCGAGGTGTGTCGGCCGCGCCGCGTGGGTGGGATTCTGGAGCACGCGGGTACCGTGGAGGTGGTGTCCAGCCTGGACCCGCAGGGGCGTTCTGTGCCGGGGGATCTGCGTTGGGGCGTGTTCGTGGTGGTGGAAGCACCGTCGGAGTACGTGGCGCGGTGCTTTGGCGAGTACGGCATTCCGACCGACTCCTCCGGCCGGTACGCGGCTCTTTACCGCCCCACCCACTGGGTCGGACTGGAAGTCGGGGTGAGTGTCGCCAAAGCAGCCCTGCGCGGGGAGGCCACGGGCCAGCCGTTTGCCCGGTTGGCGGAGGTGGCTGCCACGGCCAAACGGGACCTGCAGGCGGGCGAGGTGTTAGACGGAGAAGGGGGGTATACGGTGTTCGGCACGCTCCTTCCGGCTTCGGAGGCGGACCGTTCCGGGGTCCTGCCCGTGGGGCTGAGTTCCGGGGCACGGCTACGGGTACCCGTCCGGAAAGGCTCCCTGGTGCGGCTGGAGGACGTGGAGCTGGACGAAGGACACGAGCTCGTGCGCCTGTGGAAGCAGGTGCGCCAGCTGCCGAGCGGGTGACCGGGCGCCAGCATACGTCCGTATACTAGGGGTAAGAAGTGGTGGAGGAGTGCACATGGTGGTGGCGTCCGAGCTACGCAGTGGGATGGCCATCCGGGTGGGCGGGGAACTGTTTAAAGTGGTGTCGGCCTCCTACCACGCGGGCGGCGGGCAGATGGGCGGGGTGACCCACGCGAAGCTGCGCAACCTCCACACGGGCGCGGTGCGAGAGGTGCGGTTCCGCGCGGACGAGACGGTGGAGGACGTGCAGCTGGAGCGGCGGCCCATGCAGGTTCTGTACCGGGACGCGGAAGCCACGCACTTCATGGACAGCGAGACCTTCGAACAGGTTTCCATCGAGAACCAGCGGCTGGGCCCTGCGGCCGCCTATCTCACGGAGGGGAGCACGGTACCCGTGGAGTTCTCCGAGGGGCAGGCGGTGGGGGTGGTGTTCCCCGACGTGGTGGAGCTCCAGGTGGTGGAGACCGCGCCGCCCAGCCGGGCCACAGGCAACGAGAACGTGTGGAAGGAGGCCCGCCTGGAGAACGGGTTGGTGATCCTGGTGCCTCCCTTTATCGCACCCGGGGAGTGGGTGCGGGTAGAGGTCGCCACCAGCACCTACGTGGAGCGGGCCAAGCGCAAGAAGGAGTAGCCGTCAGCCACAGACGCCGGGCAGGGCCCGAACCCCGACCGGACGGCGGGGAGTTTGCGCGTCCACCACCGCAATGGCTGCCATGTTTCACCACGTCGTTCACCTCGGCGCCGCGACTGAGGACGTGTACCGGCTTGGAAATGCCCATGAGGATGGGGCCCACGGCCACGGCCCCGCCCAGACGCTGCACCAGCTTGTACGCCACGTTGGCCGCTTCCAGGCTCGGGAACACGAGCACGTTCGCCTCCCCTACCAGGGCGGAGAACGGATAGTCCTCGGCCCGCAGCTCGGGCGACAGGGCCACGTCCGCCATCATCTCGCCGTCCACCATGAGATCCGGGCGGGCTTCCCTCACGAGTTCTGTGGCGCGCGCCACCTTGTCCGACCGGGGGTTGCGGGGTGGAGCCGAAGTTTGGAGAAGGAGGTCATGGCCGCCCGCGGCTCCAGGTCGAACTCCCGCGCCTTGTCCGCGGCCATGATGGCGATCTCCGCCAGCTCCTCCTCGGTGGATCGATGTTCACCGTGGAGTCGGTGAACAGCCCACCAGCTCCAAAGCGTTGAGCAGGGCTGCCCCCCGCGATGGTGGCGGTGCCGTGCTGGTCGTCGTGGAACACCGGGATGTCCAGCTCCTCCCGCAGGCGCTGCTCGATCCAGAAGCAGTCCGGTGCCCGGATATCGTCCAGGTTGATCCGCCGAAAGTGGGGGGCGATGGCACGCACCACCCGGACGAAGTCCTCCGGTTCCGTGGTGTCCACCTATGTCAAACACGTCCACGTCCGCGAACCGCCTTGAACAGCACCGCCTTGCCTTCCATCACAGGCTTGCTGGCCAGGGCTCCCACGTTCCCCAGGCCCAGGACGGCGGTGCCGTTCGACACCACCGCCACCAGGTTTCCCTTGGCGGTGTACCGGTACGCCTCCAAAAGGTCGTGGGCGATCCCGCGTACGGGTTCCGCGACCCCCGGCGTGTACGCCAGGGACAGGTCTCTCTGGGTCGCGAAGGGCTTGGTGATCTGGATGGCCAGCTAGCCGAGCTTGCCGTGGGCGTGGCCGTCGAGGGCTTCCTCGCGGAGCGCCATGGCGTGACCTCCGTAGAAGGGGGTGAAAATGACTTCCGCCTTCATTGTGCGCCGCAGCCGCGGGTGTGGAGAGTCGGTCGCGAGCGCTCTGGCGGCGGAGGAAGCGGAGCCGGTGGAGTGGAAAAGTCCGGGCGTGGAACGTCGTGGAAAGCCTGGTGCGGCGCCCGGGGTATTGGAGACCTTGCTCCGCGGGCTGCGGGAGTTCCCCGTGGTGCCCGCCGTCCGAAGCCTGGAAGACGTGGAGGAGGCCCGCCGGCGGGGAGCCGCGGCCATCTTTTTCTTCAAGGGAGACGTGTTCGCGCTCCGGGAGGCTCTCGCCCGCTGCGCGGACTCCGGAGTGCCGGTGTACGTCCACCTGGACCTGGTGGAGGGGGTCGGGAAGGACGCCGCGGGAATCCGACTTTTGAGGGAGCTGGGGGCAGCGGGGGTGGTGAGCACGCGGGGGCCGCTGCTGCGAGAGGCAAAGGCCAGCGGCCTGCTGGCGGTGCACCGTGTTTTCATGGTGGACTCGGAAGCACTCCGGACGGGAATCGCAGCCGTGCGGGCGGCCGACCCGGACCTGGTGGAAGTACTTCCTGGGGTGGTGGTGCCGTACGCGATCCGCGAGCTGCGCGCCTCCTTGCCGCAACCGGTGATCGGGGCAGGGCTGGTGACCCAGGCGGAACAGGTGGCGGCGATTCTGCGGGCGGGCGCCGTGGGGGTCTCTGCGAGCGCCAAGCGCCTGTGGGGCCTGCGGGGGTAGCCTCGAGAGCCCTGGGAGCCTTGACGGGCTTAGGGCTGCGGGCGATAGTGGTGCTGGTGGTGTAGACATCCCAACCAACGGCGGGAGAGTGAAGAGAGGACCCGCTCGACTCCGGAGGAAGCCGGGGTCGAGTGGGTCCTCTGGCTTTACCGGGTCTTAGCCCGATCCGGGCAGTCTTGGACAAGGCGAAGGGAGGTGGACCAGCGCGGCGGTGGTGGTGGGTTGCGGTGCTGGTGAGCTTTGCGCTGACGGCCACGTTGGTGCCGGTGTGGAGGTCGTCGGCGCAGCCGGCCATCGAGGGCCGGCTGGTGATCATCACCCCTGTGGCCCGGACGGTCACGGAACCCACGGTAGCGGCCTTCCGGGAGTTCGCCCGGAGGCGCTACGGCGTGGACGTGCAGGTAACCGGAGGGCGGTGGCTATGCGGGAGTACGCGGTGGTGTCCTACCGCGCGGTGGAGCGCCGGCCGCTGCGGGGCGCGTGGCGAGCCCTGGCGCCCGCGCTGTTCGCGGCGGTGCTGGCGCTGGCGTTCCTCCCCCACCTGGGCCTGCTGCTGGCGGCGTTGGGGAAGGCGTGGTCGCTGAGCCCGTTTCCCACCCGGTTCACCCTGGAGCACTTCGACCAGGTCCTGCACCTCACGCCCACGTACGTGCTGAACAGCCTCCGGTGGGGTGCCCTGGCGGTAGTGCTGATCCTGGTGCTCGGGGTTTCCATCGGGTGGATGCTGGCCCGCACCTCCGTGCCGGGACGCGACCTCGTGGACTCCGTGGTGACCCTGGTGCTGGCCCTGCCCGGGACCGCGGTGGGCATCGCATACCTGCGGGCGTTTCACACGCCGCTGTGGGGCGTGACCCTCACCCGGTCGTGGTTCGTGATGCCGCTAGTGCTGGCGGTTCGGCGGATGCCGTACACCGTGCGCGCCACCTTTGCCTCCCTGCTCACCGTACACCGCGCCATGGAAGAGGCGGCGGCCAGCGTGGGGGCATCCAGCTTGCGCACGTTCTTCGACGTGTCGTTGCCGCTCATCTGGCGCGGCGTGGTGGCCGGAGCGTTGTTCTCGCTGCTCTTTGCCCTGCAGGAGGCCGCGGCCACCATCCTGCTTGTCCTGCCCGGCTGGGAGACCATCACCGTCGGGATCTTTACGTTCTACACGTCGGGGACCTTCGGCCAGGCGGCGGCCCTGGGGGTGGTGTTGGTCGCCCTGTCGGCGGCCATCCTGTACGCCATCTACCGGCTCACCGGTGCACGGCTGGGCGGGTTGTTCGGGAGCGGGGGTGCATGAGGGGACTGCGCCGGCCCGGCCGCCTGTACCGCGGGTACGCGGTGGACCTGGACGGGACGGTGTACCTGGGGGAGCGGCTCCTACCCAGCGCCGACCGGGCCATCCTCGCCCTTCGGGCGGCGGGGGCGCGGGTGGTGTTCCTGTCCAACAACCCCCTGTACACGCGGGAGGACTACGCGGCGAAGCTCACCCGCCTGGGCATTCCGACAAATCCCGAGGACGTAATTAACTCCTCCATGGTGCTGGTTCAACACCTGGTTGCCAGGGCGCCGGGGGCGCGCCTGTTCGTGATCGGGGAGGACTCCGTGAAGGGAGAGCTGCACGCGGCGGGGTTCCGGCTGGTGGAGGACCCGAGGGACGTGGACTACGTGGTGGCCTGCTTCGACCGTACCTTTGACTACCGGAAGCTGAAGGTCGGGTTTGACGCCCTGCGGCGGGGCGCCCGGTTCATCGCCACCAACCGCGACCCGTACTGTCCGACCCCGGACGGAGGCCTCCCCGACGCAGGGGCGGTGGTGGCGGCTCTGGAGGCGAGCACAGGACGGCGCCTGGAGGAGGTGGTGGGGAAGCCGTCTCCGGTCATGGCGCGGGTACTGCTGCAGCGGTTGGGCACGCCGCCGCAGGACACCTTGGTGGTGGGAGACCGGCTGGAGACTGACCTGGCCCTGGGGAAGGCCATGGGCAGCGCCACCGCGGTGGTGCTCACGGGCGCCACCACGCTGGAGATGCTGGAAGGCCACCCCGATCCTCCGGACTTCGTGCTGACGAACCTCTCAGAGCTTCTCCCGGAAGGAATGGAGGTGCCACAACAATTCCCCGGAGACGGGAAACCACAGGAGGTGAGACCATGACGCGTCGGTGGGGAGGTGCAGTGTACGCGGCCGTGTTGGCCGCGGTCCTGGTGTTTGGGGCCGCGGTGGGGCGCGCGCAGGCGCCGCGGGTCCAGGTGGAGTTCTGGCACGCCCTCCGGGGCCCCCTGGGCGAGGCCCTGGAGAGCATTGTGAACGGGTTCAACGCGAGCCAGACCAGCTACCGGGTGAACGCCACCTTCAAGGGCTCCTACCCGGAGACCATGGTGGCGGCCATCGCGGCCTTCCGGGCGGGCAATGCACCGCACATCGTCCAGATGTTCGAAGTGGGCACCGCTACCATGATGGCCGCGCGGGGGGCCATCAAGCCGGTGTACGAGCTGATGCAGGAGACCCGGACCCCCTTTGACCCCAGTGTGTACCTGCCGGCGGTGCGCGGCTACTACAGCACCCCGGACGGGAAGATGGTCTCCATGCCCTTCAACAGCTCCACCCCGGTGCTCTGGTACAACAAGGACGCCTTCCGTAGGGCCGGGCTGAACCCCGACCGCCCGCCGCGCACCTGGGCGGAGCTGCGGGAGGCCGCCCAGCGGATCCGGGCGGCCAACGCCGCGCCCTGCGGCTGGTCCACCGCGTGGCCCACGTGGATCCACTTCGAAAACTTCGGTGCCATCCACGACGTGCCCTTTGCCACCAAGGCCAACGGGTTCGAGGGCACGGACGCGGAGCTGCAGGTGAACGCCCCCCTGTACGTCCGGCACCTGGAGAACATCGTGCAGATGCAGCGGGAGGGGCTGTTCAAGTACGGCGGCCGGGACGCGGCGGGCGACGCCCTGGGACCCTCAGGGGAGTGCGCCATGCTCACCGCCTCTTCGGCTCTGTTCGCCCGCTACCAGCGGGAGGCACGGTTCGACTGGGGCGTGGGCTTCCTGCCGTACTACGAAGACGTCCGGGGAGCGCCGAAGAACTCCATCATCGGCGGGGCGTCCCTGTGGGTGATGACGTCCCCGCGGCGGACGCCGGAGGAGTACAAGGCGGTGGCGGAATTCTTCCGGTACATCAGCAACCCGGAGGTGTCCGCCAAGTGGCACATGGAGACCGGGTACATACCCATCACCTTCACCGCCATCCAGCGGGCGAAGGCCCTGGGATATTACCAGCGCAACCCGTGGGCGGAGATCCCCATCCAGCAGCTCACCCGCACGCGCCCCACCACCAACTCCAAGGGGATCCGCCTGGGCAACATGCCCGAGATCCGCACCATCCTGTACGAGGAGATCGAGCGGGCGCTGCAGGGGCAGCAATCCCCGAAGGCGGCCCTGGACGCCGCGGTGCGCCGCGGGAACGAGGTGCTGAGGCAGTTTCAGAGGACCACGGCACAGTGAAGGACCCGGTGGGCCAGCCCCGCGTGTGCGCCCACCGGGGCGGCGCGGGGCTGGCTCCGGAGAACACCCTGGCCGCGTGCCGCCGTTCCCTCCGTGCAGGGGTTCGGTGGCTGGAGGTGGACGTGCGGCAGACCGCGGACGGGGTCCCGGTGTTGATCCACGACGAGGCCGTCGACCGCACCACGGACGGAAGAGGCCTGGTACGCCAGATGACGTTCGGGCAGCTCCGCACGCTGGACGCCGGTGGGTGGTTCGGGGAGAAGTACCGCGGGGAGCGCGTCCCCTCCCTGGAAGAGCTGCTGGAGCTCCTCCTGCAGGACCCCGGCGCGGGCGCTTACGTGGAGGTCAAGGGAACAGGGCCAGAAGCTGAGCTGCTGACCGGGCAGGTGCTGGAGATGGTGCGCAGGGCAGGCTTGGTGGAGCGGGTCCGGCTCGCCTCCTTCGACGCAGGGCCCCTCCGGACGGCGGCGCAGGTGCTCCCGGAGATGGTCCGGGTGGCGTTGGAGGAGCCCTTCGACACGGGCGACCCCCTCGAACTGGTCCGCAGCCGACAGGCTCACGTGTGGGGTCCCCACCACCGTCGGGCCGGCCAGCAGGCACTGGCCACAGCGCACCGCGCGCAGGTGGGCGTCTACACCTGGACGGTGAACGACCCGCAGGAGGCGGTGCGGCTGTGGCACCGCGGGCTTGGGCAGCACCCGGAGGACGCCGTGGCCACGGACTTCCCGGAGCGCATCCTTGCGACGCTCCGCGAGGCCGAAACCGGGAGGGTGTAACGTGCGGCGGTCGTTCTTCCGTGCCCCAGCGCTGCCTTACCTGCTGGTGGCTCCCCAGCTGGTGTTGACCTTGGTCTTCTTTTACTGGCCGGCCCTGCAGGGGTTGTACCAGTCCCTGCTGATCCAGGACCCCTTCGGCCTGCGCACCTCCTTCGCGGGGCTGGCGAACTTCGCCGCCGTGCTGGCAGACCCCCTGTACGGCAACGCAGTACGGGTGACCCTGGTGTTCTCCGCGGCGGTGGTGGCGGGGGCCATGGCGGTGGGCCTTGTGCTGGCCACGGCGGCGGCGCAGCCCCTCCGGGGCGTTCAGGTATACCGGACCATGCTGGTGTGGCCGTACGCGGTGGCACCGGCGGTGGCCGCGGCCTTGTGGCTGTTCCTGGCGCACCCCAGTGTGGGGATCGTGGGGCGCGCCCTCGTGCGCTGGAGACTGGGCTGGGACTACACCCTGAACGGGACCCACGCGTTGCTGCTGGTGGTGGTGGCCTCCGTATGGTCCCGGGTGGCGTACAACTTCGTGTTCTTCCTGGCCGGCCTGCAATCCATCCCCAGGTCCCTGCACGAGGCCGCGCAGGTGGACGGCGCCACGTGGTTCCAGAGCTTCCGGTGGGTGACGCTCCCCTTGCTGGCCCCCACCACCTTCTTCCTGCTGGTGGTGAACGCCCTGTACTCTCTGTTCGACACCTTCGCGGTCATCCACGCCCTCACCAAGGGAGGGCCGGGCAAGGCCACGGAGACCCTGATCTACAAGGTGTACGTGGACGGGGTGGTCAACCTGAATCTGGGCTCTTCCAGCGCGCAGTCGGTGATCCTGCTGATCCTGGCGGTGGTGCTGACGAGCTTCCAGTTCCGGTTCCTGGAGAGGCGGGTGCACTACGCATGAGTTCCCCCGGACCCCTCCGGAACCCTCACGGCGCGGTGGCGCTGCCCGCGCCCCAGGCCGAGGAGCTGCGGTGGCGGTTGCGGCGGAGCCTTCGGTTCGTGCCGGCCCACCTGGTGCTACTGGCAGGGGTGGCGCTGTTCGTGTTCCCCGTGTACGTGGCCTTCGTGGCGTCCACCGCGGACCTCCCGGAGGTGACCTCGGGGACGATGCGGCTGCTGCCCGGCCCGCACGCGGCGGAGAACTACTGGAAGGCTTTTGTGGCGGGCACGGGGGAACGCATCCGCGGCGTGCCCATGGCGCGGGCGATGCTGAACAGCCTGGCGGTGGCCCTAGGGGTGGCCCTGGGGAAGATCGCCCTGTCGCTCCTGTCCGCGTACGCCATCGTGTTCTTCGACTTCCGGTGGCGGGCGCCGGCCTTCTGGCTCATCTTCCTCACCCTGATGCTGCCCGTGGAGGTCCGCATCATCCCCACCTACAAGGTGGCCTCGGACCTGGGGCTGGTGAACACCTACACGGGCCTCATCCTCCCCCTGACGGTGTCCGCCACGGGCACGCTGCTGTTCCGCCAGTTCTTCCTCACGGTGCCCGATGAGCTGGTGGACGCCGCGAAGATCGACGGGGCGGGGCCGCTGCGGTTCCTGTGGAGTGTGTTGCTGCCGGTGTCCCGTACCACCGTGGCCGCCCTGTTCGTGGTGCTGTTCATCTACGGCTGGAACCAGTACCTGTGGCCACTGCTGATTACCACCTCGCTGGAGAAGGAAGTGGTGGTGGTGGCCATCACCAAGATGATCGGGACGGGAGAAGCCTTGGTGGACTGGCCGGTGATCATGGCCAGCGCGCTGCTGGCCCTTCTGCCCCCCACAGTGGTCATCGTGGCCATGCAGCGGTGGTTCGTGCAGGGCCTCACCGAGACGGAGAAGTAGCCGTGCGGTACATGGGCGCCATCGACCAGGGGACCACCAGCACGCGCTTCCTGGTGTTCGACGAACGGGGGCGGGTGGTGGCCGCCGCGCAAGAGGAGCACCACCAGATCACCCCCCAGCCCGGCTGGGTGGAGCACGATCCCGTGGAGATCTGGGAGCGCACCCGGGCTGTGGTGCGGAAAGCCTGCGCACAGGCAGGCCTGCGCCCGCAGGACCTGGCCGCGGTCGGGGTCACCAACCAGCGGGAGACCACGGTGGTTTGGGAGCGGGCCAGCGGGCGGCCGGTGGCAAACGCGGTGGTGTGGCAGGACACCCGCACCGACGCCCTCTGCCGGGAGCTCAGCCGGCCGGGTGGGGTCGACCGGTTCCGGGAGCGCACGGGGCTGCCGGTGGCCACGTACTTCTCCGGGCCGAAGCTGCGGTGGATCCTCGACCACGTCCCAGGGGCGCAGCAGGCCGCGGAGCGCGGGGAGTTGCTGTTTGGAACCGTGGACACGTGGCTTGTGTGGTGGCTCACGGGCGGGCCTGCGGGCGGGCTTCACATCACGGACGTCACCAATGCCAGCCGGACGCTAATGATGAACTTGCACACCCTGAACTGGGATCCGGAAATCCTGCGCGAGCTGGGGATCCCGCGGGCGGTGCTGCCCCAGATCCGGCCCAGCAGCGAGGTGTACGGAGAGGCCACGGTGGAAGAACTCCGGGGAGTCCCGGTGGCCGCGGACTTGGGCGACCAGCAGGCCGCGCTGTTCGGGCAGGCGTGTTTCGAGCCCGGGCAGGCCAAGAACACGTACGGGACCGGCTGCTTCCTTCTGCTCCACACGGGGGACCGGCCTGTGCCCTCACGGCACGGGCTGCTGACCACGGTGGCGTACCGGCTGGGCACCAGTCCCCCTGCGTACGCCCTGGAGGGCTCTGTGGCCATCGCGGGGGCCGCGGTGCAGTGGCTGCGGGACAACCTGGGCCTGATCCGGGCTTCCGCGGAGGTGGAGGAGCTGGCTCGCGCGGTGGAGGATAACGGTGGGGTGTACTTCGTGCCCGCGTTTTCCGGGCTGTTCGCCCCGTACTGGCGCAGCGACGCCCGCGGCGTCATCGTAGGGTTGACGCGCTACGCCCACCGGGGCCACATCGCCCGCGCCGCCCTGGAAGCCACCGCCTACCAGACCCGCGACGTGCTGGAGGCCATGGTGCAGGACAGCGGGGTGCGGCCGCCGGCCCTGCGGGTGGACGGGGGGATGGTGCGCAACGAGCTCCTCATGCAGTTCCAGGCGGACGTGCTGGGAATTCCCGTGGTCCGGGCGGCGGTGCAGGAGACCACGGCCCTGGGCGCTGCCTATGCCGCCGGGTTGGCCGTGGGAGTCTGGAAGGACCTGCGGGAGCTCCGGGAGCTCTGGGCGTCGGATCGCACGTGGCAGCCGGCTATGCCCCCGGACAGGCGCGAGGCGCTGTACCGCAGGTGGCTGCAGGCGGTGGAGCGCAGCTTCGGGTGGCTGGAGGAGTAGATGGTACCGACACCCTCCCGTCAGGAAGCGCTGGATGCGCTGGCCGGGGGTGTGGACGTCCTGGTGGTCGGGGGCGGGATCACCGGTGCCGGGGTCGCCCTGGACGCCGCGGCCCGGGGCTACCGCGTGGGCCTGGTGGAGCGCAGAGACTTTGCCTCCGGGACCAGCAGCCGGTCCACGCGGCTGGTGCACGGCGGCATCCGCTACCTGCCGCAGGGGCACGTGGGGCTGGTGCGGGACGCGCTGCGGGAGCGGCAGCTGTTGTTTCGGCTGGCACCCTACCTGGTCCGCCCGCTGGGTTTTGTGGTGCCGCTGTACCGAGGGGCCCGCAGGCCCTTGGGCATGCCGCTGCCGGCCCTGTTGCGGCCGTTGGCGCCCTTGGGGGTGCGGCTGGGCCTGGCCGCCTACGACCGGTTCAGCCGGGACCCGCGGCTCCGCCACCGGGTGCTGTCGCCGCAGGAGGTCGCGCAGCTGGTGCCGGACCTGCGGACCGAAAGCCTGCAGGCCGCGTTCCTGTACTGGGACGGACAGACGGACGACGTGCGGCTGACGCACGCGGTACTCGCCACCGCGCGCGCCACGGGCGCTTGGACGGTCAACTACGCGGAGGTGGTGGGGTTCGAGCGGAGCGCGGGCCGGATCCGGGCGGTGGGGGTGGTGGACCGGCTCACGGGTCGCACCCTGGAGGTACCCGTGCGGTGGGTGGTCAACGCCGCCGGGATCTGGGCGGAGCGGGTGGCGAACCTGGCAGGGGAGGCTCCCGTCCGGATCCGGCACAGCAAGGGGGTACACCTGGTGCTGCGTCCGGAAGCGGTGCGGGCGTCTTCCGCGGTGGTGATCCCGGAGACGGACGACGGCCGGCTGGCGTTCCTGGTGCCGTGGCGGGGCAGGCTCGTGCTGGGCACCACGGACGAACCCTACGAAGCCGATCTCGACGAGCCGCCGGTCACCCCGGAGGACGCCTGCTACCTGCTGGACCACGCCAACCGGTACCTCCGGACGGGGCTGCGGGCCGAGCACGTGACCGCGGTGTACGCGGGCATCCGGCCCCTGGTGAGCCGTCCCGGGGTCTCCACCGCCGTCCTGAGCCGAGACCACGTGGTGGTGGCGTCTGAAAGCGGCTTGGTCACGGTGACGGGAGGCAAGCTCACCACGTACCGGCGCATGGCCCAGGACACCGTGGACGCCGTGGTGCGGCTGGAGGGCGTGCGGAGGGCCTGCAGGACCGAGACAGCGGTGCTCGCGGGGACGGAGGGGATGGAGGAGGCCGAGCGGCAGCTCTCCAACAGCCCCCTGGACCCGGACCAGCGCCAGCACCTGCTGGCCACGTACGGGTCTGCGGCCATGCCGGTGCTCGGGTTGGTCCACCAGCGGCCGGAGCTGGCCGAACGGCTGGCCCCCGGGCTCCCCCACGTCGCCGCAGAGGTGGTGTACGCGTGCCGGTGGGAGTACGCACAGACGGTGGTCGACTGCCTGTACCTGCGCACGCGGCTGGCGGTGCTGGACGGTGCTGCGGCGGACGCAGCCGCTCCCCAGGTGGCCCAGCTCATGGCGAGGGAGCTCGGGTGGACGCCTGCGGAGGTAGCCCGGCAGCTGGAGCAGTACCGGGTCCACAGGTCCCGGGATGAGGGCTGGCGGCCGGGTAGGCGGGAGGGCGTGGAGCTGCAGGCCGCGACCGGATCACGCACCTGAGAGCGTGGCCGACCAGGGTTCCCAGCCCAGAACGCGAACGAACCGTTGGAGGTGAGGCCGGTGTCGGAGTACCTGCCCGAGGTGTACAGGGGATTTCGCACGCGCTACCCGCAGGTGGCCGAGGCTCTGGACCGGCTCGGCGCTGCCACGGAGGCCGCGGGGCCCCGCTGGACCGCAGGACCCAGAGGCTGGTAAAGCTGGGGATCGCCATCGGAGCCCTGGGGGCCGTGCGGTCCAACACCCGCCGCGCGCTGGAAGCCGGGGCCACGCCGGAGGAGATCCGGCACGTGGCGCTGCTGGCGGTGACCACCCGTGGGTTCCCGGCGGCGGTCGCGGGGCTGAAGTGGGTGGAGGAGGTGCTCGCTGGTCAAGGCCAGGCTACCGAGCCCGGCAGTTGACATAACGTACATTATGCGAAGTAGGCTGCTGGTGGGCCGCTGGGCTGTACGGACTTCGTCTTGCGGCATGCGGTATGCTCGTATCCTGGTGGCCGGAACTGGTGCCGCGACGGAGGTGTTGGCAGACTAGGGAGACGAAGATGCCGGCAACTGCGCAGCACCCCCCCGTGATCCTGGAGGCGCCGCGGCTTCAGCGGCACCCCGCGAACCCCGTCCTGCGGCCCACCAACAACTGGTGGGAGAACCGCTGGGTGTACAACGCCGCGGCGGCCGTGTACCGGGGCCGGATCCACCTCCTGTACCGGGCCCAGGGCATGGACTGGATCTCGCGCCTGGGGCTGGCGGTTCTCGCCGAAGACGGGGTCACCGTGGAGGAACGGAGCCCCCGGCCGGTATTCGAGCCAGCCCTGGACAACCCGTGGGAGCGGCTGGGGGTTGAAGACCCGCGGGTGAGCCGCATCGGCGACCTGTACTACCTGTGCTACACCGCCGCCTCCTTGTACCCTGCCCTCAAGCCGCGAACCTCCAAGCGACCCACCCCCTTCGGGGAGTCGGGCGTGCCGTGGAGGACCCGCATCGCCATCGCGACCACGCGTGACTTCCGCCACTTCCGCCGGCGAGCCATCGCCTTCCGGAACTGGGACAACAAGAACGCCGCCTTGTTCCCCCGCAAGTTCGGCGACCGTTACCTGTTGCTGCACCGCATCTTTCCCGACATCCACCTGGGCGTGTCCCGGGACCTGCACCACTGGCACAACTACGGCCCCATCCTGCGGATCCGGCCGGGGATGTGGGACGGCAACCGCATCGGCATCGCGGGCCCGCCCCTTCCCACCCCGTACGGGTGGCTGCTCATCTACCACGGCGTGGACGAGGCCCGCACGTACCGGCTGGGAGTCGCCCTCCTGGACCTGGACGACCCGCGGAGGGTGCTGGGCCGTTCGGACCGGCCCATCCTGGAGCCGGAGGAACCTTACGAACGGGAGGGCTTGGTCCCCAACGTGGTGTTCTCCTGCGGGGCCGTGGACTACCACGGCCAGATCTTCGTCTACTACGGAGCCGCAGACAGCGTGGTGTGCCTGGCCACGGTGCCCCGCAACCTCATGTGGGCTTGGGCCCGGCAGGTGGCGCTGCGGGCCCGCCAGGACGGGCAGGGCCGGTAAGGCTGGCGGCGGACTACACCCCCGCCCGAGCCTGTCGCAGGACCTGGTCGTACACCCGGACGTGCCGCTCCGCCATCCGCGTGGCGTGGAAGCGCTCCGTCACCCACTCTCGGCAGGCTTCCCGGGACAGGTGCCGGACTTTCCTTACCGCCTCCGCCGCCTGCTCCACGTCGGCTACCACAAAGCCCGTCCGGCCGTCCGCCACCACCTCCGGCACCGACCCCCGGTGCGTTCCGACTACGGGGAGCCCACAGGCCATGGCCTCGATCATGGTCAAGCCGAAGGACTCCTCGTACTCCACGAGGTGCAGGAACGCCAGGGCCCCGCAGCACAGCCGGTTCCGGCGATCGGCGTCCACCGGGCCCACAAACCGCACCAGCTCCCCGTCCAGGTGCGGTTCCACCTCTTCCCGGAAGTACCTCTCCTCCTCCGGGGGCACGATGCCGCCCAACACCAGCGGAATGCCCGTCCGCCGCGCCACCGCGATGGCGTGGTGGACGCCCTTGACCTGGGCGATCCGGCCCACGTACAGCAGGTAGTCCCCGTGGCGCGGCTCGAAGGGAAACCGCTCCACCTCCACCCCGTGGGGGATGGTGGCCACGTAGTTCAGCTCCGGGAGCAGGCGACGCTCCGCCTCGCTGATGGCCACGTACGGCAGGGATCGGAATCGCCGGTACAGCACCTGGCTGTCCGGCTCCGCGCCGGAACCGTGCAGCGTTACTACAAGAGGTGTGCGCACGAAGGGCGCGTAGCCCACCACGAAGGAGCCCGCGTGGCTGTGGATCACGTCGAACTCCTCTGCCCTCTCCAGGCAGTGCACCGCGTGCAGGATCTCGTAGGCGCGGCTCCGGACCCGCAGCTCCGGGTCCTCCTCCAGGGGCCTGGGCACCACGCTTTCGACCCTCGCCGCGGTCAACGAGTCCCCGCTGGCAAACAGGGTGACCTCGACCCCCAGCCGGACTAGGGATTCCGTGAGGGTGGATACCGCCTGTTCCCACCCCCCGTAGTGCCTGGGTGGGACCCGCCACGCGATGGGCGCGAGCAGGGCGACCCTCACCGTCCCTCGACCTCCGACCAGGCCAGCGCCGCCAGCAGGTAGCTCAGGCACGCCTCCGCCCCGCGGTTGTCGCTGGGACCGGCTTCCCCCAGGCCGTCCCGGCACGCGCCGTCCCCGTCCACCAGCACAGCCCCCTTCAGGTTGCGTCCCCAGAACCACCCCCACGCGGCCCGGGCCGCTTCCCGGTAGCGGGGCTGCCCGGTCAGGAGGTAGGCTTCCGCGCACGCCTCCACCAGGGCGCCGGGATCCACCGGTTGCTGATCCCACCGGGCCTTGCGACCTCCCCGCGGGTACCAACCCCGGTTGCCCACCGGGACCACCACGCCATCCTCGATCACCCTTGCCAACACGAAGTCCAACGTCCTCAGCGCGGCCAGTTGCCAGCGGTGCGGCCCCACGCGGGAGGCGCGGAGGAGGCCGTGGGGAACCCGCGCCAACTCGTAGGTGAGCACGTCCTCGGGCCAGGGCCAGTCCGGGTCGGTGGCCTCCAGCTGCCGGTACAGGGCTTCCGCCACCGCGGCGGCGCGCCTCGGGTCGGGAAGCCGCGCAAGGCCCAGCAGCGCCCCCGCACGTCCCCTGGGGCTACGCAGTTGCATCGCAGTCCCCACCGCCCGGTCCAACAGGGCGGTGGCCCTGATGCGGAGGCCGTCAGGGAGGCCGGAGCACGCGGCCTCCGCCAGGGCCCAAAGACAGCGGCCCTGGCAGTCTTCGGACCGTCCGTCGGGCGCGGGAGTGCGGTCCTGCCGCCACACGTTGTGGAACCACCCGTCCGGCTGCAGGCTGCCCTCTAGGAAGGACACGTACACCCGGGCCAGGTCCTCAAGCCCCATCCGGGCGGCCACCACGAGGGCGCGGGCGTTGTCATCCGCGGTGTAACCGCTGGCGGGGTCCGGGTGGGAGCCCCGGGAGAACTGAATCAGGCCGAAGGAGTCGGTCATGCGGCGCAGGTGGCGAACCTGCGCCGCAAGCGTCTTCGTGGGCATGGTGACCTCCCTACCGGCGCTACACCGCGGCTTCGGCCGCCACCCGCTCCACCGCGTGCTCGAACACCACCGTGTAGCGGGACGCCACCCGGGGCCACCTCATGGACACGCCCGCGGCGTACGCGCGCTCACCCAACCGTGCCCGGCGCTGGGGATCGGCCAGAAGCTCGTCCAGAGCCCGCCCCAGGGCTGCCGGGTCTCGGAAGGGCACCAGGACCCCGCGGCCGTCGGAGAGCACGTCCACCGCGTACCGGTACGGCGTGGACACCACCGCGCAGCCGGCCGCGAGGGCCCACGACAGGGTGCCGCTCACGATCTGGTCCGGGTTGTGGTAGGGCGTCACGTACACGTCCGTGGCCTGCAGGTACGCCACGATCTCCTCGTCCCGCAGGTAGCGGTTCTCAAACCGCACGTGGCGGGAAATCCCGAGCACCCGGACCTTGTCCAGGAGCATGTTCCGGTAGCGCTCACCCTCCCGCCTGCGCACATTGGGGTGCGTCTCGCCCAGCACCAGGTAAAGGACCTGCGGGTGACGCATAACCACCATTGGCAGGGCCTCCAGGACGTCCTCGATCCCTTTGCCGGGGCTGACCAACCCGAAGGTGGACACGATCAAGCGGCCTTCCAGCCCCAGGCGCCGCTTCGCCTCCTCCCGGGGCAGCGGCTCCACGGTGGGTACGCCGTGCCAGATCACGTGCACCCGGCCGCGCGGCACGCCGTACCGGTCCTCCAGCAGGTCCACCGCGGAGGGGCTCATGACCACCACCGCGGCCGCCCTCCTGCACAGGGTCCGTACGACGCGACGGGCCTGTGGCGGCGGGTCAGGCAGGACCGTGTGTAGGGTGACCACTAGGGGCCGGTCCAGGGCCTCCACCAGCTCCAGGACGTGTTCGCCCCACTCGCCGCCGAAGATGCCGAACTCATGCTGCAGGTTGACCACCTGAGCGTCGCTGCGGTTCAGAGCCTCCGCGGCGGCCCGGTACTCCTCCACCACGTCCTCATGGATCTGCAGGCGGACCTCCGGACGGTAGGCGTAGCCCGCGCCCTCCTCGTCCATGGCCACCACCCACGTCCGGACGCCACAGTCCCGCAGGGCCCGGGAGAGGTCGCGGGTGAAGGTGGCGATCCCGCACTCCCTGGGCGGGTACGTGGACACCAAAGCTGCCACCGGCGGCTCCCGCGCGGGGAGCCAACCGTTCCGGTTCAACTCGCCGACACGCGGAGCGTTCACCGTACCACCTCCTGTCGGGTAGCCCGTGGTACTGCGGGCTCGCGCGTTTCAGCGACGAAGTTCGATTGTCCGGTCGCCCCCGGGGATCCGCTACTATTATAGCAGGCAGGCTATCGGACCGTGGGCGGCTCTCCTTCCCTGTCCTGGCTGGCTCCTCTGAACACGGCCCTCATCCTCGTGAGCGGTCTGGCCGTTCTGGTGGGCTACGGGTGCATCCGGGCCCGGCAGGTGGACTGGCACCGGCGATCCATGCTGACCGCCTCGTCCTTCGCGGCGGCGTTCCTGGTGGTGTACGTGATCCGTTGGAGCCTGCTGGGTTCCAAACCCTTCCAGGGCACGGGGTGGGTACGGACGGTCTACCTGTCCCTGCTGGCCACCCACGTGGCCTTGGCCATCGTGTTGGCGCCCATGGTGCTGGTGACCCTGCGCCACGCGCTGGCGGGTCAGTTTGCCGCGCACCGCCGCCTGGCCCGGCGCGCCCTGCCCCTGTGGCTGTACGTGGCCGCCAGCGGGTGGGCGGTGTACTGGATGCTGTACGGTCTCCGGTAGGCCCCTACCCGGCCCTGAGAACCGCGCCCTCCGAGGCGGAGCTCACCAGGGCCGCGTACCGCCCGAACAGTCCGGCCCGGTACCGGGGCGCGGGCGGCGTGAACTGCGCCCGCCGCCGCTCCAGCTCGTCTGCGGATACCTCCACGTCCAGTTTCCGGGCCTCCACGTCGATCACCACGAGGTCGCCGTCCCGCATCAGGGCGATGGGCCCGCCCACCTGGGCCTCCGGGCACACGTGACCCACCATCAGTCCTCGGGTGCCGCCGGAAAACCTGCCGTCTGTGACCAGCGCCACGTCCGGGCCCAGGCCTCGCCCCACAAGCGCTGCGGTGACGGACAACATCTCGGGCATCCCCGGTGCTCCCTTGGGCCCCTCGTACCGGATGACCACCACGTCTCCGGGGCGGATGTTTCCCGCCAGGACCGCCTGCAGGGCGGCGGCCTCCCCGTCAAACACCCTGGCAGGGCCGCGGAAGTAGGTGCGCTCCGTGCCCGCCACCTTGATCACCGCACCCTCCGGAGCCAAGGAGCCGCGCAGGACGGCCAGCCCACCGTGGGGTTTGAGGGGCTGTGCCGCTGACCACACCACCTGCTGGCCGGGCGTCTCGGGCGCCTCCCCCACCTCCTCCGCCAGCGTGCGCCCGGTCACCGTCTTCTGGTCTCCGTCCAGCAGCCCCGCCTCCAGCATGCGCCGGAACACCAGGCGTGTCCCTCCAGCCTCGTAAAGCTCCCACGCGGTGTACGTGCCCCAAGGTCTCAGGTCTGCGATCACCGGGGTCCGGCGGGACACGCGGTCGAAGTCGTCCAGCTCCAGGTGCACTCCCACCTCGTGGGCCAGGGCCAGGAGGTGTAGCACCGCGTTGGTGGACCCTCCGGTGGCCGCCACGGTGGCCACCGCGTTCAGGAAGGACTGGCGGGTCAAAAAGTCCCGGGGCGTGCGGTTGGCCCGGATGGCCTCTGCCAGCACGCGCGCGGCGCTGCGGGTCGCCTGCTTCTTTTCCGGTACCGTGGCGGGGATGCCGTTGTAGCCCACCGGAGAAAGGCCCAGGGCCTCCAGCACCAGCGCCATAGTGTTGGCGGTGTACTGGCCCCCGCAGGCTCCGGGTCCCGGCACCGCATGGCGTTCCACCGCCTCGAACTCCTCCCGGGTCATCTGCCCGGCGCTGTACTTGCCCACGGCCTCAAAGGGGTCCACGATGGTGAGCTTCCGCCCGTCCAAGACCCCCGGGGCCACGGTGCCGCCGTACAGCACGATCCCCGGAACCCCGCTTCGCACCACCCCCATGGCGCCGCCCGGGATGGTCTTGTCGCACCCCACCAGGACCGCCATGCCGTCGTACAGGTAGCCCGCGGCCACCACCTCCACCGCGTCCGCCACCACCTCACGGCTGATGAGGCTGGCCCGCATGGCCTCCGTGCCCATGGCCATGGCGTCGTTCACCGCGGGCGCCCCGAACTCGAACCCCAGCACGCCCGCCTCCCGCAGCCCGGCCCGTAGCTCCTGGGCCAGCTCCCGCAGGTGGAAGTTGCACGGCATGCCGTCCGTCCACGTGTTCACCACGCCCACGAAGGGGAGCTGGAAGTCCTCGTCCTTCAGACCCACCGCCCGCAGCATGGCCCGCGCCGGAGACCGCGGTACGCCGGACTTCAGAACGTCGCTGCGCATGCGTCCTCCCTCCCTTCACTCCTTGAGGGCACCCGTGAGGGCTGCCACGTAGTGCTCGACGAAGAAAGAGTACGCCAAGGCCACGGGCACGGAGCCCAGCAGGGCGCCGGCCATGAGCGGGCCCCACTGGAACACGTCCCCCGTCACCAGCTCCGTGGCCAACCCCACGGGAACCGTCTTCTGGTCCGTGGAGGACAGGAAGACCAGGGCGTACAGGTACTCGTTCCACGACAGGGTGAAGGCGAAGATCAGGCACGAGAGGATGCCCGGCAGGGCCAGGGGGAAGGTCACGTACCGCATCACCTGCAGACGGCTGGCACCATCCACCCGGGCGCAGTCCTCCAGCTCCTGGGGGATCGTCCGGAAGTACCCCAGCAGCAACCATACGCAGAACGGCACCAGGAACGTGGGGTACGTGAGCACCAGGGCGGCGGGCCGGTCCCACAGGCCCAGGCCCGAAACGATGCGGCTGAGGGGGATGAACAGGATCACGGGAGGCACCAAGTACGTGAGGAAGATGGCGATCCCCAACACCCCGGAGCCGCGGAACCGCAGGCGGCCGATGGCGTACGCGGCCAGCAGGCTGGTCGCCAGGGAAAGGGCGGTGGCCCCCACCGAGATCACCAAGGTGTTCTTCATCCACGGTAGGAAGTGGGTCTCCCACAGGAGGCGGCGCAGGTGATCCAGGGTCGGGGACCACGTCCACAGCGGGTTGAGCGCCAGGTTGTATAGGTCCCGGTTGGGTTTGAGGGCGGTCACCAGCATCCAGTAGAAGGGGAACAGCAGGAACACCAGGAACGCCGCCAGGGGCAGCTGGAAGGTCAGCAGCCGTGCCACCCCGCGTGTCACCTCAGTCCTCCCGCCGCAGGGTCCGGTAGGCCACCGCCACGCAGGCCACCAACACCGGCAGGACGAACACGGCCACCGCAGCCCCTTCTCCCAGGAAACCACCCTGCACCGCGCGCTGGTAGGCTAAGGTGCCGAACAGGTGCGTGGCGTTGGCCGGCCCTCCCTTGGTGACGATCCAGATCAGTTGGAAGTCCCCTACGGTCATGATGGTGCTGAACACGGTCACCACCACCGCCACCGGCATGATGAGCGGCCAGGTGATCCACCGGAACCGGCTCCACGGCCCTGCCCCGTCCATGGCGGCGGCCTCATAGAGCTCCCGGGGGACAGTCTGCAGGCCCGCCAAAAGGCCGATGGCGAAGAACGGGACGCCCCGCCACACGTTGGCCGCGATGAGGGCCGCCCGCGCGAGGTTCGGGTCGCCCAGGTAGTTGATGGGCCGGTCCACCAACCCCGCGGCGCGAAGCACCCAGGTCAGCACGCTGAACTGGCTGTCGTAGATCCAGTAGAACACCAGAGCAGACAGGGACGTGGGCACGATCCACGGCAGGAGCATGGCGGCGCGCACGAACCGCTTGCCCCGGAACTCCCGGTTCACCAGGAGGGCCAGCGCGAACCCGAGCACGAACTTCAGCACCACCGCCACGCCCGCGTACAGGAGCGTGTTCAGCACCGTGAGGCGAAACACTCCGTCGCCGGCCAGGTAGCGGAAGTTCTCCAAGCCCACGAACCGCCCGGGGCTGGCGATCCGGCTGTCCGTGAAGCTGAGCCATACCCCCAGCGCGAAGGGGTAGGCTAGGAAAACCGCCAGCAACGCCAGGGCGGGGGTCACCATGACCCACCCCAGGGCCTGGTGGCTCTCCACCAAGCGGCCCAGGGCCTCCTGCCCGCTCCGCACCCCGGGGAGGGGGGCCTGCAGCGGGCCTGCGGTGACCTTAGGGAAACCGGGTCCGTCCTGCCGCCCCATGGCACCCCTGCACCGCCCGGAATGCGGGTCCGGCTAGCCCCGGTAGATGCGGCGCAACCGGTCCTCCGCGGCCCGCATGGCGTCCCTCACGCTGCGGCGTCCGGTGCAGGCGTCCGCGAACATGTCCACGATCACGAACTCCGCCAGCGCCCGCGCGGCCTCCGGACCCGGCCGCCCCGCGTACGAGTGGGGAAGCATGCGGGCCACAGCGTCCCGGAAGGGGAGGGCCTTCGGGTCCGATCGCCACACCGTGAGGTTGGTGTACGCCTTGAGGGGATGCGAGACGTAGCCCAGCATCCCGTTGATCCACCGTCCGTACTGGGTGTCCTCCATCACCCACCGCAGGAACTCCTTGGCGGCGTTGGGGTACCGGGTGTAGCTGAAGATGTACGCCTGGCTGAACAGGTGTAGCTCGGTGGGCCGGCCCACGGGCCCCACGGGGAAGAAGGCGTGGTTCATGTCCTGGGCGATCTCCGGGAAGTCGTTTTTCGCGGCGAAGTAGATGCTGATCCCGTTGTTGGTGAGGGAGATCTCGCCCGCCAGGAAGGCCCGGTTGTTGTGGGGGTCCAGCCAGCCCGCGACACCGGGGATCATGGTCTCGTACAGGGCCCGGGCATACTCCAGGGCGTTGGCGGTCTCCGGCGAGTTGATGGTGATGGTCCGGTTGTCGGGGGCCACCGCGCGCCCGCCGAAGGCCCACAGGCACCAGTGGACCCACGTGTTCCCGTCGCCCACCGCCTTGCCGAGGGCGAACCCTGTGGGGTGTCCCCGGGCCTTCAGGGCCCGACACAGGCGGAGGAATTCGTCCGTGGTCTTCGGGAACCGGGCGGGGTCCGGGTCGAAGCCCGCCTCTCGCACCCACGACACCCGGTAGTTCAACGCCACGCCCGGGGCGCCGATGGGGATGGCGATCCACGCGTTGCGCTGCGGGCTGTAGCCGTACTGGGGGCAGACGTCAAACCACCCGCCGTACTTGCGGCCCAGGTACTCCGCCAGGTCCGTGACGGGAACCAGCTTGTCCGCCCACAGGTGCGGTTCGTCGAAGAAGCCGATCACGATGTCGGGGCCGCTGCCCACGTTGGCGGCGGCAGCTGCCTTCGGCTGCACGTCGGTCCACGTCTCGTACTCCACCCGCACGGGCACCCCCGTCCTCTGGGTGAAGCGCCTCGCGTTCTCCTCGAAGATCGGTCGGTCGGTGGTCACGAACTGGGACCACCGGAGGACCCGGAGGCTAGCTCCCCGCTCCACGGGGAAGGTGAGCTCCTGCGCGTGGGAGGCCTTCTGTCCAGCCTGCAGCCCCCACGCGGACAGGGCGAGGGCGGAAGCAGCCCGAGCGCTGTCCCGCAGGAAACGACGCCGTGTGATCCGAGCGGACTCCATACCCTTCCCCCCTTTGCAACCGCCACGGCCGAGGTCTGGCTCCGACGGAGGGTTCTTCGTGGCGGGGCTCAGGTTTCCCTTCGGAGGACGCGCTCTGCCACCGCGGCGCCCACCTCCTGGGTGCCCGCACGGCCACCCAGGTCGGGCGTGGTGACGCCCTCCCGGACCACCTCCCGCACCGCCTCCTCCACCGCCTCTGCCTCCACCGCCAGCCCGAAGGAGTAGCGGAGCATGAGGGCGGCGCTCAGGATGGTCCCGAGGGGGTTGGCCACGCCCCGGCCCGCCAGGTCGGGGGCGGATCCGTGCACCGGCTCGTACAGGAAGGGTGGGCGTTCCCCCAGGCTCGCGGACGGGAGGAGCCCGATGGAGCCCACCACCGCGGCCGCCTCGTCGCTGAGGATGTCACCGAAGGTGTTCTCCGTGAGGATCACGTCGAAGGTAGTAGGCTTCTGCACCAGCTGCATGGCGCAGGTGTCCACCAGCAGGTGCTCCAGGGCCACGTCCGGGAACTCTTCGGCCACCTGACTTACCACGTCCCGCCACAGGCGCGAGGTCTCCAGGACGTTGGCCTTGTCCACGGAGTGCACCTTGCGCCGGCGCCCCCGCGCGGCCCGGAACGCCACCCGGGCCACCCTTTCCACCTCCGCGGCGGTGTACCGCATGGTGTCCACCGCCTGATGGCCGTCCCGCTCCTTGGGCTTTCCGAAGTACAGCCCGCCGGTGAGCTCGCGCACGATAAGGAAGTCCGTCCCCCGCACCACCTCCGGCCGCAGGGGTGAGGCTGCCTCCAGTCCCTCGAACAGGGTGGCGGGCCTCAGATTGGCGTACAACCCGAGCTCATAGCGCAGCGCCAGTAGCCCCGCTTCCGGACGCACCGCGCCGTGGTCCCACCGTGGCCCCCCTACCGCGCCCAACAGAATGGCGTCGCACTCCCGGAGCGCATCCCGCGTGGGACCCGGGAGGGGATCCCCATAGCGGTCGATGGCGGCGCCACCCACCAACCCCGTGCGGTAGGTGAAGCGGTGTCCGTACCGGCCCGCCACCGCGTCCAGGACCCGGACGGCTTCCGCCACCACCTCCGGCCCGATCCCGTCCCCAGGGAGAAGGAGGATGCGCGCGTCCACGGTCAGTACATCTGCTGGATGCAGCGTGCGGTCCAACGTTCCTCGTCCGGCTCCGCTTCCTGAGCCTGCAGCAGCCGGTCCAGCTCCGCCTCCAGTTCCTGCATGGCTGCCCCTCCCGTGGGGGCGCGGTGTCCCGTGCAGGCTTCACCGTTCACGGACGGGTTCCCCGTCGCCTCCGGCTTGAGACACCGCCGCTTGACTCCTCCGGCCGCGCGACCGCCAAAGGGCGTAGCTGAGGCTGTCCACCAGGGCCAGCCAGCTGGCCTCCACCACGTTCTCCGAGACCCCCACCGTCTCCCACCGCTCCTCCCCGTCCGTGGTCTGGATGAGGACCCGCACCCGTGCCGCGGTGGCCGCCTCCGCGTTCAGGACGCGCACCTTGTAGTCCACCAGGCGGATGCGGCGGAGCTCGGGGTAAAACCGCTCCAGGGCCTTGCGGAGGGCCCGGTCCAGGGCGTGCACGGGCCCGTTACCCTCCGCCGCGGTGTGCTCCTCCGTCCCGTCCACCCGAACCCGTACCGTGGCCTCCGCCCACGCCCGGTCCTCCGTCCGGTGGACCACCACCAGGAAGGGGCCCGCCTCAAACCCGTCGTTCCACTCCCCCAACAGCCGGCGGGCCAGCAGCTCAAACGAGGCGTCCGCGCCCTCGAACTGGTAGCCGGTGTACTCCAACCACTTCACGCGCTCCAGGATTTGGGCGGTGGACGGACTGCGGGGGTCCAGGGGCAGGCCCAGCTCTTCTGCCTTGCTGAGGATGTTGGACCGCCCCGACAGGTCGGAGACCACGAACCGCCTGCGGTTGCCCACCATGGCAGGGTCCACGTGCTCGTAGGTGCCGGGATCCTGCCGGACTGCGGAGACGTGCACGCCGCCCTTGTGCGCGAAGGCGTTGCGGCCCACGTACGGCTGGTGTTCGTCCGGGGTCCGGTTTGCCAGCTCGGCCACGAAGTGGCTCAGGTGGCTGAGCCGGCGCAGCGCCCCGGGCAGCAGGCAGTCGTACCGCAGCTTCAGCACCAGGTTCGGCACGAGCACGCACAGGTCCGCGTTCCCGCACCGCTCCCCGTACCCGTTCACCGTCCCCTGCACGTGCACGCAGCCGGCGCGGACTGCCTCCACCGCGTTGGCCACCGCGCAGCCCGCGTCGTTGTGGGTGTGGATGCCCAGCGGGACCGTGATCTCCTCCGCCACCCGGCGGACCACCGGCCCGATCTGGTGGGGCAGGCTTCCCCCGTTGGTGTCACACAGGACCACCCGGTCCGCTCCCGCCTCCGCGGCCGCCCGCAGGGTCTGCAGGGCGTAGGCCGGGTTGGCTCGGAAGCCGTCGAAGAAGTGCTCCGCGTCGTATACCACCTTCCGGCCCTGCGCCTTGAGGTACCGCACGGAGTCGCCGATCATTCGGAGGTTCTCGTCCAGGGAGGTCCGCAGGGCGGCGTGGACGTGCAGGTCCCAGCTCTTCCCGAACACCGCCACCCACTCCGTACCTGCCTCCAGCAGCGCCCGCAGGTTCGCGTCGTGGTGAGCGGCCACCTCCGCCCGTCGGGTGCTGCCGAAGGCCACCAGGCGGGCGTGGTGCCAAGTCTGGCGCACCGCCTGGCGGAAGAACTCCATGTCCCGGGGATTGCTGCCCGGCCAGCCGCCTTCCACGAAGTCCACCCCCACCTCGTCCAGGGCGCGGGCACACCGCAGCTTGTCCTCCACGGAGAACTCCACGTCCGCGCCCTGCGTCCCGTCCCGCAGGGTGGTGTCGTACACCTCCACCCGCATCAGGAGGCCTCCAACCCCAGCTTCCGCCGCACGTACGGGATGATCCCGCCGGCCCGGGTGAGCTCCTGCATGAAGGGAGGGATGGGCTTGGCCTGGTATGCCTCCCCGCGGGTCAGGTTGCGGATCTGGCCGGTCTCGGGATCCACCTCCAGCTCGTCGCCGTTCTGTACCGCCTGGCTGGCCTCCGGGCACTCCAGGAGCAGCAGGCCGTTGTTGAAGGCGTTGCGGTAGAAGATGCGGGCGTAGGACGCGGCCACCACCGCGCTCACGCCCGCGCCCACCAGAGCCAGGGGCGCGTGCTCCCGGGAGCTGCCCTGGCCGAAGTTCTCCCCCGCCACCACGATGTCCCCGGGCCGGATGCGCTGGCGGAGCCCGGGATCCAGGTCCTCGAAGAGGTGCTCGCCCAGTTTGGCGGGGTCGGTGGTCACCAGGTAACGCCCCGCGATGATCAGGTCGGTGTCAATGTGGTCGCCTACCTTGTGGGCCCTGCCCCGGATCGGCATCCCGGACCTCCTTACACCCGAACGGCCTCACGCACCACCTCATCGGGGTGCACCAGCTTGCCCGCCACCGCGGCCGCGGCGGCCACCGCGGCGTTGGACAGGTACACCTTGGCACCCCGGTGGCCCATGCGGCCGATAAAGTTCCGGCTGCTGGTGGACACGCACACCTCCCCGTCCGCCAGCACGCCCATGTGCCCCCCGATGCACGGCCCGCAGGTGGGCGTGGACACCGCGGCCCCGGCTTCCAGGAACACCTGGATGAGGCCCTCCTCCAGGGCCTGCCGGTAGATCCGCGGGGTGGCGGGGATCACCACCAGGCGCACGTCCGGGTGCACCTTGCGGCCCGCCAGCACCCGGGCCGCCTGCCGCAGGTCCTCGATGCGGCCGTTGGTGCACGTGCCGATGAAGCACTGATCCACCCGCACCCCGGCCACCTCCGTCACGGGCACCACGTTGGCGGGCGAGGGCGGCGCACTCACCACCGGCTGCATGTCGGTGACGTCGTACTCGTACACGGCCGCGTAACGGGCGTCCGGGTCCCCGTAGACCGGCTGGAAGGGACGGCGCGCCCGCGGCCGCACCCACTCCAACACCATCTCGTCGGGCTCCATGATCCCGTTTTTGGCCCCTGCCTCCACCGCCATGTTGGTGATGGAGAACCGCTCGTCCATGGAAAGCTGCTGCAGCACCGGACCTGCGAACTCCATAGCCGCGTACCGCGCCCCGTCCACCCCGATGTCGCCGATGATGCGCAGCACCAGGTCCTTGCCCGTCACCCACCGGGGCAGGCTGCCCCGGAACACGAACCGCAAGGTGTGCGGGACCCGGAACCACAGCCGGCCCGTGGCCATGGCCGCGGCCAGGTCGGAGCTTCCCACCCCGGTGGCGAAGGCGCCCAGGGCCCCGTGGTTGCACGTGTGCGAGTCCGCGCCCACGAACAGCTCCCCGGGGACCACGAACCCTTCCTCCGCCAGCAGCACGTGGGCGATCCCCGCCCGCCCCACGTCGTAGAAGTGGGGGAGGCCGTGCTTGCGCACGAACTCCCGGGTGATGCGGCACTGCTCCGCGGAGGCGATGTCCTTGGCCGGGGAGTAGTGGTCCAGCACGAAGGCGACCCGATCGGGGTCGAACACCCGGTCCACCCCGATGCGCTCGAACTGCTGGATCGCCAGGGGCGCGGTGATGTCGTTGGCGAACAGCATGTCCACGCGGCACTCCACCAGGTCGCCGGGCTCCACCTTCGGCAGGTCCGCGTGGGCCGCCAGGATCTTTTCCGTGATGGTCATTCCCATGGGTTCTCCCTCGTGCGCGTGGCCTACGACCCAGTACGGACGGTCTGCACAGGTTGGGCTTCCACGAGTTTGTTCAGGGCGGCGACATAGGCCAGGGCGCTGGCCTCCAGGACATCGGTGCTGCTGCCCCGTCCCGTGGCCACGCGGTCCCCCTCCTGGAGCCGGCACACCGCCTCCCCCAGGGCGTCGCTCCCGCCGGTGGCGGACCGCAGGCTGTAGTCCAGCAGCCGCACCTGACGCCCGGTGGCCGCGTTGATGGCCGCAAACAGGGCGTCCACAGGTCCGTCCCCGGTACTCTCCGCCACGTGCAGCCGGCCCGACCGCTCCAGCCGCACCGCCGCGTGGGGCGGCTCGTCGCTGGCGGTGGTGACGCGGAAGGAGACCAGCCGGTACGTCTCCGGGGCCGCGGCGAACCCCTCCTGCACCAGGGCCACCAGGTCCCCCACCTCCACCCGCTTCTTCCGGTCGCACAGGGCCTTGAAGCGCGTGTAGACCCGCTCCACCTCTTCCTCGGTGAGCTGGAACCCCATCTCCCGGAGCGCGTGCACGAGCCCATGCCGGCCGGAGTGCTTGCCCAGGACGAGGCGGTTGGTGGGCACGCCCACGGAGGCCGGGGTCATGATTTCGTAGGTGCGCGGGTCGCTGAGCACCCCGTGCTGGTGGATCCCCGCCTCGTGGGCGAAGGCGTTGGCGCCCACGATGGCCTTGTTGGGCTGCACCTCCACCCCGGTGAGGGCGGACAGCAGCCGGCTGGTGGGGTAGATCCGGGTGGTGTCTACGCCCACCCGCAGCCCGAAGACGTCCCGGCGGGTCACCAGGGCCATGATGACCTCCTCCAGGGCTGCGTTCCCTGCCCGCTCCCCGATCCCGTTGATGGTGCCCTCCACCTGGCGCGCGCCCGCCTGCACCCCCGCCAGGGAGTTGGCCACCGCCATCCCCAGGTCGTCGTGGCAGTGCACGCTCCAGGTCACCTTGTCGGAGTCCGGCACCCGCTCCCGCACGGTGCGGATCAGGTTGGCGTACTCGTGGGGCACCGCGTAGCCCACGGTGTCGGGGAGGTTGATCACCGCAGCACCCTCCCGGATGGCGGCCTCCACCACCCGACAGAGGAAGTCCACGTCGGAGCGGGTGGCGTCCTCGCAGCTGAACTCCACCTCCGGACACAGGAACCGGGCCAGGCGGACCGCCTGCCGGGCGGCCTCCAACACCTCCTCCGGCGTCATGCGGAGCTTGCGCTCCATGTGGATGGGCGAGGTGGCGATGAAGGTGTGGATGCGCGGCCGCTCCGCCTCCCGCACGCCCTCCCAGCACACCTCGATGTCCTGCCGCTGGGCCCGCGCGAGCCCGCAAATCACCGGCCCCCGGACCTCCCGGGCGATCCGCTTTACCGCCTCCAGGTCGCCCGGCGAGGCCACGGGGAACCCCGCCTCGATCACGTCCACGCCCAGGCGGGCGAGGGCGTGAGCCATCTCCAGCTTCTCCTGGACGGTCATGGAGAAGCCGGGGGACTGCTCTCCGTCCCGCAGAGTGGTGTCGAAGATGTAGACCCGGTCCGTCACCCTAATCCCCTCCACCGGCGCCTACCGTCTGGGGTGCTTTGGCCTGCGGCTTTTTCAGCCAGGGCATCATGGCCCGCAGCTGGCGGCCCACCTCCTCGATGGGGTGCTGCGCCGCCCGCACCCGGAGGTTGCGGAAGGACGGGAAGTTGGCCTGTGCTTCCAGGATCCACTCCCGAGCGAAGGTACCGTCCTGGACCTCCTTGAGGATCTCCCGCATGCGCTGGCGCACGTGCTCATCGATGATCCGGGGACCCCGGGTGTAGTCGCCGTACTCCGCGGTGTCCGACACCGAGTAGCGCATCCACTGCATGCCGCCCTCGTAGATGAGGTCCACGATCAGCTTCAGCTCGTTGAGGCACTCGAAGTACGCGATCTCCGGCTGGTAGCCCGCCTCCACCAGCGTCTCAAACCCCGCCTGGATGAGGGCGGTGAC
The DNA here is from genome assembly GCA_025060455.1 of Armatimonadota bacterium. Lineage (GTDB taxonomy): Bacteria > Sysuimicrobiota > Sysuimicrobiia > Sysuimicrobiales > Sysuimicrobiaceae > Tepidifontimicrobium. Next base: position 35,839 of record JANXBY010000050.1, read on the forward strand.
CCCGCCACACAGCACCGCCTGCTCCCCGAACAGGTCGCTTTCGGTCTCCTCCCGGAAGGTGGTTTCCACCACGCCCGCCCGCAGGCAGCCCACGCCCCACGCGTAGGCCAGGGCGATCTGCTTCGCCTGCCCCGTGGCGTCCTGGTGCACGGCCACCAGCCCGGGCACGCCCTGTCCTTCCACGAACACCTCCCGCATGCGGTGCCCGGGGGATTTGGGCGCCACCATGAACACGTCGACATCCGGCGGGGGCTCCACCTGTCCGTACAGGACGGTAAAACCGTGGGCGAAGGCCAGGGCCTGTCCCTTGCGCAGGTTCGGGCGGATGGACTCCCGGTACACCTGAGCGTGGACCATGTCCGGCAGCAGCACGGACACCACGTCCGCCTCCCGCACCGCCTCCGCGACCTCCACCACCCGGAACCCGTCTGCCCGGGCCCGGTCCCAGGAGCTGCCGGGCTTGAGTCCCACCACCACCGGCACCCCCTGGTCCCGCAGGTTCAGGGCGTGGGCGTGTCCTTGGCTGCCGTAGCCCAGCACCGCCACACGCTTGGACCGGATCACCTCCGGGTTGGCGTCGCGCTCGTAGTACACCTTCGCCATGATGCACCTCCTCTACGTGGTGGCCGACCCCCGCAGCAACACCACGGACCCCGTGCGGGCCACCTCCCGCACCCCGTGGCGGGCCACGAGGTTCAAAAACGCGTCGATCTTCTCCGGGCTGCCCGTGACCTCCAGGGTGACCGTCTTCTCTGTGAGATCGATGGGCCGGGCGCGGAACACCTGGGCCGCCTCCAGGATCTCGGAGCGCACCCCCGCGGGCGCGTTCACCTTCACCAGGGCGAGCTCCCGCTCCGTGCGGGGTGCGTCGGTGACGTCGCGCACCCGCCGCACCTCCACCACCCGGCGGACCTGTTTGACCACGGACTCCGCCAAGGCCGCGGGGCACTCCACGGTCATGGTGATGCGAGACACCCCGGGGTCCTCGGTCACGGACACCGCCAGGCTGTGGATGTTGATCCCGCGGCGCCGGAACAAGGCCACGATCCGCAGCAGGACCCCCGGCACGTTGTCCACCAGCACCGAGAGCACCCGGCGCTCGGGCCGAGGTTGCGGTGTGGGCAGGGCGTTAGTCACCGAGGATCATCTCCTTCACGGACTGGCCGGAGGGGATCATGGGGTAGCAGTTCTCCTCCGGGTCCACGATGAGGTCCACCACCACCGGACGGTCGGTGACCTCCAGGGACCGCTGCAGGGCCGGCTCCAGGTCCTCGGAACGTTCCACCCGGACTCCCACGGCCCCGAACACCTCCGCGATGCGGGCGAAGTCGGGGTTCTGGAGCTGCACCGCACAGTAGCGCTGGTGGTAGAACAGCTCCTGCCACTGGCGGACCATCCCCAAGGACCCGTTGTTCACCACGTAGATCTTCAGCGGCAGCCGCCACTCCACCGCGGTGATGAGGTCCTGCATGGTCATCTGAAAGCCCCCGTCGCCCACGATGGCCACCACCAGGGCGTCTGGTCGGGCGAACTGGGCCCCCATGGCTGCGGGAAAGCCGAACCCCATGGCGCCCAGCCCGCCGGAGGAGATGAAAGTCCGCGGCCTGCGGCACTTGTAGTACTGCGCCGCCCACATCTGGTGCTGGCCCACGTCGGTGACCACCAGCGCCTCCCCGCGGGTCACCCGGTAGATGGCCTCGATGGCCTCCTGGGGCTTCAGCATGGGCCCCGGCTTCCAGCGGAGGGGGTAGCGGGTCCGCCACTCCTCGATCTGCTTCCACCAGGCCTCCACGTCCGGAGGCTGCACCAAGGGCTCCAGGACCTCCAGGACCTCCCGGGCATCCCCCACGATGGGGATGTGCGCGGGCTTGTTCTTCCCGATCTCCGAGGGGTCGATGTCAATGTGGATGAACCGCGCGTGGGGACAGAAGTCCTTCAGCCGGCCGGTCACCCGGTCGTCGAACCGCGCCCCGACCGCGATCACCAGGTCCGCGGCGTTGATGGCGTAGTTGGCGTAGGCGGTCCCGTGCATGCCCAGCATGCCCAGGCACAGAGGGTCGGTCTCGTCGAACGCCCCCTTGCCCATCAGGGTCACGGTCACGGGGATCCGGCAGCGGCGGGCCAACCTCGCCAAGGGCTCGCTGGCGCCCTGGGCACCACCGCCCACGTACAGGATCGGCCGGCGGCTCTGGGAGATGGCCTCCGCGGCTTCCGCGATGCGGGCCGGGTGGCCTTTGGTCACGGGGCGCCGGCGCGGCTCGAACGGTTCGTCCAGCAACTCCTCGGGGATCTGGGTCTGGAACACGTCCCGGGGCACGTCCACCAACACCGGGCCGGGCCGCCCGGACTGGCACAGGTAGATGGCCTCCCGCAAGGTCCGGACCAGGGCGTGGGGATCCATCACCAGGGCGTTGTGTTTGGTAATGGGCGTGGTGATGGAGGTAACGTCCGCCTCCTGGAAGGCGTCGGTCCCGATGTTGGCCCGGACCACCTGTCCCGTGATGGCCAGGACCGCGGCGGAGTCCATCATGGCGTCCGCCAAACCCGTGACCAGGTTGGTGGCCCCGGGCCCCGAGGTGGCGGTGCACACTCCGAAGCGGCCGGAGGCCCGGGCGTAGCCGGTGGCCGCGTGGGCGGCCACCTGCTCGTGGCGGCAGAGGACGTGCCGGATGCTGGGCGCGTCGTACAGGGCGTCGTACAGCGGCAGGGACGCCCCACCCGGGTGCCCGAACACCCACTCCACCCCGGCCTCCTCCAGGACCCGTACCACCGCCTGCGCACCCGAGATGGTGCGGGTGGCCTTGCGGGTCTCCGCCGTCGTGATCCGCATAGTCTGCCTCCCTTCGGTCCGATACAAAACCAGCGGGAGCCACCCTAAGGACGGGATGGCTCCCGCGGTACCACCTTAGTTCCGAGCTCGTGAAGAACTCGGCCCTCGTTTGCCGTTCGCGCCGGCCGCGTGCCGGACTACTGTGCTTCGCCCGGCGGGCTCAGGGACGAGGTTCAGCGCCGGACTCCACCGGGTCACACCCCTCCCGGCTCTCTGGGAGAGCCCGCAGCGCCTACTGCTTCCCTTCCTCGCCTGGATGATTCACTTCGAACACGCACACCCCAGGGAGCCCGCCGGGGTTGCCTCGGGTTGCGCCCTGACGGCGCCCCGAACACTTAGGTCCGGGCCGGTGACATCAGCGCCGCTGGCCTTTGGTGAGGCCAGCCTCGCCGTGCCGCCAGTCCTCCCGGTGTGCGTTTGCGTCTACTTCTACCAGTGGGCCGGGTACCTGTCAACGCGAGCACGATTCACGTTCCTTATCAAACCGGCGCGCCCGCGGCCGTGGCGGCCAGGTCGCGGCCTACCGCCTGGGCCACGCGGCGCAGCTGGGGGACGAGCTCGGCGAACTCTGCGGGCCGGAGCTGCTGGGGGCCGTCGCTGAGGGCCCGCTCGGGGTCTGGGTGGACTTCGACGAGCAGGCCGTCGGCGCCTGCGGCCACCGCGGCCCGGGCCAGGGGTGGGACCCACTGGCGCTTGCCCGCGGCCTGGCTGGGGTCCACCAGCACGGGCAGGTGGCTGAGGCGCTGGAGGACGGGGACCGCGCTGATGTCCAGGAGGAAGCGGGTGTGGTTGTCGAAGCTGCGCAGGCCGCGCTCGCACAGGGCCACGTGGGGGTTGCCCTCCGCGAGGAGGTATTCCGCGGCCAGGAGGGTTTCTTCCAGGGTGGCGGCGGGTCCGCGCTTGAGGAGGACGGGGCAGCGGGCGCGGCCGACTTCCCGCAGGAGGGTGTAGTTCTGCATGTTGCGGGCGCCGATCTGGACCATGTCCGCGTAGCGGAGGACCAGTTCTAGCTGGCGGGCGTCCATGACCTCGGTGACCACGGGCAGGCCGGTGGCCTGGCGGGCTTCGGCCAGCAGCCGGAGGCCTTCTTCCTCCAGGCCCTGGAAGGAGTAGGGGGAGGTGCGGGGCTTGAAGGCTCCTCCGCGGAGCATGACGGCGCCGGCTTGTTTCACCGCCTGGGCGGCCTGGAGGATCTGGTCGCGGCTTTCCACCGAGCAGGGGCCGGCGATGAGGACCACCTCAGGGCCGCCGATGCGCACGGGGCCTACGGGGACCACGGTGGTGTGGGGCTGGAACTCCCGGCTGACGAGCTTGTAGGGCTGGAGGACCTTGACCACGCGTTCTACGCCGTCCATGGCTTCCAGCATGGTGCGCAGCTGCTCTTTGGTGCGGTCGTCGCCGATGACGCCGATGACGGTGCGCAGGACGCCCTGGGAGAGGTGAGGGACGAGCCCTGCCTCCCGGATGCGCTGCAGCACCGCCTCCTGCTGGTCCGGGGTGCACTGAGGGTGCAGCACCACGATCACCGACCATCCCTCCTTCCGGCTGAAAAACAACGCCTCCCGTCCTTCGGGACGGGAGGCGGAAGTCCTCACGCGGTACCACCCGACTTCCCCGCCGCTCAGACGGCGGGGCCCTCTCGGAACGGGACCTACGGTCCGATTCCGCCGGCTGTGCTGCAACGGGAGCCGGAGCCCCGTCGGCGCCTACTGGGCTGCGTTCCGCCGTTCGGGCCGCCCCTC
>JANXBY010000020.1 GCA_025060455.1 Armatimonadota bacterium
CGGAAACACTGGTATCGTGTGCGAGGGGCGGGAGCGATCGTACGGGAATAACGGACGGTCGAGGGAAGCGTGTTGCGAATCCTGGTGGTCGGCTCGGGCGGCCGTGAGCACGCTCTGGTGTGGGCTCTGCGGCGCAGCCCCGCGGTGCGGGAGGTGTACTGCGCGCCCGGAAACCCCGGAATGAAGGAAGCTAGCTGCCTGCCGGTGGGCGCCGGGGACGTTGCGGCCCTGGTTCGGGCCGCAACGGACCTCCGGCCCGACCTTGTGGTGGTCGGCCCCGAAGAACCTCTGGCCAGGGGTGTGGTGGACGGCCTGGAGGCCGCGGGCGTCCGGGCGTTCGGGCCGACGCAGCGGGCGGCGCGCATCGAGTCGTCCAAGGTGTACGCCAAGCAGCTGCTGGCCCGCGCGGGGGTACCGCAGCCGGACCACCGCACCTTCGACTCCGCTGAAGAGGCCCTGCGGTGGGTGCGGCAGCTGGGCGGCCGGTGCGTGGTGAAGGCGGACGGACTGGCCGGGGGCAAGGGGGCGTTGGTGTGCCAGGACGTCCGGGAGGCGGAGGACGCGGTGCGGTCGTTGATGGTGGAGGGAAGGTTCGGGGAGGCGGGGCGGCGGGTGGTGGTGGAGGAGTACCTGGAGGGTGAAGAGGCGTCCGCGCTGGCATTCGTGGACGGCGAAGTGGTGGTGCCCATGGTGCTGGCGCAGGACCACAAGCGGCTGCTGGACGGCGACCGGGGCCCCAACACGGGCGGCATGGGTGCCGTGGCCCCGCTTGCACACCTGCCCGGGAGCTTGACCGAGCAGGTCACCCGCGAGATCCTGCAGCCCACGGCAAAGGCGCTGTGCGATGACGGGGCTCCCTTCCGGGGCGTGCTGTACGCGGGCCTGATGCTCACCCGGGAAGGGCCCAGGGTGCTGGAGTTCAACGCGCGGTTCGGAGACCCAGAAGCGCAGGTGCTGCTGCCGCTTTTGGAGTCGGACCTGACGGAAGTGCTGGTGGCAGCCTGCACCGGCCGGCTAGAGGACGTGCGGCTGCGGTGGAGGCCCGGCGCGGCGGTGTGTGTGGTGGCCGCGGCGCGGGGTTACCCCGAGGCTCCCCAGACCGGGCAGGAGGTGCGTGGGCTGGACAAGCCCCTCCCGCCCGCAAGCCTCGTGTTCTGCGCGGGGGTCGCCCGACGCGACGGCAAGATGGTGACCGCGGGCGGCCGGGTGCTGAACGCGGTTGGCCTGGGAGCTGACGTCCGGCAGGCCCGAGAAGCCGCCTACCGGGTGCTGGAGCACGTGCGGTTCGACGGCATGCACTACCGCACGGACATCGGGCTGCGCGCCCTGCGGGCCGTGGGAGCGGAACGCTGATGCCGGTCACCGCGGTGGTCGGCCTGCACTGGGGCGACGAGGGCAAGGGAAAGGTGATCGACGCCCTCAGCCAGCACGCGCGGCTGGTGGTGCGGTTTAACGGCGGCGCCAACGCCGGCCACACCATCGTGAACGAGTGGGGCACGTTCCGGCTACACCTGGTGCCCTCCGGCATCTTCCACCCGGGCTGCCGGAACCTCATCGGGCCCGGCTGCGTGGTGAACCCGGACCTGCTGCTGCAGGAGATCGACGACCTCAGCCGCCGGGGCTTGGCCAAGGGGGAGCTGTTGGTGTCCGACCGGGCGCACCTGACGCTGCCGCACCACGTGCAGCTGGACGTGCTGGAGGAGGAGGCCCGGGGCGCGGGCGCGCACGGCACCACCCGCCAGGGCATCTGGCCGTCGTACACGGACAAGGTGGCACGCGTGGGGCTGCGGGTGGCGGACCTGTACCACCCCGAGATGTTGAGTGCGCAGCTGGAGGCGTCCTTGCGGCGCCACAACGCGTACCTGGAGCGGGTGCACGGGCAGCCGGTCCTGGATCCCTCCGCGGTCCTCCGGGCGTGCCAGGCGTGGGCAGAGCGGCTGCGGCCGTACGTGGCGGACGGGTTCCAGGTGGTGCAGGAAGCGTTGGATCGGGATGACCCGGTGCTGCTGGAGGGCCACCTGGGCACCATGCGGGACGTGGACTGGGGGATCTACCCGTACGTGACGTCGTCCACCACCCTCGCGGGCGGCGCGTGCTCGGGCGCAGGCGTCCCTCCGCACCGCATCACCCGGGTGGTGGGCGTGGTGAAGGCGTACACCACCGCGGTGGGGTCTGGGCCCATGCCAACGGAGGAACCTGGCCCCGACGGCGCCCGGCTGCGGGAGCTGGGTGGGGAGTACGGTGCGACCACCGGCCGGCCCCGGCGATGCGGGTGGTTCGATGGGGTGGCCGCGCGGTTCGCCTCGCGGCTGAACGGCTGCACGGAGATCGCCCTCATGAAGCTGGACGTGCTGGACCACTTCCACCCGGTGCGGGTGTGCGTGGCGTACGAGTACCGCGGCCAGCGGCTCAACACCGTGCCGCCCACGCCGGTGCTGGAGAGGGTCCGCCCCGTGTATGAGGAGCTGCCCGGGTGGAAGACGTCTACCCACGGGGTCACGCGGTACGGAGACCTTCCCGCGCAGGCCCGGCGGTTCGTGGAGCGGGTACAGGAGCTGTGCGGGGCACCGGTGACCATGATCGGCACCGGGCCCCGTCGCGAGCACACGGTGTACACGCCCGGAGGCGTGCTGTGATCCCGCGGTACACCACCGCCGAGATGGCGGAGCTTTGGAGCGAGCGCACCAAGCTCGCCACGTGGCTGGAGGTCGAGCTGCTGGCCACGGAAGCGCAGGCGGAACTGGGCTGGATTCCCCGCGACGCCGCCCGCAGGCTGCGGGAGCGGGCTCGGGTGCCGGACCCCGAGCGGGTGCGGGAGGTGGAGGAACGGCAGACCCACCACGACGTGGTGGCGTTCCTGCGGGTGGTCTCCGAAGACCTGGGGGAGGACGCGCGCTACCTGCACCGGGGGCTGGGCTCCTCCGACGTCCTGGACACGGCCAACGCGGTGCTGCTGGTGCGGGCGTGCGACCTGCTGCTGGAGGAGCTGGACCGGCTGCTGGGGGTCCTGCGGGAGCTGGCGCACCGCCACCGGTACACCCTCATGGCGGGGCGCACCCACGGGGTGCAGGCGGAGCCGGTCACCTTCGGCTGCAAGGTGGCCACGTGGATCGCGGAGCTGGAGCGAGGGCGGGCGCGGCTGCAGCAGGCGCGGGAGGCCGTCCGGGTGGGCAAGCTTTCGGGGGAGGTGGGCAACTACGCGCACCTGCCCCCACAGGTAGAGGCGTACGTGTGCCAGCGGCTGGGGCTGCAGCCGGATCCCGCTTCCTCCCAGGTGGTGCAGCGGGACCGGCACGCCCAGTACGTGACCGCCCTGGCGGTGGTGGGGGGGACTCTGGAGCGCATCGCCACCGAGGTGCGGTCGCTGCAGCGTACGGAGATCCGGGAGCTGGAGGAGCCCTTCGCCCCCGGTCAGACAGGGTCTTCCGCCATGCCCCACAAGCGCAACCCCATCCTGAGCGAGCGGGTGGTGGGGCTGAGCCGCATGCTCCGCGGGTGTGCGCTCACCGCCTTGGAAAACCAGGCCCTGTGGGGCGAGCGGGACATCACCCACTCGTCCAACGAGCGCATCGTCCTGTCGGGGGCTTCCACCCTGTTGCACTACATGCTGCGCAAGATGCACCAGGTGATCCGCGGGCTCCGGGTGGACGAGGCGCGCATGCGGCGCAACCTGGAGTCCACGGGGGGCCTGGTGTACTCGCACCGGGTGCTTCTGCACCTGGTGGAGCGGGGGATGCCGCGGGAGGCAGCGTATGCCGCCCTGCAGCGCGCTGCGGCGGCGGTGTGGGAGGACCCCTCGCCTCCGGCAGACGCCCTGGTGCGCAGGCTGCTGGAAGACCCCGCGGTGCGGGTGGTGGCGGACGAGGCCGACCTCAGGGCGTGCCTGGACCCGGAGCCTTACCTGCGGCACGTGGACGAAATCCTGGAGCGGGTGGGGGTTCCCCGGCGGCAGGAGGTGGCGACGTGACGGGTGCCACCCTGTCCCTTCCCCTTTACTGCCGTGGCAAGGTCCGGGACGTGTACGACCTGGGAGCGCACCTGCTGGTGGTGGCCACCGACCGGATCAGCGCCTTCGACGTGGTCCTGCCCACCCCGGTCCCGGACCGCGGGAAGGTCCTGACGCAGCTTTCGGCCTTCTGGTTCGAACGGACGCGGCACCTGGTGCCCAACCACCTGGTAACCACGGACTTCGGCGCCATCGTGCAGGCGACGGGACTGAAACCGGCGCAGGCGGGCTGGCTGCGGGGCCGCAGCATGCTGGTGCGCCGGGCACGCCGGGTGGACTTCGAGTGCGTGGTGCGCGGGTACCTGGCGGGCTCCGCGTGGAAGGAGTACCAGAAGACGGGCTCGGTGTGCGGGGTACAGCTCCCCACGGGGCTGGAGCAGGGAGCGCGGCTGGCGGAGCCGCTGTTCACCCCTGCCACCAAGAGCGCCACGGGGCATGACGAGAACGTGACGTTTGAAGCGATGGCCGCCGTGGTGGGAGGAGAGCTGGCGGGCCGGCTACGGGAGACCAGCGTTCGGCTGTACAACTACATGGCGGAGCACGTGGAAGGTCGGGGGCTGCTGCTGGCAGACACCAAGTTCGAGTTTGGGCTCGTGGGGGACGAGCTCCTCCTCATCGACGAGGTGGGTACCCCGGACTCGTCCCGGTACTGGGATCGGGAGGCCTACCGCCGCGGCGAGCTGGAGGCGTTCGACAAGCAGCTGCTGCGGGACTACCTGGAGCGGGTGGGCTGGGACAAGAGCCCGCCGGCGCCGGAGCTGCCCGAGCAGCTGGTGGAGGAGCTGCGGACGCGGTACCTGGAAGCGTTCCGCCGTATCACGGGCCGGGAGGTGGAGCTGTGAACAAGCGCGTCCGGGTGGTGGTATTCCTCAAACCCGGTGTGCTGGACGCCCAAGGCCAGGCGGTGGAGACGGGGCTACGGGCGTTGGGCTTCGAGGCGTCTGAGGTGCGGGTGGGCAAGGCGTTCGAGCTTACCGTGCCCGAGGAGGGCTGGCGGGAGCGGGTTCGGGAGCTGTGCGAGCGGTTCCTCACCAACCCCCTGATCGAGGACTACGAGGTGTTCGAGCGGGAGGAGGTCTGCGTCCCGTGAGGGATCCGCGGTTTGCGGTGGTGGTGTTCCCGGGGTCCAACTGCGACCGGGACTGCCTGCACGTGCTGCGGGACGTACTGGGGTACGCGGCGCAGTTCGTGTGGCACGAAACGGAAGACCTGTCGGGGTTCGACGCGGTGCTGTTGCCCGGCGGGTTCTCCTACGGCGACTACCTGCGGCCCGGGGCGGTGGCGGCCACCAGCCCCGTGGTGCGCGCGGTGCGCCGGTTCGCGTCCTTGGGGGGGCTGGTGTTAGGCGTGTGCAACGGGTTCCAGGTCCTGACCGAGGCGGGCCTGCTGCCGGGGGCGCTGCTGCGCAACCGGACGCCCACCTTCCGGTGCGAGTGGGTCCACCTGCGGGTGGAGCGCACGGACACCCCCTTTACGGGCCTGTACGCGCCCGGGGAGGTGGTGCGCATGCCCATCGCCCACGGCGACGGCCGGTACCACGCCCCGCGGGAGGTGCTGGAGGAGCTGGAGCGGCAACGGCAGGTGGTGTTCCGGTACGTGGATGCCCAGGGCCGCACCACGCTGGATGCCAACCCCAACGGGTCGGTGCACCACATCGCGGGCGTGGTGAACGCCGCGGGCAACGTGCTGGGCCTGATGCCCCACCCCGAGCGGTGCTCGGAGGAGGTGTTGGGCGGGCAAGACGGCCGGCGCCTGTTCGAGAGCATGCATCGGTGGCTGCGGGAACGCGCGGCGGTGGCCGCGGGGAGGTCGGGGTGACGGCCGCCACGCGCCGGCCGGACTGGGAGGCTGTGGGCCTGCGGCGGGAGGAGTACGAGCGGGTCTGCGGGCTGCTGGGCAGGGAGCCCAACCCCACCGAGCTGCGCATGTTCGGCGTCATGTGGTCGGAGCACTGCGCATACAAACACTCCCGGCCGTACCTGAGGCGGCTGCCTACGGCCGGGCCGGGGGTGCTGCGGGGACCCGGGGAGAACGCGGGCGTGGTGGAGGTGGCTCCAGGCCTCGCTGCGGCGCTGAAGGTGGAGAGCCACAACCACCCCAGCGCGGTCGACCCGTTTCACGGGGCCGCCACGGGGGTGGGGGGGATCCTGAGGGATGTGCTGAGCATGGGCGCCCGGCCCGTGGCCCTGCTGGACAGCCTGCGGTTCGGGCCTCCAGACGACCCGCAGTCCAGGCGGCTGCGGGACGGCGTGGTGGCGGGCATCAGCCACTACGGCAACTCCGTGGGTGTGCCCGTGGTCGGCGGGGAGGTACTGTACGAGGACTGTTACCGTGCCAACCCGCTGGTGAACGTGGCCTGCGTGGGCTTACTCCCCAGCTCCCGGGTGTTCACCTCCGCGGCCGCCGGGCCGGGCAACCCCGTGGTGTACGCGGGTGCGCGCACCGGCCGGGACGGGATCGGCGGGGCCAGCTTCGCCTCTGAGGAGCTGGACGAAGGGTCCGCAGAGGCGGACCGCGGTGCGGTGCAGATCGGAGACCCCTTTGCGGGCAAGCTGCTCATCGAGGCCACCCTGGAGGCGCTGGACACCGGCGCGGTGGTGGCGCTGCAGGACATGGGGGCGGCGGGGCTCACGTGTGCGGCCGCGGAGATGAGCGCGCGGGGCGGCGTGGGGATGGTCCTGCACCTGGACCGGGTGCCCAGGCGGGAGCGGGGGATGACGCCCACAGAGGTGCTGCTGTCGGAGTCCCAGGAGCGGATGCTCCTGGTTGTCCAGCGGGGCCGGGAGGAGGAGGTGCTGAAGGCCTACCGGCGGTGGGGCCTGCGGGCGGAGGTGGTGGGCGAGGTGGTCGCCGAGCCCGTCCTTCGGGTGTACGACGCGGGACAGCTGGTGGTGGAGCTGCCGCCCTCGGCCCTCACCCAGGCGCCCACCTACCGCGTACCGGAGCAAGAACCGGAGGCCCGGCGCGCGCTGCGGGACGCGGACCTGTCGGGCCTACCGCAGCCCGACTTGACGGAGGCCCTGCTGCGGGTGTTGAGGTCTCCGTCGGTGGTAGGCAAGCGGCCGATCTACACCCAGTACGACCACATGGTACAGCTGCGCACCGTGGTGGGACCGGGTGCCGACGCCGCGGTGTTGCGGCTGGTGGAGGCGCCGCCGCGGGGGATCGCGGTGAGCGTGGACGGGAACGGAAGGATTGCGTACCTGGACCCGTGGGCCGGAGGGGCAGGCGCGGTGTGCGAGGCCACCCTCAACGTGGCGTGCGTGGGCGCGCGTCCGGTGGCGGTCACCGACGGTCTGAACCTCGGGAATCCCGAGCGGCCGGAGGTGGCGTGGGAGCTGGCGGGCGTGGTGGACGGGATCGCGGACGCCTGCCGCGTGCTGGGCGTGCCCGTGGTGGGTGGCAACGTCAGCCTTTACAACGAGTCGGAGCGCGGGGCGGTGTACCCCACGCCCGTGGTGGTGTGCCTGGGCGTGCTGGAGGACGTGGGCTGCGCGGTGCCTACGGGGTTCCAGAAGGCGGGCGACCTGGTGGTGGTGGTGGGCTCCGGCCAGGTGTCGTTGGGCGGGAGCGAGTACCTGCGGGTGGCGCATGGACGCGTCGCGGGCTGTCCCGTGCGCGCGGACCTGGAGCTGCACCGGCGGCTGGTGGACGTACTGGTCCGGGCCGCGCAGCAGGGGCTTTTGCGGTCGGCCCACGACCTCAGCGAGGGAGGCCTTGCGGTAGCCCTGGCCGAGGCGTGCGTGGCGGGCGGTGTGGGCGCTCGGTGTCAGCTGAGCCCTGAGCTGTTCGGCCGGCGCACGGATGTGGCGCTGTTCGGGGAAGGGCCGTCCCGGGTGGTGGTCTCGGTGGCGCCGGAGCGGTATGAGGCGTTCGCGGAGCTGTGCGCTCGCAGCCGCGTGCCCATCCGACTGGCAGGGCGCGTGGGTGGGACGGACCTGCGGGTGCAGCTGGCGGAGGCCGAGGTGGTGGTTCCGGTGGAAGATCTGCGGTCGGCGTGGGAGGCGTACCGGTGAAGGAACTGTGGCGCGACGGGCCGCGGGAGGAGTGCGGCGTGTTCGGCATCGCGTGGCCGGGCCGGACGGTGGCGCCCCTCGTGTACCTGGGGCTGCTGGCCCTGCAGCACCGGGGCCAGGAGAGCGCGGGCATCGCCACGTGGGGCGAAGGGGGACTGCACCTGCACAAGGGGATGGGACTGGTGAGCCGGGTGTTCGACGACCGGCTCTCTGCGCTGCCCGGAAGCGTGGGCATCGGGCACGTGCGGTACTCCACCATGGGGTCTGCGGTGCTGGAGAACGCCCAGCCCGTGGCCGTCCCGTCGCCCTGGGGGACTCTCGCGGTGGCGCACAACGGAAACCTCACCAACGCGCCGCAGCTGCGGGACGAGCTGGTGCGCCGCGGGGTGCGGCTGCGGGGGACGTCGGACACCGAGGTGCTGGCGTGGTGTCTAGCCACCAGCGGCCGGCGGACCCCGGAGGCGGCGGTGCGCGCGGCCATGCCGCGGCTGGAGGGCGCGTACACGGTGGTGTGCCTGGTGGACGGGGCGCTGGTGGCGTTCCGGGACCCGTTCGCCATCCGACCCCTGGTGTTGGGCCGCATCGACGGCGGGTGGGTGGTGGCCTCGGAGACGTGTGCGTTTGACCAGATCGGTGCGGAGTTCGTGCGGGACGTGCGGCCCGGGGAGATGTTGGTGGTGCGTAGCGGAGACCTGCACGCGGAGCCGGTGCTGCCTTCGGCACGGCGCGCCCACTGCGTGTTCGAGTATATCTACTTCGCGCGTCCGGACACCACCCTGGCCGGCCGCAACGTGCACCGGGTCCGCCGCGCCCTGGGGCGCGTCCTGGCGCGCGAGCATCCCGTGGACGCGGACGTGGTCGTGCCGGTGCCCGACTCCGGCACCTCCGCGGCCCTGGGGTTCGCAGAGGAAAGCGGGCTGCCCTTCGAGCTGGCGCTGGTGAAGAACCGGTACGTGGGCAGGACTTTCATCGAGCCGGACCCGCAGCGCCGGGACCTGGGCGTGCGGGTGAAGCTGAACCCCGTGCGGGAGCTGGTGGCAGGGCAGCGGGTGGTGCTGGTGGACGACAGCATCGTGCGCGGGACCACCAGCGGCAAGATCGTCCAGGTGCTCCGGGAGGCAGGCGCGAAGGAGGTGCACGTCCGCATCTCGTCCCCGCCCATCCGCTGGCCGTGCTTTTACGGGGTGGACACCAGCAGCCGCCGCCAGCTGGTGGCCGCGGAGCTGGACGTGGAAGCGATCCGCGAGCGCATCGGTGCCGACTCCCTGGGCTACCTGAGCCAGGAGGGCCTCGTGGAGGCCATCGGGCTGGCGCGGGAGGACCTGTGCATGGCGTGCCTGGACGGCCAGTACCCTACGGGCCAACCCCGGGAGGAGCTGGCGGGCCGGCAGGCCCTGGAGGTGGTGCGCTGACCCGCACTCTCACGTACCGCGACGCGGGGGTGGATCCCGTAGCCACCGAGGCGGTGTTGCAGAGGGTAGCGCCGAAGGTGCGCGCCACCTTTACGCCGGAGGTGGTGGGGCGGTGGGGGCTGTTCGGCGGGATGGTACGGGTGCCTCCCCTGCAGACCCCCGTGCTGGTGACGTCGGTGGACGGGGTGGGCACCAAGACCCTGCTGGCGCGCCGCCCCGAGGAGTTCCGCATCCTGGGCCACGACGCGGTGGCCCACGGCCTCAACGACGTGGCGGTGCACGGAGCAAGGCCTCTTGTGTTTTTGGACTACGTGGCCGCAAGCAGGCTGCAGCCAGAAGCCCTGGAGGCGGTGGTGGAGGGTGTCGCGGACGCGTGTGCCCGGTACGGAGTGGCGCTGGTGGGTGGGGAGACCGCGGAGATGCCCGGGGTGTACGCGGAGGGTGCGTGGGACGTGGTGGGCTGTACCGTGGGGGTGGTGGAGGCGGCAAGGGTAGTGGACGGCAGCCGCGTGCGGCCCGGGGACGTCCTGCTGGGGCTGGCCTCCGATGGCCTGCACACCAACGGATACAGCCTGGCCCGGAGGGTGCTGGTGCAGCAGCCCGGGGATTTGGACCGGTACGAACCGGAGCTGGGGTGCACGCGCGGGGAGGCCCTCCTGCGGCCCCACCGGTGCTACGCGCACAGCCTCCTGCGCCTGGCGGAGGAGCTGGCCGGTCAGGTAACAGCCATGGCCCACATCACCGGAGGCGGGATCCCTGGCAATCTGGTGCGGGTGCTGCCGGATGGGTGCCGGGCGGAGGTGCACGTGCGGTGGGAAGTCCCCGCGGTGTTCAGGCTGGTGGCGCGGAAGGGTCCGGTGGACGACGAGGAGATGTTCCGGGTGTTCAACATGGGCGTGGGGACGGTGGTGGCGGTGCGGCCGGAGGCGGCCGACCGCGCGGAGGAGGTCCTGCGCTCGTGCGGGGAGACGGTGTACCGGGTGGGCGAGGTGACCCAGGGCCCGCGGGGCGTCTCCGTGGTGGTCGGGGAAGCACGGTGAGGCGTGCGCGGCTTGCGGTGCTGGTTTCCGGGCGGGGCACCAACCTCCAGGCCATCCTGGACGCCACCCGCGACCCCGACTACCCCGCGGAAGTGGTGGTGGTGGTCTCGGACCGGCCGGACGCCTACGCCCTGGAGCGGGCGCGCAGGGTGGGGGTGCCCGCGCACGTGGTCCTGTGGAGCAAGGACCCAGAGGAGTCGGGCCGGAGGTTGGCACAGGTGCTGGAGGCGCACGGGGCTGAGTGGGTGTGCCTTGCGGGCTTCCTGCGCATCCTGGACCCGCGGTTCGTGGAGCGCTACCGGGGCCGCATCCTCAACATTCACCCGTCCCTCCTGCCGGCCTTCGGCGGCAAGGGCATGTACGGGGAGCGGGTGCACCAGGCGGTGCTGGCCTCGGGTGCCCGGGAGAGCGGGTGCACCGTGCACTTCGTCACCGCGGAGGTGGACGCGGGCCCGGTGGTGGCGCAGGCGCGGGTTCCGGTCCTGCCCGGCGACACCGTGGAGACCCTGGCCGCGCGGGTGGCAGAGCAGGAGCACCGCCTGTACCCGGAGGCCATCCGGCGGGTGGTGACCGGCCAGGTGCGGTTCGACGACCTCGTGGCGGAGCAGAGGAGGTAGACGTGGCGCGCAGGGCGGTGCTGAGCGTGACGGACAAAACAGGGATTGTGGAGTTCGCCGCGGGCCTGCGGGAGCTGGGCTGGGAACTGGTGTCCACGGGCGGCACCGCCCGTGCGCTGCAGGAGGCGGGGCTGCCGGTGGTGCCCGTGGAGGAGGTCACGGGGTTCCCGGAGCTGCTCGGGGGGCGCGTGAAGACGTTGCACCCGGCGGTCCACGCGGCGATCCTGGCCCGCCCCCAGGTAGAGGACCTGGACGAACTGGCGCGGTTCGGGATGGTGCCCGTGGACCTGGTGGCGTGCAACCTGTACCGGTTCGAGGAAGCCGCCCGCCAGGGGCTCGGGTGGGAGGAACTGGCCGAGCACGTGGACGTGGGAGGCGTGGCGCTGATCCGCGCCGCGGCCAAGAACAGCGCCCGGGTGGCGGTGCTCACCGACCCCGCGCAGTACCCCGAGGCGCTGGCGCTGCTGCGGGAACACGGAGAGGTTCCCCTGGAGGTCCGGCGGAGGTGGGCCGCGCAGGCGTTCCTGCACACCGCGTACTACGACGCGGTGATCGGCCACGTCCTGGCCGGACGGGCGGGGCTGGAGCCTTTGGGAGACCGGCTGGTGCGGGCGTGGCGCAAGGTGCGCGACCTACGGTACGGGGAAAACCCACACCAGCAAGCCGCGGTGTACCGGGACCCGCTGGCTTCCCAGGACACCCTGGCCTCCTGCGAGCCCCTGGGCGGAAAGGAACTTTCGTACAACAACCTGCTGGACGCGCACGCGGCGTGGGGCTTGGTTCAGGAGTTCCGGGAGCCTGCGGCCGTGGTGGTCAAGCACACCAACCCCTGTGGGTGCGCGGTGGCCTCCACCCTTCGGGAAGCGGTGGAGGGCGCCCTGCGGGGAGACCCGGTGTCCGCGTTCGGGGGCATTGTGGCGTGCAACCGCCCCCTGGACCTGGAATCGGCGCGGTGCCTGCAGGAGGTGTTCCTGGAGGTGGTGGTGGCGCCGGGCTTCCACCCGGAGGCGTTGGAGGTCCTGCGCAAGAAGCGCAACCTGCGGCTGCTGGCCCCCGCAGCGGACGGCGTGGAGCTCGAGCTGCGCACCGTGCCGGGTGGAGTCCTTGTCCAGGAGCCCGACCGCCTTGGATGGGACCCACAGCAGCTGCGGGTGGTCACCACCCGGCGGCCCACGGAGGAGGAATGGCGGAGTTTAGAGTTCGCGTGGGCGGTGTGCAAGCACACCAAGTCCAACGCCGTCGTGCTGGCCCGGGGCACGGAGCTGGTGGGGGTGGGCGCCGGACAGATGAGCCGGGTGGACAGCGTGCGGGTAGCGGTCCAGAAGGCGGGCGAGCGGGCCCGGGGCGCGGTGCTGGCCTCCGACGCGTTCTTCCCTTTCCCCGACGGGGTGGAGGAGGCAGCCCGGGCAGGGGTGGTGGCCTTCGTGCAGCCAGGCGGGTCGGTGCGGGACCCGGAGGTGGTGGCGGCGGCGGAGCGGGCAGGCTGCGCCATGGTGCTCACGGGCGTGCGCCACTTCCGGCACTAGCCGGGCTGCGGTACGATCGGGTGTCGGCGGGAGGAGTGAGGGCGATGGCATATGTGTTGCCCTTCAACGGGCAGGTCACCTACGAGCTGGAGATCGCAGGCGCGCGCCGGCAGCTGCCCCTGATCCAGGTGGCGCCCGACACGTGGATCGCGTACTACTACAGCCTGGGAGACACCGAGGTGATCGACCGGGCCGCCCGCGCCCTCAGCCAGCGGCTGGACGGCTGCGAGCTGTTCGTGACCACGGAGACCAAGGGGATTCCCCTGGCCCACGCCATCGCCACCTACCTGGGCCTGCGGCCATACGTGGTGTGCCGCAAAGAGATCCGGCCGTTCATGCTGAGCCCGCTTTCGGTGCGCTACAAGCCCATCACCGCGAAGACGGAGCAGGAGCTGTTCCTGGACGGCCGCGACGCGCTGAGGCTGCGGGGCCGGGCGGTAGGCCTGGTGGACGACATTGTGAGCACGGGGGAGACGCTGCAGGCCATGGCCGAGCTGGTGGAGCGGGCCGGAGGCCGGGTGGTGGCGAAGGCGGCGCTCTTGCTGGAAGGCCGGGACTGGCCAGACGTCCACCACATGGGGGTGCTGCCGGTCTTCAAGAGCCCGTCGGGGTAGCGCCCGACCGTACGGGCTCAGCCACCGGCGCAGGAGGGCTCACGTAGTAGCCCTGGACGCCGTCCACCCCCAGGTCCCGGAGGGTGTTCAAGGTGTCCAGGTCCTCCACCCACTCCGCGATCACCGCGCAGCCCACCCGGTGGGCCAGCTCGGCGAGACTCGCCACCAGGTGGCGGTCCCGCGGCTCCGTGGCCACGTGGCGGACGAGGGTTCCGTCCAGCTTGATGGCGTCCACGTGCAGACGCTGCAGGTGGGCGACCGAGGAGTAGCCCACGCCGAAGTCGTCCAGGATCACGGAGGTGCCGAGCCTCCGTAGCACCCGCACCCACCGCTCCGCACGGTGGAGGTGTCCCAGCACCGCCGTCTCGGTAACCTCCAGTGCCACCTGCCCGCACCGGTCCGGGTGTGCCCTCAGGAGCCGGAACAGCCGCCTGCGCCCCGCGGGGTCTGCCAGGGTCTTGGGAGAGAGGTTCACGTGCAGCACCCCGGGCAGGCGGCCCACCAGCTGGAAGGCCTGCTGGAGTACCCACGCGTCCACCTCCGGCATCATCCCCGCCTGCTCGGCGTTCTGGAGGAACTCTCCAGGCGGGGCGAGTCCGGACGGTGTGTGGAGCCGGAGCAGCAACTCCCACCGGTTCAGGCAGCTGGACCGCAGGTCCAGGATGGGCTGGGCGGTCAGCGTAAGGGTGCCGTCCGCCATGGCCTGCCGGATGGCACCCTCGCCCCACAGGGATCGCGAGGTGATCCGCAGCACCGCCAAACCGGTGACCTTGGCCTCCCGCACTGCGGCCTCCGCCACCTGCAGCACCGAGCCTGCCCTAGGGCTGGTGGTGTCCGCGACCGCCACCCCGCACCGGCCAGACAGCCGGACCGTCACCCCTTCCAGGTCCGCGGGAGCCTGGAGGGCTTTGAGGATCCTCCGGGCCAGCCGGCGGGCGGACTCCTCCTCTGCCGTTGGCACGGCCACCGCGAAACGGTCCCCACCCACCCGGCCCACCAAGTCCCCGGCGCGCACGGAGGCCTGCAGGATGCGAGCGACCCACTTCAAGGCCCGGTCACCCACATCCATGCCGAACCGCCGGTTCACCGCTTCGAACCCGTTCAGGTCCAACACCAGGACCGCCAGGGGGCTTCCCTCCCGCAGGAACCGGTCTATGCGGCGCTGGAGGGCGTCGCGGTTCAGCAGCCCCGTGAGCGGGTCGTGGTCGGCCACATGCCGCACGTGTTGCACCAGGCGCCTGTGCTCGGTGAGATCTGCCACCACGCCTTCGTAACAAAGCGGCTCGCCCGCAGGGCCCAACACCGCCCGCGCCCAATGCCGCACCCACACGCGCTGGCCGTCTGCGGCCACCACCTCCGCTTCCACGCGGTCCAGCTCGCCGCGGCTATCTAGCTCCGCACGCCAGCGGGCCCAGGCCTCTTCCGGAACGTGGGCGCCCGCAAGCCGCCGGCCGACCAGCGCCTGCGGGTCCTCCAGCCCCAGCAGCTGCGCCAGGAACCGGTTGGCCGTCAGCACCGTGCCCTCCGGCGTGCACCGGTACAGGCCCACGGGGACGCGGTGGAACAGGTCTTGGAAGGTCAGGCGTTCCCGCAGGCCTTCGGCGGCCAGGGTCAGGAGGGTGCGGATCGTCTCGCACAGGGCTGTGTCCGGGGCCGCAGGCGGCCGGGAGGTGCGGTAGTCCAGGACCACGCAGCCTACGGCACCCTCACCCGCGACCAGCGGGAACAGGCCCACGGCCTGGACGCCTGCCTGCCGGAGGGGCGCTGACACCTCGAAGGGCACGTCTGGTACTCCCAGATCCGGGACCCACACCACCGAACCGGCCGCTACGGCCCATGCGACGCAGTTTGCGGAAGGAGGCCTCAGGGGCACCGTGGTCCGGCCCCGAAGGATCTCCTCCCAGCCCCGTCCGGCCACCAGCTCCAGGTAAGCCCCCGTGGGATCCACTACGAACAGCGTGACCCCGTCAGGCGCGAAGTGATCCCGGAGGGCTGGGTAGGCGGCTTCAAGCAGCTCCTGCCAGCTCCGGCAGGCCAGCAGCCGCTTGCCCAGGTCTGCGGTAAGGTCGACGTGCCGCCGGACCCCTTCCGCCTCCAGGGCGGCGGAGAGCACCCGGCTCACCAGTTGTAGGCTGGACAGCTCCTCCTCGGTCCACCGCCGGGGGCACACACAGTCGTCAAACCCCACAAACCCCCACCACCGGCCGCGCACGAAGATGGGCACCGCCGCCAGGGAGCGGATGTCCTGCGCCCGCAGGAGCTCCTGCTCGCAGGGCGGGAACTCTTCTACGAGCCCGAAGACGGGCTCGCCCCGGGACATCCGATCCACCCACCGGCGGAACCCTCCTCCCACCCACGGGAAGTTCTGCAGCTGTTGGTTGTCTTTTTGCGGCGTCACGCCCGGGGCTGCCCACTCGTAGCGCTGGCTGGTCAGGAGCGTCCCGTCAAGGCCGGGGTGGTTCTCGAACACGTAGACGCGGCTTACGCCCACAGCCTCGCCCAGCAGTTGCAGGGCCCTCTCCAGTGCAGGCCCGCCCGGATCCATAAGGAGCAGCTCCGCCACCTGGGCTGCAGCCCGGAGGATGCGGCCTCCCTCAGTTCGCTTGTCCCTGGCCACCGACGCCATGGGCCTCCGGGGTAGGGGCGAGCAACTCCCGTGCCGCCCCACCGGTCCGGGCGGGTGGGGGTGTGGCGAACACCACCCGGTTCTTGCCCCACGACTTGGCCCGGTAGAGGGCGTCGTCGGCACGGCTCAACAGCTCTTGGGCGGTGAGCCCGTCGTCCGGGTAGCAACTGACTCCCACGCTGACGGTGATCGAGCCCCACGGGAGCACCTCGGCTCCCGGTACGGGGAGGGAGGCGACCGCAGTGCGGACGCGCTCGAGCACGCGGGCGGCGTCCTCGGGGTGTGTACCTGGCAGGACCAGGGTGAACTCCTCGCCGCCGTAGCGGGCCACCAGGTCCGTCCGGCGGAGGGAGGACCGCATAACCTCCGCTACCCGACGCAACACGTGGTCGCCCGCCATGTGACCCTGGGTGTCGTTGTACAGCTTGAAGTCGTCGAGATCCACCATGGCCACCACGAGCGGGGTGCGGTGGCGCTGCGCCCGAGCGGCCTCCTGCTGCAGGTACTCCTCCAGGTAGCCGCGGTTGTACACGCCCGTGAGGGGGTCCCGTAGCGCCATCTCCGCAAGGTGGCGGTTGGCGTCCTCCAGCTGCCGGGCCAGGAGCTTGGCGCGTTCCCGCTGCCGCCGGAACCGCTCGGAGGCCACCGAGCACATGACCGAGGCGAACGCTACCGCAAACACGACCACCAGCTCCTGCCGCAGGTAAAACCCCGGGGTCTGGCTGGCGACCCACAGGTAGGTCCCCAGGTACAGGGCGGTCAGGCCCACGAGGGGCCACCCGGCCCCGAACCCGCTCACCAGCCCCAGGGAGGCGATCCACCCGTGGACCAGCACCCAGCGCGTGTCGGGCACGGCCCGCATGTACAGGTTCAGCAAGGGTACCGTGACCAGCAAGGGAAGGTACACAAAGTGGGGATCCCAGGACCGCACCCAGCGGGTGGCGCCGGTGGCGGCCATGGCGTACAGGGCGCCCACGCTCAGCGCGGTGACCCCCGCAAGCTCCAGGAGGGTCTTCGCGGGAACCGGCGCTCCCCACAGGCGGGCAGCCATCGCCACCACCCCCAGGGCGGTGGCGTACCCCAGCGCGGACACCAGGATCCCGCGGCCCTGCGCCTGACGGCGCCGGGCCTCAGGGTCTGTGGGCTGCGCGGGGTCGGACGGCCGCATCGCCACGCCTGCCAAGCAAGAACGGTGCCGCAACAGGGGACCGCCGGCGGGCCAGCGAATCTGTCTTGAAAATGAGGGGTATGAGCCGGCCGCCTACTAGCGATGGCTCTACGGGAAGTCCCTCGGGGTACGTACTACCCGCTGAGGGCCTGGGTGAGCTGTTCGACGCGCTGGTCCGTCGGGGCTACACCCTCGTTGGTCCCACGGTGCGCGACGGCGCGGTGGTGTACGACCGGCTGTCCTCACCTCAGGATCTGCCGGTAGGGCTCACCGACGAGCAGGAGGCGGGCCGCTACCGGTTACGAGCGCGTCCCGACCGGGCGTACTTCGGGTACACGGTCGGGCCCCACTCGTGGAAACGTTTCCTCCAACCTCCCGAGCGGGTGCTGTGGAGGGCGGTGCGCGACGGTGACGGGTTCCGGGTAGAGGCTGCTCCCGAGGAGGCGGTGCGGTACGCCTTCGTGGGTGTCCGGGCGTGCGAGCTAGCGGCGCTGGCAGTGCAGGACCGCGTGTTCATGGGCGGCTCCCACACAGACCCCCTTTACCGGGCCCGGCGCGCGGACGCCTTTGTGGTGGCGGTACAGTGCGGGCAGGCGGGCGCGACGTGCTTTTGCTCGTCCATGGGTACAGGGCCCCGCTGCACGGGCGGGTACGACCTGGTGCTCACGGAGCTGTTGGGTGGCGAGCACCGTTTCTACCTCGAGGCCGGAAGCCCGCGGGGCGATGAGGTGCTGGCGGAGCTGCCGTGCCGGCCCGCCAGCCCGGAAGACCGGCAGGCCGCAGACCAGGCGGTGAGCCGGGCGGAGGCCCAGATGGGCCGCCGGCTGGAAACCCAGGGGGTGCGCGAGCTGCTCCTGCGGAACCTGGAACACCCGCGGTGGGACCAGGTGGCGGGCCGTTGCCTCAGCTGCGGCAACTGCACCCTGGTTTGTCCCACCTGCTTTTGCTTTGCGGTGGAAGACACCACCGACCTGTCGGGTCAGGTGGCGGAGCGCCGCGCGCGGTGGGACTCCTGCTTCACTGGCCAGTTCAGCTACCTGCACGGCGGCAGCGTCCGCGCCACCACCCGAGCCCGCTACCGGCAGTGGCTCACCCACAAGCTGGCCACGTGGTGGGATCAGTTCGGCAGCTCCGGCTGCGTGGGGTGCGGCCGGTGCATCACGTGGTGCCCTGTGGGCATCGACCTGACGGAGGAAGTGGCCGCCATCCGGGGTTCGGACGGGCTGCGGTCGGGAAGGGAGGCCTCTGGTGAAAACCCTTGAGGAGCTGTTGGCGGAGCACCCTTTCTTCCGCGGGATGCGCACCGACTACATTCGCCTGTTCGCGGGCTGTGCCAGCAACGTGCGGTTCGAGGAGGGTGCGTACCTGTTCCGGGAGGGCGAGGCCGCGGACCGGCTCTTCCTCATCCGCCAGGGGCGCGTGGCCCTGGAGCTGCACACCCCACAGGGGGTCGCGGTGATCCAGACCCTGTCAGACGGGGACGTGGTCGGCTGGTCGTGGATGGTCCCACCTTACCGGTGGGCCTTCGACGCGAGGGCGCTGGGGTTGGTGCGAGCGGTGTCCTTCGATGCCGCGTGCCTCCGGCGGAAAGCCGAGGAGGACCCTGCGTTGGGCTACGAGCTGCTCAAGCGGCTGGTGCCCGTGATCGTGGAGCGGCTGCAGGCCACCCGGCTGCAGCTGCTGGACCTGTACGGAGAGCCCAAGGGCCGTGTCCTCCCTTCCGCTTGACTGGTCGGTGCCGCGGCCGGCGGTGGTTCTGCGGGTCCGGCGGGAAACCCAGGACGTGCGAACCCTGTACCTGCGGCCTCCCGAGGGCGTGTGGGCCTTCCAGCCCGGCCAGTTCAACATGCTATACGCGTTCGGGGTGGGGGAGGTCCCGGTGTCAGTGAGCGGGGACCCAGGCCACCGAGACGTGGTGGTGCACACCGTGCGGGCTGTGGGCGCGGTCACCACCGCGCTCGCGCGGGTCCGGCCTGGGCAGGTGGTGGGGCTGCGGGGGCCGTTCGGCTCGGGCTGGCCTCTCCAGGAGGCCCAGGGTCGGGACGTGCTGGTGGTGGCCGGCGGGATCGGGCTGGCTCCCCTGCGCCCTCTTGTCTGCGGGCTGCTGCGTCACCGACACCGGTACGGGCGTGTGGCGATCCTGTACGGGGCCCGGACGCCCCAGGACCTGCTGTACCGGGACGAGCTGCAGCGGTGGCGGGCTCGGTTCGACATGCAGGTGGAGGTGACCGTGGACCGCGCGGGACCCGACTGGCGGGGCAACGTGGGCGTGGTGACCCGGCTGCTGCCCCGGGCGGGAGTGGATCCGGCGGAGGTGGTGGCGTTCGTGTGCGGCCCCGAGGTGATGATGCGGTTTGCCGGCCGTGAGCTGGAGGCCCTGGGCGTTGCGCCCTCGCAGGTGTTCGTGTCCATGGAGCGCAACATGCAGTGCGCCGTAGGCCTGTGCGGCCACTGCCAGTTTGGAGCTTCCTTCGTGTGCCGGGACGGGCCGGTGTTCCGGTACGCGGAGGTCCGGGACCGGCTGTGGGTGCGGGAGCTGTGAGGGCCCGCAGGCCGAAGCTGGCGGTCTGGAAGTTCGCCTCGTGCGACGGCTGCCAGCTCAGCCTGCTCAACTGCGAGGACGAGCTTTTGGC
This sequence comes from Armatimonadota bacterium, assembly GCA_025060455.1. Taxonomy (GTDB): domain Bacteria; phylum Sysuimicrobiota; class Sysuimicrobiia; order Sysuimicrobiales; family Sysuimicrobiaceae; genus Tepidifontimicrobium. The sequence continues at coordinate 19,659 of JANXBY010000020.1, forward strand.
CCTGGCGGACCGCGTGGAGGTGGCGTACTTTCTGGAGGCTTCCCGGGCGGTGGTGCGGGGCCCGTACGACCTGTCGCTGGTGGAAGGGTCCGTCAGCACCCCCGAGGACGCGGACCGCATCCGACAGGTCCGTAAGGCCTCCCGTTACTTGGTGACCATCGGAGCTTGCGCCACCGCGGGCGGCGTGCAGGCCCTGCGAAACTTCGCGGACTGTCAGGAGTTCCTGTCGACGGTGTACGCGCGTCCGGAGTTCATCCGCACCCTGGAGCGGTCCACCCCCATCGCCGACCACGTCCCCGTGGACTTCGAGCTGCGGGGCTGCCCCGTGGACCGGGCGCAGCTGCTGGAGGTGATCTCCGCCTTCCTGGCGGGCCGCCGGCCCCGCGTGGCGACCCACAGCGTGTGCGTGGAGTGCAAGCGCCGGGGGCTGGTGTGCGTGATGGTGGCGCAGGGCACGCCCTGTCTGGGTCCGGTGACCCAGGCGGGCTGCGGTGCCCTCTGTCCGGGGGTGCGGCGGGGTTGCTACGGCTGCTTTGGCCCCGCGGAATCCCCCAACACCGCGTCGCTGGCGCGCGCATGGTCACAGCTGGGTGCTACGGCCCAGGAGGTGGCGCGGGCGTTCCGGACCTTCAACGCGGCGGCCGACGCCTTCCGGGCGGAGAGCGAGCGCCATGAGCGAGGCTAGGCGCCCCACACGGACCGTGCGGGTGGACGCCCTTGCGCGGGTGGAGGGCGAGGGCAGGCTGTGGGTGCGGATGCGCCGCGGCCGGGTGGAAGAGGTGCGGCTGGACATCTACGAGCCCCCGCGGTTCTTCGAGGCGCTGCTGCGGGGCCGGGACTTCCGGGAGGCGGTGGACATCACCGCCCGGATCTGCGGCATCTGCCCGTGGGCCTACCAGATGAGCGCGGCCCAGGCCATGGAGGACGCCTGCGGGATCCGGGTGCCGCGGGGCGTGCGGGACCTGCGGCGGCTGGTGTACTGCGGGGAGTGGATCGAAAGCCACGCCCTGCACGTGTACCTGCTGCACGCGCCGGACTTCCTGGGATATGACAGCGCGGTGCACATGGCGCGGGACCACCCCGAGGCCGTGCGCCGCGGGCTGGAGTTGAGGAAGGTCGGCAACCTGGTCATGAGCCTGGTAGCGGGCCGCTCCGTGCACCCGGTCAACGCGCGCGTGGGCGGGTTCTACCGGGTCCCCACGCGGGAGGAGCTGCAGTCCCTCGTGGACCCCCTGCGCCGCGCCCGGGACCTGGCGGAGCAGACGGTGCGCTGGGTGGCCGCCTTCCCGTTCCCTGGGCTGGAGCGGGAGGTGGAGTTCGTGGCCCTTCGGCATGCGGAGGAGTACCCGATCCTGGAGGGGAGGATCGCGTCGTCCGGCGGGCTGGACGTGAGCGTGCGGGAGTACGAGGAGCACTTCCAGGAAATCCAGGTGCCCCACTCCACCGCCCTCCACAGCCTCCTGCACGGCCGGCCCTACGTGGTGGGCCCCACAGCGCGGTTCAACCTGAACTTCGACCGCCTGACCCCTTCGGTGCAGGACCTGGCCCGGGAGGTGGGCGTGGTCCCGCCGTGCCGCAACCCCTTCCAGAGCATCGTGGTTCGCAGCCTGGAGATCCTGTACGCGTGCGAGGAGGCGTTGCGCCTGGTGGAGGCGTACGAGCCGCCGGCGGAGCCCGCGGTGGACGTCCAACCCCGGGAGGGCGTGGGCTGCGCGGCCACGGAGGCCCCGCGGGGGGTCCTGTACCACCGGTATCGGTTGGACGCCTCCGGGACCATCCGGGAGGCGAAGATCGTCCCGCCCACCGCCCAGAACCAGCGGTCGGTGGAAGAGGATCTGCGCGCCTTCGTGCAGGAAAATCTACACCTGGACCACCGGCAGCTTACCTGGCGCTGCGAGCAGGTGGTGCGGAACTACGACCCGTGTATCTCCTGCGCCACCCACTTCCTGCGGCTGGAGGTGGTGCGGGAGTGAGGGTGTTGGTGGCGGGGGTGGGCAACCCAGACCGTTGGGACGACGGTGTGGGCGTGGTCGTGGTGCGTTGCGCGGCCCCGCGGCTGCCCGCGGAGGTGCTGGTATTGGAGCGCACAGAGCCGGCAGACCTGGTGGAGCTGCTGGCTGGGATCCAGGCGGCGTTCTTGGTGGACGGTGTGGTCTCGGGCGCACCACCCGGCACCGTGCACCGGTTCGACGTTTCCGGCTCTCCGTTGCCGCCCTCGGTGCGGACGTGTTCCACCCACGGCCTGGGGGTGGCGGACGCGGTGGAGCTGGCGCGGGTTCTGGGCTGGCTACCGCCCCGGACGGTGGTCTACGGGGTCGAGGTGGCCTCCGTGCAGGCCGGCCAGGGCCTCACGCCTCCGGTCCGGCGGGCTGCGGAGGAGGTGGGCCGACGGCTGTGCGAGGAGGTACAAGGGCTGTTGGGGGTGAGGTGGTGCACGAGCGGCACCTGGCAGAAGGGCTCGTGAAGGCCCTGGAGGCAGCCGCGCGCTCCCAGGGCGCGTCCAGGGTGGTGGCCGCGCGGGTTCGGCTGGGCCCGCTGGCCCACTGCTCCGCGGACCACCTGCGGGCTCACTTCCACGAGGCAGCGCGGGGCACTGCCGCGGAGGGGTGCCGGCTGGAGGTGCTTGAGCCCGGCGACCTGGAGGAGTGGGGTCGGCAAGACGCATCCGGGGCGGTGGTGGAAGAGGTGGAGGTGGAAGTGTAGGGATGTGTGTGGCAACTCCGGGACGCGTGGTGTCCGTGGCGGAGTCTCAGGGCCCGGTGAGTCTGGCGGTGGTCCAGATGGGAGGGAGGTTGCAGGAGGTGTCGGTGGTGGCCCCGGAGCCTGTGAGGCCGGGCGACTGGGTGCTGGTGCAGCTGGGGCTGGCCGTGGCGCGGCTGCGGGAAGAGGACGCGCGGGCACTCCAGGAGCTAGTGGAGGACGCCCGTGAGCCGTGAGGGGGCGTTGCTGGCCGCCCGGTTCGGCTTCATGCCGAACCGCCTGGGCTACTGTGGCCCGGATGAAAACCGCGCCCTGCTCGACTACCTGAGCTCTGGGACGTGGGACCGCGGGCTGGAGGAGATCCTGTCCCGGTTCGCCGCCGCGTTCCCCTACTACCGGTTCATCGCCGCCGTCAACGGCATCCCTGACGTGTTGGACCACCGGGTGGTGGAGGCGTACTGGATCGGCAACGAGCTGATCGAGCGGGTGGACGTGGCTGACTTCTGTCGGTACCTGGAAGAGCAGTTCGGAAAGCGGTTCGCCCGCCCGCAGCTGCACCACCTGTTGGGCTGGTTGCCCGAGGGGGCCCGGCCGCATCACACGTTCCACGTGCTCGCGGTACCCGCGCGCACCCCCGCCGGAGCCCTGCCCTGCACGGTGGAGGTGGCCGACCAGTGCCGGGTGGCGTGGGGCCGGGTGCTGGCCGTGGACGGCGCCTCGCTGCTCGTGGAGCGCCACCCCTTGCTCCTGCGCGGCGGCCGGCTGGAGCTGGGACCGCCCGAGGTGGCGCGGGCCTTCTGGCGGTTCGACGGCAAGGCGTTGCTGGACCGCGTGGGGGTCGGGGACGTAGTGGCGCTGCACTGGGGATGCGCGTGCGTGAAGCTGACCGGCCGGCAGCTTCGGTGGCTGCGCCGCCTCACGCACCTGCACATCCACCTGTTGAACCGGCACCTGGGACACGCCCCGCTCGGGGCGTACGGGTAAGTCAGCGGCGGGAGCGCAAAGATGGCAGCGGCAGCCCACCGCGGAGTGCCTTTGTTGCCACCGGCTGCGCCCGCGGCGTTAAGACGTGCCGCCTGGGTGGTGCTGCTGTGGTGGTGCGTGGCCGCCGTGCCTGCGTCGGCGCGGGTTCCCTTGGTCCGGATCGCGTGGTGGCAGGATGTGGGGTTCCCGACGCCGTTTGCGTTCTCCACCACCGGGCCCGGCGGGGTGGTGCGGACGACCCTCTTGTACGACACCCTGGTGTGGAAGAACGAGCAGGGGCTGGTGCCTTGGCTGGCGGAGGGGTACAGGGTTTCCCCGGACGGGACCACGTACGTGTTCCGGCTCCGGCGCGGGGTCCGCTGGCACGACGGCCGTCCCCTCACCGCCCACGACGTGGCGTTCACGTTCGCCTACTACCGCAAGCACCCGTTTGCGTGGGCGGACGTGGGGGTGGTCAAGCAGGTGGAGGTGAGGGATCGGGAAACCGTGGTGGTGCGCCTGCGGGAGCCGCACGCACCCTTTCTGGAAAACGTGGCGGGGGTTGCGCCCATCGTCCCGAAACACGTGTGGCGGTGGGTGGACTCCCCGGAGCGATTCCAGGATCTCCGGGCTGCGGTGGGGTCGGGGCCGTACCGCCTGGTCGAGTACCGGCCGGAGGCCGGGCAGTACCGGTTCGTCGCCTGGGAGGGCTACTTCCGCGGTCCGCCCCTGGTCCAGGAGGTCCGGTACGTGGTGGTGCCGCTCGCCCGCCAGGTGCTGGCGGTGCAGAGCGGGGAGGTGGACCTGGCCATGACCCTGGCCCCGGAAGCGGCGGCAGCCTTCCGCGGCCACCCGTACCTGCGCGTCCTCACTACGGAGCCGCTGTCCTGCGGTCGGCTGGTGTTCAACCTGAACCACCCCCTGGCGGGGCAGAAGCGGTTCCGGCAGGCGGTGGCGCACGCGGTGGACGTGTCCGGCCTCGCACAGCTGGTGACGCGGGGAGCGGGGATTCCGGGCAACCCCGGCGTGGTGCCGCCGCAGGACCCCTACTACACGCCGCGGGTGCGCCGCTACGCCCACGACCCTTCCCGCGCCCGTGCCCTGCTGCGGGAGTTGGGCTACGAGGACCGGGACGGCGACGGGTGGGTGGAAGCCGCAGATGGCTCGCGGCTGGTGGTGGAGGTGATGACGAGCGCCCCGCGGGAGACCGAGCCGGTGCTCCAGCAGCTGGCCCGCGTGGGTGTGGACGCGCGGGCCATGGTGGTGGATCCCGCCACACGCGCGCAGCTGGCTTCGGAGGGGCGGTTCACGCTCCTGTACACCACCCACGTAGGCGCGGGCGGAGACCCTGACTACCTGCGCACGTGGTTTTCCGGCCAGGAGGCGAACCGGTTTGCCGCGGGCAGCGCCCTGCAGCACCCGGAGTTCCTGCGGTTGGCTCGCCAGCAGGCGCGGGAGACCGACCCCGCCCGGCGCCGCAAGTGGGTGGAGAGGCTGCAGCAGCTGCTGGCGGAAGAACTGCCCACCCTGGTCCTGTTCTACCGACCGTTCTTCTGGATCTACGACAGCCGCAAGTTCACCCCGGTGTCCACCCGCGGAGGCCTGCTGAACGGGATCCCCCTAGTGGAGAACAAGCTGGCATTTCTGGCGCGGTGACGCGGGTGGTGCTGCTCGCCCTGGGAAGGCTGGCGCTCCTCGCGGCGGCGGTGGCGCTGCTCGCCTTCACCCTGCCCCGGGCCCTGCCCGGAAGCCCCCTGGTGGCCCCGGAGGTGCTGCTGCTGCCCGGCGCGGCGCACCAGCGGCTGCAGGAGACCTACGGGCTGCGCCGTCCGTGGCACCGTCAGCTGGTAGACTACGCCTCACGCCTCGCACGCCTGGACTTGGGCACGTCCCTCGTCACCCACCGACCTGTCCGGGAGATGCTGCGGGAGCGGCTGGGATGGACGGCGCTGTTGGTGGGGGTCGCGTGGTCCGCGGCGGCGGTGGTCGGTTCCGCCCTGGGCACGCTGGCGGCGGTGCGTTCGTCCAGCGGTGCCGTCCGCGGCCTGGTGGGCGTGTGCGTGGTGGTGGCTTCCGCGCCGGAGTTCGCCGTAGCCATGGTCCTGATCCTGGCCTTTTCTGTATGGCTGCCCGTCTTCCCAGCGGGCGGGGTGCCTTGGGCCTCTGCCGGGCCCGGCGGGCTGTGGGAGCGCCTGGTGGAGGTGACCCGGTACGCCACGCTGCCCGCGGCGGCGCTGGCGGCATCCGCGCTGCCCGGGTTCGCCCTCACCAGCCGCAGCTTGCTCGCCGCAGTCCTGGCGGAGCCGTTCGTGCTGGCCGCCCAGGCCAGGGGGCTGCCCGGCTGGCGCGTGCTCGCCCACGCCTGGCGGCCGGCTCTGGCGCCCTTCCTCACCTGGGCGGGCTTGCGGCTGGTCACCCTGGTGACGGGTGCCGCGGCGGTGGAGCGTGTGTTCAACTATCCGGGCCTGGGGTCGCTGTTGTTCGACGCGGTGGTCCAGCGGGACTACCCGGTGATCGAGGGCGTGTTCCTTGTGGGAAGCTGGTCAGTGCTCGTAGCCGCGGCGCTGCTGGAGGTGGTGGCCCGCGCTGTGGACCCTCGGCTGCGGTGAGCCGGCGCCGCCCGACCGCGTCGCGCCTGACCGCCCTCGCGGTGCTGGCGGCCACCTTGGCGGTGGCGGCGTTGTCTGGCGTGCTGGCACCACGGGATCCCCGGGCCATGGAGGGGCCTCCCCTGACCCCGCCGCGCCCGGGCTTGCCGTTCGGCACCGACGATCTGGGACGGGACCTGTGGTCGCTGTGGTGTCACGGTACCCGCACGTCGCTGCAGCTTGGGATGTCGGTGGCGCTCTTGTCCACCACGGCGGCGGTGCTGGTGGGCGTGACGGGCAGCCTGCCGAACTTCGCCGCTCGGCTCTTGGACGGGCTGGCTCGAGTGGTGGTGGCCGTCCCGTCGTTTTTCCTGGCCGTGCTGCTGGTCTCCCTTCTGGGCCCCAGCACCGCTTCCCTCGCCGCCTCCCTGGCGGCGTCCAGCTGGGCGGCGTTCAGCCGGGTGGTGCACACGCAGGTCCGGCTGGAACTGCGGCGGGATTACGTGTGGGCCGCGAGGGCGCTGGGTGCCACGGAGGTGTGGGTGCTGCGCCGGCACGTGCTGCCCGCGCTGGTGCCGCTCGCGTGGTCCAAGTTCGTCCTCACGGTGCGGTGGGCGGTGCTGATGGAAGCCACCCTGGGGCTGGTGGGGCTGAGCGATCCCGTGCGGCCCAGCTGGGGCGCGGTGCTGGGATCGGCCTTCGCCTACCCGCTGCTGTTCACCGGCCGCGTGTGGCTTTGGTGGGCGGGCCCGCCTGCGGCCTCCGTGCTCCTGCTCACGTGGGCCCTGGTGGTGCTGGGAGAGGGACTAGAAGCGGAACTGGACCCCCGCACCCGCAATGTCGCGCGCCGGCCGATGGCACCTACACCGGCTCCACGTCGTGGGGCAGGCTCTCGCGGAGCCCCGCAGGCGTGATGCGTACGAACCGCGCGTTTTCCCACAGCTGGGGGATGCTGCGGGCGCCGCAGTAGCTCATCCCCGACCGCAGGCCGCCCACCAGCTGGCGCAACACATCCGCCACCTTCCCCCGGTAGGGGACCAGGGCCTCGATGCCCTCCGCCACGATCTGGCTGATGTCCTCCTCCTCCACCGGGCTGTCCAGGGATCGGCGGCGGGCCGTGGCCCACAGGCTGGCCATGCCCCGGTAGGTCTTGTACTGGCGGCCGTTGCGAATAACGGTGGCACCCGGGCTTTCCTCGGTGCCCGCCAGCAGGTTGCCCAGCATCACCGCGCTGGCCCCCGCCGCGAGCGCCTTGGTGATGTCCCCGGAGCTGCGGATGCCGCCGTCCGCGATGATGGGCACGCCGCGGGGACGTGCCACCCGGGCGCAGTCCAGGATGGCGGAAAGCTGCGGCACGCCGGCCCCGGTGACGACCCGGGTGGTGCAGGTGGACCCCGGACCCACGCCGACCTTCACTGCGTCCGCCCCGGCCTCGATGAGGTCTACCGTCCCCTCCGCGGTGGCCACGTTGCCCGCCACGATGGGCACCTCCGGGAACTCCCGCCGCAGGGTGCGGACGGCCCGCAGGACGGCTTCCGAGTGGCCGTGGGCTACGTCCACCACCAGTAGGTCCACACCTTCGTCCACCAGGGCCCGCGCCCGCTCCAGGTAGTCGCCCCGCACCCCGACCGCGGCGCCCACCCGCAGCCGCCCCCGCTCGTCCTTGGTGGCGTGCGGGTGTTGCATGCGGCTGCGGATGTCCCGGCTGGTCACCAGCCCCACCAGGCGCCCCTCTGCGTCCACCAGGGGCAGCTTCTCGATGCGGTGCGCGTGCAGGATGCGCTTGGCTTCGTCCATGCTGATGCCGGGGGGCGCGGTCACCAACCGGTCCCGGGGCGTCATCACTTCCCGCACGGGCCGGTCCAGGTCGTCCTCGAACAGCAGGTCCCGGGCGGTGACGATGCCCACCAGCCGGCCGTCCTGCACCACCAGGAGGCCTGCGGACCCGTGCTCCTCCAGAAACGCCACCGCCTCCCGCAGGGTCTGGTCGGGCCGGATGGTGTAGGGCTGCTCGATGACGATGCTCTCCGCCCGCTTGACCCGGCGCACCTCCGCCACCTGCTGCTCCACCGTGAGAAAGCGGTGGATGACCCCGATCCCGCCCTCCCGCGCCATGGCGATGGCCATCTCGCTCTCGGTGACCGCGTCCATGTTGGCGCTCACGATGGGCACCGCCAGCTCCACCTGGCGGGCAAGCCGGGTGCGGGTGTCCACCTGCGCGCGGCTGTCCACGGGCGACCGCCGCGGCACCAGAAGCACATCGTCAAAGGTCAGCGCCAGGGGCACGCGTTCGGTGTCCATAGCCTCCTCCGTTCCTTCCCTGCATCATGGTACTCCGGACGCCAGCCACCACCCGAACACCGCCGCCGCCGCCGTGCCGAGTAGGTTCGTGGCGTCGTTGTCCACCCACCGCAGTCCCCGCACCTGCACACCCCGGCCTCCGCAGGAGCAGCGAGCCGCCTCACCACCCCGGCCGCAGCAGGAACAGCGGTACTGGGCCTGCACGGTCGCTCCCAGGACGGAGTCCACCAGGAGCCCCAAGACGCCCGCGCCGGCGGTCCACCCCGCGGGTGCTATCCGCAGAGCGTGAGCCACCGCGCCGCAGCACGCTGCGGCGGCAAAGCCTGCCAGCGTGCCAACAGCGGTCACCGCCCCGCTGGTGCCCGGCTCTGCGGGCCGCAGACCCCACAGCCGCGGCCTGCCGCCGTAGCGCACCCCAAACTCCGTGGCCCAGGTGTCCGACCAGGCAGCGGCCACCGCGGCCGCGAACGCAGCACCGGCGCCCACGACCCCCAGGGCGTGCCCCACAGCTGCCAGACACGCCACCATCCCGTTGGCCAGCACCTGCCGCGCGCTCCTCCTGGGTTTCTGCGGGTGCGGAGGCAGCGCGCTGACGGCGGAGGCGGCGGCCACGAACACCCCCAGCAGCACAGCCCAGCTCCACCCGCCTGCGCCCGCCACCACAGTCCCCACGGCCACCGCGGCCACGGCCCCGTCCGCGGACAGAGCACCTGCCCTCCAGGCCACCACGGAGGCGGCCGCGGAGGCACCGAGGGCACAGGCCCATGGCGCAAACCAGGCCAGCAGGGAGTCCGGGGAGCAGCCCACCGCGGCCTACTCGGCCCCGCGCTCCAGCCGGCCCTCCCACCGCCGGGCCCGGCTCCAGCTCCACCCGAACTGGTCCAGGACGCGGGCTACCACGTGATCCACCACGTCGTCCAGGCTGTGCGGGCGCGTGTAGAAGGCGGGCACGGGCGGCAGGATGACCACACCCGGGTTAGACAGCTTCCGCATGTTCTCCAGGCGGATGCAGCGGAGGGGCGCTTCCCACGGCACCAGCACCAGCTTCCGCCGCTCTTTCAGGGTGACGTCCGCTGCCCGGTGGATGAGGTTGTCCGCGAAGCCCCACGCGATGGCGCTGAGGGTCTTCATGCTGCACGGTACCACCGCCATGCCCCGGGTGAGAAAGGAGCCGCTGGAATCGCCGCCGCCTGGTCGTCTCGGCGGTGCGCCCCGCGGGCGACCCGCACCGCGTCCGCAAGCCGGTCGTCGGTCCCGCGGGCGATGGTGCGTCCGGCCGCGCGCTGACCACCAGGTGGGTTCCAAGCCGCAGCTCACGCCTGGCCTCCAGCAGCCGCATCCCGAGGATGGCGCCGGTGGCACCCGTGATGGCTACCGCCGGCCCCTGCCATCCGGCATCCCGCAGCTCGTCCCGATGCGTCGGTCCCATCATGGTTCCGGGGAGCCAGGGTGTCAACGACGCCGGGTAGCGTGCCCAATCTCCCCACCACCGGTGTGGACGGTCTCGCTCCTCTTTGCGGACGGGGGGCCTGTCCGAGAGATCCCTGCTGACGGACTTCGTCGTCGATGACGCCCACCAGCTAGAGCCCTCACCCGTAAGGATTCAGCCCTTGGAGGGGAGTCCGAGGAGAAGTCTTACGGCGGGGCCGCCCTCCCCGTCATGATCGTG
>JANXBY010000041.1 GCA_025060455.1 Armatimonadota bacterium
AGGCGAGCCCGAGCTCCTGCAGGCGTATCCGGGCGGCTTCGCGGGAGACTGCAAACAGGCGTGCGAGCTTCCTGGCCAGCTCTTCTAACCGTTCTGCCGGCACCGGGTCGGACGGCAGAAGGCCCACCGCGGGCTTGGCCCGGGCCACGGCCTGGACGAACAGGGACCGCGGCATCAGCAACGCCGCCATGCACCGGTTGGCCTGCCGTTCGCGCCAGTCGGTGCCCCCGCCGAACGCCACCTCCCGTTTCAGGCACCGGAAAAGCCGGCCGGCGGGCACACCGTCGAGCACCGTGGAGTCAAGGAGGGAGGTCTGCGAGGGGTCCGGTTCAACCAACGACCTGTGCAGCAGGACGTGGGCGGCCTCGTGGGCCAGGGTGGCGCGCCACCGGCCCAGGGCCCCCGGAGGTGGGTTGGGCTGGTCAAAGGCCGAGCGGGTCAGCGCCGCGTTGAGCTGGATGAAGGGCGGAGCTTCGGGCCGGAACTCCGTGACCCCCAGCACGTCCGCAGGCAACGGCGCGTACTGGTCCAGGTCGCAGCTTAGGTAAGCCTCCACGAACCGCTCGAGGTCAACCACCGGCCTGTCTGCCGGCGGGAGGCAACCCGCGGCCCGGAGTTCGGCTTCTGCCAGCCGGTCGATCTCGTCCGGGCCGAACCAGACCCGGACAGAGCCGTCGGGTGCCCGGTACCGCCTCACCGTTCCTTCTTGCGCCGGCCCAGGTTGGCCGCCTGCCGCTCCAGCTCCGCCAGCTGGGCCTCGTTCAGCTCCTGCTGCGCGATCCGGCGGAACAGCCGCACCGCGGCCGGAGAACGCTTGAGGTACTCTTCGGTGGCGTCGTCCAGCTTCCCCCGCAGGGCCATCAGCTCGTCCAGGTCGAGGTCCAGCTCGCGCGCGATGCGCTCCAACACCTCCTCGGAGGGCACCCGGCGGTCGTTCTCGATGTCGCTGAGGTAGGAAGGGGTGACCCCGACCGCCGCGGCCAGCTTCCGGAGGGTCACCTGCCTGGCCGACCGGGTGCGTCGGATGTACGACCCGAGGGTGTCGCGTCGGTCCGGCACGTCCGTCAAAAGCCTACGGGGCCGGTGCGGGAACTGCAACGGGCGCGAGAGTTGGCAGCGTTTGTCGCGAGAATCCGGGTCAGGTGTCACTTATTGGGAGGCAGGGCCAGCCTGTCCAGGACCCGCCACACCCCGCGGGCGTGGGCCTCTGCCTCCACGGCGTCCGAGGCCAAACGTCTGCCTGCCACCGCGGCGAGCGCTGGAACCCCCGTCGCTCGGCTCAGCAGCCCCGCCCGCCGTGCGGCCCGTTCGACGTCGTGTGGCCCCACCCTCGCGGATACTTCCACGACCCAATAGGCCTCCTCGTCACCGTGGCGTCCCTGCACGAGTAGGTCCGCCAGCAGCAAGTCGTACTTTTCGTCCTCGGTGATCCGACCCGCGCGCACCGCCTCGTCCAGCACCCGCTGGAGTTCGAGGATGTCCGGCAGGCGGAATCGCTTTGAGAATCTTCTGGAAGTAGGCGTGCGCCCGCTCGCGGTACTGACGCTCCAGGTCACGGCCCACGAGGTCGCCCACCGGGTCCTCTAGGACGCCGACCCGCCGCTCCCGCTGCTCGTGCGCTGCCACCAGCTCCTGGACCTGCCGCTCGGTGTGCTTCTGCGCCTCCACCAGCTCCGCCAGCCGCTGGTCGGTGCGCCTCTGTGCCTCCGCCAGAGCCTGGACCTCGGCACAAATCTGCCTCACCAGCTCGGGCAGGCGCAGGATCTACTCGCCCAAGAGGGAGGCGCGCAACACGCTCTTCCACTCTGGGTGCTGCTCCAGCAGCTCGAGCAGCTCTTTGAGGTCCTGCACGGTAAATGCCATGGTCCTCATCTTAGCGCCGCGACCCAACTGCATCACCGGCGCAGCCCGGTAGGTGCTCCGGACAGCAGCCTCCGCAGGGTGAGGGCGTTCCGGACCGCCCACCCTCCCACGTCGTTGTTGAAGAACGCGTATCCTTCCCGGCCCGCGGCCAGCTCGCCAAGGATCCACCGGGCGTCGGCCCGCAGGCTGGAGACGGGGTAGCCGCCGGAGTACGGCTCTCCCGGCCCATGCCGCCGGAGGTACCACCACCCCGCGGCGGGCGCCCGGACAGGCGGCCTGTCCACCCGCCGCGGCCGCATGCCCGGGGGAAGCACCTGGAACGGCCAGTCCGCGCACACCACCGCCGCCCCATACTCCTCCAGCAGGCTGTACACCGGCTCGCAGAACCACGAGGGGTCGCGGAACTCGAACGCGTGGCGCACCGACCGGGGAAGGGCCCGCAGGAACTCCCGCAGCCGTCCCGGGTCGGCGCGGAAACGGGGAGGCAGCTGCCACAGCACGCAGTGCAGTCGGTCCCCCAGCGGCCGGCAGGCGTCAAACAGCACCCGCACGGGCTGTGAGGGGTCCTGGAGCCGGCGCACGTGGGTGACGTAGCGGCTGCCCTTTATCACGAAGGCGAACTCCCTGGGCGCGCGGCGCGCCCAGCTCTCGAAGGTCTTTGGGCCCGGCAGGCGGTAGAAGGTGACGTTGAGCTCTACCGCGTCGAAGACCTCCACGTAGCGGTCGAACCACTGGAACGGCGCCAGGCCCTCCGGGTACAGGACGCCGGCCCAGTGCGGGTAGTTGTAGCCGGACGTCCCCACCCACGCCCGGGCCACGCCTGCCTCCCGGGTCAGTCCACCCGCAGGCGCGCGAACCGCCGCTTGCCCACCCGCACTACCAACCCGGTGCGCACCTCCACCCGCTCCTCCCAGTCCGCCACCCGCCGGCCGTCCACGCTCACCCCGCCCTGGGAGATCAGCCGGCGCGCCTCGCTGTTGGACCCCACCAGCCCCGTCGCACGCAGCAGCTGAACAACTCCGAGCCGGCCGTCGGGGTCCAGGTCCTGCCGGCGGAGCTGCACCTCCGGGATCTCCGAAGGCAGCTCGTCCCGGGCGAAGACCCGGTCAAACTCCTCCTCGGCCGCCTGCGCAGCCTGCGGGCCATGCCACACCGCCACGATCTCCCGAGCCAGCCGCCGCTTCACGTCCCGCGGGTGCAGCCGGCCAGTCCCCAGTCCTTCCTCGATGGCCCGCACCTCCTCCATGGGCACCTCCGTGCAGAGCTCGAAGTAGGTGATCATGAGGGGGTCGGGCAGGGACATGACCTTCCCGTACATCTCGTGCGGCGGCTCGTTGATCCCGATGTAGTTGCCCAGGGACTTGCTCATCTTCTCCACGCCGTCCAGCCCCGGTAGCAGCGGCGTGAGCAGCACCACCTGGGGGGGCTGCCCGAACTCCCGCTGCAGGTCGCGGCCCATCAGGTTGTTGAACTTCTGGTCCGTCCCACCCAGCTCCACGTCCGCCTGTAGGGCCACGGAGTCGTACGCCTGGGCCAGGGGGTACAGGAGCTCGTGCAGGCCGATGGGGCTGCGCTCCTTCCACCGCAGGGCGAAGTCGTCCCGCTCCAGGATCCGGGCCACCGTGGTCTTGCTGCACAGCCGTACCACGTCCGCGAAGTTCAACGCGCCCAGCCACTGGCTGTTGAAGACCACGCGGGTGCGCTCGGGGTCCAGGATCCGGCTGTACTGCTCCCGGTACGTGGCCGCGTTGCGCTGGACCTCCTCCGGGGTGAGCATGGGCCGCGTCTGCTTCTTGCCCGTCGGGTCTCCGATGAGGGCGGTGAAGTCTCCGATGACCAGGATGGCCTCGTGCCCCAGGTCCTGGAACTGCCGGAGCTTTCGCAGCACCACCGCGAACCCGATGTGGATGTCGGGGGCGGTGGGGTCCAGCCCCAGCTTCACCCGCAGGGGACGTCCCTCGCACAGCTTTCCCAGCAGCTCTTCTTCCGTGACGATCTCCGCGGCGCCGCGCCGCAGCAGCTCCAGCTGTCGCTCCGGTGGAAGGAAGGCCGTCATGTCCGCACCGTCCGCACGTCAGCTGACCGAGAACAGCAACTCTAACGCCGACCGGTCCACCTCCACCCCCAGACCCGGGCCCTGGGGCAGCGTCCCGTGGCCGGCCTCGCTCCGGGGCGCCCCGCCCGCTACATGCTCCAGGTTCCAGTCGTTCATGAACGACGCGGCCAGCAGGTGCGGGGCGGGCGTGCTGGCCGCCAGCTGTGCGGTGGCCGCGGTCGCTAGGTCCCCTCCCCACGTGTCCTCCACCACCAGCCTCAGCCCCAGGGACACCGCCAGGTCCCGCAACAGCCGCGCGGCGGTGAGTCCGCCCACCCGGCTGACCTTCAGGTTGATCGCGGACGCCCCTCCCTCCTGGGCTGCCCGCAGCAGGCTGGCGGCATCGGTGACCACCTCGTCGTACACCATGGGCAGGCGCGTGTGCGCCCGAACTCGCAGACACTCCTCCAGGGTCGCGCACGGCTGCTCCAGCAGCACCTGGGGGAAGCGCTCCAGCAGGTGCGCGGCCACCGCCGCCTGGTGCACCGTGTAGCCGCCGTTGGCGTCCGCCAGAAGCCAGCTGTCTGGCGCGGCCTCGGCCACCGCGGCCACGCGGCCTGCGTCCTCAAAGGGGTCGCCGCCCAGCTTGAGCTGGAGGATCCGCACACCTTCCGCCCGGTGTCGGTCCGCGAACCGCGCCATGGCCTGTGGCACGTCCAACGGGACGGCCACGTAGAGGGGGAACCGGGCCTGGTGCACCCCGCCCAGCAGCGTAGCCACCGGCAGCCCTGTGGCTTTGCCCAGCAGGTCCCAGCACGCCACGTCCACGGGGCTTTTCGCGTAGCCGTGCCCCGCGAGCGCCGCGTCCATACGGGCGTGCACCTCCGCCAGGTTCCGGGGGTCGCAGCCCACCACAGCCGCCGCCACCTGCCGCAGGGCCGCCCGTGCCCCCTCCGCGAACGCCGGCAGGTACGTGGTCCCCAGGGGGCAGGTCTCGCCCCACCCGTCCAGGCCTTCGTCGGTCACCAACCGCACCACGGTGCTCGGCAGCCTGTCCACCACGCGTCCTCCGGACATCACGTACCGGCCGTGGGCGTAGGTGAGCTGGTAGCCGTACACCTCCACCGCCCGGACCCGCAAGGGCTTCCTCCCAGGCTGAACGCTATCCCGGGTAGGCCACCACGGGGTTGCGCAGCACGCCGATGCCCTCGACCTCCGCCTCCACCACGTCCCCGGGCTGCAGCGGCCCAACGCCCGCGGGCGTGCCGGTGGCGATCACGTCGCCCGGCTCCAGGGACATGTACCGGCTCACGTACTCGATGATGCGCGGCACGGACAGGATCATCTCCGCGGTGGACGCGTCCTGCCGCACCTGCCCGTTCACCCGGAGGGTGACCCGGACCCGGTCGGGGTCCGGCAGGGATCTGGGAGTGACCACCACCGGCCCCATGGGGCAGAAGGTGTCGAAGCTCTTGGCCCGGTCGAACGGCCGGCGGCGTTGGATGTCCTCCCGCTGCAGGTCGCGGGCGGTGACGTCGTTGAGGACCGTGTAGCCGCCCACCAGGTCCAGGGCGTGCTCCGCGGGCACCCTCACGCCGCGGCGGGCAATCACCACCGCGAGCTCCACCTCGTGGTGCACCTCACGCGTCTCCGGGGGGATCACGATGGCCTCCCCGGGCCCCACGATGGAGCTGGGGGGCTTGAAGAAGATGGGCGGGTCCTCAGTGGCCTCGTTTCCCAGCTCGCGGGCGTGCTCCACGTAGTTGCGGCCCAGGGCCACGATCTTGGGCGGGTATGGGATGGGGGCCAGCAGCGTGACCTCGGAAAGCGGCCGCACCTGGGAGCCCAGGTCCACGCCGTCCGGCACCTGCTGTGATTCCAGACGGCCCACCAGCTCCTCCATGCGCTCCACCACGTCGGGCCGGGTGAGCAGCTGGGGGATGCTGCGGATCCCGTCCAGCAGCACCACGTGGCCGGACAGCACGATGGCCACCGCTTCCTGGTCTTTGTGACGGACCCTCGCCAGACGCATGCGTCGCCTCCTTCACTCGGTGAACTCCACCACCGTGGCCCCGTCGCCTCCCTCTCCCGGATTGGCCAAGGAGAACCGCACGCCCGGGTACGTGCGCAACACCTCGTGCACCGCCCTCCGCAGCGCGCCGGTCCCCCTCCCGTGCACCACCAGCACCCGGTGCGCGCCGGCCAACACTGCGTCGTCCAGGTACTTCTCCAGCCTGGCCACCGCCTCGTCCGCTGGAAGCCCCCGTAGGTCCAGCTTGGCCGCAAGGCGCGGAGGCTCCGGCCACCTCCGGCGATCCGGCGCGGCAGCGGTGGATGCCGCCGCCGGCGCCCGCAGCTCGGACCGGGGAACCCGCACCTTCGCGGACCCCACCTGTACTTCCGCCAGCTCTCCCGAAACCCCTACCACCAAGCCCTCGGCCCCCAGGGAAGCCACCCGGACGGCCTGTCCCACCTCCACCCGCTCCAGCGGAGGGCCGGGGGGCTGCCGGGCCTGCTGTAGGGACTCCACCAGGGCCTGCAACCTGCGGCGCGCCTGCTCGGCAGCCCGCTCCCGCCGTTCGGTGCGCAGGGCTTCCAGCACCGTCTCCACCTCTCGGCGGGCCCGGTCCACCACCTGCCGTGCCTCCTCCCGGGCGCGGTCCAGCAGCTGCCGGCGGGTTTCCTCGAGGCGGCGCAGCCGCTCCTCGTAGCCCGCCCGCAGGACCTCCAGCTCCGCGCGCATCCGCTCGGCCTCCTGCCGGTCCAGCTCCGCGGCCCGACGGTCGCGCTCCACCCCCTCCAGCAGGGCGTCCGCCTCCTGGAGGTCGCGGCGCAGGTAGGATCGTGCACGCGCCACCACCGCCTCCTCCAGTCCCAGGCGGGAGGCGATGACCAGGGCGTTGCTGCGGCCCGGCGTGCCGATGCGCAAGCGGTACGTGGGCTGAAGGGTTTCTGCGTCGAACTCCACCGACGCGTTCTCCACCCCGTCCAGCTGGTAGGCGAGGGTCTTCAGCTCGCCGTAGTGGGTGGTGACCACGGTGCACGCCCCGCGTTCGTGCAGGGTCTCCACCACCGCGCGCGCCAGGGCGCAGCCCTCCGCGGGGTCGGTCCCCGCTCCCACCTCGTCCAGCAACACCAGGCACCCCGGCCCCGCCCGCCGGACCACCTCCACCACCGTGCGCATGTGGGAGGAGAAGGTGGACAGGTTCTGCTGGATGCTCTGCTCGTCCCCGATGTCCGCGAACACCGCGGAAAAGCAGCCCGCGCGGCTGCCGTCCCTGGCGGGGATGGCCAGGCCCGCCTGCGCCATGAGGGTCAACAGCCCCACGGTCTTCAACGTGACCGTCTTGCCGCCGGTGTTGGGACCCGTGATGACCAGGGTGCGGAAGTCCTCGCCCAGCCGCACGTCCACGGGGACCACGGGGCTTCTGTGGCGCCCGGATCGCTCCACCAGGATGGGGTGGCGGGCCGCGCGGAGGTCCAGCAGCGGACGGGGCACGAGCACCGGGCGGACCGCGTCCAGCTCTTCGGCCAGGGCGGCCTTGGCCAGGGCGAAGTCCAGGCGCGCCAGGAGGCTGGCCAGCCGCTCCCAGTCGGCCTTGCGGGAAGCCACCTCCGACGACAGCTCGGCCAGCACCCGCTCCACTTCCCGCGCTTCCTCCCCCTGCAGCTGGCGCAGCCGGTTCCCGAGCTGCAGGGCCACGAGCGGCTCCATGAACAGGGTGGCGCCGGTAGCGGACTGGTCGTGCACCACGCCCGGGAACTGGGCCGCGTAGGCCTGCTTGACGGGCACCACGTAGCGGTCGCCCCGCACGGTGACGATGGGATCCTGCAGCATGCGGCTCCAGCGGGGAGACCGCACGATCTCCTCCAGCTGCGCTCGCAGCCGCTCCTGAGTGGCCCGGATCTCCCGCCGGACTTTTGCCAGGTGGGCGCTGGCCCCGTCCAGAACCTGGCCTTCTTCGCTCAGGGAACGCTCGAACCGGGCCTCCAGGAGCTCGAAGGTGGGCAGGTCGCGCGCCAGAGCCGCCAGCACGGGGAGCCGGTCTGCCCGGGAGGTCACCGCGGCTTTGGCCAGCCGTCCCGCGCGGGCGGCGCGCCACAGCTCCACGAGCTGGCGACCGTCCAGGATGCCTCCCAGGCAGGCGCGCTGGACCGAAGGCCGGAAGTCCACCACCCCCCGCAGCCCGACCCCACCCTCGCGCAGCAGCAGCCTCGCCTCCGCGGTCTCCTGCTGAAGCTCCTCGACCCGGCCGAAGTCCACCTCGGGGACCAAGCCCTGCGCCAGCTCCTCGCCCAGGAGCGTGGCGCACAGCTGCTGCAGCCGGGTGCGGACCCAGTCGAACTCCAGGACCCGGAGGGTACGGTCGTCCACGCCTCAACTATACCGGACCACCAGCAGCTCAGATGACGCCGGCCACCGCCGCCGCCACGTCGGCCAGGCTGCGGCAACCCAAGGCCACCTCGGCTGCGCATCCCACGAGGATCAGGGGCACCGGGTTGGTGGTGTGCGCGCCGTCCGTTGACTCGGCGCCGCCGTGGTCGCTGGTCAGCACCAACAGGTCCGCCTGCAGGTCCAGGTGCGCCAGGGCAGCACCCAGGGCCTGGTCCAGGGCCTCCATAACCTGGGGCACAGGTACTGGCCAGCGGCCGTGAGAGGCCAGATCCAGGGCGAAGAACTCAAACGCGGTGAACGCGTGCCGGGAGGCGATGGACGCCAGCCGCCACCCTGCTTCCTCCGGAGTTATCACGTCCACCGGGTGGCCGCGGGCTACAAGCCCTTCGCCCGTCAGGTCGGCGGCCACCGCCTCGCCCCTGCAGAGGTCCTCCAGGTCTCTCAGCCGGAGCCCCGCGGATGTCGCGGCCAACAGAAACGCGCCTTTGTAGCGGGCCCTTTCCAGGTAGGCGGAGGGGTACGCGTTCGCCAGCGCCACGGGCAGACCCCGGGCCCGTAGCCGAAGGAACAGGTTCTGCTGCTGGAGGACCGCCCGCAGGCGGGCGGTGGGGAACCCCGGGACGTGGCGGCCTTCCAAGGCCGCGGCGTTGCAGCCCGTGAGCAGGGCCACCTGACCCGTGCCGCTCTGCGGCCGTCCGGGGACACCCAGGGTGGCGTCCAGGGCCACCGCCGCGCACCGGCCGTTGGAGACGGGAAACGACGCCGCACACACAGGGCCTCCCAGCAGCGCCCGCAGGTTCGGCGTGGACGCGCGCAGCAGCGGGTTGTCGGGGCCTGCGGGACCGAGGCCCAGCCCGTCCACGAACCAGAACAGCACCCGGCGAGCCTTCACCGCGAGACGAAGGGGCTTCGGGGGTCGAAGAACCGCCACGGCCGGTCCGCCGCGCGGCGGATCCCCACGCGGGCAGAGGTGGCCACCTTCTCCGGAGGCCGTCCGCGGGCCAGGTACAGCGATCCGGGCTGCGTGAGATCCCAGCCGTTGAACCCCCGGTCCACCGCCAGGGCCTTGGTGAGCCTGCCCGGGCCCCGCAGCAGCTGGCGCAGGTCGTCGGTGGCCCGCAGCCAGCGCATCACCTCCACACCCTCCACCGGCTCTGCGGCCCGCAGCAGCACCGCGCCCGCGGTCCCTTCCGGCTCGGTGACCACGTTCATGCAGAAGTGGTTGCCGTACGAGAAGTACACGTACGCGCGCCCGGGCGGCCCCCACATGATGGCACTGCGAGGCGTGCGGCGGTACGCGTGGCTGGCAGGGTCCTCGGGCCCCAGGTAAGCCTCCACCTCCACCAGCCTTGCCACCAGCACCACGGAGCCGGGTTGTTCGGGGGGCTGGAGGACGCGCACCACCAGAGTTCCCAGAAGGTCGGGGGCCACCTCCAGGGTGGGACGCTCGAAGAACGCTCTCGGCAGGGCAGGCGGCAGGGCCAGCTGGACCGGCCGGCGGGTCATCCGCGCTTCTGCCGCAGGCGCGCCACCAGCTTGTCAAGGGGCAGGGTGTTCACCACGTCCCTGGGCTCCAGCCAGCCGCGGCGCGCCGTGCCCACCCCGAACTCCATGAACCGCAGCTCCGCAGGGCTGTGGGCGTCGGTGCCGATGGCCACCTGCACGCCATGCTCCTTGGCCAGCCGCACGTGGGCGTCCTTGAGGTCCAGCCGGTCCGGTTGCGCGTTGAGCTCCAGAATGGTGCCCGTCTCCCGGGCGGCGGCCACCAGCCGCTCCACGTCCACGGAGTACGGGTCCCGCTGGCCCAGCAGCCGGCCGGTGGGGTGGCCAATCATGGTCACGTAGCGGTTCCGCATGGCCCGCACGATCCGTTCCGTCATGGCCTGGGTGTCCATGCGGAACCGGCTGTGCACGGACGCGATCACCACGTCCAGCTCCCGCAGCACCTCGTCAGGGTAATCCAGGGTCCCGTCCGCCAGGATGTCCACCTCCGACCCGATGAGCACGGTGATCCCGTCCAGCTTGTCCGACAGCCGCCGGACTTCGCGGATGTGGGCCCGTAGGTCGTCCACGGTGACCCCGCCCGCGAACTTCAGGGACTGGGAGTGGTCGGTGATGCACACGTACTCGTAGCCCAGCTGGCGGGCCACGAGGGCCATCTCCTCCGCGGTGGCCTGGCCGTCGCTCCACTTGGTGTGCATGTGGAGGTCCCCGCGGATGTCCTCCCGGGTCACCAGCCGCGGCAGCTTGCCGCGCTCTGCGGCCTCGATCTCCCCCTGGTCCTCCCGCAGCTCCGGTGGGATCCACGGAAGCTTGACGGCCGCGTAGACCTCCTCCTCCGTGCGGCCCGCCACCCGCCGGTCGTCCTCCACCCGGAACACCCCGTACTCGTTGATCTTCAGACCCATGCGGACCGCCCGCTCCCGGAGCTTCACGTTGTGGTCCTTGGAACCCGTGAAGTACTGCAGGGCGGCACCGAAGCTGGCAGGCTCCACCACCCGCAGGTCCGCCTGCATGCCGTTGCGCAGCACCACGCTGCTGCGGGTGGTGCCGCGGGACAGCACCTGCGCCACTAGCGCGTGCGTGGTGAACACCTCCATGGCGCGCTCGGGGCGGCTGGCGGTGGCCAGCACGTCGATATCCCCGATGGTGTCCCGCATGCGGCGGAGGCTGCCGGCCAAGCTCACCTGGCCCACGCCCCGGGCTTCCCGGAGCGCGGCCACCAGCTCCTGGGCCACGGGCAGTGCCGCGCCCAGGGGGACCCGGGTGGACTGCCGCCGGACCTGCTCGATCCCCCGCAGGATGTTCTCCTCCGTCTTCTTCCCGATGCGCGGGAGCCCCCGCAGCCGGCCTTCGCGGGCCGCCCGTTCCAGCTCTTCCAGGGTGGTGATCCCCAGGTGCTCGTACAGCAGCATGGCGGTCTTGGGCCCGAGGCCCGGGACCCGCATGAGGGTGGTGATCCCGTGGGGCAGCTCCCGGAGCAGCTCCTGGTGGTAGGTGATCTTGCCCGTCCGCAGGTACTCGGAGATCTTCTCCGCCAGGCTCTTGCCCACCCCGGGGATCTGGTCCAGCTCGCCCCGGTCGGCCACCGCCTCCACGTCCTCCCCTAGGTTCTCCAGGGACCGTGCCGCCCGCCGGTACGCGTTGACCCGGAAGGTGGACTCCCCCTTGATCTCCAGGAGGTCCGCGATCTCGTTGAACAGGGCTGCAATCTCGAGGTTCCTCATGCCCCCGCAGCGATTATGGGCCGCCCGGTGGCCGGTTGGAAGCCGAGCCGAAATGCCGGGTCTAGGCGTGCTAGCCTGGGGGCGGACGTGGCCTGCCGTGTCCTAGTCACCGGTTCCGCAGACGGGCTCGGGCTGCTGGCTGCCCGCCGCCTGATCGCCCAGGGCCACCGCGTGGTCCTGCACGCGCGCAGCCCCGCCCGGGCTCAGGAGGCGATGGCCGCTGCGCCGGGCGCGCAAGCAGCCCTGGTGGCGGACCTGTCCCGCCTGGAGGAGGTCAGAGGGCTGGCCGAGGCGGCCAACGCCTCGGGGCCCTTCGACGCGGTGATCCACAACGCGGGCGTGTACCGCGCGCCCGGTCAGGAGGTCCTGACCGTGAACACCCTGGCGCCGTACGTGCTGACATGTCTTGTGCGAGCCCGACGCCTCGTGTATGTGAGCTCCGGCATGCACCGGTCCGCGCACCCGGACCTACGCCGCCTCGCCTCCGAGGAGGCCAGCTACGCGGAGTCCAAGTTCTACCTGGTGTTGCTGGCCAAGGCTGTGGCCCGCAGGTGGCCCCAGGTGTACGCCAACGCGGTCAACCCGGGGTGGGTCCCCACCAAGATGGGTGGCCCGGGTGCCCCGGACGACCTGGAAGAAGGGGTGCGCACGCAGGTGTGGCTGGCCACCAGCTGCGACCCGCAGGCGCGGGTGAGCGGCCAGTACTTCCACCACATGCGGCAGGCCCCCTACCACCCCCGGGCGAACGATGTGGCACTACAGGAAGCGTTTCTGGCCGTCTGCGCCAGGCTGACGGGGGTGCCTTTCCCGGACGCGTAGCGCCGCGGGGACAACGGACCGGGGTCGCCAAAGAACGCCCAGCGGTTCTTGGGAGTATCTCCTAGAATTTCTCGCCGCCGGGGCCCAGGGTCGGCAGCCGCACCGGCAGCAGTGGGCTCAGGGTGCGGTACAGAGCTACCTGCCAGCTCGCCAGGTACGGCCCCACCACCGACCGCTCCACATCACGCTGGATGGCAGGTGCGAACGGTGCGGACAGAAGGAAGGTGACCAGCACCACCCCCAGGAGCGCCGCCTTCACCACCCCCGCAAGGCCACCCAGCACGATGGCGCCACCCGTGGCGGCCTTTCGGCCCGCGATCCACGCGGTGAGGTAGTTGCCCACCACCACGAACAGCAGGAACAGCACCGCAAACGCCACCGTGGCGGCCCAGTCCGGCCAGGGGAACGTGGCGCCGAAGAACGTCTCCGCCGCCGGCCGGAACAGCAGGGCCGCCCCCACGTAGCTGAGCAGCAGGAAGAACGTCTCCAGGAGGGTGCGGACCGGGCCCCGCTGCAACCCCAGAAGCACCGCCACGAGCAGCAGCGCCAGCACCACCCAGTCCAGCCAAGTGGGGGTCATCGCCACCTCCCGTCGGCCAACAGCTTCGCGGCGACCAGCGCGGTTCCTGCCGCCCCGCTAGCGGAACTGCGCGCCCAGCTGCTCCCGGAGGGCCTGGCGCACGCGGTCCAGAAGGGAGTCCACCTCGTCCGACTGCAGGGTCCGCCGGGGGTCTCGGAACCGCATGCGCACCGCCAGGCTCTTGCACCCCGCCGGCACCGGCGGCCCCGTGTACACGTCGAAGGGCTCGCACGCCTCCAGCAGTCCTCCCGCCACCTCGCGGATCACCCGCACGACCTCGCCCGCGGGGACGGAGTTTTCCACCACCACCGCCAGGTCCCGCTCCGCGGCGGGCGTGTACGCCAGGGGCCGGTACTGGGGCACCGACCGCGCGGCCTCCAGGAGAGGCTGTAGCTCCAGCTCCGCCACGTACGCGCGGCCCCGCAGGTCGTAGCGGTCGCACACCTCCGGGTGCAGCTCGCCCAGCCAGCCCGCCCGGCGCCCCTGGACCCACAGTCCTGCGGCGCGGTACGGGTGTAGCCACGGGAACGCCTCCGTCCGCACCTCCCAGCCCTGCACGTGCAGGGCTTCCAGCAGCCCCTCCACCACGCCCTTGAGGTGGTAGAAGTCCACCTGTACGGCCGCCTGCGGCAGGTTCCACGCACCCGCCACAGCCCGGCCCATACGCGCCACACCCACCACCTTGCATTCCCCCCAACCCTCCTCTGCAGGGAAGAACACCCGCCCGACTTCGAAGACGTGGACGTCCTCGTTGCCCCGAGCGCGGTTGGTGCGCAGGACCTCCACCAGGCAGGGCAGCAGCGTGGTCCGCAGGTGCGTGTGTTCCTGGGTCAGGGGGTTGCGTAAGGGAATTGCCCGGCGCAGGGGGTGGTCTCTGGGGACGCCCGCCCGCTCCAGGTCGTCCGAACGGATGAGGCTCAGGGTCAGGACCTCCGTCAGGCCCGCGCGCAGCAGCGCCTGCCGGACCTGGCGCTCCGCCTCCACCTGCGGGTCCACCCGCCCCGCCCCCATCACCTCCACCGGCAGCGTTTCCGGCACGCGGTCGTAGCCATAGACGCGCGCCACTTCCTCGATGAGGTCTTCCTCGTGCTCCACGTCGCGCCGGTGGGCGGGCACGGTCACCCACCACCGCTCGGGCCCCCGCTCCACCTGGAAGCCTAGACGCTGCAGGATGTCCGCGGCCTCATCGTCGGGTACGTCCAACCCCAGCACCCGACGCATGCGGTCCGGCCGCAAGAACACCCGGCGCGGCGGCTGGGGGTGTGGATACACGTCCAGCTCCCCCCGCAGCACCCGGCCGCCCGCCAGCTGCGCCACCAGCTGGGCAGCCCTGGCCGCGGCGAACCAAGCCCGCTCAGGGTCCCCGCCCCGCTCGTGGCGCGTGCTGCCCTCGGTGCGCATCCCCAGGCTGCGGGCGGTCCTGCGCACCGCGGGACCGTGGAACCACGCGGACTCCAGCAGCACCCGCCGCGTCTCCGGCCGGATCTCGGTGTCCAGGCCGCCCATAATCCCCCCGAGGGCCACGACCCGCTCGCGGTCCGCGATGACCAGGGCGCCCGCGTGCAGCCGGCGCTCCACACCGTCCAACGTCACCAGAACCTCGCCCTCCCGGGCGGCCCGCACCACCACCCCGCCGCCCACGAGACGGTCCAGGTCGAAGGCGTGAAGGGGCTGTCCGGTCTCCAGCATCACGTAGTTGGTCACGTCCACCACGTTGTTGATGCTGCGGATCCCGCAGCGCTCCAGCCGCTCCGCCATCCACCGGGGCGAAGGGCCCACCTGCACGTCCACCACCACGCGGCCCACGTACCGGTGGCACAGGCCGGGGTCTGCCACCTCCACCCACGCCACCTGCGAGGCCGGAGGGTCTGCCTCCTGGAGGTCCACGCGGGGCGGCTTGAGCCTTCCCCGGCACACCGCGGCCACCTCCCGCGCCACCCCCAGCATGCCCATCCAGTCGGGGCGGTTCGTGGTGGTCTCCAGGTCGAACACCCAGTCGTCGCCCGCCCGCTCCACCGCCTCCACACCCAGCCCCAGCATGGGGAACCGTTCTTCCCACTCCGCGGGATCCTGGGGCATGGACAGCTCCACCAGCTCCATCAGCCAGCTCCACAAGACCCGCATGCGCGCTCCTCAGAACTGCGCGAGAAATCGCACGTCGTTCTCCCAGAACAGCCGGATGTCGTCGATGCCGTAGCGCACCATGGCGGGTCGGTCCACGCCGCACCCGAAGGCGAACGCGGTGTACCGCTCCGGGTCGATACCCGCCATCTCCAGCACCCGCGGGTGGAACATGCCGCACCCTCCGATCTCCAGCCACCGGCCCCGGAACGAGACCGCGATCTCCGCGCTGGGTTCCGTGAAGGGGAAGTAGGAGGGCTGGAAGCGGACCCGGGTGTCGGGCCCCCACAGCTGCCGCGCGAACTCCGCCAGCACCCCTTTCAGGTCCGAGAACCGCACTCCTTCCCCCACCATGAAGCCGTCCACCTGGTGGAACACCGGCATGTGGGTGGCGTCCACCACGTCACGACGGTAGCACCGGCCCACGGTCACCACCCGCATGGGAGGCTGCCGGCGGGGCATCACCCGCACGTCCACCGCGGTGCACTGAGTCCGCAGCAGGTGCTCGTCGTCCAGGTAGAAGGAGTCCTGGGCGTCGCGGGCGGGGTGGTCCTCCGGGATGTTCAGGCGCCGGAAGTTGAACTCCTCCGTCTCCAGCTCGGGGCCGTCCACCACCTCAAACCCCATGGACCGGAAGATGTCCCGGATCTCCTCGATCATGCGTCCCAGGACGTGCTCGCGACCCACCGGCGCCCGCCGGCCCGGCAGGGTGACGTCTACCGCCTCCGCCCGCAGGCGCTCTTCCCGCTCCCGCGCCCGCAGCTGGCGGGTGCGCTCCTCCAGCCGCCCCTCCAGCCACTCCTTCAGCTGGTTCAGCACCGCGCCGGCCGCCGCGCGCTGCGCGGGCGGCAGCTGCGGCAGGCCGCGCAGCACCTGGGTGAGCTCGCCTTTGCGGCCCAGGTACCTGCGCCGGACCGCCTCCAGCTCGTCGGTGGTGGAGGCGGACTCCAGCTCTTGTGCGGCGCGCCGGCGCAGGGCCTCAACCCGCTCCTCCATGGGCACCCCTCCACACGCGGGCGCGCCACCGCCCGTGTGGCGGAGGCGCGCCGCCGCGGTACCTCCTTGCGTCCGGGAGCTGGCTCCCGGCCCTCTGGCCGCTGTCCCGGGCGGACCCGGCGGGCATTACCCGCGGCCTGCCACCAGGCCACGCTCCTCCCGCGGCTCGGGAGCGAACGCACACGGCCCGGCGCCGGGGACTTCCACCCGCGTCCCCTCGCTGTGGGCCGGAGGCCGAGGCGCTCTCCGTCCTCGCCTCAGTTCCAGATGGACCGGGCGTACGCGTGGGCCCGGCGCAGCCTCCGGTACACCACGTACGCCCACGCCGCACCCGTCCTCTGGAACACGTTCCAGAAGAACTCCGACGTCCAGAACATGACGTCCGCTGCGCCCAGCTGGCGCTTTGCCCGCAGTATACCAGCGGCCCGACTAGGCCGTCCACGCACGCCGGGCTTCGTACATCAGCACCGCGGCCGCTGCGGTGACGTTCAGGGACTCCACCCCTGGAGCCAGGGGGACCCGAACGGTGCGGGCACCCGGCCACGGGTGGCGGGCACCGGCGGCCTCGCTGCCGAACACCAGCGCCACGGGAGGCCGGTAGTCCGCCTGGCGGTAGTCGACCTCGCCCCGCGGGTCTGCCACCCACACCCGCGCGGCCGCGCAAACCTCCTCCGGGGTGGCACAAGCCAGGGGCAGCGCCAGGCACGAGCCCGCGCTGCCCCGCAGGGCCCGGGGGTGGAAGGGATCCGCGGTGTTGGGTAGCACCACGACCGCGTCGAACCCCGCCGCGTGCGCGGTCCGCACCAGCGCCCCCAGGTTTCCGGGTTCCTGGAGGCCGTCGGCCACCGCAAGCCATCGCCAGCGCAACCGCCCCAGCGGGACCACCTCCGGCAGGCGCACCACCGCGGCCACCGGCTGAGGGGTCTTCACGTCCGAGATGGCCTCCACCACCCTGTGGGACACTTGGCGTACGGGTACGCCCAGCACGCCCGCACGCTGCGCCAGCTCGTCCACCTCTGGCGACGCGCCCGGGACCACCAGCAGCTCCTCCACCCTCCCCATCCGGAGGGCGAAATCCGCCAGCCGGACCCCGGTCACCACCGCGCGACCTGCGCGCGCCCGCTCGCGCCGGTCCAGAAGAGCCCGGAGTGCGCGGACGTGCGGGTTGCGGGGGCTGGTGATCACGAGGGCCGCAGGCGGGGGCCTGAACTACTCCCGGCCGGTCACCCTCCGGACGATCTCCGCGAAGGCCTCCTGGTCCCGCACCGCCAGGTCTGCCAGCACCTTCCGGTTGATGGCCACGCCGTTGGCCCGCAGGGCGTGGATCAGTCGGCTGTAGGACAGCCCGTGCTGGCGGGCCGCGGCGTTGATGCGGGCGATCCACAGACGGCGGAAGTCCCGCTTCCGCTGCCGCCGGTGGCGGTACGCAGCCGCCAGGGCCCGGATCGCGTACTGGTTGGCCAGCTTGAACCAGCGGCTCTTCTTCCCCCAGAAGCCCTTGGCAAGCTTCAGGATCTTCTTGTGACGGGCGCGGACCGTCTTGCCGCGCTTCACCCTTGCCATGGCACAGCCTCCTCCGGGCGCTGACTCACCCCGGCGTTCTACCCAGCTTGGGCCGTTCCTCAGACGCCCTCGTCGTAGGGCAGCAGGCGCCGCACGCGATCGGTGTCCACGGGTGCCACGGGCACCTGCCGGCCCAGGTCGCGGCGCCGGCGCGGCCGCTTCTTCTGCTTGAGGTGGCCGCCGCCCTGGCGGCCCCGCAGGAGCTTTCCGGTGCCCGTGACCCGGATGCGTTTGCGCGTCCCCTGGTGCGTCTTGGCCTTCGGCATCCGCCCTCCCTCCTCGCCCCTACCGCCGCGCGGGGCTCAACACCATCACCATGTTGCGGCCCTCCATGGTGGGAGGCCGCTCCACGTGCGCGATCTCCGACACGTACTCCGCGAGCCGATCCAGGATCTGACGCCCCAGCTCCGGGTGGATCATCTCCCGGCCCCGGAACCACATCTCCACCTTGACCTTGTGGCCCTCCTGCAGGAACGAGTAGATGAGCTTGGCCTTGGTCTGGAAGTCGTGGTCGCCGATCTTGGGCGTCATGCGCATCCGCTTGACCTCCGAAGCCCTCTGCTTGCGGTGGGCCTCGCGGTCCCGCTTGCTCTGCTCGTACTTGTACCGCCCGTAGTCCATGATCTTGGCCACGGGCGGGGTGGCCGTGGGCGCCACCTCCACCAGGTCCAGCCCCATCTCCCGGGCCCGCCGCAGGGCCTCCTGCACGGGCACGATCCCCAGCTGTTCTCCGTTCGGTCCGATGAGCCGCACTTCCCGGATCCGGATGCGCTCGTTCACCCTCGGCTCGCGCTCTATGCTATCCCCTCCCTCGGCGCCCGGAGCGCCAGGAAAATCAAAGCGGGCGCAGAAAGCTTCCACGCCCGCACGTCTGTGTCGACTAGACCCGGCTGGCCAGAGCCGCCGGGTGAGAAGCGTGGCGCTTCTGCTTCGGCGCTGTCACCATAACACGGTGGGGGATGACCGTCAACGCGACCCTGGAGCGGCTCGGCGAAGCGACCCTCCGGCGCCTGG
Source organism: Armatimonadota bacterium (assembly GCA_025060455.1). Lineage (GTDB taxonomy): Bacteria > Sysuimicrobiota > Sysuimicrobiia > Sysuimicrobiales > Sysuimicrobiaceae > Tepidifontimicrobium. The sequence continues at coordinate 18,615 of JANXBY010000041.1, forward strand.
AGGAGGTGGGGCTGGCGGCGCGGTTTGTGGGCCGGGTGGCCTCCAGCCTGGTCCGCCTGCGGTGGGAAGCCGGGCAGCTGGTCCTGCAGATGGCCCGGGCAGGGGTGGACTCCGTGCCCCTGGTCCTCCTCACCGGGCTGTTCTCCGGCATGGTGCTGGCGTACCAGACCGCCAACCAGCTCCTGCGGCTGGGCGGAGAAGGCTTCGTGGGAGGGCTCATCGCCGTGTCCATGGCGCGAGAGGCCGCGCCGGTGTTCGCCGCGGTGACCGTGGCGGGCCGCGTAGGCGCCGGGTTCGCCGCAGAGCTGGGGACCATGGTGGTCACCGAGCAAGTGGACGCCCTTACGGTAATGGGGATCGACCCCCTGGAGTACCTGGTGGTGCCGCGCGCGGTGGCGCTGGCGGTGATGCTGCCGGTCCTGGTGGTCCTGGCTAACGCGGTAGGGTCTGTAGGCGGGTACGTGGTGAGCGTGGTGGTGGGAGTCCCGGGCTCGGTGTACGTGGACTCCGTGCGGCTGTTTCTGGACCTGCACGACGTCCTGGGAGGGCTGGTGAAGGCCGCGGTGTTCGGGCTGCTCATCGCCCTGGTGGCGTGCCACAAGGGCCTGCGGGCGTCGGGGGGTGCCGCGGGCGTGGGCCAGGCTACCACCGGCGCCGTCGTGGCGGCCATCGCGTGGGTGCTGGCGGCCAACTACTTCCTGGACGTGCTGCTGTTCTGATGGAGCTGTCCGGCCTCGTGGAGGTGGAGGACCTGCACAAGGCGCTGGGCGGGCAGCCGGTCCTGCGGGGGATCTCCCTCGTGGTGGCCCCGGGCGAGGCGGTGGCCGTCCTGGGACCCAGCGGCTGCGGCAAGACGGTGTTCCTCCGCCACCTGGTGGGGCTTCTGGTTCCCGACCGCGGGGAGGTGCGGCTGGACGGCGAGGCAATCCACCGGCTGTCGCCGCAGCGCCTGCGGGAGGTGCGCGCGCAGGTGGGGGTCGTGTTCCAGGGTGCGGCGCTCCTGGACTCCCTCACCGTGGGGGAGAACGTGGCGTTCCCCCTCCGGCGCCACCGGCGGCTGCCGGAGTCGCGCATCCAGGAGATCGTGGCGGAGAAGCTGAACCTGGTGGGCATGGAGGGGACGGAGCACAAGATGCCCGCGGAGCTCAGCGGCGGCATGCGCAAGCGCGTGGGCATCGCGCGGGCCCTGGCCCTGGACCCCAAGGTGGTACTGTACGACGAGCCCACCGCCGGGTTGGACCCGGTCACCGCCCGCGCGGTGGACCGGGTAATGATGGAAGTCCGGGCGAAGACCCAGGCGACCACCATCCTCGTGACCCACGACCTGCTGACCGCCTTTGCGGTCGCGGACCGGGTGGCGGTGATGGAAGCGGGCCGCTTCGTGGTGGTGGGATCGCGGGAGGAGGTCCGGGCCAGCCCGCACCCGTTGGTGCAGGCGTTCCTCCGCAGCTCGGGGCTTTTGGGCGTCCCCCAGGAGGCGGGCAGTGAAGCCTGAAGCGCGGGTGGGATTGGTGGTGGTGGCGGCCGCGGTGTTGCTGGTGGCCCTGGTGGCCTTCCTGGGCCGGGGCGTGGTGCGGCCGGCCGGGTACGAGCTGGTGGTGGTGTTCGCGGACGCGGAGGGCCTCAGCCCGGGCAGCGCGGTGCACCTGGCGGGCGTGCAGATCGGCACCGTGGAGTCCCTGCGCCTGACCCCGGACCACCGCGCGGAAGTGCGCGTGCGGATCCGGCGCGAGGTGCGGGTACCGCGCGGCTCCACCTTCCGGGTGGCCAGCAGCACGCTACTGGGCAATCGGTTCCTGGCGGTGGTGCCGGGGCCGGGCCCCGACGCCTTGAGCGCGGGCGAGGTGGTGGAAGGACAGCCCGCGTACTCCGTGGACGTGGTGTTCCAGCGGGTGGACGAGCTGGCCGCGGACTTACGCGAGGCGGTGGCGGACGTCCGGCGGACGGTCCAGGCCGCGCAGCGGCTGGTGGAGAACCTGGACGCCACGGTGACCGCGGTGCGCGGGGTGGTCACCGACCCCCGCCTGGTGACGAGCCTGGTCCGGGCGGCGGGCCACGTGGAGGCAGCAGCGGCCGGGGTGGAGCGGGTGGTGCAGGACGCAGGCGAGGACGTCCGGGCCACCAGCCGCCACCTCCGGGAGCTGGCCGTTCACCTCCAAGAAGCCGCGCAGGAAGTCCGGCGCTTCGTGGAGGAGACCGCGGGCGACGGGGAGCTGAGCCGCCGCATCCGAAACACCGCGGCCTCCGTGGAGAGCCTGGCGCGCCGGCTGGACGAAATGGGCCGCACCCTGCAGGAGGGACTGGTCCGGGAGGACCAGATGCGGGAGGTGCGCGGGCTGCTGCAGGACGCACGCCGCGCGGTCCGGCAGGCGGAGGAGGCGGCCCGGGAGGTGGGGACGGCGGCCCGACGGGTGGGTGAGCTGGCGGAGCGGGCGGGCCCGGCTTTGGAACGCATCGGCAGCGTCCTACGGGGCCCGGAGGGCATCCCGCTGCTGCCCGCCCTGCAGCTGACGTACGAGCTCGGCTACGACACCCGGACCCGCTTTCGTCACGACCTGGACCTGTGGGTGGCGTTGGGAGAGCCGCGCTTTTACCGGCTGGGCCTGCACGACGTGGGCGCCGGCAACTGGGTGAACCTGCAGGTGGGCTTCCGCCTGTCCGACCACCTGAGCTGGCGGGTGGGGATCCTGCAGTCGCAGGTGGGCGCGGGCGTGGACTACCGACCGGACGAGGTGTGGCGGGTGTCCCTGGACGTGTACAACCTCAACCGCCTCACCCTGGACGTTTCCACCTACTACGGGTGGACGCGCCACTGGTCGGTGGGGCTGCACGTGCGGGACGTGCTCCAGTCCCCCTCGTACGGACTGGGCGTCCAGTACCGCTTCTGAAAAACTTCGGGGGTGCCGGAAAGCCGGCACCCCCGAGACCTCGGCACCAACCCGCGTCTACCGCTTCTTGCGGGCGGCCTTCTTCGCCGTCTTCTTGGCGGAGGTCTTCTTGGCGGTGGCCTTCTTGGCCGCCTTCTTCGCCGCCATGGCTCGGTACCTCCTTTCCTGTGGTTTGAGGTACCTTTACGCGGGACTTTCCAGAACTCCTGCTTGGGAGGCGGGGAATTTTCCCACTCCCTTGCACGGTCCGCGCAGGCCCCAGGTACTTCCGACCGGGCCTGTCACCGGCGGGCGGACACCACCGCTTCCCGCATGGCCCGCACTGCCCGCTCCACGCCCTCGTCGTCCACGTGCCGGTGCGTCACGAACCGGATGGTGTGGGGATCCAGGGCCAGGGCCAGAACACCGTGCGCCCGCAGATGCTCCACCACCGCCGCGGCGTCGGCCACCCGGGCCAGCACGATGTTGGTGTGGACGCGGTGGGTGTCCACCGCGACCCCGGGCACCTGCGCCAGGCCTTCCGCCAGCGCCCGCGCTCGGCGGTGGTCTTCGGCGAGGCGGTCCACCATCTCCCGAAGGGCTACCAGACCTGCCGCGGCCAGGACTCCCACCTGCCGCATCCCGCCCCCCACCACCTTCCGCCACCGCCGGGCGTGCTCTATGAACTCCTCCGACCCACACAGCACAGACCCCACGGGCGCGCTGAGCCCCTTGGACAGGGACACCATCACGCTGTCGGCCGGGGACGCAAGGTCCGCGGCGGGCACACCTAATGCCACCGCGGCGTTGAACAGTCGCGCGCCGTCCAGGTGCACCCGTAGGCCCCGCGCGTGCGCCCACCAGGCCACTGCGGCGGTGCGCTCGGGCGGGTACGCCACGCCCCCCGCGCGGTTGTGGGTGTTCTCCAACCACACCAGCCGGGGGTGCGGGCGGTGAACGTCCGGCGGCGGGACGGCCGCCTCCAGCTCCTCGGGAGTGGGGTTGCCGTCGGCGGTGCGGATGGGCTGCGGGAAGGTGCCGGCCAGGACCGCCAGCCCGCCCGCCTCGTAGTGCAGCACGTGGGCGTCTGTGTCCGCAAACACCGCGTCCCCACGCTGGCAGTGGGCGAGAACCGCCACCAGGTTGGCCATGGTCCCGCTGCTACAGAACAGCCCCGCCCGGTGCCCCACCATTCGCGCCGCCAGCTGCTCCAGCTCCGCCACCGTGGGGTCCTCCCGGAACACGTCGTCCCCCACCCGGGCGGCCGCCATGGCCTCCCGCATGCGCTCGGTGGGCTGGGTCACGGTGTCGCTGCGCAGGTCGACGACGGGCTGCACAGGTTCACTCCGCCGGCTCCCCCCGGGCCGCCTGGTACAGGCCGATCCCGCGGCCTGCGATGCCGGACGCCAGGTAGCCCAGGAGGAACAAGAAGATGGCCTTCAGCACCAGGGTCAGGGCGGCGCCCATGTCCGGCCCGGCCTGGGGCGGCCGGGCCACCTGCGCCATGGCGTTGCCCGTGAGCTCCGCGTACGCCACGTAGAACACGAACAGCAGCAACGCCACGCCCAACGCGAACACCGCAAGCCCCAGGACCCTTCCTGGGGCGTCGGGCTTCCTCACCGGGGTCTGGTCCATTCCGCACCTCACACGCAGGATGTGCACCCGCGCCGCGCCCTTAGCCCACCCGGGCGTGGTCCAGGGCGTGGGGGCAGACGGCACAGGTGTTGTGCTCCGGCAGGCGCGCGATACTTCCCAGGATCAGGTCGCGCAACCGGACGTTGTTGGCCGCGAACTGCCGCATCACCTCCTCCGCGGTCACCGGCGTGGCCGCGGGGTCTCCTTCCACGCCCACGTCGTAGTCGGTGACCAGGGAAATGTTCACGTAGCACAGGGCCAGTTCCCGCGCGAGGTGTGCCTCGGGGTACTGGGTCATGTTGACCACCTCCCAGCCCTGGGAGCGGAACCACCGGCTCTCCGCGCGGGTGGAAAACCTGGGCCCCTGGATCACCACCACCGTGCCCCTCTCGTGCAGCGGTAGGCCCTGCTCCCGCGCCACCTGCGCCACCAGCTGCCGAAGGGTGGGGCAGTACGGGTCCGCGGCGCTCACGTGGGTGGTGATGGGCCCGTCGTAGAAGGTGTCCGCCCGGCCGGAGGTGCGATCCACGAACTGGTCGCACAGGACGAAGTCTCCAGGCCGCACGTGGGGCTGCAGGCTGCCCACCGCGCACGGACCGAACAGCCAGCGCACCCCCAGCTGCTTCATGGCCCACACGTTGGCGCGGTAGTTGATGCGGTGCGGGGGGATGGCGTGGGTGCGGCCGTGGCGGGGCAGGAAGGCCACCCGCTTGGATCCTACGCGCCCGATGGTGACCACGTCGCTGGGAGGCCCGTACGGGGTCTCCACCCGGTGTTCCTCCACGTCGTCCAGCAACCGGTAGAACCCCGAACCGCCGAAGACCCCTACGTCTGCCTGCATGGCACCTCCTCCTGGGTACGTCCTGCGGCCCATGGAAGTTCGACGCGGCGGGCCCGCGGCCCTTGCGGGGCTACTCGCCGCCTTTGAGGCGCGCCACGTACAGCCGCGCCCGCCGCTCCGCGTCTGGGTCCGGCGGGGGGCCCGCGCGCGCCCGCCACCGGTCCGCCTCCGCGTACCAAACGTCCGCGGGCGTGGCGGTGGATGGCCGGCCGGCTACGGCGGCTACCCAACCCGCCACCACCGGAACCCGGCGGGCCAACAGTTCCAGGAGGAACAAGACCAGGCTGGCGGTGGCCAGCTGGGGCCAAGCGTCTTTGAAGTCCCGCAGCTCGGGCGGAGGTGCCAGGGCCTCCTGGGGAGTGCGCAGCACGCGGCCGCCGCCGGCTTCCGCCACCCGGCCCAGCAGGACGGGGTTGGGCTGCGGGTCCTCTAGCTCCGGCGGATACGGTAAGACCACCGGGACGAGGGAGTGGCCCACCCGGTGGGATCCCTGCCACGCGGTGACCGCGACGGTGTACACGCCCGTGGCCGAAACCGTGGTCTCTGCCTCGTACCACCCGGGCGCGGTCTGGCGCATTACCAGCCGTTCCGAGGACTGAGGGCCTGCCACCCTGGCCTCCACCCTCAGGCCGTCCAGGTAGCCGCCGTCGGCGTCCCGGGCGTCCGCGCGCAGCCGCAACCGGGCTCCCCGCAGCTCCGCGCGAACCTCCAGCGCCGCGGACTCCTGGCGCGCGGCCCACCGCACCACCTGCGACCAAAACCGCGCCAGCTCCGGCCAACTCTGCCACTCCACCGACCAGCGGGGTACGGCGTCGGAGGTGAAGGCCACCGCGCGGCCCAGCCCGTACCGCCAGCTGGCCAGCACCGGATCCCTGTGCGGCGAGGACAGCTCCACCTGCGAGGCGGGCTTCGCGGTGGTGGCCACGTAGCCCCGCAGGGCGGGCGCGGGCCCGATGCCCTTCAGCAGCTCTCCCGGCTGCCGTTGCGGGACGAACCGCTCCTCCACCAGGTAGGACCGTGCGGACACCAGAGCCTCCGTCACGAAGATCTGCGGCAGCACGGAGGTATCCCGGGCCACGTAGTGCCGGCCTCCGCCCCAGCGGCTCAGGGCCCGCATGAAGTCCACGTCCGCGTCCTTGCCCACCGACACCGCGCTCAGGGTGATGCGGTCTGCCCGCATGCGGCGAACCCACCGCTCGAAGTCACCGGGGTCGGTCTGGCCGTCGGACAGCACGATCACGTGCCTCACCTGTGCCTCCACCCCGCGCAGGGCCTCGTACGCCGCCCGCAGGGCGGGCAGCAGGTCGGTCCCGCCTCCCGCGCGCAGCCGCGCCACCTGCGCCACGATCCGGTCTCGCTCCCGCGCGGGGACCAAGGGGACCAACCACCGGTAGCTCTGGTCGAACTGGAGGACGCCGATCAGGTCTCGGTCCCCCAACAGCTCCACCACGGACCGCGCCACTTCCTTGGCCAACTCCACCTTCGCGGTCTCCGTGCCCACCCCGCCCATGCTGCCGGAGGTGTCCAGCACCAGCACCAGGGCCATGCTGGGCAGTGCCACCCGGTGCTGGACCTCCATGGAGACCGGCAGCACCTCCTCCAGCGCCGTGCGGGCGTACCCGCCCACCCCGTAGGCGTGCGGCCCGCCCACCACCACCAGGCCTCCGCCGAGGTCCCGCACGTAGTCCTTGAGTGCATCCATCTGCGGGCGGGACAAATTCAGGGCGGAGACGTCCTCCAACACCACCGCCCCGTAGCCTGCCAGGGCGGTCGACGTGCCCGGCAGGCGGTACGGGGGCACCCGCTGGACCGCGAAGCCCTGCGCCTGCAGCAGATCCGCGACCCGTCCTGAGCCTGCGTACAGCACCTGCGGGGGTCCGGACACCACGACCACGGCGCGCCCCACGTTGTTCTCCGCGACCCCGTCGCGGGCTGCGCGCACCCGCGCCTGCAGGTCGAGCCACCCCGCCCGGGACGCTACCACCGCGAACGGCACCAGCGTCCTCCCCTCCTTCAAGTTCACCGTGGCGCGGTCGGAGAGGACTCCGTCCACCCACAGCTCCACCGCCGCGTCCTGCGGGGCGGTGGATCGCACCCGGACCCACACGGGCACCCGCTCGCCCACGGCCACGCGGGACGGTGCGGACACCTCCTCCACCACCACCTCCGGGGACGCCGGCGGCAACAGGGGCACCACGTCCACCTGGACGCCTGCCGCCCGGGCCTCCCGGGCCGCCTCCACCGCTTCTCCCCCGTGGTCGGCGCCGTCGCTGAGCACCACCACCCGCCGCGGGCCGTCCCCGGCCAACAGGGACGCGCTCAACCGGATGGCCGCTCCCACGTCGGTGTGGTGCGGGCTGGGCCTCTGGCTGGGACGCAGGTCCGCGACCTCGGAGGGCGCCTGCTCCGCCACCGCCTCGCCCCCGAACGTCACCAGCCCCACCCGGTCCTGCGCTCGCCGCGCGCGCACCGCCTCGCTGAGGAACTGCTCTGCCCGCGCGGCCTGCTGGGGGCCCACGCTGTCGGACCGGTCCAGGGCAAACACCACCTGCAGCGGCGCACCCCTGTCCACCACCTGCATCCCCCCAAGCGCCAGCACCGCCAGCGCCAGGCTTGCGCCCCGCAGGGCGGCCAGGTGCGCTCCGTCCGGCGCCCGCCTGCGCCACACCCACGGCAGCAACGCCAGCAGGACCAGCGCCCAGGGCCACGCGAACCGCATCACGTACTGCTCCGCGGCGACAATCGGTACACCCACCACTCGGCCACCAGCAGCGCCACGAACAACCCCAACAGCAGCCGCCACAGCTCCGCCCCAGGCGGACGGCGGGGTGCGGAGGGGGAGACGCCGTGGGACCGTCGCGGTGAGGTGGCAGGGTGGACGGCCCACACCTTACGGGTCCCACCTGCCTCCAGGACGTACAGACCCGCGCGGTCAAACGGCGGCAGGGAGAAGCGGCCGGCTGCCGCGCGCACCCGCACCGAGCCCTGCGGCCCGTGCACCACCGCCTCCTTCACTCCACCCGCGGGCACCGAAACCGACGCGCCGGCCTCCAGCTGCAGCGCGGCAGGGCCTGCAAGCCAGTCCAGCGCGTTGGCCAGCAGGATGGGGAAGTCCGGACGGAGGCCCAGGTCCGATTCCGAGGGCGAGAAGGTGAGCAAAACCGCACGCACCCCCTCCGCCTCGTATGCCCACAGGAGCGGCACCTCGCCTTCTGCCAGCACCTCCCCGGCGCGCGGGAGGAGGCGCCAGGCCCGGCTGACCCGCACCCCCACCAGATCCACGAACCGCAAAAGCGGGTGGGTGCTGGACTGCCCCCGGATCTGTTCGCCCCGCACCTCTCCGTCGGCCCTGACCGGCAAGTTGGGCGGGACCGTGGCCACCAGCAGGTAGCGGCCAGGCGGCAGGGGCGCGCTGGCCCTGTGGAGCACCACCACGTCAAACTCCGGCCACCCGGCCACCTGCGGCGCCGCCTGACGACTCACCTCTCCTGCCACCACCTGCAGGCCGCGTTCCAGGAACGGGTCGGCCGGACCCACCACCAGCACCCTCGGCCGCACCAGCTGCCAGGCCAAGGCCACGTACCGGTCGGTGGCGGCCAGCGCGTCCTGGGGAGAGAGGCGTGCTTCCACCCACAGGCCCGCGGGCACCACAACGCCCCAGCTGTCCTGTGCTCCCGGTGCCAGGCGGCCGGCCAACCGCGCCGCAGGCCTGCCGTCTACCGCCACCGAAACCTCCACCCCGCGCGGCGCGGACGTGCGGTTGTGCACGGTGACGGTCACCCGCATGCGGCCGCCCTCCAGGGGAGTGGCCACCACCCCTGTGACGGCCACGTCCTCCAAGGTACCTCCGAAGACGTGGGACCGGACCCCGCGCGCCGCGCGGTCGCTGAACACGTGCACCTCCGCGGACGGGCTGAGGGAACGCGCCACCGCCACCGCCCCTTCCAGGTCCGAGGCGGCGTCCGTGGCCTGGAGTTCCTGCAGTGCGCGAACCGCCTGCCACCGGTCGGCGGTGAGGGGCTGGACCACCCGCGCGGATCGCGCCGCCGTCACCACCGCGACCCGGCGGGCAGGCACCTTCACCAGGAACTCCCGCGCCGCCCGCCGGGCCGCCTCAAAGCGGCTGGGCTGCACGTCGGTGGCCTGAAGGGTCAGCCCCACGTCGACCACCGCCACCACGTCGTCCTGGCCGGACTGGGAAAGCTGCGGCCGCGCCAGGCCCAAAGCCGCCGCGGCCACCGCCAGCACCTGCAGCAACAGCAGCACGTTCCGCTGGAACCGGCGCAGCGGCCTGTGGCGCACCTGCTCCCGCAGGCTGCGCCGCCACAGCAACACGCTCGGCACCACCAGCCGCACCCGGCGGGGCCGCAGCCAGTACAGCAGCACCACCACCAGGATGGCGGCCAGCCACCACAGGGCGGTCGGGTGCAAAAAGGACATCCGACCCGTCCGGCTACGTCACCAACCCTGCGCGCCGCAGGTACCGCAGCACCAGGTCCTCCACCGGCACCTGGGTGGTGGCGCGCACGTACACCATCCCGTCACGGGCGCAGAACGTCCGCACCTCTTCCAGGAAGCTGTCCCGCTGCAGGACGAACTCCTGCACCATCCGGGCGTCCACGGTCACGTCCACGGACTCCCCGCTCTCCGAGTCCACCACCCGCAGCGCCCCCTGCGCCGGCGGAGCGAGGTCCTCCTCCGCCAGCAGGTGCACCACGAACACCTCCAGGCCCGCATGGCGCAGCCGCCGCAAAAAGGGTTGGAAGCCGTTGGGGTCCAGCAGGTCCCCCAGCGCCACCACCACGCCCCGGCGCCGCGGCACGAACCGCCGCACCGCCTCCTCCAGGTTTGTCGGGCCGTAGGCCTGCTCGGACTCCAGGAAGCGGAACAGGTGGTGCGCGTGGGCCCGGCCGCGCCGCGGCGGAAGGGTGCGCACCGCGTCGCCGTGTACCGCCGCCGCCCCGACCCGGTCACCGCCGGCCAAGGCCACGTAGCCCAGCGCCGCCGCCAGTCGCTTGGCGTACTCCAGCTTGGGCGGGTTTCCGAACCGCATGGAGGCGCTGGCGTCCAGCAGCAGGTGCACGTCGGCTTCCTCTTCCTCTTCGAAGAGCTTCACGAACAGCCGGTCCAGGCGGGCGTAGATGCTCCAGTCCACGTAGCGCCACTCGTCGCCCACCTGGTAGGCGCGGTGGTCGGAGAACTCCACCCCTCGGCCCAGGGCCCGGCTGCGCCGCTCGCCCACCGGCCCACGGGTCTTCCGCCGGGCCGCCAGCCGGAGCCGCTCCAGCTTTTCGAGGAACGCGGGTTCCAGCAGCACCAGGCCTCACGTCCCTGCGGGGGTTGGTGCGACCTCGGGGACCTCCTCCACCACCTCCCGCACCACCTGGTCCGGGTCCACCCCCTCGGCTTCGGCCTCAAAGTTCAGTAGCAGACGGTGTCGGAGGGCCGGAAGGGCCACCGCCCGCACGTCCTCCGCGCTGGTGTGGGCACGGCCGTTTGCGAGCGCCCGGGCCTTGGCGGCCAGCAGCAGGGCCTGGGCGCCCCGGGGGCTGGCGCCGTACCGCACCCAGCGGCGGGCGGCCTTTGCGGGCCGCGGGCCCTGCGGGTGCGTGGCCTCCACCAGGCGCGCCACATACGCCTGCACGTGCGGCGCCGCCAGCACCTCCCGCACCAACGCCTGCATCCGCAGCACCGTGGCAGCGTCCGCCACCGGCTGCACTTCCGGCACCTGGGAGCCCGTGGTGCGCTCCAGGATCTGCACCACGGACTCGCGGTCCGGAAACGGCACCCGCAGCTTCAGAAGGAACCGGTCCAGCTGGGCTTCCGGAAGCGGGTACGTCCCCTCCATCTCGATGGGGTTTTGGGTGGCCAGGACGAAGAACGGCCGCTCCAGAGGGTAGGTGGTGCCCGCCACGGTTACCGCGTACTCCTGCATGGCCTCCAGCAGCGCGGACTGGGTCTTGGGCGTGGCCCGGTTGATCTCGTCCGCCAGCACGATTTGGGAGAAGACAGGGCCGGGCTGGAAGGTGAGGACCCGGTGGCCTTCGGCGTCCTGAATGAGCACGTTGGTGCCCACCACGTCCGCGGGCATCAGGTCCGGCGTGAACTGGATGCGGGAGAACCTCAGGCCCAGCACCTGCGCCAGGGCCTTCACCATGAGGGTCTTGCCCACTCCCGGCACGCCCTCCAGCAGCACGTGGCCGCCGGCGAACACCGCCAACAAAACACCTTCCACCACGTCCGCGTGCCCCACCACCACTCGGCCCAGCTCTGCCCGGATCCGCTGGTAGAGCGCCCCAAACTCCTCCACGTCCACGGGCAACCCTCCCCCGCCGCTACGGACCGGCCTCGGTCAGCTGTGAGAAGTACCGGCGCACCCACTCCCGGTACGGAGCGGGAACCCGCGCCGCGCGCAGGGCCTCGTCGGCCTGGCGTACCACCCGGGCGGGCACGCGGAGCAGCGGTGTCCTCGCGCTGTCCGCCACGCCTGGGGCCTGCACGCGGGCCGCAAACACCTTGCCCTCGCCCACCTCGCCGGGCAGGTGCTCCTGCCGCCTGCGCGCGTCCAGCCGCGGGGTGGCAGACCCCAGTTTGTCCGGCACGTGGCCCCAGCCGGGTTCGGCGCCCTCCTGCGGGCCCTCCCACACCTGCGCTTCCGGGTCGTCCTGGCCGCCCGCACCGCCGGGCCGGTTCCGAGGGCTGTCTGGGTAGCGGACCGGCCGCGCCTGCGCCGCCTCCGGGTCCACGCCCCCGCGCACCGCCTGCGCGATGCTGAGGCTTGAGGCTTCCACCTCGTGCTGCTGCTTTGCCAGCGCGCCCTCCTCCTCCATCAGCCGCACCAGCTCCCGCAGGGTGTCCTCCGCCCGCCGCACCGCTTCACGAGCGCCCGGCCGGTCGCGGCGCTCTAACCTGCGCTGGGCTTCCCGAAGCGCCGCGGAGGCTGGCGCGCTTCGCTGCAGGTGAAGCTTCCCCTCGAGCAGGCTCAACGTCCGACGCAGCTGCTCTGCCTGTTCGGCTCCCAGGGGAACCTCCTCGAGCGCGCGGCCCACCCGGGCCAGCTCCCGTTCCAGCTCCCTCAGGGCCTGCGCAGCTTTGAGCCCGTCACGGTCCGCCAGGCTACCCGCCTCCTGCATCCGGGACTGCACAGCTGCGCGCACCGACACGATCTCCTCCCGGAGCCCCCGCAGCTGCCGCTGGGCCATACTGAGGGTGGCCCGGGGCGCGCTCATGAGTTCGGCCGCCTGCCGGGCCCTGCGGGCGCTCCTCGACGCCTCCACCAGCCCGCGGGAGCGCGCGTCCCGCTCCCACTCCTGCGCCAGGTCCAGTAGCCTACGGCCCTCCCGCCTCACCGCCTCTGCCACGCGCCGGGCGGGGGTGTTGGGCAGCGTGGCGCCGGAAAGGACCAGGTCCCACACCACCACCGACGCCACCAGGGCCAACACCGCGCGCCACCGAACCGGCCGGATGGGGACGGCCCGGCTCACGTGTACCTGCTGGACGGCCCGGTGCACGTCCTCCAGGAAGCGGTTGACGAGCGCCGAGCGCGGGTTGCCCTCCCGCACCGCCACGTACGTGCACATGCGGTCCAGCAGGGCGCACCGCCGGTCCAGCCAGCAGGCCGCCTCCAGGCGCGTCGCGGGCCGCACGAACCGCACCAGCAAGGTGACGGCCACAGCGCTGCCCGCTGCAGCCACCAGGGCCCACTCCCACCGCAGGGAATACGGGAACGCCAAACTTCCCAACTGGCCTGCCAGGGCGCCTGCCAGCACCCACACCGCAGTCGTCTCGCCATTCCGCAACGCCCGCTGCCACGAAAGCCGGCTGCGGGCCGCCTCCAACAACCGGTCGGGGGACACTCAGGCCTCCTTCCGCAGCCGAACCACCTGGCGGTAAACTCCCCAGAAGCCCAAGGCACCCACCGCCACCAGCGACGCCGCGCACGCCGCCCGAGCCCAGGCCGGCCCGAACGGCCGCACCGCGTGGACCGGGTGCCACGGCCACGGCCCGACCAGCCCCGCCCCTGCCAGGAAGCCCGCCAAACCTCCCCACAGCAGGACCGACCGGGACACCTCCGACTCCACCGCCGCAGAGAGCCACGTAGCGACCCCACCGAACCCCCAACTCACCGCCAGCAACACCGCGGCCTGCGCCAGGCTCTCCGGCCAGGGGCTGCCGCGCAGGGCGTGCAGGAACACCAGCACCGGCCAGGTGGCAGCGGTGCACAGCGCGGCGAAGACCGCGTCGCTGAGGGCCTTGCCCCACGCCACCTCGGCGGCGGAAAAGGGCGAGACCACGAGATCCAAGACGCCTTTTTCTCCAGGGAAGGCAATCTCAGCTCCTGCGGCCGCGGTAACCACGTACCCCACCACCACCAGCAGGCCCACCGACGCCACCCACAAGGGCGACTCACCGCCCCGCTCGGGGCCTGTCCCCAGAAGCCCGAGCAGCCACACCGCGGCGGTGTACGCCGCGCACACCGCCAGCCCCTTGCGCGTGCCCAGACGGGCGCGCAGGTCCCCGCGGACGATGGCCAGCGCGTTCACCGGGCCTGCCCCACCACCACGACCCACCCCCGCCGGCCGTCCCCCATGGGGAACGCCGCCACCGGACGGTCTTCCACTATAGTAGCCGGCTCCGGGTACACCCACCGCAGGGAAGAAAGGGCCGGGTGTCGCCCTCCGGCGGCCTCCCACTGGGAGGCAACCCAACCCTCGGCGGACTTCTCCACGGAAGCCTGCCGCCGTCCCCAGAACACCACTCCGTCCGGGGCCACCGAGCCGCGCAGGTGTACTTCGCCTCCAGTAGCCACCACCTCGGGCCAGTCAACCGGAGCCTCTTGGGCTTCCCACACCAGCCGCATCCGCTCGCCCGCGCGGTGGTGGGCCCGAACCAGCACTCGGTCCTGCAGGAAGGTTACGTCCGCCTCGGAAAGCCCTCCGGAAAGGGCTACCGCGGCGGAGGCCGGCAGGGTGTACGTGTAGTCCCCCGGGTAGGGGGCCCACGCGTGGCCCCAGGCGTACGCTCGGGGCACGCCGTCCACCACCACCTGCAGCCACTCCGACTCCAACACCGCAGCGCGCTGGCGCACCTGCTCGGCCACCACCGGCATCCCCGCCGCGGCCGCGGCCACCACCAACGCCACCGCAACCCAGCCCCACCGACTCCGGCCGGCCAGGGCCACCGCGAACAGCCACACGACCGCGTACGCCCCCAGACCGGCCGCGGCAGGGCCAAGCGGGGGCCGAGGCCGGACCTCTAGCTCGCTGGGCACCTCCCGGGCGCCCGCGGCGGGAAGCGCGAGATACCACAGCGGAGAGGTGGGCGGGACCCTCTGCACGTCCGTGGCCCACGCAAACACCCGCCCGAGGCCCCTTTGAGCCCACACCGCCACCACCCGAGATCGCTCCACCACCGCCTGGCTGCCCACCAGCGGCTCCATCGCCCACACCGGGCCCGGCGCCACGGAGGCCAGGCCGGACACGTAGGAAATGGGGCCGACGTAGCGCGCCACCGCCAGCCAGTCCGAGACGGGGTTGCCGGGAGGCAGCCACCCCGACACCACCACCCTTCCCCCGTGCAGCACCCAGGTCTGCAAGGCCCGCCGCTGGGCAGCGTTCAGCTTCCGTTCGTCCAGCTCCTCCACCACCAGCAGATCCAGGGAGGCGTACGCCGCGGCGCTGTCGGGCAGCAGCTCCTCGCGCAGCCGAACCACCGCCCGACGGCCGCCCGACGCCACCTCGAGGGGTGGAGCGGGAGGGTCCCGGCCCAGGTAGCCCACCACGCTGGCCGCCGCGCCCTCGGGCAGCGGGGTGGCGTGCGCGGATACCAGCTCCGAGCCGTCCTCGGCGGCCAGCGAAACCCTGACGGGCCGCCGGGGGTCCGACAGCAACGCAGCCACACGCCAGGTGGACCGGCCTCCGTCCGGCAAGTCCACCGGGAAGCGTAGCCGGACGCGCTGAGCTCCGAACTCCTGCGGAATTTCCACCACGAGCCAGCCGCGCACCCCGCGATCCACCGCCACCTGAACCGTGACGGGGTTCCACTCGCCGAACCGGATCCACCCGTCCCAGCCGATGGAAACTTCCACCGACGCCTGGGCCGCAGCGGGTGCAGCGCACCCCAGGACGATGCCAACCACGCAGGCGAAGACGGAGGTGAGGGGGACGTGTCGAGACCAGCCGCACCCCGACCGCCCTGCGGGGCTCCGTGCCGCCGCCTGAGACGGGGTGCGGGGAGATCGTCTCACGGTTTCAACGCCGGGCAGCCCCTTTGGGCTGTCCGACTAGGGTGCTACGTGCCCGACGCCTTCCCTTCCTTGGTCGAGCTGTCCTTGCTGTCGGACTTGCGGTCGGGCTCGGACTTCTTCTCCTCAGACTTAGACCCACCGTCCTTGGGCCGGCGGTAGTCGGTGGTGTAGAAGCCCGACCCCCGGAACACCAGTCCCACAGTACCCAGCAGCCTTCGCGTGACCCCTCCGCACCGCGGGCACGGCTCAGGGGAGCTGCCCACCGGCTGCAGCCGCTCGAAGCGGTGGTCACAACGGGTACAAAGGTACTCGTAGATCGGCACGCGCGCTCCCTCCTTGCCGGGTCCGAGCTGAGACGTCACGACCGCGCGGTCGGACGCAGAAACCACCCGGGCAGGACGCCTGGCTCTGGCGCCCCCGCGGGCCCTAGAAAAAGTTTAACACGCGGCTTGCCCCGCCCCGTCATCGGCGCTGCAGCCGCGCCACCCACACCGGCCCCGCGCGGTGCGCGAAACCTGTCCCGAAGACTACTGCGCGCCCGTCGGGCGACCAACTGGTGCCCACCAGCGCATCCGGGTCGGGGAACTCCAGGGCGTAATCTGCCACCTGGAGGCGGCCGGAGCCGTCCGCGTCCACCACCCACACCGCCGCCCGCTCACCGCCTTCTTCCACCTCGGCGTAGCTGAGCTTGTCGCCCTGCGGAGACCAGCTCACTCCCCACAGGTGCCTGCCCCGGGCCACCGTGCGGGCGCGCCCGCCCTCCTGCACCGCCACCGCCCACGCGCCTTCCTCCGCAGCCAGGTACGCCACCGCCCGGCCGGTGGGGGACAGCTGGGCCTGCAGCACCAAGGGAAACGGGGACGCGAGCTTCCGGCGGTCAGCTCCCGCCACGCGCACGTGCCACAGCTCCACAGTCCTCCCGCGTCCGTCCTCCGCCCGCGCAAACACGTAGAGCCCATTGGGGAACCAGCTCACGTCGTACAGGTTGTGCACCGGGCCGAACAGCTTGCGGCGCAGCCCCCCTTGCGCGGACACCAACCACAGCCACGCCCCTTGAGCCTCCACCACCGCCACGCCCCGGTCTCCTGAGGGGCTCCACCGGAAAGACCGTACTACCCCCGGCAGGTCCACCCTACGGGGGCTTCCCGTACCCAGGTCCACCACCCAGAGGTTGCCCTGAGAGACCACCGCGAGCCACCGCCCGGCCGAGGACCAGTCCACCCAGGTGGCCTGGCGCAGGGAAGACACCGTCCGCTCGCCCGACTCGCCCTCCTGCACCACCACCCCCTCCGCGGTGCCGAACGCCACCGCCCGTCCGTCCGGGGACCACGCGGCGTTACTGGTGGCTACCCGGTCGCTCACACGATGGGTCCCCGCGGCCCGCAGGGTGGCCACAGGTTCGGGCTTGGGCACCCGCCGCACGTGTACCTGGCAGCCGGAGGCCACCAGGACGGCCAGCAGGATCGCGCACCACCCGGCCCGAACAGAGGGGTTCACACCACCGAGTACTTGCCCGCAGCCAGGTCCCGGATGAGGGTGCGCACGTCCTGCAGCTCGCGGTCCACCACCTCCTGCACCTGCCGCAGCACCCGCGCCCGCCGCACCCCCCGCTCCAGGATGACCTGGGCTGCGGCCACCTTCGGACGGTCCACGGGCTCTCCGATCTGGCTGCACAGCCAGATGTAGCACTCCCGCACGCCCCGCACCTCTTCGTACACCCGCTGGGCGATCCGGTGGGTGAGGATGGTGTAGATCTTGCCCACGTGGGAGACGGGGTTCTTGCCCGCGGCCGCCTCGGTGCCCACAGGCCGGTTCAACGCGATCACCCCGTTCACCTTGTTGCCGCGCCCCACCTGGCCGCTGTCGCCGCTCTCCGCGGACGTGCCCGTCACCGACAGGTACACGCCCGCGATCCCCCGGCCGGGGACGTCTGCGTGGTTCAGGTACAGGTGGATCTGCGGGAGGCTCGACCGGGATCGCACGTACTCCAGCACCGCCTGGCGCATCTGCTCCTTGCGGCGGAAGTAGGTGGCCTCGCTGTCCACGAACCGGTCCACGAAGGCCACCGCCGCGGTCAGGTGGAGCTCCTTCCCCGTCCGCAGCCCCATGACCTTCACATCCTCCCCCGCTTCCGGGAACTCCCGCTTGAAGGCGGGGGAGTTGATGTACCGCTCCGTGTCCAGCACCACCCGCTCGGTCTCCGTCAGCGGCCAGTAGCCGACCGCCGCGGAGGTGTCGTTGGCACCCACCTCCTCCCGCTGGAAGATGTCCACCAACTCCGGGGAGCCCGGCTTGATCTGCACGTCGTACTCCACGTGCTGATCGGGGTCCACGAACCGCAGGTGCTCCCGGATCCACCGTTTGGCGGTCTGGATGGCCAGCTCCCGGATGGGGATCTCCACGTCATCCGCCCGGTAGGTGGCCCGATCTCCGAAGATGAGCCGCATGGGCTGCGTGACGCGCCCTCCGCCGAACCGCACCTCCGCCTCTCCCGCCACCAGGAGGGCCTTGTCGATGTTGTGGTGCAGGATGGTCCCCACCCGTTCCAGGTACGCCTTGCTGAGTTCCACGGAGACCTGCTCCATGATGGCGTCGCAGATGGAGTCGGGGTGGCCGACCCCCTTTCGCTCCACCAGCTCCACCTGGTGTTCGGACACGGGCAGGTCGGGCAACGCTTCCACGAGGATGTTCCGCACCGCGCGACCTCCTGAATCTGGTTTCGGTTGCCGCTTCGGTGTGCGCCCGCGGATCACCCGCCGGGCACGCAACCATGGTATCGCCCGACCGTCCGGTTTCCAACACCCGCCGCGGGGGAGCTGGATTGCTGGCCTCGACGGGTCAGCGCCGGCGCCGCCGCGGCGCGAACAGGCGCACCAGCAGCACGCCGGCCACGAACCCGCCCACGTGCGCCCAGAACGCCACCCCGCCTCCCAGTTGGGTGGGCGCGCCCAGCGAGGCCAGCCCGTACAGCAGCTGCAGCAGGAACCACAGGGGCAAGAACAGCACCGCGGGCACTTCCGCCAGCTGGGTGAAGAACCCCATGGGCACCAAGGCCAGAATCCGCGCGTGGGGGAACAGCACCAGGTAAGCACCCAGCACCCCCGCGATGGCACCGCTGGCGCCCACCATGGGCACCGGAGAGTCGGGCTGGAAGGCCACTTGCACGGCCGCCGCCGCCAGGCCGCACAGCAGGTAGAAGGTCGCGAACCCGCCGTGGCCCATGGCGTCTTCCACGTTGTTCCCGAAGATCCACAGGTACAGCATGTTGCCGAGCAAGTGGACCCAGCCGCCGTGCAGGAACATGGAGGTCACCAGGGTGTAGTAGGGAGGGTCGGGTCCCAAAAGCCGCGCGGGGACCACGCCGAAGGTCCGGAAGAACTCCGCCAGCTCCCACGGGGTCAGGCTCAGTTCGTACAGGAACACCACCACACAGGTGGCCAGCATCGCCAGCATGACCACCGGCGGCCGCCGGGCAGGCACACTGTCGCGCAGGGGGATCAACGCACGGCCCGCCGCCCTAAGAGGTCCAGGAGGCGGCCTCCACGCCTTCCAGGTCCGCCACCGCCATCAGGATGTCCTCGCGCCGCACGTGGGGCGGGAGCCGCACGCCCAGGTGCAGGCTTACCTTCCCGTCCCGCGCCGCCTCCATCTCCACACTCTCGATGTTGGCCTTGTGCTGGCCCAGCAAGGTCCCCAGGGCACCCAGCTGGCCCGGACGGTCCGCCATGGTCACCGCCAGCACCCCGAGACCCGTCGCCCGGCGCGGCAGCCACCGCTCCACGCGCGGGAACAGGTGTAGCACCGCCCAGGCGAGGCCCGTGGCCAGCAGGGCCACCAGGTAGAACCCGCTGGCTGCCGCCGTCCCGATGGCGGCCACCATCCATAGGCTGGCCGCGGTGGTGAGCCCGCCCACGCCCGTAGGATGTCGCCAGATGGTGCCCGCGCCGATGAAGCCAATGCCCACCACGATGTTGGAGGCGATGCGGGCGGGGTCCGCTCCGGTGCCGAAGAACCCGTACAGGCTGATCAAGGTGAAGGTGGCGGCACCCAACGCCACCAGGATGTGGGTGCGGAAGCCCGCGGGCTTTTCCAGCACCTCCCGCTCGATGCCGATGATCCCGCCCAGGACCACCGCCAGGACTAGGCGTCCCGCCAGCTCCAGAGGTTCCAACACGAGGGAAAACCCCACCCGCTCAGAAGTTCCGCTCGCCCACCCATCGTAGGATGTCCCGGTACGTGAGGGCAAGGACGAGCAGCAGCAGCAGCGCAAAACCGACCAGGTGCACGTACCCCTCCCGTCGTGGGTCCACGGCCTTCCGGCGCACCGCCTCCACCAGCAGGAACGCCAGCCGCCCGCCGTCCAAGGCTGGCAGGGGCAGCAGGTTGAACAGGCCGATCATCACGCTCAAAAACGCGGTCATGAACAGGTACGAGTCAAACCCCACCTGGGCTGCGTCACCCAGCAGCCGCACCGCGCCCACCGGGCCCGCCAATTCCTCCAGCACGTTGCCGGACCCCACCAGGCGCACCAGCCCCACCACCATCTCTCGGGCGGACCGCACCGTGTGCTGTGCGCCCCACATCAGGGCCCGGTGCGCGGGCAGGCGCTCCCGCTCCACCGCGGGCGTGATTCCGGTAATCCCCACCCCCAGCCGTGGGTCCAGGCGCGGGGTCACGGTCACCTCGAAGCGCTGGCCGGACCGCTCCACGACCAGCCGCAGGGGACGGCCCGCGCTGCGGTGGATGGTCCGCACCATGGTCTGCCCGTCGGGGACCGGCGCCCCGTCGATGGCCACGATCCGGTCTCCCACCCTCAACCCGGCTTCCGCGGCCGGCCACCCGGGCCTCACAGCCGCCACCACCGTGGTGACGCGACGCGGCAGCCCGTACGCCCACGCGGCCACTGCCACCAGGAGCACCGACAGCACCACGTTCATGGCCGATCCTGCCGCCACGATGGCGATGCGGGCCCACACGCCCTTGCTGCGGAACGACTCCGGCCCTGCCTCTTCCTCCGCGTCCTCCCCGGCCAGGCGGACGTAGCCGCCTAGAGGAAAGACATTCAGCCGGTATTCGGTCCCTCCGCGCCGCCGCCGCCACAGGGGAGGTCCGAACCCCACTGCGAACTGCTGCACGCCGACCCCGCACCAACGGGCCACCAAAAAGTGTCCGAGCTCGTGGGCCAAGATCATCAGGCCAAAGGCCACCACCGCCAGCAGCCACGACATCACAGACTCCTCACCAGGGCCCGTGCCCAGCGGTCCGCCTCCAGGATCTCTTCCAGGGTGGGGTGGGGGCGGGTTTCATGCAAGTCCATGGCGGTCCGCACCAAGCGCGGAATCTGCCCGAAGCTCACCTCCCGGTCCAAAAACCGCTGCACGGCCACCTCGTTGGCGGCGTTCAGCACCGCGGGCAGGGTCCCTCCCACCGCCAGCGCCTCATAAGCGTACCCCAAACACGGGAACCGACGCAGGTCGGGGGGTTCAAAGGTGAGGCTGTGGGCGCTGGACCAGTCCAGCTGGCCGAAGGCGGCCGGGACCCGCTCCTGCCCGGCCAGGGCGTACTGGATGAACACCCTCATGTCCGGGCGGCTCAGGTGGGCCAGGCTGGACCCGTCCACGAACTCCACGATTCCGTGCACCACGCTTTGGGGGTGGATCACCACCTGGATGCGGTCCGGGGACAGGTCGAACAGCCACCGCGCCTCGATGACCTCCAACGCCTTGTTCATGAGGGTGGCGGAGTCCACGGTGATCTTGGCCCCCATGCGCCACGTGGGGTGCTGCAGCGCCTCCTCCGGGGTCGCGGCCTCCATGGACTCCAGAGAACGCCGCAGGAACGGGCCTCCGGAGGCCGTCAGCAGGATTCGGCTGACCCGGTCCCGGGGCTCAGCTCGCAGGCACTGGTAGATGGCGCTGTGCTCCCCGTCCACGGGCACGATCCGGCCACCCCCCGAGGCCGCCCGCCTGCGCACCAGCTCACCCGCGGCCACCAGCGTCTCCTTGTTGGCCAGCGCCAGCTCCTTGCCCGCCTCCAACGCCGCGAGGCTCGGCAGCAGACCTGCAACCCCCACCACCGCCACCAGCACCACGTCCGCGGAGGGCCACCGCGCCAGCTCCTCCAGGGCGCCGGGACCCGCCAGGAGCTGGCCGCGCCAGGCGCGGACATGTTCCTGGAACTGTGCGGCTGCTTGGGGGTCAGCCAGTGCCACCGCCTCCGGCTGCCAGCGCTCCGCCTGCAGCGCCAGGGTCGCTGCGTCGCGGCGCGCGGCTAGGCCGACCACCCGCACCCGGCCGGCCAGGCCGTCGACCACCTCCAGGGCTTGCCGCCCGATGGAGCCGGTGCTGCCCAGGATGACCACCCGCCGCAGCTTCCCGGAGGCGTTCACAGCCCTCCCGTCCACGCCGCAAACAGGTAGTAGGCCGCCACCCCGGAGAACAGCAGGCCGTCGAACCGGTCCAGGACGCCCCCGTGCCCGGGCAGCACGCTGCCGGAGTCCTTCGCGCGGGCCTCCCGTTTGATCGCGGACTCCCACAGGTCCCCCAGCTGGCCGCTGAGGGCGCACACCAGGCCTCCCGCCACCACCCACGCCGGTGGCAGTCCGAAGTACGCTCCTGCGGCCGCGGCCCCCACCAGCCCTCCAAACAGGCCGCCGACAGCTCCCTCCACGGTCTTGTTGGGGCTCAGCTCCGGCGCCAGCTTCCTGCGGCCCAGCCACCGGCCCACGAAGTACGCCCCGCTGTCCGCGCACCAGGTGCTGGTGAGCACGAGGAAGGTGACCGCCATCCCCTCGGGCAGCTGGCGCAACAGGACCCAGTGGGCTCCGAACAGGCCCACGTACACGGTGCCGAGCGCGGTGCCCGCCGCACCAGCCAGCACCCGGCCCCGCCGCGCAAGCAGCTCGCCCGCCAGACTCACCAGCACCACCAGGGCCAGCGTCCCCAAGGTCCACCGGCTCCCTCCCCACAGGGCGGTGATCGGCATCGCGGCGGCGCCCAGGGTGCCCAGCGGCCAGGCGGGGCTGTACCCGGCCCGCTGGGAAAGGGCGTAGAACTCCCAAGCTCCGACGGCCACCACCACCCCCGCGACCACCGCCATGGGCCACCCTCCGGCCCACACCGTTACCACCGCCACCGGGATGCCCACCGCGGCGGTGGCCAGCCGCCTACCCAGCATCCAGCCCCCCGAACCGGCGCACGCGGCTCTGGTAGTCCCGCAGCGCCTCCACCAGGTCCTGGCGGCCAAACTCCGGCCACAGCACCTCGGTGAAGTGCAGCTCCGCGTAGGCGCCCTGCCACACCAGGAAGTTGCTCAGCCGCTTTTCTCCCGCGGTCCGGATGATGAGGTCCGGGTCAGGCAGTGGGTAGGTCTGCAGGCACCGGGCCAGCTCCTCCTCACCGATGGCCTCGGGCCGTAGCTCCCCCCGGCACGCGGCCGCCGCCACAGCCCGGGCCGCCCGGACGATCTCCGCCCGGCCCCCGTAGTTCAGCGCGCCCACGAGGTGCAACACCTTGTTGCGGGAGGTCAGCTGCTCCGCGTACCGGATGGCCTCCTGCAGGCTCGGGGGAAAGTCCGACCGCTCGCCGATGATGTGCACCCGCACGCCGCTGCGCGCCAGCTCCGGGGTCTCCTCCCACAGCACCTGCTCGTACAGGCTGCACAGGGCCTCCACCTCCTCCCGGGGGCGGCGCCAGTTTTCGGTGCTGAAGCCGAACAGGGTCAGCACGCGGATGCCCAGCTCCACCGCCGCCTCCACGGTCCGGCGGATGGCCGCCCGCCCGGCCCGGTGGCCCTCCACCCGCGGCAGCCCCCGGCGGGTGGCCCACCGCCCGTTGCCGTCCATGATGATGGCCACGTGCACGGGCAGCCGTGAGGGATCCAGCCCGAGGGCGCGCAGTCCTTCGTCGTCCAGGCGTTGCGGAACCGGCGCGGCGGTCACGGGCGGTCGGTGGGCTGAGGCCGCCCGCCTTCCAAAGAGCGAGGCCCGGCAGAGGCGCGAGGCGCGGGCGCGTACCGCTCCCACGCCACCACCAGCTCCACCTCGTTGGCGGCCGTGGCCCTCTGCCGGACCACCCGCTGCACGCCCCCTCCGGGCGCGCTGCGAGGCGGGGAGGTGGTGCGCACACGCACCTGCCAGCCGGCCTTCTGGAGGGCGGCCAGCGCCTCTTCCAGGGGTAGGGCCACCACGTCGGGGGGTGCGGCCACCTACACCTCCAGGATCTCCGCTTCCTTCTTTTGGAGGAGGGCGTCGATCTCCGCGATGAACCGGTCGGTGAGCTTCTGCAGCTCCTCCTGCGCCCGGTGGGCCTCGTCCTCCGAGATCTCCCGAGCCTCCTCCAGCTCCTCCAGGGTCTCCCGGGCCTCCCGGCGGATGTTCCGCACCGCCACCCGTCCTTCCTCCGCGTGCTTGCGGGCCACCCGCACCAGCTCCCGGCGCCGCTCCTCCGTCAGCGGGGGGATGGGCACGCGCAGCACCACCCCGTCGGAGCTGGGGACCAAGCCCAGCTCGCTCTGCAGGATGGCTTTCTCGATGGCCTTGGTGGCGTTGCGGTCCCACGGCTGCACCACCAGCAGCCTGGGCTCCGGCACTGAGATGCTGGCCAGCTGGTTCAGGGGAACCTGGGTGCCGTAGTACTCCACCTTGATGTGCTCCAGCAGGGCCGGGCTGGCTCGCCCGGTCCGGAGGGTGGCCAGCTCCCGGGCGGTGGCCTCCACCGCCTTCTGCATGCGCGTGCGCGCGTCCTTGAGCACGTCCTGGATCATGGCGCACCTCCGATCAGGGTGCCCACGTGCTCGCCCCGCACGATGCGCTCCAGGTTGCCGGGCTCCTGCAGGTTGAAAACCCAGATGTCCAGGCCGTTGTCCATGCACAGGGACACGGTGGTGGTGTCCATCACCTGCAGCCCCCGGTTGATGTACTCCAGGTACGTGAGGCGGTCAAACATGATGGCGTCGGGGTGAAGCCGCGGGTCCTTGTCGAACACCCCAGGGACCCGGTTCTTGGCCATGAGCACCGCGCCCGCCTCGATCTCGATGGCCCGCAGGGCCGCGGTGGTGTCCGTGGTGAAGTAAGGGCTCCCGGTCCCCGCGGCGAACAGCACCACGCGCCCCTTTTCCAAGTGGCGGATGGCCCGCCGGCGGATGAAGGGTTCGGCCACCTGGTGCATGGCGATGGCGGTCTGGACCCGGGTCTCCAGCCCGTGGCTTTCCAGGACCTCCTGCAGGGCCAGGGCGTTGATCACCGTGGCCAGCATCCCCATGTAGTCCGCGGTGACCTTGTCGATCCCCAGCAGGCGACTCATCTCCGCGCCCCGGACGATGTTGCCACCGCCCACCACCAGGGCCACCTGCACCCCCAGTTCGTGCACCGCCCGGACCTCCCGGGCCACCACCCGCAGGATCTCGGGGTCCACGATGGAACGGCCATCCCCGCTCAGCTCCTCGCCGCTGAGCTTGAGGACGATCCGCCCGTACCGAAACCCCGCCACCGGCTCCCGCGGTCCTCCACCTCAGCCCGCCTCGCCCAGCCGGAATCGGGCGAATCGGCGGACCACGATGTTCTCCCCCGTGCGGGCCACCACCTCCGCGATCCGGTCCCGCACCTTCTTGCTCTCGTCCCGGATGAAGGGCTGCTCCAGCAGCACCACTTCCTCCAGCCACTTGCCCACCTTACCCTCCACCGCGCGGTCCACCGCCACCGGCGGCTTGCCCTCCAGCTGGGGGGCCAGTTGGGCGCGGGCGATCTCCCGCTCCCGCTCCATCTCCTCGGGCGGGACATCCTCCCGCCGGATGTACCGGGGGTCTCGGGCGGCGATCTGCAGGGCCAGGTCCCGCACCAGCTGCCGGAACTCCTCCGTGCGGGCCACGAAGTCCGTCTCGCAGTTCACCTCCACCAGCACTCCCAGGGTCCCACCGCCGTGGATGTACGCATCCACCAGCCCCTGGGTGGCGGCCCGGCCCGCCCGCTTCGCCGCCTGGGCCAGCCCCCGCCGGCGCAGGAGCTCCACCGCCTTCTCGAGGTCGCCGCCCGTCTCCTCCAGGGCCTCTTTGCAGTCCAGCATGCCTGCACCCGTGCGGGCGCGCAGCTCCTTTACTAGCTCCAGCGACACCGCCATCTAGACCTCCACGTCCTCCTCGTCGTATGCCTCGTAAGCAGCCTCCTCCATTCCCAGCTCCTCCAGCTCGGGCTTCTCCTCCTCGGGGGCGGCTTCCGCCGCCGGCGCCGGTGGCTCCTCCGACACCTCCCCCACCCGCTTGCGCCGCTCCTCCAGCCCCTCCAGGCAGGCGTCCGCGATCCGGCTGGTGATCAGCCGCACCGCCCGGATGGCGTCATCGTTGCCCGGGATGGGGTAGTCGATCTCGTCCGGGTCGCAGTTGGTGTCCACGATGGCCACCAAGGGGATGCGGAGCTTGCGCGCCTCCAGCACCGCGATCCGCTCCTTACGGGTGTCCACCACGTACACCGCCCCCGGTAGCCGGTTCATGGTCTTGATCCCGCCCAGGTACTTTTCCAGGCGGCCCAGCTCGTCCAGCACCTTGGCCTGCTCCTTCTTGGGGAGCAGGTCCAGCTGGCCGGTGTCCCGCAGCTGCTCGATCTCCCGCAGGCGCTCCACGCGCTTGCGGATGGTGTGAAAGTTGGTCAGCATCCCGCCCAGCCACCGCTGGTTCACGTATGGCATCCCCGCCCGGGTGGCTTCCTCGCGGATGGCGTCCTGCGCCTGCTTCTTGGTGCCCACGAACAGCACCAGGCTGCCGTTGGCCACCGTGTCCCGCGCGAACCGGTACGCCTCCTCGAACAGGGGCACCGACTTCTGCAGGTCGATGATGTGGATGCCGTTCCGCTCGGTGAAGATGAAGCGGGCCATCTTGGGGTTCCACCGGCGGGTCTGGTGGCCGAAGTGGACCCCCGCCTCCAGCAGCTGCTTCATGGTGACGACCGCCACGGTCACCCTCCCGGTTCGCCTCCGCCCGCCTCCCCCTCAACGGGGACCGGAAATGCCGGTGCGCGCAACCCCGGCGGCGGGCGTGCAAAAGTACGCGGGCCTCGCAGGCCCGCGCCCGCCGTAGTATACCACAGGCCCCGCGGGGCTGGTCCGGGCTGGCTACAGGATGTAGCGGCTGAGGTCGTGGTCCCGGAGCAGGGGTTCCAGCCGGCGGCGCACGTAGGGCTCGTCGATGACCACCCGCCGGGGGCCTTCCGGAGCCTCAAAGCTGATCTCCTCCGTCACCCGCTCCAGGACCGTGTGCAGGCGCCGGGCGCCGATGTCCTCCGTGCGCTCGTTGATCTCGTGGGCGATCCGGGCGATGGCCTCAACTCCGTCGGGAGTGAACACCACCTCCACGCCCTCCGTGGCCAGCAGGGCCTGCACCTGCTTGGTCAGGCTGTTTTCCGGCTCGGTAAGGATCCGCACGAAGTCCCGGTGCGTGAGCCGCTCCAGCTCCACCCGGATGGGCAGCCGCCCCTGCAGCTCCGGGATCAGGTCCGAGGGCTTGCTGGTGTGGAAAGCGCCCGCGCACAGGAACAGGATGTGGTCCGTCCGCACGGGGCCGTAGCGGGTGGTCACCGTGGACCCCTCCACGATGGGCAGCAGGTCCCGCTGCACGCCCTCCCGGGACACGTCGGGGCCCACCGAGGCCCCGGAGCCCGCAATCTTGTCGATCTCGTCGATGAACACGATGCCGAGCTCCTCCGCGCGCCGCACCCCCTCCCGCTGGGCCTCCTCGTGGTCGATGAGTTTGGATGCCTCCTCCTGGGCCAGGATCCGCAGGCCCTCCGCCACGGCCACCCGCCGCTTCTTGCGCCGCTTGGGCAGCAGCCCGCCCAGCAGGTCCTGCAGGTTGATCCCCATCTCCTCCACGCCCTGGGCGCCGATCACCTCGATGGTGGGGAAGGCCTGCTCCTCCACCTCCACCTCCACCACCTCGCGGTCCAGCTCTCCGGCCTCCAGGCGGGGCCGAAGCAGCCGCCGGCGTTCTTCCACCTCCTGCTGCTCGCGACCGTAGGCGCCCTCGGGGACGGACGGCGTGCGGCCCAACAGCGCCTCCAGGGGGTTGGTGAACACCGGACGCGGCGGGTCGGGCACCAGAATCCGCAGCATCCGCTCCCGCGCCAGGCGCTCCGCCTCGGGCTGCACCGCCTGCATGCGCTCCCGCTTGACCATCTGGACGGACACTTCCACCAGGTCCCGGATCATGGAGTCCACGTCGCGCCCCACGTACCCCACCTCGGTGAACTTGGTGGCCTCCACCTTCACGAAGGGCGCGTCCACCAGCCGGGCCACCCGGCGCGCAATCTCCGTCTTCCCGACCCCCGTGGGGCCGATCATGAGGATGTTCTTGGGGATCACGTCCCGGCGCAGGGGTTCCGGGAGCAGACTGCGCCGGTAACGGTTCCGCAGGGCCACCGCCACCGCCCGCTTGGCCGCCTGCTGGCCCACGATGTGCTTGTCCAGCTCCGCCACGATCCGCCGCGGGGTCAGCTCCTCCATCCGGAATGCCATGGCTACAGGGTCTCCACCACGATGCGGTCGTTGGTGTACACGCAGATCTCCGCGGCGATGCGCAGCGCCTCCCGCACCACGGCGTCCACGGGCAGCTCCGTGTGGCGCAGCAGCGCCCGGGCGGCGGCCAGCGCGTAGGGTCCGCCACTGCCCACCCCCGCCACCCCGTCATCCGGCTCCACCACGTCGCCGCTGCCGGACAACACCAGCAGGTGCTCCCGGTCGCACACCACCAGCACCGCCTCCAGCCGCCGCAGGGCGCGGTCCGTGCGCCAGTCCTTGGCCAGGGCCACCGCGGCCCGGGGCAGATTCCCGCGGTGCTCGCCCAGCTTGGCCTCGAACCGTTCGAACAGCGTCAGGCCGTCCGCGGCGCTGCCCGCAAACCCGGCCAGCACGCCGTTCCCGATGCGTCGCACCTTGGTGGCCCCGTGCTTGATCACCGTCTGGCCCAGGGTGACCTGGCCGTCGGACCCCATGGCCGCCCGTCCGTCCCGCAGCACGGCCAGCACCGTGGTGGACCTCATCCCACCGGCAGTCTACCGCACGGGAGCGCTCTTACGCCCGCGGGTGCGCCCGGTCGTAGACCTCCTTGAGCCGTGCACGGGTGGTGTGGGTATACACCTGGGTGGTACGGAGGCTGCGGTGGCCCAGCAACTCCTGGACCGCCCGCAGGTCCGCGCCGCCGTCCAACAGGTGGGTGGCGAAGGTATGGCGCAGGGAGTGAGGGGTGACGCGCATCGGGCCGAGGCTAGCCCGCACGTGGCGGCGGACCACCAGCTGTGCTCCGCGGCTGGAAAGAGGCCCTCCTGTGGCGTTCACGAACAGCGCCTCCACCTCGGGCCGGGCCAGGCGAGGCCGGGCGTGCAGCAGGTACGCGTCCAGGGCGGCCCGCGCCGCCTTCGGCAACAACACCACCCGCTCCCGGTTTCCCTTGCCCAACACCCTCAGCTCGCGCCCGGACGCCGCGTCCGCGGCTCGAAGGGACAGGGCTTCCTGCAGCCGCAGCCCGGCGCCATACAGGAGCTCCAGCAGCGCCCGGTCCCGCAGCCCTAGCGGTGATGCAGGATCTGGAGCCCGCAGCAGGGCGCGAACCTGCGCCATGCTAAGGTAGGTGGGCAGCCTGCGTCCCCGGCGCGGAGCCCGCAGGCCGCGGAAGGGGTTGGTGGTTGCGCGGCCGGTGCGGACCAGGAACCGGAACAGGTGCCGGAGGGCGCTGAGGCGCCTGGCGGCTGTGGACCGGGAGCGGGAGGCCGAAAGCTGTACCAGGTACCTGCGGGCGCACACCACGTCCACCCGGGACCAGTCGGAAACTCCCTCCCCGGACAGGAATCGAAGAAAGTCCGCGGCGTCCCGGGCGTACGCCGCCACGGTGCGCGCGGAAGCTCCCCGC
Source organism: Armatimonadota bacterium (assembly GCA_025060455.1). Taxonomy (GTDB): domain Bacteria; phylum Sysuimicrobiota; class Sysuimicrobiia; order Sysuimicrobiales; family Sysuimicrobiaceae; genus Tepidifontimicrobium. The sequence continues at coordinate 48,094 of JANXBY010000041.1, forward strand.
TCCGCCTGCAGGGCCTGCAGGAAGCCCTGCACATCCCGCCACAGGCGGCTCAGCGGACGCCCACGGGCTCCGGCAGTGGCTGGGTCTCGGTGGCCCTGCACGAGGCGTTTACGCACCGGTAGTAGGGCTCGCCGCGCCGGGACCGCCGCAGGGCCATGGGGTACCCGCAGCGGCTGCAGCGGCGTTCCGTGGGGCGGTCCCACGAGGTGAAGTCGCAGGTGGGGTAGTTCCCGCACCCGTAGAAGATCCGGCCGCGGCGCGACCGACGCTCCACCACCTCCCCGCCGCACTTGGGGCACGCCACGCCGATTCCCACGGGCCGCGTGTACGTGCACTCCGGGTAGCCGCTGCACGCGATGAAGGTGCCGAACCGCCCCTGCTTGCGCACCAGCTGCCGGCCGCAAGCGGGGCAGGCCTCCCCGGTAGGCTCGGGCTTCATGTCCACCTCCTCGATGGACGCCTCCGCCCGCCGCAGGTCGCGCTCGAAGGGCTCGTAGAACTCCCGCACCACGCCCACCCAGTCCGCGTGGCCCTCCTCCACCCGGTCCAGGCCCTCCTCCAGGTGCGCGGTGAACCCCACGTCCACGATGTCCGGGAAGTGTTCCAGGAGGAGGTCGTTGACCAGGCGGCCCAGCTCCGTGGGCACCAGCCGGCGGTCCGCCACCCGCACGTAGCCCCGCTTCTTGATGGTCTCCAGGGTGGGGGCGTACGTGCTCGGCCGCCCGATCCCCTTCTCCTCCAGGGCCCGCACCAGGGTGGCTTCCGTATACCGGGGCGGAGGCTGGGTGAAGTGCTGCTGGGCGAGCAGCTCCACCAGCTGCAACACCTCTCCGGGGGTCAGTTCCGGCAGCCAGCCCTCCGCCAGCTCCTCGCCGTCCGCGGGCAGGTCCCGGTATACTACCAGGAAGCCGGGGAACTTCACCCGCTGCCCGGTAGCGCGCAAGAGGTAGGGCCCTGCGGTCACGTCCACCGCCAGGGTGTCCAGCACCGCGGAGCTCATCTGGCTCGCCACGAACCGCTCCCAGATGAGCTTGTACAGCTTGTACTGGTCCGGGCGCAGGTACGGCTTCACCTTCTCCGGCGTGCGGAACACCGAGGTGGGCCGGATGGCCTCGTGGGCATCCTGAGCACCCCGGCGGGAGGTGTAGCGGCGCGGCTGGGTTGGCACGTACGCCTCCCCCCACCGCTCCCGCACGAAGGCCCGGGCCTCCTCCTGGGCGGAGGAAGCCACCCGCACGGAGTCGGTGCGCATGTACGTGATGAGCCCCACGGCCCCTTCCTCACCCACGTCCAGTCCCTCGTACAGCTGCTGGGCCAGCGACATGGTGCGGGAGGCGGAATACCCCAGGCGGCGGTTGGCCTCCTGCTGCAGGGTGCTGGTGATGAACGGCGGGGCGGGGTGCCGCTGCTGGTCCCTCCGGCGGACGTCCGCCACGCGGTAGTCCGCGGCCTCCAGCTCCCGGAGGATGCGGTGGGCCTCCTCCCCGTTGGGGATCTCCACCTTCCCGTCGCCCCGCGCCACCAGCCGGGCCTCGAACACCGTTTGCTCGCCCGCGCGGCGCAGCCGCGCGGTGATGGTCCAGTACTCTTGCGGCGTGAAGCTCTCGATCTCCCGCTCGCGGTCGCACACCAGCCGCAACGCCACGGACTGCACCCGGCCCGCGCTCAGGCCGCCCCGCACTTTCCGCCACAGCAGGGGGCTCAACTGGTAGCCCACCAGCCGGTCCAGCACCCGCCGGGCCTGCTGCGCGGCCACCCGGTTCATGTCGATGTCCCGCGGGTGCTGCAACGCCCGGCGCACCGCCTCCCGGGTCACCTCGTGGAACTCGATGCGGCGGATGTTGGGGTTGACACCGTTCAGCAGGGTCTGCAGGTGCCAGGAGATGGCCTCCCCTTCCCGGTCGGGGTCCGGGGCTAGGTACACGGTGTCCGCCTCCCGGGCGGCCTCCCGCAGCTCTTTCAGGATGGGTCCCTTTCCCTTGATGACGATGTAGTGGGGCGCGAACCCGTTGTCCACGTCCACGCCCAGCTTGGACTTGGGCAGGTCGCGCACGTGCCCCATGGAGGCAAGCACCCGGAAACGGCGGTCTAGCAGCTTCTTGAGGGTGCGCGCCTTCGTGGGCGACTCCACGATCACCAGACTCTTCTTCGACACCGCCATCCCCGCTCCGAAGACCCCCTTCGGTCGGCCCCATCGTAGCACAGGGCGTCAACGGGACCGGTCCCCGCTCAGGAAAACAGGTCGCGCTCCCTCGGACGCACGAGCTGCCGCGCCTGTCCGTCCCCGACCGCCGGCCACCCCCTCACCACCACCAGAGGACGCGCCTCGTCCGCCTGACCCATGAGCAGGGTGGCCGCCGCGGCCAGCTCGTCCGCCACCGCCTCCACGGAGCTGGTGAGCACGTACCCGTAAAGATCCCGGCGGCCCCGGTGGTCCGCCAAGGGCGCCACCCCGGCCAGCCCCACGCACACACCTACCGCGCCTTCCCGGTGTGCCCGGCCGTGGGTGTCCGCCACCACCACGCCCACCTCCACCCCGAACCGCCTGTGCAGGGCGTCCCGCAGCCGCCGGGCGGAGGCGTCGGGGTCTTCCGGCAGCAGCACCGCCTGCTCCGGGCCCGCGTTGGAGCGGTCCACTCCGCCGTTGGCGCACACAAAGCCCAGCCGGTGGCGGGTGATCAGCAGGCCCGGCCGCACCCGCACCACCTCCACGGACTCCCGCAGCACCAGCTCCACCAGCCGCGGGTCCTTGCCCGTTTGCCGCGCCAGCTGCAGGGCTTGCTCCGACGGGTTCACGTCCGAAAGCGCCACCACCCGTCCCTCCGCCAGGGACACCACCTTGTGGGCCACCACCAGCACGTCCCCGTTCCGGAGCCTCCGTCCGGAGCTCTCCAACGCCTCCGACACCCACCCGGACAGGTCCTCCCCCGGCTGGAGGAGACGAGACCGCACAGCCCACATGCGGATCTCCAACGCTCCAGCACCACCCCGTCCGTGGTATCCTGCGCAACGCAGGGTTGCTACGGCACGCACCCTCGAGTTCCCTGCGCGGGGGTCCTGTGCGGCTGGCGTTTGTGGGCGACGTGATGTTGGGGCGGCTGGTGAACCGGGCGCTGCAGACCCGGCCTCCCACGGACCCCTGGGGCGACGTGCTGCCCGTGCTGCAGGACACCGACGGCGTGCTGTGCAACCTGGAGTGCGTGCTCTCGGACCGCGGGGCCCCCTGGCCTGGAAAGCTGTTTACCTTTCGGTCGGACGCCCGCAACGTGCGGGTGCTGCAGGCGGCGGGCGTGCGGGCGGTGAGCCTGGCCAACAACCACGTGCTGGACTTCGGGGATGCGGCCCTGTTGGACTGCCTGGACGTCCTGGACCGGGCGGGCATCGCCCGCGCGGGAGCTGGACGGGATGCGGAGGAAGCCCAGCGCCCGGCCCGGTGGACCTGCTTGACGAAGCAGGTGGGCTTGGTGGCCTTCACCGACAACGAGCCGGACTGGGAGGCCACGCCGGGCCGGCCCGGGGTGTTCTTCGCACCTCCGGATCCTGAAGACCCGCGATTCCGCCGGGTGCTGGAGATCACCTGCCAGCTGGCCCGCCAGGTGGACGTGGTGGTGGTGTCCGCGCACTGGGGCCCCAACTGGGGACGGCGGCCCCTGCCCGAGCACCGCACCGCGGCCAGGCACCTGGCCGCCGCGGGCGCCCACGTGGTGTGGGGGCACAGCGCGCACATCGTCCGGGGCGTGGAGTTCGTGGACCGGTGCGTGGTGCTGTACAGCTGCGGGGACTTCGTGGACGACTACGCGGTGGACGAGGTGGAACGCAACGACTGGTCCTTCGTCTTCCTCCTGGACTGGCGCGCGGGCGCGGTGGAGGTGGAGCTGGTTCCCACGGTCATCCGTCACTTCCGGGCGCAGCGGGCTTCCGGGTGGGAGCGGGAAGCCATCTGTCAGAGGATGCAGGAGCTGTGCACGGAGCTGAACACGTGGGCGGAGCCCTCCCCGCAGGGCCTGCGCCTGCGCCCCGGCTGACCGCCAGGGTCTTCCTCACCGGCCGGACCGACACCCGCCGCGGCCCACCAGCCAGCCCAGCCACGCGCGGTGCCGGGCCACCCACCGGTAACCGGCGTCCACCAACCCCGGGAACGCCTGACACACAGCCGCGAGGGGCCGGCCGAAAGGCAGCAGCTGCAGCAGGGGCGCCACCGCCCGGCCCCCCGAGAACAGGCGGCCGTCGGGGCTGACCAGGTGCCAGGAAGCCATCCGCGCCGGCTCCGGCAACGGCGCAAGCCACGCCGCCGCCCGTGGGTCCTGCAGGGCGCAGGCGCGCAGCCGGCGGCGCCGGTCCCACCGGAGCACCCGCTCCACGGCCCACCCGCAGAAGCCGCATTCCGCGTCGTACAGCAACAGGTGGGTACTAGGCCCGGTGGCCCTCACCGGCTGGGCACCTCCACCTCCGGCACCAGACCGTGCACGATGTTCTCCGTGGCCA
>JANXBY010000055.1 GCA_025060455.1 Armatimonadota bacterium
CGGAAGTGCACGGGAGCCCTGGTGGGCGTCCACCCCTTCGGGGGCTTCAACATGAGCGGAACGGACGCCAAGGTGGGGGGCCCCGACTACCTCCTGTACTTCCTGCAGCCCAAGGTCACCAGCATCAAGTACCGGTAGAACTGCCGCGGGCCCTGGTATGATGAGACAGGAGACGGGGACGTAGCTCAGCGGGAGAGCACCTGGTTTGCAACCAGGGGGTCGCCGGTTCGAATCCGGTCGTCTCCACCACGCAAGGCCTTTCGGGCGGACGGGAACTCCGCCAGACGGCGTCCACAGGGGGCTTCTTACCCGGCCAGCCAAGCCACCAGCCAGGGCACGGTGGCGATCACCGTCACCACCCGTACCACGTGCAGCGAGGCGATGGAAGGCGCGTCCAGCCCCATGTCGTCCGCGGCCAGGGAAATCTCCGTGAGGCCGGCCGGCGCCGAGCTCAGAAACGCGATGGGCCAGGGCCACCGGGTCCGAGCGGCCACCGCCCAAGCCGCTAGCGCGGACACCGCCATCAAGTACCCGGTCAGGGCCAGCGCCGGCAGCACCACGCGCCGCGCCACCTCAGGGTGCCAGGCAGCCGAGACGGCCACGATGATCCCCACCAGCACCTGAACCGCCTGGCGGGCGCGCATGGGCACCTCCCGCACCGGCCCACCCGCCAGCCGGAGCGCCGCCACCGCGACCATGGAGCCCACCAGCCCTCCCGCGGGCACTCCCAGCCAAAGGGCAAGCCAACCGAATCCCACTCCCACGCCCACGGTGGCCAGCCAGCCCCTCACCCGCTCACCTCCAGCCGCCGCAACCACCACCGCACCAGGGGCAATGTCACCACCAGGGTGGTCACCACCCGGACCAGCTGCACCGTGGTCACCAGATCCACCGGGCGGTCCAGCGCCAGCGCCAGCAGGATCATCTCGGGCATCCCGCCCGGAGTGGCCGCCAGCAGCGCGGTGCCCCGGTCCAGCCCGGCCGCCCACCGGAGCAGCTCTGCCCCACCCACCGCGCCCACCAGCGTCACCAGGACCACCACGAACGCCGCACGAGACGCCCGCCGCACGTTGGGCAGCGTGTCCGGCCGGACCCGTGACCCGAGGGTAATTCCCACGGCGATCTGCAGCCACCGCCGTACGGACGGGTCCACGGCGGGCACCTGGACCGGCAACAGGGAGAGAGCCGCCAGCGACCCCAGCAGCCCGCCCAGCAGCGCCCCCGCGGGCAGCCGGAGCCGGATCCCTACGACCCCTCCCGCCACCCCCGCGGCCACCACCACCGCCGTGGCCACCATCTGGTCCGCGTTCACACCGACCTCACCCAGCCCCCGTCCACCACCACCGTCTGGCCCGTCACGTAGCCGGCCCTGGGCGAGGCAAAGAACACCGCCACCGCGGCCACCTCCTCCGGCCGGCCGTGCCGGCCCAGGGGGATCTCCTCCGCGTCCTCCGCCACCGCCTCCGCCAAGGGCACCCCGCGCCGCGCGGCAGCCTCCTGCAGCCTTGCCAGCCTACGCTCGGTGAGGATCCGGCCCGGTGCTACGCAGTTCACCAACACCCGCGGCGCCAGCTCCTCCGCTAGGCTGGCGGCGAGGTTGGCCAGGGCCGCCTTCGCGGCGTTGGAGGGCGACTGCCCCAAATGGGGGCGTTTGCCGGACGCGGCCCCCAACAGCACCACTCGGGCTCCGTCCCGTAGGTGGGGCAACGCCAGACGCACCACCCGAACCGCCGCCAGCAGGTTGAGCTCCAGGCTGGCCCGCCAGACCTCGTCGGTGGCCTCCGCGAACGGGACCCGCACGCCGCTGCCGGCTACGTGCACCAGCGCGTCCACGCCGCCCGCACACAGCCGCCGCACCGCCGCTGTCGCCTGCGTGGGGTCGGTCACGTCCGCGGCCTGCCAGTCCGCCTCCGCACCCAGCCCGCGGAGCTCCTCCGCGAGCCGGACAAGTGCCGCCCCGTCCCTCGCCACCAACCCCACGCGGGCACCCTCTTCCGCCAGCAAGCGGGCCACCGCCCGACCGACGCCCCGGGTCGCGCCCACCACCAGCACCCGCTGGCCGCGCAGTCCCAGGTCCACGACTACACCGTTTCCGGAATCGCCACAGCCGGTTTGGGGGGTCCCCCGCGGTAACCGACGCCGCTCACGGACACGCTCCTATCTTGCGGCCCTGTGGGTGAGCTCCGGGGCGAGTTTCGGCACGCCGCGCCGATCCTCGCGGACCCGCCGCACGATGGGCCACGCGAAGGTCAACACCGCCAGGGCCAGGAGGAGGGCCGAAATCGGCCGGGTGAAAAACACCCAGGGGTCGCCCAGGGAGATGAGCAACGACCGGCGGAGGTTCGCCTCCACCATGAAGCCCAGCACGAATCCCAGGACCATGGCCAGGACGTTGTACCCGTAACGCCGCATGAGGTAACCCACGACGCCGGTCAGCAGCACGATCCAGACCTCCACCATGCTGTTGTTGATGGAGTACGCGCCCACGAGCACCAGCCCGAGGATCGCCGAAAGCAGGAAGGGTCGCCGCACGTTCACCAGGGCGATGGACGGACGTAGGGCCAGAAGCCCCAGGACCAGCATGAACAGGTTTGCCACAAGGAGCCCCACGAACAGGCCGTACACCACGTGCGGCGTACGGTCGAACAGCGCCGGTCCGGGCTGCAGGCCGTGCAGCATCATGCCGGCCAGGAGGATGGCCGCAGAGTTGGATCCCGGGATCCCGAAGGTCAGGAGCGGGATCAGGGCCGTGGCCGTGACCACGTTGTTGGCGGTCTCAGGCGCCGCCACCCCTTCCAGGGACCCGCGCCCGAACTCCTCGGGGTGCTTGCTCCACCGCTTGGCCTCGTTGTACGCGATGAAGGACGCGATGGCCCCGCCACCTCCCGGAAGGAGCCCTTCGATGGTCCCGAACACGATGCCGATGAAGGTCGCCACGCGGAGCCGCCACAGCTCCACCAGGGACGGTAGCTTGGTGGTGTAACGGCCCCGGATGCGCTCCCAGTCCACCCCCTCCGCGATCTGGTAGAAGATCTCCGAGACCGCGAACAGCCCAATCATGCCCGCCGCCGCGGCCACCCCGCCGACCAGGTCCACGCTGCCGAAGGTGAACCGGGGCGTGCCGGTGAAGGGGTCGGTGCCTACGGTGGCCAGCATCAACCCGAGGATCGCGGAGATGGCTCCCTTCACCAGGTCCCGGCCCACGAAGCTGCTGATGAGCGCCAGCCCGAACACCCCGAAGGCGAAGTACTCCGGCGGGCCGAAGGCCAGGGCCACCCGGGACAGCGGCACCGCAAACGCCACCAGGATAGCGACCCCCGCGATCCCGCCCACGGTACCGGTGACCAGGGAGACCCCTAACGCCTTTCCGCTCTCGCCCTTCTGATGGAGGGCGTACCCGTCCACCACGGTGATGGCGGACCCCGGGGTACCGGGCGTGCTGACGAGGATCGCGGTGATGGACCCACCATACATGGCGCCCACGTACACGCCCGCCAGCATCATGAGGGCCACCGCGGGATCCATGCCGAAGGTGAAGGGCAGCAGCAGCGCCATGGCGATGGAACCGGAAATCCCAGGGAGGGCCCCACCGAGGATTCCCCACGCCACGCCCAGGAGGGTCATCAGCAGGGCCTGCGGGTGCAACGCCACCTGCGCGCCGAGGGCGAACCGTTCCAGCATCACAGCCTCCCGGGAGTGCCCGGCAACAGGACGCCCAGCAAACGCCCGAACACCCCGTACAGGGCCGCGGTCACACCCACCGCGGTCAGGGCTATGGGGAGGGGCTCGCGGACCCCGAGGGCCAGCAGCACCGCCGCCAGGAGCACCGGCGTGGCCCACAGGAAGCCCACCTTGGGCATCAGCAGGGCGTAACCCACCAGCAACGCCAAGACCACCACCAGCAGGCCGGTCCGGGCCTCGGGGGGAGGTGTGGCCTCCGACCTCCCCCCAACAGCCCTCACCAGCAGCGCCAGCGCCAGCACAGCGAGCGCGCCCGCCAGCAGCCTCGGCACGAACGCGGGGCCCAGACGGTCGGCGAAGCCGCGGGCGATGAACAGGGACTGGTGGAAGTACACCGCGGCGACCGCCAGCAGCAGCATGCCGGCCACGAGGTCCGCCCTGCGCACCGGTCCCTCCTACTCCACCAGCCCGATGGACTTCAGGTAGCGGCGCAGCGTCACGTTCATGCGGTCCAGGTACAGCTTGTACTGGACGTGGTCCATGTACGCGGGCACCTGGTAGACGGACCGGTAGTACATCTGGTAGGCAGGCTTGCGTAGCACCTGCTGGATCGCCTTCTCCCAGAAGGCGATCGCCTCCGGGTCCATCCCCTTGGGACCCAAAAGGCCCCGGAACTTCTCCACCACGATCGGGTAGCCCAGCTCCTTGGCGGTGGGGATGGCCGTACCCGGGATGCGCTTGTCGGTGAAAGAGTTGAGCACCCGCACCTTTCCCGCCTGCACCTGGGAGGCGATCTCCGCGTACTCGCCCACGCCCAGGTCCACGTGGCCACCCAGCACCGCCACCAGCAGGTCCCCGCCGCCCTCAAAGGTGACCGGCTGCACCTTCACCTTGGCCACGCTCATCACGTGGTGGGCGATCATGTGCTCCACCGACCCCGGGGTGGCGGCCCCGAACCGGATCTGGCCTGGCCGGCGGGCGGCCTCGTCGATGACGTCCCTCAGGCTCTTCCACGGCGAGTCCGCCCGTACGTACAGGATCATGGGGTCAAAGAACACGTTCGCCACCGGCTGAAGATCCAGGTACGAGTACTGGGTCTTGGTGAGCAGGGGCGTCTGCAGCATGGTGGGTGTGGCCCCGTACAGCACGTAGCCGTCTTTGGGGCTGGTGGCCACGTACGCCACCGCGCGCGCCGACGCACCCCCCGGCCGGTTCTCCACCACCAGCGGCACCGGCACGATGCCCTCCAGGTACTTGGCCAGGTTGCGCAGGAAGATGTCTCCTCCCGCACCCGGGCTGGAGTGGGTCACCAGCACGATGGGCTTGTTGGGGTACCGGGCCTGTCCCAGTGCGGCGAGGCTGAGCCCGAGCACCGCCAGCAGGGTCACCACAACACGCAACACGTTCCACCGCATCGGTTCTCCCCCCTTTCCGTGGTCAGAGCAGTCCGCGCGCGAACACCGGGTCTCCCCCGTCCAGCACCACCTCCCCGTCCAGGGTCACCGTGGGCCGCAACAAAACGACGTCCAGGTGGACCGCGCTCTCCACGGCTCCCGCCAGGCTGACATTGTCCCCTAGGGCCACGTGGGCCTGGCCAAGGCGCTTTTTCACCTCCCGGCTCTTGGGGATGACGCGGCAGGCCGGGTTGGTGCCCAGGGCCAGCTCGGCGGCGAAGTTGCGGGCACCGGGGTCCTTGCGCTCGAGGATTTCCCGGAGGGCCTGGGCCTCCGTTCCGCCGTCGACCCGCACGATGCGGCCGCCCTCCACCTCCAGGCGGAACGGCTCCCGCACCGGTCCGATCTTCTCCACGAGGTACGGGGCCACCAGGACCCCTTCCGTGGTCCCCTCCACCGGGGCGATGGCGGCCTCCCCGTCCGGCAGGCCCGAGAACTGGCCGGGCTCCCGCGCGAACCCCGAAAGCCCGAACGCCGGCCGTCCCGTCAAATCCATGCGCAGGTCGGTGCCCTCTGGCGTGGTCACGCGCGCGGTGCGGGCCGCGGTGAGGAGCTCCACCGCCCGCCGGGTGACGCGGTCCACCACCTCGTAGTCCGCGGTCATCCCGCCCCGAACCATCATCTCCTCGTCCACCTCTCGGATGTTGCACACCCGGGCCCCGGCCCGAAGTGCCTCGCGCTCCGCGTTGGTGTGGGTCATGGAGTGGGAGGTCTGAACCACCACCGCATCCGCTGCCCGCATGGCGGCGGCCACCGCGGGCGGGGGTTCCTCCCCGCCCATCTCCCGCGCGTTCATGGCCACCACCACCACGTCACAGCCGAACAGGGTCCCCGTGGCGGCCAGCAGCTCCGTGATGGTCCGGGGACGCTCGAAGTCCGTCACGATCACCACCCGCTCCCCCGGACGGACTCCAAGGACCTGTTCGAACACCCGCCTTGCGGTCACCGCCATCTTCGGGTTCACGGGCCTTCCCCCTCCGTGAGCTGTCGTCGGGCTGCTTCCCACGCCCGCAGGATGTGCCGCTCCATGGCCCTGCGGGCACCCTCGGGGTCGTGGGCGTGGAGGCGTTCTACGATCTCGTGGTGCTCCGCCACCGACTCCGGCGGGCGGCCCGGCAGGGACAGGGACTCCACCCGGAGCAGGATGATGCGGTTGCGCAGGTTGCTGATCAGGGACTCCAGCAGGGCGTTGCCGCACCGACGCGCCAGCTCGTCGTGGAACGCGTTGTTGGCCGCCAGCACCGCCCGCACGTCGCCCGCGCGGACCGCTGCCTCGGCCTCCTGCAACAAGCGACCCAGGCAGTCCAGGTCGTCCGCCTCCGCCCGGGCCGCCAGGAGGGCGGTGGCCTGGCCCTCCAGGGCCGCCCGCACCTGGTAGAGCTGGCGTGCGTCCTCCACGGTGGGGCGGGTGACCACCGGGCCCTTGTAGGGGATCGTGGTGACCAAGCCCTCCAGCTCCAGCTTCCGCAGCGCCTCCCGGATCGGTGTCCGGCTGACCCCCAGCAGCTCCACCAGCTCTCGCTCCACCAGCCGCTGGCCCGGCTGGAACCGGCCCGACAGGATCGCCTCCCGGAGCTTCTCCAGGACCCGCTCTCGGGTCGGGCGCGCTTCCACCAGCAGGCTTCCACTCACCCCAAGGCCTCCAGCACCGCCTCCGCCACCTGCCGCGTGGTGGCGCTGCCGCCCAGGTCGGGCGTGCGCAGAAGCGGGTCCTTCACCACCGCCCGGACCGCGTCGAACACCGCCGCGGCGGCTCCCGCCTCGCCGAGGTGCTCCAGCAGGAGCGACACCGACCAGAAGGTGGCCAGGGGGTTGGCAATCCCTCGGCCGGCGATGTCCGGAGCCGAGCCGTGGACCGGCTCAAATAGGGACGGGAAACGCCGGGTGGGATCCAGGTTGGCGCTGGCCGCCAGCCCCAGGCTTCCCTGCAGGGCCGCCCCCAGGTCCGTGAGGATGTCCGCGTACAGGTTGGACCCCACCACCACGTCGAACCGCTGGGGGTTCAGGACCATGTGGTAGGCCGCGGCGTCCACGTGCAGCTTCCACACCTCCACGTCCGGGTAGTCGCGGCCTACCAGTTCGGTGACCTCGTCCCACAGCACCGCGGTGTACTGAAGGGCGTTGGACTTGGTCACCGACGCCAGCCGCCTGCGCCGCTTCCGGGCCAGCTCGAAGGCATAGCGGAGGATCCGCTCGGTCCCCCGCCGGGTGTACACGGAGGTCTGCAGCGCCACCTCCTCCGGCGTGCCCTCCGCGACCCGGCCGCCGACGCCCGCGTACTCGCCCTCGGTGTTCTCCCGGACGAACAGCATGTCCACGTCGCCTGGGCCGCGACCTGCCAGCGGCCCGGGGACACCCTCCAGCAGCCGCACAGGCCTCAGGTTCACGTACAGGTCGAACCCCTTGCGGATCCGCAGCAGCAGGCCCCAAAGCGAGACGTGGTCCGGCACACGGGGGTCGCCGACCGCGCCCAGGAGGATGGCGTCGAAGCTGCGCAGCTGCTGCAGGCCGTCCGGGGGCATCATGGCGCCGTGTTCCAGGTAGTACCCGCAGCCCCAGGGGAACTCCACGGTCTGCACCTGGAACCCGAAGCGGCGCGCCGCGGCCTGCAGCACCCGCACACCCTCCGGGACGACCTCCTGCCCGATGCCGTCGCCCGGGATCACCGCCACCCGGTACTGCCTCACGGGGCGTCGCCCTCCAGCAGGGGGACTAGGTCTGCCACCGACCGCTGCCGCACGCCCCACAGGGCTTCCAGCAGCCGGCGCGCCCGGTGCTCATCCATCACCAGGGCCGCGCACTCCATGAACTTGTCCGAAACCTCCTGCCGCGACATAGGCTTGCGGGGGTGGCCCCGGGCCATGTCCGCACGGCCCCGGAGCACCCGCCCGTCCCGGAGGTGGATGGCGACCTTCATGCGCATCTCGTTGTAACCCAACGCCTCGATCTCCGGGTCCACGTACACGTGCACCCGCTCCATCAGGGCGCGTACTCGGGGATCCTGAACGCGCTCGTCGGTGAACTGCGAAAGCCCCGCCTTCCGGTCCACCACCCCTACCGCCATTTGGAACTGCAGGCTGAACTTCCCTTCCAGGGCCGTCTGCGGCCGGGTGTGGATGAGGGCGTTGGGTACGTGGGAGTTCACGCCGACCTCGATGCGCTCCACGTCCTCTGGCCGCACGTCGTGCTCCCGCACCAGCTCCAGCAGGACGTCCTGCGCGGGGTGGGACAGGGAGCCAGACGGGTACGGCTTGATGGAGATCCCCGGGCTCTCGAAGAAGTACGGGTTACCCAGCTTGCCTTCGATCTTGGACGGGTCAAACCCCCCGGCGGCAGCGCTGTAGAATCCGCGCTTGGCCTCCAGGATGTTGGTGGCAGCGGTCCAACCCCGGCGCGCCAGGAGGACCGCCAGAAGCCCGTTCTCCGCGGCGCGGCCCGCGTGGAACGGCTTGGTCATGGTGCCGAAGTTCTCCCGCAGCCCCGCGGCCATGCTGGCCGCCAGGCCGAAGGCCCGGAGGGTCTGGTCCAGGTCGCACCGGAACAGGCGCGCCGCCGCCGCGCAGGCCCCGAAGGTACCCAGGGTGCCGGTGGAGTGGAACCCGTCCCGGTAGTGCCGTGGGTCCACGGCGTCCGCGGTCCTGCACGCCACCTCCACCCCCACCACGTATGCCTCCAGGAGCTGGTCGCCGGAGGCCCCCACACACTCGGCCGCGGCCAGGGCCGCGGGCAGCACGGGCGCGGTCGGGTGGGTGAGGAGGCCGTACACGCTGCGGGGATCGGTGGCCAGCTGGGTGTCGTCGTAGTCCAGGGCATGCGCCGCGACCCCATTGGCCCATGCGGCTAGCTGGAGGGGCGCGCGCAACCGAGACCCCACGACCACCGCCTGCGGCCTACCGCCCACGTCCCGCAGGTGCTCCCGGACGATGCGGCCAGAATCAGCTGCCGCGCCAGCCAGCATGACCGCCACCCCGTCCACCAGGTGGTGCACCGCCCGCTCGCGCACGGAGTCCGGGATGGGAGGGTTTTCCACCACGAACCGGGCTACTTCAGCAGTCACACCCACCGCCGTTCCTCCCAGCTCAGGAATGGTGGTGTACTGTATACAGCATACCCCCATCGAATTCCTTCCGGCGGAGGGACGGAGTTGGCGCGAGTTGCGGTGGCGATGGGAGACCCTTCCGGGGTCGGCCCCGAGGTGTTGGCCAAGGCACTGCAGGGCGGGTTCCCCCACCCTTACGTGGTCGTAGGCGACCGGGCAGTGTGGGAGGAGGCGTGCCGCTTGGCAGGCGTGGACCTGCCCGTGCAGCCCGCGGACGTGCCCGTCCGGTGTGAAGGCGGCACGCCGTTCCTGCAGGTGGACCCGCCCGAGCGGGGGTGGGTGCCGGGTCGAGCGTCCGCAGAGGCCGGTAGGGCTGCGGCCGCGTGGCTGCAGGCCGCGGTTCGCCTGGCCCTTCAGGGGTCGGCGGACGCGGTGGTGTTCGCACCCCTCAACAAGCAGGCGCTGCGGCTAGCAGGCCTGCCTGTGCGGGACGAGTACGAGTTCGTGGCGCACCTGGCAGGAGTGCGGGAGCACGACGAGGTGAACGTGATCCCCCACCCAGCCGGCAGCGGCCTGTTGTGGGTCGCGCGCGCCACCTCGCACGTGCCGCTGCGGGAAGTCCCGCTCCTGCTGGACGAACAGCGCGTGCTGCGCGCGGTACGGGTAGCCCACGGGATGGCCCGGCGCGCGGGCAATCCTCGACCCCGAGTCGGCGTGGCGGCCCTCAACCCCCACGCGGGTGAGGGTGGGACGCTGGGCGACGAGGAGGTGCGCATCCTGGCACCCGCCATCCGGGCCGCCCGGGAGGAAGGGATGGACGTTTCCGGCCCTTACCCCGCTGACCACATCTTCCGCATCGCCCGCTTGGGCGCGCTGGACGCGGTGGTGGCCCTGTACCACGACCAAACCCAGATCGCCACCAAGCTGCTGGGGTTCGAGCGCGGCGTGTCTGTGGGCGTGGGCTACCCGTTCGTGATGACGACACCGTCCCACGGGACGGCCTTCGACATCGTGGGCACAAGCCGGGCAGATCCGAGGCCCATGCGTCAGGCCCTGGAGCTGGCCGCGGCCCTGGCCTCGTCTGACGGGTGAGGCTCTACACTACCGCAGAAACCGCCGCGGAGATTTCGGGGGACCCTGGGCACGTTCGCACGTCCCGGTGCTTCACAGACGGGTTCTTAGCCCGCGCCCTCGTACCGCCCGGCCAGAGACTGCCAGGCTTCCGTGTCCACGAGAGCGTCCCGCTCGTCCCCAGACGCCAGCTCGATCCCGTCCACAAACCCCCGCTCCCGCAGCTGCTGGGCCGCCTGTCGCATGGCGGCGATGGCGGCGCGCTGCAGCTCCGCGGGGTAGATGGCCAGGCGGCAACCCGCGCGCTCCAGCTCCTCCGGCCGCCACCGGACATCCGGAGGCACGTTCACCACCAGCGGTCTTGGAATCCGACGCGCGGCCTCGGCCACCTCTTCCACGCTGCGCAGG
>JANXBY010000019.1 GCA_025060455.1 Armatimonadota bacterium
ATACCCCTTCGGCTCCGCTAACCCCAGCCGCGCCATCGCATGCGTAATCGCCGCCGTCAACGTCGTCTTCCCATGATCCACATGCCCAATCGTCCCAATGTTCACATGCGGCTTCCGCCGCTCAAACTTCGGCTTGGCCATGGCCTGCCTCCCGTCCTTGGATTGCGCCAGGGGCCACAGGCGGCCGCCCGCCGGGCCCCCGGGGCCTGCGGCCCCGAGGCATCTTACCAGAAGGGTCCCGAAGGGTCGAGGGGAACGCCGTCCGGGGTCTGGAGCCCACGACCGGACTCGAACCGGTGACCTCGTCCTTACCAAGGACGCGCTCTGCCTCCTGAGCTACGTGGGCGGACTCCGAGGCCGCTGCGATTATACCAGGGGCCCTGGGGCCCTCCAAGGGATGGTCTGGCGGGTGGGGTCCGGAGGCCGCAGAATAGGGGGAGCCGAAGACCGGGAGGAGTGTCATGGGAGACGTCCTGCTGTGGCTGGTGATCGCCCTGCTGATCTACCTCGTCTTCTTTGCCAGCGGATGAGGGTGGTGGGCGGGGTGGGGCTCGAACCCACAAGGGCCTGCGGCCCAGCGGATTTTAAGTCCGCCGCGTTTGCCGGTTTCGCCACCCGCCCCCGGACCACGGTACCGTTGCGGGCGGACCCCTGCAACCCTATAATCGGGGCTGACGGGCGGGTGTAGCTCAGCGGTAGAGCGTCGGCTTGCCATGCCGAAGGTCGCGGGTTCAAATCCCGTCGCCCGCTCCAAGGTCTCCCGCGGCACGTTTCTTGCACCCCGCACCCCCTGGAGGTTGCGGGATGGGTGTGTGCGCCCGCTGCGGATCGCCTGACCTGCGCCACAGCTGGGAGTGGCGTTCGCACCGCATCGGCCGGCACCTCCTCACCGGCCGGGTGGCGACCCTCCGGTGCGCGGCGTGCGGCACCCCCTGGCCGTGGGCCCAGCCTCGGACCCGGACCCGCAGCACCTGGGTGGTGGACCGCCTGTCCCCCGCCCTGGCGTACCTCCAGGCGGAGGGCGACCTCATCGTGGTACGCTGCCCGGATGGCTCCTACGAGGTCGTGGTGTAGGTACCCCCGGAAGGGTGACGGCCCTGGCGGAAGGCTGCTAGAATGCCGCCGCGGCCTCGGGCTGCTGCCCGCGCGGGCGCCCGGGTTTGCCCCGCGATGGTTGAGGCGTTTGACTCACACTTGGAGGTGCGTGTGGTGCCGGAAGTACACGTGGGAGACCGGATGCCTGAGGCGACGCTGGTGGGCCCGGACCGTCAGCCGGTCCGGCTCTCGTCCCTGTTGGGCCAGCCGCTGGTGCTGGCCTTCTTCCCCGCCGCCTTTACCCCCACGTGCACGCGGGAGATGTGCGCGCTCCGCGACGGCCTAGAACGGCTCAACCACCTCAGGGCCCGGGTGGTGGGGATCAGCGTGGACCTGCCGTTCAGCCTGAAGGCGTTCTCCGACCAGCTGGGCCTCAACTTCCCCCTGTTGAGCGACTACGGGCGAGAGGCGATCCGCAGCTTCGGGGTGGAGGATCCCAGGCCGTTTGCCGGGCTGTTCCCAGGCCTGAGCCGGCGGGCGGTGTTCGTGGTGGACCCGCAGGGAACGGTGGTGTACCGGTGGGTGTCCGAGGATCCCAAGGTAGAGCCTCCCTATGAAGACGTAGAGCGGGCCGTGGCCTCCGCGGCGCAAGCCAGCCGCGGGGTGCGTTGAGCCGCCGTAGCTGGGCTGGTACAATGGCCCGGGACGCAGTTGGGGGCGACGTAGCCAAGAGGCAAGGCAGGGGTCTGCAAAACCCCGATCCCCGGTTCGAATCCGGGCGTCGCCTCCACCTCGGCTAGGGACTTACAGGGCCTGGGCGCCACAGCAGCCACAGGAAAAACGGTACCCCGACCAGGGCGGTGACCGCGCCGACCGGGATCTCCAGAGGAGGGGCCACGGTTCGCGCCAGGAGGTCCGCCCACACCACCACCGCCGCTCCCCACAGCGCCGCGGCGGGTAGGAGGGTCGCGTGGGCCGGGCCGCTCAGCCGCCGCACCGCGTGCGGCACCACCAACCCCACGAACCCCACCAGGCCCGCGGAGGCCACCGCGGCCGCGGTCATGAGGGTCGCAGCGGTCACCAACAGGCCCCGGGCGCGCCGCACCGCCACCCCCGCGGAGGCGGCTTCCTCCTCCCCGAGCAGCAGCACGTCCAGCTCTCGGGCGCTGCCGCGGGCCAGGGCGTAGCCCGCCAGAACCACCGGCCCGGCCAGCCGCACGTGCTCCCACCCACGCCCTCCCAGACTCCCCAACAACCACGCCAGGGCCTGCTGAAGGGATCCGTGGGAGAGCACCAGCACCACAGACAGCACGGCGGCAAAGAACGTCCCCGCGGCCAGGCCCGACAGCAGCAGGTCCTCAGGCCCGCGTCCGCGGGACGCCGCGAGCCGGTACACCAGGAACACCGCAGCCCCCGCGGAGGCGAACGCCGCCAGGGAAACCGCCACCCCCCCTAACCCCGCCGCGATCGCCACCACCGCGCCCAGGGCCGCTCCCGGGGCCACGCCGACCACGTACGGGTCGGCCAGCGGGTTCCGGAACAGGGTCTGGTAGACGGCGCCCGAGGTCGAAAGGGCAACCCCCACCACCACCGCCAGCACCACCCTGGGTAGCCGGAGCTCCACCACGATGGCGTAGGCCGCACCGTCCGCCGGGGCGGCGCGCCTGGCGGCGTCGGAAAGGGCCCGCAACACCTCCCCCAGGCTGATGGGAACCGAGCCCGCGGCCAGAGCACACACCATCGTGGCCGCCAGCCAGCCCCACCCCGCCGCCAACAGCCACCGGGGCCGCCGGGTGCGCACCGCAACGGCCGCCGCCCCTACCGGCTGCGGATCAGCGATAGGAACTCCGCCCGGGTGCGCGCGTCGTCACGGAACAGGCCCCGCATGGCGGAGGTAACCATGAGGCTGCCGGGCTTTTTCACCCCGCGCATGGTCATGCACAGGTGCTCCGCCTCGATGACCACCGCGGACCCCTTGGCCTTCAGCTCGTCCACCAGGAGGTCCGCGATCTGGGAGGTCAGGCGCTCCTGCACCTGGGGCCGGCGCGCCAAGGTCTCCACCACCCGCGCCACCTTGCTGATGCCCACGATCCGGCCGTTGGGCACATACCCCACGTGCGCCACGCCGTGGAAGGGCAGCAGGTGGTGCTCGCACAGGGAGTAGAAGGGGATGTCCTTGAGCACCACCATCTCGTGGTGCCGCTCCTCCTCGAACCCTACCCGCAGGTACTCGCCCGGATCCCGGTGCAGCCCGCTGAACAGCTCCGCGTACATGGCCGCGATGCGCCGAGGTGTGTCGCGGAGCCCCTCCCGGTCGGGGTCCTCCCCGATGGCCTTCAGGATCTCCACCACCGCGGCCTCGATGCGCGCGCGGTCCACCGCGGACCGGGGCCGGCTTACCACCTGCCCTGTCACTTCCCGTCGGTCCATCTGCGCCCTCCTTCTCCCCGTTCGCAGCTAGCCGGGACCGGTCTGCCGGACGAAGGACTCCGTGGTGTCGGGTACGGGCACCATGCCCAACAGCGCCTCCAGGGTTCTGACCAAGCGTACCGTGAACCGCACGTCGTGGGTGCGGACCACCCGTGCGCCCCGCTCCACACCCAACACCACCGCGGCCGCGGTGGCCTCCAGCAGCTCCTCGGGCGGAAGCCGTAGGATGTCGCGCAGGTAGTTCTTGCGCGAGGTGGCCAGGTACACCGGGTAGCCCACCGCCAGCAGCTCGTCCAGCCGCCGCAGGAGCTCCACGTCGTGGGCCGGCGTCTTCCCGAAGCTGAACCCAGGGTCCACCAGGATCCGGTCTGGTGGGAGCCCTGCCTGGCGCGCGCGGCCGGTGCGCTCCCGCAGGAAGCCGTACACCTCCGCGAACACGTCGTCGTAGCGTGGATCCACCTGCCGAACCTTGTGGGGGCCGCGGCGGTGCATCACCACCAGCCCTGCCCCGTACTCCGCGGCCAGCTCTGCCATCTCCGGGTTTTCCAGACCGCTGACGTCGTTGACCGCCACCGCACCGGCCAGGAGGGCCTCCCGCGCCACCTGGGGCTTCACCGTCTCCACCACCACCGGCAGGCCCAGCTCGGACCGAACGCGCTCCACCACCGGAACCACGCGCCGGATCTCCTCCTCCGCGGGGACGTGGGGGCCCGGCCGCGCCGACTCCCCTCCCACCTCGATCAGGTCGGCGCCCTCTTCCGCCATCTCCCGGGCCCGGGCCAGGGCCGAGGGCAGGTCAGGGTGGCGGGCGGCCGCGTAGAAGGAGTCCGTGGTAATGTTGAGGATCCCCACCACGTACACGCGCCGGGTGAGGTCCAGGACGAGATCGCGAAGCCGCAGCAGGCCCTGGCGCTCCACGGTCCCCCCTATTGTATCCGGCGCGGTTGTGCGTCCCCGTCGTCTAGCAGGGGGCGGGGGCGCGGGCCGCGAAGGTGGGCCGGGTGGCGCGCATGGACCCTCAGGCCAGGCCTATCCTGCGGGAGGTGCCCGCGTACGTCTCGGGCAGGCGTCACGCCGCCGGGGTACCGTGCGACGTGCTCCTGGCCTCCAACGAAAACCCCCTCGGCCCCTCTCCTCTCGCCCTGGAAGCCCTGGAACGCGCGCGGCTGGGGTGGGCCCGCTACCCCGAGGACGACTGCGCAGATCTGCGGCAAGCCCTCGCAGACCGGCTCGGTGTGCCTCCCGCCTGCGTGGCAGTCGGTGCGGGTAGCACCGCCCTGCTGAAGCTGCTGGCGGAGGCGTACCTGGACCGGCACCGGTTGCTGGTGTGCGCCTGGCCCAGCTTCCCCTATTACCCGGTGGTGGCGCAGCTGCAGGAAGCGCGCACGGTATCCGTTCCCCTGGACGGCCAAGGGCGACACGACCTCCCGCGGATGGCGGACCACGCCGCGGCTGCGTCGGTGGTAGTGGTGTGCAACCCCAACAACCCCACCGGCACCTACGTGAGCAAAGCGGAGCTCGAGGCGTTCTTGGACCGTCTGCCGGACCAGGTCCTGGTGGTCGTAGACGAGGCGTACGGGGAGTTCGCGCGGGCGGCGGCGGCCGACTACCCGGACGGGGTCCGGTGGGTGCGGGAAGGGCGCAGGGTGGCGGTGCTGCGCACCTTTTCCAAGGTGTACGGGCTGGCAGGGCTGAGGGTGGGCTACCTGGTGGCGCCCGCGGAGGTGGTGGAGGCGGTGAGGCGGGTACAGGAGCCCTTCCAGGTGTCCTCGCCCGCTCAGGCCGCGGCCCTGGCAGCCTTGGAGGACTCCGAGCACGTGGCCCGCACCCTCCAGGTGGTGGCCGAAGGGCGGCAGCGGCTGCACCAGCTGGCCCGCCAGCTGGGCCTTGGCACCTATCCCAGCGTGGCCAACTTCGTGTGGATGGACGTGCGGCGCCCCGCCGAACAACTGGCGGCCCAGCTGATGCGCCACGGGGTCCTGGTCCGCCCGGGGCCGCCGGGGACCACGTGGGTGCGCGTGTCCGTGGGGACGCCGGAGGAGATCGGTCGGTTCGAGGACGCGTTGCGGGCCGCACTGGGCGCTTCCGGTTGACGGCAGGGGTGGTTGGAAGCGGCGGAGAATTAGAAGCCGCTGCACAGAACCTGCGGGAAGGGGGAACGGTGTATGGCCGCTCGTCGATGGTGGGTGCTGCTGGCGGTGGGCGCGCTGGCCGCGGCCTCTGTGGCGGGTGCAGGGGCCGCGCCCGCGGTCCGGTTCGACCGCAACATCAAGGTCGGGGTGGTGGACACCTACAGCGGGCCGCCCGCGGTGTTCGGCAACGACGCCCTGAACGGCTTCCGCCTTGCCCTACAGGAGATCAACCGGGACGGGATCCACGGGGCCCGCATCGAGTTCGTCACCCGGGACGAGCGCTTCAGCCCGGAGATCGGGCTCAGCATGGCGCGGGAGCTGGTGCTGCAGGAGCGGGTGGACCTGCTGGTGGGCACCATCAACAGCGCCACGGCCCTGGCCATTTCCGCCTTCGCCCGGGAGCAGCGGGTTCCCTTCATTGTGTGGATCTCCAAGAGCGAGGACATCACCGGCGCCCGCGGGCACCGGTACGTTTTCAGCACCACGGAGAACACCGCCATGGCGGGCAAGGCGCTGGCGGAAGCGGTGGCGCGTCGCGGCTTTACCCGGTTCTGGCTGGCGGCGGAGGACTACGAGTACGGCCACCGGGTGACCAACTCCTTCTGGCGCTTCATGAAGCGGGCCAAGCCCGAAGCAACCCTGGTGGGACAGACGTGGTGGCGGACGGGGGAGCCGGACCTGGTCCCCTACCTCACCCAGATCCTGCAGGCCCGGCCGCAGGCGGTGTTCTTCGGCACCGGGGGCGCGGGAATGGCAAACGTGTTGCGGACCATGCAGGTAATCGGGTTCGCCCAGCGGGTGCCCTCGGCCATCCACACCGCCATCGACGTGACGGTCCTGAGGCCCCTGGGTGCCGCGGCCCCAGAGGGGGTGTTCGGCACCACGGACTACCTGTACTACTACCCGGACACGCCCGCCAACCGGAAGTTCGTCCAGGACTTCCAGGCCGCGTACGGCTCCCCGCCCGGCTTCCCCGCGTTCCATGGGTACATCACCGCGTACTTCATCGCGGAGGCGTACCGCAAGGCCCGGTCGCTGGACCGGGACCGGTTCGTGGAGGCCCTGGAGGGGCTGCGGATCCAGACCCCCGTGGGCGAGGTGGAGATGCGGGCGTGCGACCACCAAGCGGTCCTCCCCATGATCTTCGGGGTCACGCGCCGCGACCCCGGGTTCCCCCACCTGGTGGCCGGCGACCCCGTTGTCCTCCCCGGGCGTGACGTGATGCCCACGTGTGACGACGTCCGACGCGCCCGGGAGCAGGCCCGGTAAGCGGTGGACGCTGCTGCCCTCTTGGGCCAGCTGGTGGTGGGCCTCAGCCGAGCGATGATCCTGTTCATCGTCTCGGCGGGACTCACCCTGGTCCTGGGGGTGCTCCGGGTCCCCAACGTGTTCCACGGTTCCCTGTACATGTTGGGAGCGTTCGTGGCGTGGACGGTGGCGGAGGCCGCGGGCTTCCACCCCGCCGCCTTCTGGCTAGCCCTGGCCGCGGGCCCCGTGGCCACCGCGCTGGTGGGCCTGGCGGTGGAGCGGGTGTTGCTGTCGCGGCTGTACCACCGGGAGCACCTGATGCTGATCCTGTTCACCTTCGGGGTGATGCTGATCCTCAACGACCTCGTGAAGCTGCTGTGGGGCCCCACCTACCGGTCCCTGGTGCCACCGCCTTCCCTGCAGGGGGCGGTCACGGTCCTGGGGGTTGCCCTGCCCAAGTTCAACCTGGTGCTGCTGGCCGCCGGCCCCCTGGTGGCATGGGGGCTGTGGCTGTTCGCCCACCGCACCCGCGCGGGCAAGGTGGCCCGCGCTGCCGCCACTGATCGGGACATGGTGGCGGTGCTGGGCACCGACGTCAGCCGCGTGTTCGGCATGGCGTTCGCCCTCGGGTGCCTGCTGGCAGGGCTGGGCGGGGCCCTGGTAGCTCCCACCACCAGCATCACCCTGGGCATGGACCACAGCCTGCTCATCGACAGCTTCCTCATCGTGATCGTGGGCGGACTGGGCAACCTGTGGGGTGCCCTGGTGGGCTCCCTGCTGTTCGGCGTGACGCAGTCGGTGGGACTGCTGGTGTGGCCGCAGTTCGCGGTGGCGTTCCCGTACGCGGTCACCGCGGCGGTGCTCCTGATCCGGCCCACAGGGCTTTTGCGGTCCGCGTGGTGAGCGGCTGGATCCTGGTGGGGCTTCTGGCGGCTGCCCTGGCGGTGGCGCCCGTGGTACTGCCGCCCTTCTTGCTGTACCTGCTGGCCCTGATCCTGGTGACCGGCCTGCTGGCCACCAGCCTGAACCTGGTGCTGGGCTACGGCGGGCTGTACCAGTTCCACCACGGGGTGTTCTACGGGATCGGCGCGTACGTGGCCGCGGTGGCCATCACGCGGCTGGACTGGCCGGCGTGGCTGGCGTTCGCTGCGGGTCCCGTGGCCGCCGCGGCCGCGGGCCTGGTGATCGGGTTCTTCTGCGTGCGCCTCTCGCGGCTGTACTTCGGAATGCTCCAGCTGTCCCTGGGATCGTTCGTGTGGATCGTGGCCCTCCGATGGTACCCCGTAACGGGCGGGGACAACGGGATCCACGGCATCCCCGTCCCTGCTGCCCTGCAGAGCCTCCCCGCCGCCTACGCTCTGGTGGCGGTGGTGGTGGCGGGCTGCCTGGCAGCCCTGTGGGCGGTGGTCCGGTCACCCTTCGGGCTCACCCTGCAGGCCATCCGGGACAACCCCCAGCGCTCGGAGGTCATGGGGGTCGACGTGCGGGCGCACCAGCTGGCCGCGATGGTGCTCGCGGCGTTCTTCGCGGGCGTGGCGGGGGTCCTGTACGTGGCGCTGGAGCGGTCGGTGTTCCCGAACATGCTGTTTTGGGTGCTGTCCCTAGAAATCCTGGTAATGTGCCTGCTGGGCGGGTGGTTCACCTTCTCCGGCCCCCTGGTGGGTGCGGCGGTGGTGGTGGGGCTGCGCACCCTGGTGGGACGGTACACGGAGTACTGGACGCTGGTGCTGGGCGTGCTGCTCATCCTCCTGATCTTCTTCCTACCGGAGGGGATCATGGGACATCTGCAGCAGCGGTGGGGTGCGCACCGTACCGTGGCCCCACGGCCGGCCCCCGCGGGGGACGCCCGTGGCTGACCTGCTCCGCGTGCAGGACCTGTGGAGGTCCTACGGCGGCTTCCCGGCGGTCCGGGGCGCCTCCCTGCGCGTGGCCGCGGGGGAGGTGGTGGCCGTCATCGGGCCCAACGGCGCCGGAAAGACCACTCTGTTCAACCTGATCACGGGGGTTCTGCTGCCCGATCGGGGCCGGGTGTGGTTCGCCGGGGCGGACGTGACCCGCTGGCCGGCCCACCGGAGGTGCCGCGCGGGGGTCGGGCGCACGTTCCAGATCGCCAACGTGTTCCCCCGGCTGTCGGTGTTCGACAATGTGCACGCCGCCTGCCTGGCGCATGCCCGCAAGGGCTTTGAGCTGCTCCGGGCCGCGCGGCGGTTCGCGGTGGACGAAGCCCGGCGGATTTTGCAGCTCACCGGCCTGGAGGCCTACGCGGACCGGCTGGCGGGAACCCTGTCCCACGGTGACCAGCGAATTCTGGAGATCGCCCTGGCCCTGGCCAGCCGGCCGCGGCTGCTGGTGCTGGACGAGCCCACCGCGGGCATGTCCCCGGAGGAGACCATCTCCACCCTCCAGCTGATCGCACGGCTGAACCGGGAGCACGGGCTGTCGGTGCTGTTCTGCGAGCACGACATGGAGGTGGTATTCTCTACCGCGCACCGGGTGGTGGTGATGCACCAGGGCCGGACCATCGCCGAGGGGACTCCGGGCGAGGTCCGCTCCAATCCCGAGGTGCAGCGGGCGTACCTGGGAGGGGAGGAAGCAGAGGCCGCGGAGGCCCGTACGCGGACGGAGCGGTCCGGGGGCCCCGTAATGCTGGACGTAGAAGGGGTGCACGCGTACTACGGCCTCAGCCACGTGCTGTTTGACGTCTCCCTGCAGGTGCAGGAAGGCGAGGCGGTGTTCCTGCTCGGCCGGAACGGCGCGGGCAAGAGCACCACCCTGAAGAGCGTGGTAGGGTTGGTCCCGCCGCGGCGCGGGTCGGTGCGGTACCGGGGCCACGACCTGACGGGTCTTTCCCCCCACCAGGTGGCCCGGTTGGGCGTGGGCTACGTCCCTGATGACCGCCGCATCTTCCCGGACCTGACGGTGCTGGAGAACCTGGAGGTGGCCGCCCGCGGGACCGGGTACTGGACGTTGGAGCGCGTCTTCGAGCTGTTCCCGGTCCTGCGGGAAAAGCGCCACCACCGCGGCAGCCACCTGTCGGGCGGGGAGCAGAAGATGCTGGCCATCGCCCGGGCCCTGGTGGGCAACCCGGACCTGCTGTTGCTGGACGAGCCCATGGAAGGGTTGGCCCCGAGGTTGGTCCGCGTGCTGGAAGAGCGCATCCAGCAGCTGAAGGCCCAGGGGCTGACGGTGCTGCTGGCCGAGCAGAACGTGGCTTCAGCCCTGCGGCTGGCGGACCGCGGCTACGTCATCGACGACGGCCGGATCCGGTTCGAGGGGTCGGTCCAGGAGTTGCGGGAAAACCACGAGGTGCGGCGCCGGTACCTGATGGTGTGACCCCGTACACCCGCGGCCGGGCACTCACCAACGCCACCCCGCCTGCGACGAGCGGCAGCCCCGCGATGGGTTGGGCCCCACAGGCACTCCCAGCAGCAGCCACCCCCACGATGCCGCGGTGGCCCGGTTCAGGTAGGTCACCAACGCGGTCTGGGTGGGGCTCACGTGGAGCACCAGGTGGTCGCAAAGCAGGTCGCCCACCGCGCTGCCGAACACGGACAGCGCCAGAGTGCTCCCACCGCCTCGCGGGACGGGCGCGCCGGCCAGCCGCCGGCGGCCGCGGCCGGGGCCATGGCCAGGGCACCGCCCAGCAGCGACCCCGCGGCCAGGGACACCGGGCCGGTGCGGGGGAAGGTGCGCCGGGCGTGCAGGATGCCCCACGCGTACAGCGCCGAGGCCAGCACCACCGCCCCTGCACCCAGGACGTCCGCAGCCCGAGCACTAGCGGGGTCTGCGCCCACCAACCTGACGCCCACACCCAACAGCTTCGGGACCTCCAAGGGCTCGGTGCGGGTTCCGCCCCCCAGCAGCACGGCCCACAGCGGCGTGGTGGCCTTTTAGGATAGAGGCGGCGCCGCTGGTGATGGTGCGCTCGCCCCACGCGATCAGGCTGATGGCCGACACGTGGTGGTGGATCGCCTTCGCGACCGCGCTCGCCCCACGCGATCAGGCTGATGAGATCCCCCGCTGACCGCACCGAGGAACACCAGCCGGGCCCCCGTGGCGGGGAGGCGTCGGAAGGGTCGGCGTTGCGCTGCCACCACCGCGGCCAGCAACAGGCCGGCAAGGCCCAGCCGCACGGCCACGAGGGTTGTGGGCGGGAAATCGCCCACCGCCACTTGATCGACAGGTAAGACGTGCCCAGAAGAGGCCCCAGTCCCAGCAGCGCCGCCCAGTCCTTCCGCCGCACCACCGTCCCCAGGGCCGGCGCAGGGCGTACGCGCTCAGCGGGCCGCCTCCTCCCGGTAATGGGGCAGCTCGTGCGCCCGCAGGTACTCCAGCACCCGGCGGGCGGCCGCCCGGCCCACCACCGCAGCCACCTCCTCCTCGGTGGCCTCCCGGATGCGCCGGACTGACCCGAAGTGGCGGATGAGGTCGCGTTTGCGCTTCTCCCCGATCCCCGGCACCTCGTCCAGCACCGAGTACACTACCCGGCGGCCCCGGAGCTGCTGGTGGTAGGCGTGGGCGAACCGGTGCGCCTCGTCCCGGACCCGTTGCAGCAGCTGCAGGGCCGCGGAGTCCCGGGGTAGGCGCAGGGGCTCCTCCTGCCCCGGCCGGAACACCAGCTCCTCCCGCTTGGCGAGGGCTACCACGGGCACCTGCACGTTGTACTCGAACAGCACCTCCAACGCCGCGGACAGCTGCCCGCGACCGCCGTCGATCAGGATCAGGTCCGGCAGCACCGACCACTTGGGCTTGACGGACTCGTCTCGGTCCAGCCTGTCCTGCTCCTCCCGGGCGTTCTGGAACCGCCGGCGCAGCGCCTCCTGCAGCATGGCGTAGTCGTTGGGCCCGGGAGTGAACCGGATGCGGAACCGCCGGTACGCGTCCTTGCGGGGCCGCGCGCCCTCGAAGGTCACCAGGGAGGCCACCGCCTCCCCGTGCTGAAGGTTGCTCACGTCGTAGCCCTCGATGCGGAAGGGCGGCTCTTCCAGGTCCAGGACCTGCTGGAGGGCCCGCACCGCCGCACCCTCGCGCCCGGCGAGGCGTGCCCGTTCCTGCTCCAGGTGCAGCCGGGCGTTGTCCCGGGCCATATCCACCAGCCGCTTCCGGTGGCCGCGGGCCGCCACCACCACCCGGACCGGGGAACCCCGGCGGTCCGACAGCCACCGGGCGATCACCTCCTGACCTTCCACAGCCTCCGGGATCACCACCTCCGGCGGCAGGGCTGGTGCGTGCTCGTAGTACTGCTCCAGAAACGTGCGCAGCACCTCCGCGGTGGGGTGCCCGTGCGCGCCCGTGAGAAAGAAGTGCTCCTGACCCGACAGACGGCCCGCGCGCACGAAGAACACCTGGGCGCAGGCATCATCGCCGTCCACGTGCACCGCCACCACGTCTCGGTCGTCGAGGCTCGCCGCGGCGGTCCGCTGGCGCTCCGCGATGGCCTCCAGGGCCTGGATCTGGTCCCGCAGGGCCGCGGCCCGCTCGAACTCCAGCCGCTCGGCGGCTTCCCGCATCTGCTGGCGCAGCTGGTCCAGCAGCGCCTCCTGGTGGCCCTGAAGGAACAGCACCGCGTTCCGCACCTGCTCCGCGTACTGCTCCCGGGAAGCGCCCCACGCCACGCACGGGGCGGTGCACTGCCCGATGGCGTAGTCCAGACACGGCCGGGGAAGCCGGGTGTGCTCCACGTCCACCTGGCAGCTCCGCAGTTTGAACAGCTTGCGGATGGTCCGGATGGTCCGGCTCACCAGCTTCGGCTCGTGGTAGGGGTACGGGCCGAAGTAGTGGGCACCATCCCGGACCACCCGGCGGGTCATCACGATGCGCGGGTAGGGTTCGTGGGTGATCTTCACGTACGGGTAGGCCTTATCGTCCGCCATCCGCACGTTGTACTTGGGCCGGTGCTGCTGGATCAGGTTGGTTTCCAGGATGAGGGCCTCCACCTCGTTGGCACAGGCCACCACGTCGAAGTCGAACACCTTGGTCATGAGGTGGCGGACCCGCGGGGAGTCCACGGAGGACGGGTTCTGAAAGTAGCTGCGGACCCGCTGGCGCAGGGAAGCCGCCTTGCCCACGTAGATCACCTTGCCCGCGCGGTCCCGCAGCAGGTACACGCCCGGTCGCGGCGGCAGGGCCCGCAGCTTCTCCTCCAGGTTGGCCACGCGCGCCATCGCCACCATTCTACGTGCGGAGGACGACCGGAGTCCCCAAGTGGCGCCCTCTGGGCGGTCCGTCGGGGCCGCAGACAGGGTTGCGCGGCCCGGGTAGACTAGGAGCCAAAGCGGTACGTATGCCAACGGAGGGTTGCATGTCCTGGACCTCGCGCCGCGCCCGCGCCATCCCCCAGTCGGTGTTCCTCCTCATGGACCGCGCCAAGCAGGAGGCCCGGAGCTCGGGGCTGAGCATCATCGACCTGTCCCTGGGCTCCAGCGATCTTTCGCCTCCTGCGCCGGCGTTGCAGACCCTGGCGGAAGCCCTCGCGGACCGGGCCACGCATCAGTACACCCTGCGTTCCGCTACCCGGCCCTTCCTGGAGGCGGCCGCGGGGTGGTACGAGCACCGGTACGGCGTCACCTTCGACCCCGACGCGGAGATGCTGAGCCTCATCGGCAGCCAGGAGGGCATCGGCCACCTGCTCCTGGCGCTCACGGACCCGGGAGACTTGGTTTTGATCCCGGAGGTGGCTTACCCGCCCTACTGGGGCATGGCCGCCCTCGCAGGGGTGGAGGTGTTTCCCGTGCCCCTGAGGGAGGACCTGCTACCCGACCTGGAGGCGGTGCCGGAGGAGGTGGCCCGCAGGGCGCGCGTGCTGATCCTCAACTACCCCAACAACCCCACCGCCGCGGTGGCGGACCTGGGGTTCTTCATGCAGGTGCTGGACTTCTGCAGGCGGTACGAGGTGTTCCTGGTGCACGACAACCCGTACGTGGACATGGTGTTTGACGGCCCGGCGCCGTCACCCTTGGCCCTGCCAGGCGCCCGGGAGCGGTGCGTGGAGTTCTTCACCCTGTCCAAGTCCTACCACATGGGCGGGTTCCGCCTGGCCTTCGCGGTCGGCAACGCGGAGGCCATCGCGGCCCTCGAGACGGTGAAGTCCGCCCTGGACTTCAACCAGTACCAGGGCGTGCTGCGCATGGGGATCACCGCCCTGCAGCAGCCCGAGGCGTGGGTGCGGGAACAGGTGGCGGTGTTCCGGGATCGGCGGGACGTGTTGGTGCGGGCCCTCCGGGACGCGGGATGGGAAGTACCACTGCCTCGGGCCACCATGTACCTGTGGGCCCGGGTCCCCACGGACGTGGACGACGTGCAGTTCGCGGTGCAGCTGTGCCGCAACACGGGCGTGGCCGTGTCCCCAGGGCAGGGGTTCGGACCCGGAGGCAAGGGGTACGTGCGGATCGCCCTGGTCCAGCCCCCGGATCGCCTGGAGGAGGCCGCCGCGCGCATCGGCGACTTCCTGCGCGCTTCCGTGCGCATGTAGGGGTTCACAAAGCTCCGGCGGGGGCGGAAGCCCCCACCCTCCTCAGCAGGGCACCGAGCGGCCCGACCTCCACCGCAGCTCCGTCCTTGAACACGATTCCCACTCCCGTGGAGGGTGGCAGGCGGTCGCCCGGGACCAGCACCCCCACCAGGTTCAGGGGGTCGGCCGCGGACAGCACCACCGTCTCGTCCCTGGCTACGGTCCGGCGCACGGCCCGCAGGGCTTCCACAGCCTCGGGGAGGGCAAACTGCTCCCCCGCGAACCCTGAAACGAACCGACCTCCACGGATGCGCCCCTGGGCCTCCCACCGGCGGAAGATCCTTACCAGCTCCCTCCACGGCGGTGCGGCCCGTTCCCGGGTCAGTACCTCCCGGAACACCACCCCGTAGCGGCGCAGCATCTGCTCCGCCAGCCGTTCCAGCCGCTCGGAGTCAGGGATCGCCGGCGCCTCACCCCACGGCGCCCACCTGCCGGCGGGCGGGGGCAGCCTGCCCGTGAGGACGCGCAGTCGGCCGCGCCGGGGGCGGCGCTGGCCCCGCCACAGCAAGGAGCGCAGGCCGTCCATGCCGTCGCCCGTTGCCCGACCTGCGGCCACCAGCTCCCAAAGGGCTTCCTCCACCTCCGCGGCCAGCCTGCCCAGCGCCCGGGCCACATCTGACAGGAAGCACGCACCCCGGGAACGCAACCACGCGTCCACCTCTCGGGCCAAGGGCGATAGCCTCGCCGGGGGAGGTACTGGGAGCAGGTAGGCGGAAAGTTCCTCTCGCAGCACGAAGGCGATGGGGGTGTTTCGGGCCAGCCGCGGCGGACGCGTGGCCTCGCGCGCTTCCTCCACACTGCCGGGCTGGATCCGGCCCCACGCCACCAGCCCCGCCAGGCACAAGGAATCCAGCTCCCGCGGGTCGTAACGGGCCAGCCGCGCGGGCAGAACCCACTGCTCCCAGGCCCCTGCAGGAAGCTCAAAACCCTGCAGCTGCCGTAGGATCTCCAGCAGCCCCGCGCGGCCGTGCAGCTGGGTGCCGGGGTGTACGTGCTGCCAGCGCAGCAGGAAGCGTACGAAGTCCGCGGGGCTGGTGGGTTCCATCTCCCGCCGAAGCTTTTCCACGGTGAGCCGGTGGATCCGGCTCAGAAGCCGCCGCTCGCACCACTCCTCCTCCGCTTCACTCGGGGTGAACCGCCCGCGCAGCACCACCCCAAGCCCTTCCAGGGCTGCCAGCCCCACCCGCACATCTTCCGGGGCCAGTCCGAGCCTGGCCCCAAGCTGCGAGGCCGTAACCGGCCCCGTGTACAACATCCAGCCCGCCACCAGGTCGCGCAGGGCCCGCTCCCGCTCCTGCTCCGGCTGAATGGGCACATCCGGCCAGACCCTGGCGGCGGGCCAAAGGAGGTGGACCGCGGCCGCGCGCTCCCGCGCCGCGTAGCCGGAAAGGCCAGGTGCCTGCACCCGCACCGCCCGGCCCATCCGGACTAGCTCCCGGGCCGACTCCTCCCACGGCTCGGCTGCCGGGTCGGGCAGGAAGACCACCGTCTGCAGCAGGTCGTGTAGCTCGTCCGGGTCGCGCACGTCCGGCTGTGCCTGCGCCCTCACCTCCTCGATGGCTTCTGGATCCAGGGCTCCGGGCCCACTGGCCAGCTCGGGGTCCACCCTGCGTAGGCGGACGGCCCGGGCACGGCGCTCCTCCAGGGGCGCGTCATCCAGGAAGGCGTACGGGTTTGCGCTGAGGATCTCGTGGGAGGCCGGCGAGGGCTGCGGGGTGTCCACCGCCACCGTCTGGATGTCTCCCCGCTCCACGGCCTCGACCACCGCCACCAACCCCTCCAGATCCATCGCGTCTTCCAGGCAGTCCAGCAGGGTCTGGTTCACCAAGGGGTGGTCGGGCGGGTCGATGGGGCCTGTGTGGTTGTCCTGGCAGCCCACCTGTTCGGGGAAGATCGCGGCCAGCAGGTCCTCCGCCCGCATGCGTTGGATTTGGGGCGGTACCCGCCGGCCTCCCCAACGCCTGGGGACGGCCAGGGCCCGGTTGGCGGCCTGGCGCCACCGGGTGGCAAACAGGGGCGACTGCAGGGTAGCCTGCAGCAGGTCCTTACGCGCGGTGTGGGGCCGGACGAACCCGAAGATGGCCTCCAGGGGGAAGCTGTGCTGCTGGCCCAGCGAGAGCACCACGCCATCGTCTGTGGCCGCGGCCTGCAGCTCGAAGTCGAAGGTGAGGCAGAAGCGCTTGCGCAGCGCAAGGCCCCACGCGCGGGTAATGCGTGCGCCGAACGGTGCGTGCAGGACCAGCTGCATCCCGCCCGCCTCGTCGAAAAACCGCTCGGCCACCACTCTCCGCTGAGTGGGCACACAGCCCAGCACCGCCAGGGTCTCACGCACGTAGTCCACCACCTGCTGCGCACCAGCCCAGTCCAGGCCCGCTTCCTCCACCAACCACTGGGCTGCGGACTCCGGGTCCGCAGCCCTCCGGGCCACCTCCTCCCGCAGGTCGCTGACCGCCTGCGAGAGCTCCGGGGTGCGGGCGGGGGCTTCCCCCAGCCAGAAGGGGATGGTGGGAGGGGCACCCCCCGCCGCCTCCACCCGCACGCGGCCCGACGATTCCACCCGCCGCACCCGCCAGCTGGTGTTGCCCAGCAGGAACACGTCCCCCGCCTGGGACTCCACCGCGAAGTCTTCGTTCACCCGGCCCACCGGCTTCTCATCCGGCTCTGCGACCACGTCGTACTCGAAGGTCTCGGGGATGGCGCCTCCAGAGGTGAGAGCCAGGGTCCGGGTGCCGCGCCGGCCGCGGACGATACCGGTGGTGCGGTCCCAGTGCACCAGGGCTCCGGCCCGGCCCCGTGAGGGCGCCACGCCGTCCGCCAGCATGGCCAGCACCTGCTCGAACTCCTCCCGCCGGAGTTCGCGGTACGGGTAGGCTCCGCGGGCCAGCCGCCACAGGTCTTCCACGTGGCACGGCTCCGCAGCCGCCTCCGCGGCCAGCTGCTGCGCGAGCACGTCGAGGGGTTTGCGGGGAATCCGCACCCGGTCGAGCTGGCCGGCGCGGACCGCACGCACCGCGGCTGCGCACTGCACCAGCTCGTCGCGGGTCAGCGGGAACAGCACGCCCCTGGGGGTGCGGTCCACCCCGTGCCCCGAGCGCCCCACCCGCTGCAGCAGGGTGGCAATGGACCGGGGTGCCCCCACGTGGCAGACCAGGTCCACCGACCCGATGTCGATGCCGAGCTCCAACGAAGCCGTGGCCACCACCACCCGCAGGTCGCCGTCTTTCAGCCGCCGCTCCGCCTTCTCTCTGAGGGAGCGGGCCAGGCTGCCGTGGTGGCTGGCCACGCGGCCCTCGCCCAGGCGCAGGGTCAGCCGGTGGGCCAGGCGCTCCGCCAGGCGCCGCGTGGCCACGAACACCAAGGTGGTGCGGTGGCAAGACGCCAGCTCCGCGATGCGGTCGTAGACCTCCGCCCACACCTCGTGGGTGGCCACCGGTCCCAGGACCTGCCGCGGCACCCACACGGCCAGGTCCCACTCGCGCTGCCAGCCCACGTCCACCACCGCGCACCGGGGCCGCCCGTCGGGTCCGGTGCGCCCGGTCCCCACCAGCAGGCCTACAAGCCCCTCCACGGGATGTGCGGTGGCGCTCAGCCCGATGCGCTGCGGGGGACGAGCGGTTACCCGCTCCAGCCGCTCCAGGCTCAGGCTCAAGTGCGCGCCCCGCTTGTCCTGGGCCAGGGCGTGCAGCTCGTCCACGATCACCGTCTGCACGGTGCGGAGGAGCCCCCGGCTGCCCGGAGCCGTGAGCAACAGGTACAAGGACTCGGGGGTGGTGATGAGCACGTGGGGCGGCCTGCGCTTCATGCGCTCGCGGTCCCGGGCCAGGGTGTCGCCGGTGCGCACCGCCACCCGCACCTCGGGCAGCTGGTGGCCCAGGGCGCGGGCCGGCTGCCGGATCTGCCGCAGGGGCTCTTCCAGGTTCCGCTGGACGTCGGCGCTCAGGGCCCGCAGGGGAGAGACGTACAGCACACGGGTCTCGTCGGGGAGGGGGTCGGTGGACACTAGCTCGCTCAGGGCCCACAGGAAGGCAGCCAGGGTCTTGCCCGACCCCGTAGGCGCCACCAGCAGGGCGTGCTGGCCGGAGGCCACCACCTGCCAGCCCTGCTCCTGCACCGGCGTGGGACGGCCGAAGGTGCTGACGAACCAGTCCAGGATCGCGGGGTGGAAGGACGGGAGGGTCACCGCCGTTCCTTACCGTCCCGCCACGCCGGCACCCACCGCGCCCGCCCGCGCGCGCAGCCGGCGCCGGGCCTGCTCCACCTTCTCGGGGTCCAGCATCTTCCGGAGGAACTGCCCGGTGTACGACTCCTCTTGGGCCGCCACCTCCTCCGGCGTACCCTCCGCCACCACGCGCCCGCCCAGCTCCCCGCCCTCCGGGCCCAGGTCGATGACCCAGTCCGCGGTCTTGATCACGTCCAGGTTGTGCTCGATCACCACCACGGTGTTGCCCGCGTCCACCAGCCGGTGGAGGACCTGCAGCAGCCGCTCCACGTCTGCGAAGTGCAGCCCCACGGTGGGCTCGTCCAGGATGTACACCGTGCGGCCGGTGTCGCGCCGGGACAGCTCCGCGGCCAGCTTCACCCGCTGTGCCTCGCCGCCGGACAGGGTGGTGGCGGGCTGGCCCAGCTGGATGTAGCCCAGCCCCACGTCCTGCAGGGTCTGCAGCTTCCGCCGCAGGCGGGGGATGGCGGAGAAGAACTCCAGCGCCTCGTCCACGGTCATCTCCAGGACGTCCGCGATGCTCTTCCCGCGGTACAGCACCTGGAGGGTCTCCCGGTTATAGCGCTTCCCCTTGCACACCTCGCAGGGCACGTACACGTCCGGCAGGAAGTGCATCTCGATGCGGACGATCCCATCCCCCTCGCAGGCCTCGCACCGCCCGCCCCGGACGTTGAAGGAGAACCGGCCGGGCCCGTAGCCCCGCAACCGTGCCTCCGGGGTGGCGGCGAACAGCTCCCGGATCAGGTCGAAGGTCTTCGTGTAAGTGGCGGGGTTGCTGCGGGGCGTGCGGCCGATGGGCGACTGGTCGATCTCGATGACCTTGTCCACCAACTCCCAGCCCTCCAGGCCGTCGTGGGCGCCGGGACGGGTCCGTGTCCCCATGACCTTCTGGGCCAGGGCACGGTACAGGATCTCATCCACCAGGGTGGACTTTCCGGACCCCGACACCCCCGTGACGCACACGAACAGACCCAGGGGGAAGGCCACGTCGATGCCTTTCAGGTTGTGCTCCCGGGCCCCGCGGACCACCAGCCACCTGCCCTGCGGGGGCCGGCGCACGGCGGGCACGGGGATCCGCCGCTCCCCCGACAGGTACCGCCCTGTGACGGACCGCTTCTCCCGGATCACGTCCTCCAGGGTGCCGGACACCACGATCTCGCCCCCGTGCTTGCCCGCCCCCGGGCCGATGTCCACGATCCAGTCCGCGGATCGGATGGTGTCCTCGTCGTGCTCCACCACGATGATGGTGTTGCCCAGGTCCCGGAGGCGCTTGAGCGTGTCGATGAGCCGGTGGTTGTCCCGCTGGTGGAGGCCGATGCTGGGCTCGTCCAGCACGTACAGCACCCCCATGAGCCCCGAGCCGATCTGGGTGGCCAGGCGGATGCGTTGCGCCTCCCCGCCCGAGAGGGTGTTGGCCATGCGGTCCAAAGTCAGGTAGTCCAGCCCCACGTTCACCAGGAAGCCCAGCCGGCTGCGGATCTCCTTCAGCACCTGGTGGGCGATGAGCTCCTCCCGCTCCGACAGCCGCAACGTCTCGAAGAACTCCAGGCACTGTCGCACCGTGAGGGCGGTAACCTCCGCGATGTTGCGGCCGCCCACCCGCACGCTCAGGCTCTCCCGCTTCAGCCGCGCGCCCCGGCACTCCGGACACGGCACCAGGCTCATGTACCGCTCGATCTCCTCCTTCACCGCCTCCGAGTCCGTCTCCCGGTACCGCCGCTCCAGGTAGTAGACCACCCCCTCGAACTCCGTCTCGTACGACCGCAGGATCCCGTAGCGGTTGTGGTACCGGAGCCGGATGGGCCGGTCCGACCCGTACAGCAACACCTTCACGAAGGACCGGGGCAGCTGGCGCAGGGGCGTCCTCCAGTCCACCCCGTACGCCTGGGCCAGGGACCGCAGCAGCTGCTCGTAGTACTCCGCGGTGCTGGCCGCCCACGGCACCACCGCGCCGTCAGCCAGGGACTTGTCTGGGTCCAGGACCAGCTCGGGATCCACCTGCTGGCGGTAGCCCAGGCCGGAGCACTTCGGGCAGGCCCCGTAGGGGCTGTTGAAGGAGAAGATGCGGGGCTCCACCTCCGGCAGGCTGGTGCCGTGCTCCGGGCACGCGAAGGCGGTGGAGAAGGTCAGCAGCTCGCCGTCGGGGGCGTCCGTCTGCCGCCACACGTACGCCAGGCCCTGGCCCAGCTTGAGGGCGGTTTCCACGGACTCGTGCAGCCGGGAGCGCGCCTCCGGCTTGGTGACCAGCCGGTCCACCACCACCTCCACGTCGTGCTTGCGGTTCTTGTCCAGCACGATGGATTCCGACAGGTCGTACAGCACCCCGTCCACCCGCACCCGGGCGAAGCCCTGGCGCCGCAGGTCTTCGAACAGCTGGCGGTACTCCCCCTTGCGCCCCCGCACCACGGGGCCGAGAACATAGATGCGGCTGCCCTCCGGCAGCGCCAGCACCCGGTCCACGATCTGCTCCGGGGTCTGCCGGGCGATGGGCCGGTCGCACACCGGGCAGTGGGGCTGCCCGATGCGGGCGAACAGCAGCCGTAGGTAGTCGTAGATCTCCGTCACGGTCCCCACCGTGGACCGGGGGTTGCGGGGGGCGCCTTTTTGGTCGATGGATACCGCGGGGGACAGGCCGTCGATGCTGTCCACGTCGGGCTTCTCCATCAGGCCCAGGAACTGCCGGGCGTACGCGGAAAGGCTCTCGACATACTTGCGCTGGCCCTCCGCGTAGATGGTGTCGAAGGCCAGGGTGGACTTGCCGGACCCCGAGATCCCCGTGAACACCACCAGCTTGTCCCGGGGAATCTCCACGGTCACGTTCTTGAGGTTGTGCTCTCGTGCACCGCGAACGACGATGCGATCTAGGGGCATGGTCCCTCCGAACTTCAGGGCGCGGTGGCCAAGGCCTCCTCCGGGAACGCTTCCTCCAGCTCCCACTCCTGCGCGGGGCCCTCCTCCGCCATGAGCTCCACCTGGTTGCCGAACGGGTCCCAGCAGAACAGCCGCCGCACGCCGGGCCGCGGGGGTGCGTCCTCCACGCGAACCCCGTGGGTGGCGAGCAGGGCTCGGGCCGCCTCCAGGTCGTCCACCTCAAAGCAAACGTGGCGGCGCGAGGGTGGGCTTCCCGCACCCGGTTCGATGTCCACGTGGACCTCGCAGTTGGGGGTCCAGAACCACACCCCGCCCCGCTCCCAAAGCGGCGCCGGCTTGGGGATCTCCCGCAGGCCCAGCAGCCGGCCGTAAAACCACCGCGCCTGCGCTTCCCCGCCCGGCGGGGCTGTGATCAGAACGTGGTTCACCCGCACCACCCGCATGGCCTCCCACCTCCAGCACCCGGCGGGCCGGACCTCCCCACAATCGCCGCGCGATTTTGGGAACCCGGTCCACACCGCCGGTTCCGCGTTCCATCGGACAGGAGCCTAGCGACGCCCCCGGCTCCGGCCCGGCCGCCCCCCGCGCCCGGCACCCCGCCCGCCCGCGGGCGCGAAGTAGGGCTCCCCCAGGCCCTTTTTCAGCTCCGCGATCTGGTCCCGCAGCTTGGCGGCCTTCTCGAACTCCAGGTTGGCCGCGGCCCTGCGCATCTCCCGTTCCAGCCGATCCACGGTCGCCTGGAGTTCTTCCGGGCTGAGGAGGAGCAGACGCGCCACCTCCCACGGGACCGTGGCGCCCTGCTCTTCCACAAGCCGCACCATCTCCTCCGCCGTCAGGATCTCGCCCGACCGGGGATGGTACTCCTCCTGGGGTTCGGCCACCTGCTCCAGCTCGATGAGGTCCCGGATGGGCTTCTGAACCGTCTGGGGGGTGATGCCGTGCTCCTCGTTGTATCGCAGCTGGATCTGGCGGCGGCGGTTGGTCTCCTCGATGGCCCGGCGCATGGACTCCGTGACCTCGTCCGCGTAGAGGATCACCCGGCCGGACACGTTGCGGGCCGCCCGGCCCATGGTCTGAATGAGGGCGGTCTCCGACCGCAGGTAGCCCTCGCGGTCCGCGTCCAGCACCGCGACCAGGGACACCTCCGGCAGGTCCAACCCCTCCCGCAGGAGGTTGATCCCCACCAGCACGTCGTAGGTGCCCAGCCGCAGGTCCTTGAGGATCTGCACCCGCTCCAGGGTGTCGATCTCCGAGTGCAGGTAGTGCACCTTCAGCCCCATCTCCTGCAGGTAGCTGGTCAGGTCCTCCGCCATGCGCTTCGTGAGGGTGGTCACCAGGGTACGCTCTTTCCGCTCCACCTGGGCCCGGATCTCCGCCAGCAGGTCGTCCACCTGGCCCCGCGCGGGACGTACTTCCACCTGCGGGTCCACCAGCCCCGTGGGCCGCACGATCTGCTCGACCACCCGCCTGCTGACCCCCAGCTCGAACGGCCCCGGGGTGGCGGACACGAACACGCACTGGTGGATCAACTGCTCGAACTCGTCCCACCGCAGGGGCCGGTTGTCGTAGGCGGAGGGCAGCCGCCAGCCGTAGTCCACCAGGTTCTTTTTCCGCGCCCGGTCGCCCTCGTGCATCCCCTTGATCTGTGGCACGGTGACGTGGGACTCGTCGATGAACATCAGGTAGTCTCGGGGGAAGTAGTCCAGCAGGCAGCCCGGCCGCTCACCCGGAGCCCGCCCGTCCAGGTGGCGGGAGTAGTTCTCGATGCCCGGGCAGTAGCCGGTCTCCCGGAGCATCTCCATGTCGTACCGGGTCCGGAACTCCAGCCGCTGCGCCTCCAGGAGCTTGCCCTGGGACCGGAACCACGCCACCCGCTCCTGGAGCTCCGCTTCGATGCTCCGCAGGGCCCGCTCCAGGCGGTCCTCCGTGGTGACCCAGTGCTTGGCGGGCCAGATGGCCACCACATCCTTCTCCTCCAGCACCTCCCCTGTGAGCGGGTCCAGCTCCAGGATCCGGTCCACCTCGTCCCCGAACAGCTCCACCCGCACCGCCCGCTCCTCGTAGCTGGGGAACACCTCGATCACGTCTCCCCGGGCCCGGAACCGGCCGCGGGCGAAGTCCACGTCGTTTCGCTCGTACTGCACGTCCACCAGCCGCCGCAGGATCTCCTCGCGGGTCCGGCGCTCACCCCGCCGCAGCACCAACACCACCTCGCGGTAGTCCTCCGGACGGCCCAGGCCGTAGATGCAAGACACGGAGGCCACCACGATCACGTCCCGGCGCTCCATGAGGGCCTTGGTGGTGGCATGGCGCAGGCGGTCGATCTCGTCGTTGATGCTGGCGTCCTTGGCGATGTACAGGTCCGTCTGCGGGACGTACGCCTCCGGCTGGTAGTAGTCGTAGTACGACACGAAGTACCGCACCGCGTTGTGGGGGAAGAACTGCCGGAACTCGCTATACAGCTGCGCGGCGAGGGTCTTGTTGTGGGCAATGACCAGGGTGGGCTTCTGGACCCGCTCGATGACCCGAGCCATGGTGTAGGTCTTGCCGGAGCCCGTGACCCCGAGCAGGGTGGTGTACCTGTGCCCGGCCCGCAGGCTTTCCACCAGCTGCTCGATGGCCTTGGGCTGGTCGCCCCGGGGCGGCAGGTCGGTGACCATCTGGAACCGGCTCACGGCTCGATCCCCCAGCGTAACAGTGAATTATATCCCTCCGCCGCGGCCGCCTTCCACGCGCCGGCAGGATCCCGCGCGCCTCTAAGGGTCCCGGGACACCGCTTCCCATACCGCCCGCACCTGCTCCGCGGTCCGGTGCAGGTCCCCGTCGTTGTCCACCACCCAGCGGGCGTGCTCTAGCTTTTCCCGCAGCGGCCGCTGTGCCCCCAGCCGGCGCTGGGCTTCCTCCTCCCCCAGGCCGTCCCGCTGCTGCAACCGCCGCAGCTGGGTCTGGGGCGAGGCGTACACCACGATGGCGGGTAGCCCCTCCACCTCGGGAAGCGGTACGTCGAACAGCAGGGGGATGTCCAGCACCACCACCGCGTCCGGCCTTCTCTGGCGGATGTGTTCCACCTCCTCGCGCATCCGGTCCCGCACCCGCGGATGCACGATGGCGTTGAGCTGCTGGCGGCGCTGGGGGTCCGAGAACACCACCTCCGCCAGCTTCCTGCGGTCCAGCTCGCCCGTGGGCAGGAGGAACTCCGGGCCGAAGGCCGCCACGATCTCCCGCAGCGCGGGGCTGCCAGGTGCGACCACCTCCCGGGCCAGGGCGTCGGCGTCCACCACCTCCGCGCCCAGCTGCCGGAGCATGCGTGCCACCGTGCTTTTGCCGCTGGCGATGCCGCCCGTGAGGGCCACCAGCTTCATCCGGCCGCGTCCACGAGCTCCACCAGGTCCCCGGCCCGCACCACGCCGCATCGTTCCACCCGGGCGTACACCCGCGCCTCCCCCGGGTGGTGGTCAGGGTGTACGCGCGCGATGTTTCCACCCAGGAAGCTGTGCCGGATGGTAGCACACGGGGTGGTGTAGCGGGTCACCGCCAGCTCCACCCCGCCTACCCGCACCCGCGCACCAGGCCGTACCCTGGCCCAGCTCAGGCCCGCCACGGTGAGGTTTTCCCCCAAGCTCCCGGGACGCACGGGGTGGCCTTCCGCCCGCAGCCTCTGCAGGACTTCCAGGGAGAACAGGCACACCGCCCGCTCTGGGCCCCCGTGGTGGCGGGTGTCGTTGTGGAGGTCGCCCTCCAGGCCCTCCAGCCCCACCCGCGCTTCCCACACCGGGCTCTTGGGAACCCCGCCCCGGGACACGTTGAGCCGGTAGGCCACGCCCACCTGGCGCCCTAGCTCCACTACACGGCCCTCCTCCAGGTGCTCTGCCCGTCCGTCGAACCGGAACTCGGCCCACACCCGCCGCCCCTCCAGCACCCTCGGGAGCCAGAACCGGTCGTCCTCCCACATGGCGTCCAGGGGGAGGTCTTCCATCCGGTACCAGCCCAGCGTGCCCTCGCGCCCCGCCACCGGAGAGCCGGAGAAACGGTGACATGTGAACACGTACACCACCCACGAGGGCAGCTCCTCGTCGCCGAAGCGGAACCGGAGCACCCCCGCGAAGCTGAGGTCCTGGACGGCCAGGCCCGTCTCCTCCCACACCTCTCGGGCTGCCCCGTCCTCCGGGTCCTCGCCGGGCAGCAGCTTTCCGCCCGGGCCGTTCCACTTCCCCCCGCCCCACAGGCCCTCCGCCTTCCTCAGGAGGAGCACCTGCCCGTCCCGCACCGGAAAACACAGGGTGGCGTACGTGGTCATGCGGGCGCTCCCCCCGCGGCCGCCACCTCGGACGACACCGTCCCCAGGTGCTCCAGGTCGTTCCAGTTGCGACCCACCCGCAGCTCTACCTGAATGGGCACCGAAAGCGGAAGGGCGTGGGCCATCACCTCCGCAGCCCGGCGGCCCAGAGCTTCCGCCTGGTCGGGGTCCAGCTCGAAGACCAGCTCGTCGTGCACCTGCAGGATCATGAGGGCACCCGGGAACTGTGGCAGGACCTCCCGGTGGATGCGGATCATGGCCAGCTTGATCAGGTCCGCCTGGCTGCCCTGGATGGGGGTGTTGATGGCCACCCGCTCCGCCGATTCCCGTACCACGCGGTTGCGGCTGTGCAGGTCGGTCAGGTAGCGGCGCCGTCCCAGCAGCGTGGAAACGTACCCCGTGCGGCGGGCCTGCTCGATGGTGCGGCGCACGTATTCCCGCACCCCGGGGTAGCGGGCGAAGTAGCGCTGGATGTACGCGTCCGCCTCTGCGGGGGTGGTGCCGATCTGCTGGCTCAGCCCGAACCCGCTGATGCCGTAGGCGATGCCGAAGTTGATGGCCTTGGCCCGGCGGCGCTGTTCCGGGGTCAGCCGGTCCCGCGGCAGGCCGAACACCTCCGCAGCCACCTCCGCGTGGATGTCCCGCCCCGCCCGAAACACCTCCTGCAGGGCCGGATCCCCGCTGATGTGGGCCAGCAACCGCAGCTCGATCTGGTTGTAGTCCGCGCTGAGCAGCACCCGCCCGGGCGGGGCGATGAACGCCCGGCGGATCCTCCTTCCCTCCTCGGTGCGGATGGGGATGTTCTGGAGATTCGGGTCCTGGGAGCTCAGGCGGCCGGTGGCGGCCACCGTTTGGTTGAAGGTGGTGTGCACCCGGCCGGTCTGCGGGTGCACCAGCCGGGGGAGGACCTCCACGTACGTGGACAGCAGCTTGGCGAGCTCCCGGTGCTGGAGGATCTTGGCCACCACCGGGTGGTGGGCAGCCAGGGTCTCCAGCACGTCCGCGTCCGTGGAGTAGCCTGTCTTGGTCTTCTTCAGAGGCGGTAGCCCCAGCTTCTCGAACAGCACGAACCCCAGCTGTTTGGGCGAGCTCAGGTTGAACTCCACCCCCACCGTGGCGTAGATCTCCTCCGCCAGGGCCTCCAGCCGCGCCCGCAGCTCGCCGGCCAGCTGCTCCAGGTACGGCACGTCCACCGCCACCCCCGCCATCTCCATGTCCGCCAGCACCGGGACGAGAGGCATCTCGATCTCGTGGTAGACCCGCTCCACCTCCCGCTCGCGCAGGGCCGTGCGGAGCCGCGGGGCGACCCGCTGGAGGGCGTCGGCCTCCTCGCACCGGCGCTCCCACGCCTCGCGCGCGTCCAACAGGTCTTCCGCCTCCTCGCCCAGGCGCCAGCCGATCTGCTCCCACGCCACCGTCTGCAGGTCGTGGCTGCGCCGGCCGGGGTTCAACAGGTAGGAGGCGATGCCCACGTCGAACTCGAACCCCCGGGGATTCAGCCCTGCGCGCCGCAGCCGCACGAGGTTTGCCTTTGCGTCCTGGCTGATCTTCCGCACCGCCTCCGACTCCAACAGGGAAGCCAGGGCCGCAGGCATGTGGGAACCCACGGGGACGTACACCGCGCGGCCTGGCCGGTCCGACAGCGCCACCCCCCGGATGCGGCCGTCCATGGGCTTGCCCTCGGCGTCAAGGCTCACCGCCACTTCCACGGACCGGTAGCCCGCCACCGCCGCGGCGTCTGCGCGCTGGTAGTGCCCCCGCTCGTGGACTGCGCCCACCCCCAGCCGCTCCAGGAGGCTCTTGAACTCCAGGTCCTGGAACAGCCGCACCACCCGGTCCCGGTCGTACGGCCGGACCCGCAACGCGTCCCAGTGCACCTGCACCGGCACGTCCCGGACCACCGTGGCCAGGCGCTTGTTCTGCAGCACCACCTCCGCGAACTCCCGCAGGCGGGACTGCAGCTTGGGCGGGGCTTCCTCTACCCGCTCCAGGAGGGACTCCACCGTCCCGAACTGCCGTACCAGCTCCGCGGCGGTCTTGTCCCCCACGCCGGGGATACCCGGCAGGTTGTCCGTGGGATCTCCCCGCAGGGCTTTGAAGTCCGGCAGCTGCTCCGGCTCGATCCCGAACCGGCGCCGCACCGCCTCCCGGTCGTACGCGGTCGTCTCCGTGATGCCGCGGCTGGTGACCACCACCGTGGTGCGGTCGCTGGCGATCTGCAACAGGTCCAGGTCGCCGGTCACCACCACCACGGAGAAGCCGTCCTGCTCCGCGCGGGATGCCAGGGTGGCGATGACGTCGTCCGCCTCGTAGCCCTCCACCTCGAAGGCGGGGATCCGGAAGGCCTCCACCACCTCCCGCACCCACCGCATCTGGGGCCGCAGGTCGTCGGGCATGGTGGGCCGTGTGGCCTTGTAGGCGGCAAAATCCTCGTGCCGGAACGTGGGAGCCGGGCGGTCGAACGCCACCCCCAGGTGGGTGGGGTCCTCCTCCTCCCGGACCTTCAGCAGCATGTTGGTGAACCCGTAGACCGCGTTGGTGGGTCGGCCGTCGCTGGTGCTGAAGTACGGGAGGGCGTAGAACGCCCGGTACACGAGCCCGTTGCCGTCCAGGAGGACCAGCTTGCGCCGTTCGACCGCTCCCACGCCCCTGATTGTACCCTCCGCCCGCCCCGGCGGCCCGCAGGCCCCGACCGTCCCGCGTCTGCGCTCACGCCTCCTGGCCGGCCGCCTCCGCGAAGAAGCCTTCCCCCAGCAGGACCACGCCTTCCGTGGCTACCGCCCGCGCCAGGGGGTTCCCCCGGCGCCACGCACGGCGGAACTCCCCGGGGGTGAACCCCACCGGCTGCACCCTCCCGGGCGCGTCCGCCAAGAGCAGCGCCGCCCGCTCGGGGGCCCGCTCCGGAAGCTCCTCCGCCACCACGACCACGTCCACGTCGCTCCACACGTTGAAGTCTCCCCGGGCCACCGAACCCACCACCGCCGCGGCCACCACGCTCAGACGCGCCTTCAGCCGTCCCACGTAGGAGCGGGCGAGAGCGAGAAGCTCTTCGCGGTCCTGATGGCGTCGGACCACCACGTCAGCCATCCAGAGACCCCCACACCCGGTCCACGTAGTTCAGAAGTCGCTGCGCGTCGGCCACGGCTTCCTGCGCGTCCTCTGGACCGTAGTGGGCGCCTGGGGAACCGGCGGCGTGGGCGTCTGGGTATCGGGAGGCGATGTAGTGCCGCCCCAGGCGCCGCAGGGCTGCCCAGACCTCGTCGGGCACGTCGAGGCCCGCGGCCTGTGCCATCTCGCCGAGACGGACCAGATCGTGACCCCACGGGCCGCGGCCGAGGCCATGGAGGAGCGCCTTGAGCCCGAGTTGGCCTGCCTGTTCAGCGGCGAAGCAGGCCCAGTTGTGCAGCCCAGACTCGGCCTGCAGACGCGCCGCCCGCAGGGCGCGGTCTGCCTCCTGCCGCCAGCGCTGGAACTCCTCACGGTCCAACGGTGCAGTCATCCCTCAGCTCCTGCCGCCGCTCCGCCCGCTTCTACTACCCGCTACTCCTCCCACACCGCCCCTTCGCCCAGGAGCACCTCCAGCTCCCGGACGAACCCTGGGTCTGCGGGCACGCCCCTGCGCAGCCGGTGCACCGACTCTCCCTGCAGGGTCACCACGTGCGCGTAGGCTTCCCGAGGGCCTGACCGGCCCTGCAGGAAGTCCGCCAGCTGGAACAGCTCTT
Organism: Armatimonadota bacterium; assembly: GCA_025060455.1. GTDB lineage: Bacteria > Sysuimicrobiota > Sysuimicrobiia > Sysuimicrobiales > Sysuimicrobiaceae > Tepidifontimicrobium. The sequence goes on from JANXBY010000019.1 coordinate 29,465, forward strand.
CAGAGGTGGCCACGCGCACGTGCAGGGGCCTTGGGCCGTTGTGGGCCTGTCCGTTCCTCCCGCCCCGCAGGCCTTCCACGGGCAGCACCTCGTCGGCCACCACGCGGGGCCGGGCCTCTGCCGCCTCCACCCGCCCGCGCACCACCACCACCGCGTCCACGTGCAGGGCCTCGGAGTACCGCTCGTACGCCTTCGGCCAGACCACCACCTCCACCGCGCCCGACAGGTCCTCCAGCTGCGCCACCGCGAACCGGCTGCCGTCCTTCTTGGACGTCATGGGGCGCACCTGGGTCAGCACCCCGCCCACGGACACGGAGGATCGGTCCTCCAGCTCCCGCAGGTCCGCGACCCGGTGCCGCACATGGTCCCGCAGCACCGCCTCCCACGCCCTCACGGGGTGGTCGCTCACGTACAGCCCCAACATCTCCCTCTCCATGCGCAGCAGCTCCCGACGGTCCAGGGGCGGCACCCGGGGCAGTTCGGGAGGGGGTTCCAGCTGGTCTGCGTCCCCGAACAGCCCCGTCTGCGCAGAGCTCTGCTGGCGCTGCCGCCGCGCTCCGTATTCCAGGGCCTCGTCCAGGGCGGCGAGCAGGGCCGCCCGGTCTCCCAGGGAGTCGAGCGCCCCTGCCTTGATGAGGCTTTCCACCACCTTGCGGGTGACCACCCGCCCGTCTACCCGGGCGCAGAAGTCAAACAGCGACCGGAACGGACCCCCTTCCTGCCGGGCCCGGACGATTTCCTGGGTGGCCGCCTCCCCCACGTTCTTGATGGTGCCCAGGCCGAACCGGATGGTGCGGTCGTCCACCACGGTGAACTCCGGCTCGGACTCGTTCACGTCCGGCGGCAGGACCGAAATCCCCATGCGGCGGCACTCCTCTACCTCCAGGGCCACCCGCTCCAGGTTGCCGCTGTCGGCGCACAGCAGGGCGGTCATGTACTCCGCGGGGTAGTTGGCTTTCATGTAGGCGGTGTAGTAGGCCACGAGCCCGTAGCACGCCGCGTGGGCCCGGTTGAACCCGTAGCGGGCGAACGGCTCGAACTGCTCGAAGACCCGATCCACTACCTCCTTGGGGATGCCCCGCTCCAGGGCTCCCCGCTCGAACTTCTCCCGCTGCGCCAGCAGCTTGTCCTTGACCTTCTTGCGGATGGCGTAGCACAGGACGTCCGCCTCCGCCAGGGTGTAGCCCGCCATGGCCTGGGCTGTGGTCATGATGTCCTCCTGGTACACCATGACGCCGTAGGTCTCCCGCAGCACCGGTTCCAGGACCGGGTGCAGGTAGGTGACCGGCTCCAGGCCGTGCTTGCGGCGGATGTACGCGGGGATGTTGGCCATGGGGCCGGGCCGGTACAGGGCCACCATGGCCATGATGTCGTGGATGCTGGTGGGCCGCAGCTCCTGGAGGTAGCGGCGCATGCCCGCAGACTCCAGCTGGAACACGCCCACGGTCTCGCCCCGGCCCAGCAGGGCGTAGGTGTTGGGGTCGTCCAGGGGCAGGCGGCGCAGGTCCACCCGCACGCCCCTCCGCCGCTCCACCAGCTCCATGGCCCGATGCAGGATGGTGAGGTTGGTGAGCCCCAGGAAGTCGAACTTGACCAGCCCGATGGCGGCCACGCTGTCCATGTCGTACTGGGTCATCACGGTGTTGTCCTTGCCGCGGGTGAGGGGAACCAGGTCGGTGAGGGGGTCACGCGAGATGACGACCCCTGCCGCGTGGGTGCTGGCGTTGCGGGCCACCCCCTCCAGCCGGCGGGCCAGCTCCACCAGCCGCCGCACCCGCTCGTCGTCCTCCACCTGCCGCCGCAGCTCGGGGTCGGCCTCCAGCGCCTGGTCCAGGGTGGCGGTGGGCGGGATGCGCTTGGCGATCCGGTCCACCTCCCCGTAGCTCATCCCCAGCACGCGCCCCACGTCCCGCACCGCCTGCCGGGCCTTCATGGTGCCGAAGGTGATGATCTGAGCCACCCGGTCGTGGCCGTACTTCTCCATCACGTACCGGATCACTTCGTCCCGGCGGCTGTCCATGAAGTCCACGTCGATGTCCGGAAGGGTGTACCGCTCCAGGTTCAGGAACCGGTCGAAGGGCAGGCGGTAGGCGATGGGATCCACATCCGTGACCCCGCAGGCGTAGAGGACCAGGGACCCCGCCGCGGATCCCCGCACGGTGGTGAGGATCCCCCGGGAGCGGGCGAAGTTCACGAAGTCCTGCACGATGAGGAAGTACGGCGCATATCCCATGCGCTCGATGACTTGCAGCTCGTAGTCCAGCCGCTGCTGCAGCTCCGGGGTGATCTCGCCGTACAGGCGCTCCAGCCCCTGCTCACACAGCCACCGCAGGTATGACTGCGGCGTGAAGCCCTCCGGCACCGGGAAGTCCGGGAGCCTCGGACGGTCCAGCTCCAGGTACAGCTCGCACCGCCGGGCGATCTCCACGGTGTTGCGCACCGCCTCCGGCAGCTCCCCGAACAGGGCTTTCATCTCTCCGGGGCTCTTGAGGTAAAAGTGCGGGACATCCCCCATCCGGGGGCGGTCGGGGTCGTGCACCGTCTTGTTCATCTGCACGCACATGAGGACGTCCTGGGCGGGGGCGTCCTCCGGCAGGACGTAGTGCACGTCGTTGGTGGCCACCAGGGGCAGCTTCAGGTCGCGGGCGATGCGCACCAGCTCCGGGATCAGGCGGCGCTGCTCGGGCAGGCCCTGGTGCTGGATCTCGATGAAGAACTGGCCGGGCTCGAACAGGTCCCGGAACTGGGCGGCGGCCTCCCACGCGCCCTGGAGGTCTCCGCTCAGGATGCGCTGGCAGACCTCGCTCTGCAGGCAGCCGGAAAGCCCCACCAGCCCCTTGCTGTGGCGGCTCAACAGCTCCTTGTCGATGCGGGGGCGGTAGTAGAAGCCGTCCAGGTGGGCCTTGGTGGCCAGCCGGATCAGGTTGCGGTAGCCCTCCTCGTTGCGGGCCAGGAGGGTGAGGTGGTAGCTGGAGGCGTCCAGCTTCGGGTCCCGGTCCGTGTGGCGCCGAGGGGCCTGGTAGGCTTCCATCCCGAGGATGGGGCGCACCCCTGCTACCTGCGCCTCCCGGTAGAACTCCACCGCCCCGTACAGCGCCCCGTGGTCGGTGATGGCCAGGGCTTCCATGCCGAGCTCGCGGGCGCGCTGCAGGAGGGGCCGGATCCGGCTGCACCCGTCCAGCAGGGAGTACTCGGTGTGCACGTGCAGGTGGACGAACTCCGACATCTTGAGCCCCAAGAGAGAAGAGCTACCACATATTGTAGGAGCTTCCGCCTGCCCGTCACCTCCGGCCAGGACCCGTGGAGGGCTCCGGGCGCCGCGGGAGCCCTCCCTCCCGCCTCCGGACGCTCCCGCTCCGCCGTTTCAGCCCGTCTGGAGCTCGGGCCGGCGGCAGGCTTCCCGCAGGCAGTCCCCGAGCACCGACACGGACCGGCTCAGCTCCTCCTCCCGCAGGACGAGGGGTGGGAGGAGCCGGATCACGTTTCGGAACACCCCTGCCCGCAGGGCCAGCGCACCCCGCTCCGCGGCCCGGCGGAGCACAAACCCCACGTGGTCCGGCGCGGGCGTCTTGCGGTCGCGGTCGGTCACCAGCTCCACGCCCACCATGGCCCCCAGCCCCCGCACCTCGCCCACCAACGGGCACTCCAGCTGCAACGCGCCCAGGCCCTCGTGCAGGGCCTGTCCGATGGTGCGGGCACGCTCCAACAGCCCTTCCTCCTCCAGCACCTCGAACACCGCCAGGGCCGCGGCGCAGCTGAGCGGGTTGCCTACGTACGTGCCCCCGATGCCCGCCTCGCGGACCGAGTCCACCACCTCTGCGCGCCCCACCACCGCGGAGAGCGGAAGCCCCGCGGCCAGGGACTTGCCCACCACCATCAAGTCCGGTTCCACCCCCACGTGCTCGCTGGCCCACATGCGTCCCGTGCGCCCCATGCCTGTCTGCACTTCGTCCACCACCAGGAGGATCTCGTGGCGGCGGCAGATCTCGCGAAGCCTGGGCAGGAAGGAGGCGGGAGGAACCACCACCCCACCTTCCCCCAGGACCGGCTCCACCACCACCGCGGCCACCCGCTCCGGCTCCACGTGCAGGGTGAACAGGTCCTCCAGCCGTCGCAGGCAGAACTCCACCGTCTGTTCCTCGGTGGGAAACGGGCTGCGGTACGGGTAAGGGTAGGGAACCCGATACACCTCCGGGGCGAACGGGCCGAAGCCTGCCTTGTACGGCACCACGCGGCTGGTCAGCGACAGGGCCATGTACGTGCGGCCGTGGAAAGCGCCTTCGAAGGCCACCACCGCGCTCCGGCCGGTGTACGTCCGGGCGATCTTCACCGCGTTCTCCACCGCCTCCGCGCCCGAGTTGAACAGGGCGGCCTTCTTCCGCCACCGCCCCGGGGTGGAGGCGCACAGCCGCTCGCACACCGCCACGTAGCCCTCGTAGGGGAACACCACGTAGTCCGTGTGAAAGAACCGCGCCGCTTGGTCCTGCACCGCCCGGACCACCTTGGGGTGCGCGTGGCCCACTGCCAGGCAGCCCACGCCTCCTGCAAGGTCCACGTACGGGCGGCCGTCTACGTCGAACAGCAGCGCCCCTGCTCCCCGCGCCGCGAAGGCCGGCCACTGCGGGGCCAGCGCGCGCGCCACGCTGGCCTGCGCCCGTGCCCACAAGACAGCACTAGCCCCGCCGCCCGGCTGCACCGTCCACCCCCGGGCCACCGCCCGGGGCGGCCCGCCCGGTCCCACAGCAGGGTCTGCCCTTCACAAACACGCCCTCAGCCCCCCAGCAGCCCCAGCCGCTCCCGCAGGAGCCGCTGGACCAGGGCAGGGTTGGCCCGGCCCTGCGTCCGGCGCATCACCTGCCCCACCAGGAAGGCCACCGCTTTCTCCTTGCCGGCCAGTACGTCCCGCACCGGCCCGGGGTTGTCCTGGATCACGGCCTCTACCGTCTCCCGCAGGGCGGCCTCGTCCGAGATCTGCACCAGGCCCTGCCGGTCGACGATGCTGCGGGGGCTATCACCCGTCTGCAGCATCTCCGCGATCACGTCCTTGGCGATCCGCCCGCTGATGGTGCCGTCCTCCACCAACCGCACCAGCTCCGCCAGCTGCGCGGGGGTGATGCGGAGCTGCTCGATCTCGAGGTTGTGCTCGTTCAGGTAGGCGCTCACCTCGCCCAGCATCCAGTTGGCGATGGCCTTGGGGCTAGGGTGGGCCGCCACCGCGGCCTCGAAGAAGTCCGCGGTGGCCCGGGTCTGCACCAGCAGCTCCGCGTCGTACCGGCCCAACGCGTACTGCGCCATGATCCGGTCCCGCCGGGCGTCCGGGAGCTCCGGCACGCCCCGGCGCACCTCCTCCAACCACTCCGGGGTGACCTCCACGGGGACCAAGTCCGGCTCGGGGAAGTACCGGTAGTCCTCCGCCTCCTCCTTGGACCGGGAGGCGAAGGTGACGCCGCGCCGCTCGTCCCAGTGCCGGGTCTCCTGCACCACCGCCTCCCCCCGCTCCAACAGCTCCCGCTGCCGGGCCACCTCGTAGGCCAGAGCCCGCTCCACGGACCGGATGGAGTTCATGTTCTTTACCTCGGTGCGCACCCCCAAGGGCTCGCCCGGCCGGCGGAGGGAGACGTTGGCGTCGCACCGCAAAGTACCCTCCTCCATCCGGCCGGTGCTAACCTCCGCGTACTGGAGCACCTGCCGCAGCTTCAGCAGGAACGCCCGCGCCTCCTGGGGGGAGCGCAGGTCCGGATAGGTGACGATCTCCATGAGGGGGACCCCGGAGCGGTTGTAGTCCACCCAGCTCACGTTGCCCTCCTCCGGGTGCACCAGCTTTCCTGTGTCCTCCTCCAGGTGCACCCGGCGGATGCCCACCCGCCGCCGCTGCCCGTCCACCTCGATCTCCAGGTACCCGTCCGTGGCCAGGGGCGGATGCTCCAGGTATTGGTACTGGGAAATCTGGTAGTTCTTCGGTAGGTCGGGGTAGTAGTAGTTCTTCCGGTGGAACTGGGAGGTGGGGTGCACGGTGCAGTGGAGCACCAGGGCCGCCCGCAGGCCCAGCTCCACCGCGCGGCGGTTGATGACCGGTAGAGCGCCCGGCAGGCCCAGGCAGACGGGGCACGTCTGGGTGTTGGGCGGTGCGCCGAACCGCGTGCTGCACCCGCAGAACATCTTGGACTGCGTGAGCAGCTGCACGTGGATTTCCAACCCGATGACCGTCTCGTAGTCCATCCGTCACCCCCGGAACAGGGGGCACCGGTGGCGGTGCCAGTCGGTGGCCTGCTCGTAGGCGTACGCCACCCGCAGTACCGTGACCTCGTCGAAGGGGCGGCCCACCACCTGCAGCCCCACGGGCAGCCCGTCCACAAACCCGCACGGCACCGAGATCCCGGGCAGCCCCGCGAGGTTCACGGGGATGGTGTACACGTCCGCCAGGTACATCTGCAGCGGGTCTGTGGTCCGCTCGCCGAGCCGGAAGCCCGCCACGGGGGAGGTCGGGGTGGCCAGCACGTCCACCTTCTCGAAGCACCGGTCGAAGTCGCGCCGGACCAGGGTCCGCACCTGCTGGGCCTTCTTGTAGAACCCCTCGTAGTAGCCCGCGGACAGGGCGAAGGTACCCAGCATGATGCGGCGCTTCACCTCCGGGCCGAAGCCCTCCGCCCGCGTGCGGGCGTACAGGGTGTACAGGTCCCGGGCCCTCGGGCTCCGGTACCCGTACGCCACACCGTCGTACCGGGCCAAGTTGCTGCTGGCCTCCGCGCACGCGATGAGGTAGTACGTGGGCAGGGCGTACTCGAGGGTGGGCAGGGTCACCTCCTCCACCACCGCCCCCAGCCCCTCCAGCACCCGCACCGCGTCCAGCACCGCGTGCCGCACCTCCGGCTGAAGTCCTTCGCCGAAGAACTCCGTGGGCACACCCACCCGAAGCCCCCGTACCCCCGCTTCCAGGGAGGCGGCAAAGTTGGGCACCGGTACCTCCACGGAGGTGGAGTCGCGAGGGTCACGGCCGCTGATGGCCTGCAGCACCAAAGCGCAGTCCCGCACGTCCAGGGCGAGGGGGCCGATCTGGTCCAGGGAGGAGGCAAACGCCACCAGGCCGTAGCGGGACACCCTACCGTACGTGGGCTTCAGCCCCACCACCCCACACAGGCACGCGGGCTGCCGGATGGAGCCGCCGGTGTCGGACCCCAGGGCCGCCAGCGCCTCGCCCGCGGCCACCGCGGCCGCAGACCCACCACTGCTGCCGCCCGGAACGTGGTCCAGCCTCCACGGGTTGCGGGTGGGGAAGAACCCGGAGTTCTCCGTGGACGACCCCATAGCGAACTCGTCCAGGTTGGTCTTCCCCAGCACCACCGCCCCCGCCTCCCTCAGCCGCTCCACCGCGGTGGCGTCGTACGGGGGCACGAAGGACTCCAGGATGCGGGACCCGCAGGTGGTGCGCACCCCCCGCGTGCAAAGGTTGTCCTTCACGGCCACGGGCATTCCCGCCAACGGTGGAAGCGGCTCCTTCCGGGCCAGGCGGTCGTCCAGCGCCCGCGCCTGCTCCCGGGCCTGGTCCGCGGTGACGGTGAGGTAGGCCCGCACCTGTCCGTCGAAGGCCTCGATGGCATCCAGGTACGCCTCCACCAGCTCCCGCACGGAAAGATCCTTGCCCAGTCGGGCACGGAGCTCGTGGTACGGCCGTCCGACGAGCTCCCTCACTCCTCCGCCTCCAACACCCTGGGCACCACCACGAACCCCTCGTGAGCCTGAGGGGCCATGGCCACCACCTCCTCCACGGGCAAGGAGGGGGTGACCTCGTCGTCCCGGAACACGTTGGCCACCCGGATGGCGTGGGAGGTGGGCTCTACCCCCTCCGTGGCCAACCGATCCAGGCGCGCGAAGTACTCCAGGATGCTCGACAGCTGCCACGCGAAGGTGGCCCGCTCCTCCGCGCTGAGCTCCAGGCGGCTCAGCCGCGCCACCCGCTCCACCACCTCGGGCGTGATCCGCATCGGTTCCTCCCCGCAGGCCTCCGGTATGGTAGCATGCCGCGGCGCGCGCCCAGCAAGGGTGCTGGGATCAGCTGCCCGCCTGGAAGTGCTCCCGTAGGGCGCGCTCCACCTCGGGCACGATGGCGTCCCAAGGCGCGTCCGGCTGTCGGGTGACGGTGACGAAGTCGTTGAGCAGGAACACCATCCGCACTCCCGGGATGCGCAGCAGCCGCAGCGCCAGGGGGGAAGCGGCGGCCTGCTCCAGCGAGGTGTACGTCTCGCTGCGACCCTCCGTCACCCGCCGGTCCAGGGTGAACTTGAGGGCGTGGACGTTCGGGGTGGGCTGGACCTCGATGCGCACCGCCGACCTCGCCGCTAGGCCAAGCCCCGGAGGGCTGACCGACCGCCCTCTGCCAGGTCGCGGCGCAGCCGGCGTACGGAGGAGGGTGGGATCCCCACTTCCTCCCGGTACTTGGCTGCGGTCCGGCGTGCGATGGGCATCCCCTCCCGCCGGAGCCGGAGGGCGATCTCACGGTCCGTAAGGGGGGATTGGGGATCCTCCTCCTGCACCAGCTGCCGGATACGCTCCTTGACCGGCAGGGAAGCGTCGAAGAACACCTCGCAGGACACCACCCGGCCGTTGGGCAGCAGCACGTACTTCCCATCCAGAGCGCGGCTCACGGTGGACTCGCTGACCCCCACCCGGGCCGCCACCGTGGCCATGGTAAGGGGTTTCAGGTGCCGGGGCCCCAACTCCAGGAACTCCCGCTGCACCTCCACGATAGCCTCTAGGATGGCCTTCAGGGTCCAGTTGCGGCGTTTAACGGTCTCGATGAAGAGTTTCGCGCGCGTCACGTACTCGTGGATGTGCCGCGCTGCGTTGGGCGCGAACTCGTGCGGGTGACGGCGCGCCCGCAGGTACAGGTCCCGGTACAGCTCGTTCACCCGCAGGCCCATGGTGGGGGACCCCATGACCTCCACCGCGAACCCGCGTGGCGTGCGCACGATGGCCGCGTCCGGGCGCGGCACCTCCTGCGGTTTCAGCCGGCCGCCCCCGACCCGCTCCGCCTCGTACCGGTCCGCGGGGTAGGGGTACAGGTGGCGTCGGATGTAGTCGTGCACCTCCCGCACCTCCTGCGGTGAGGTGCCCAGCCGCTGCCCGATCTTCGCGTACTGGCCCCGGGCCAGTTCCTCCAGCAGCCCCTGTTGGACCAGCTGGCGGGCCAGAAGGTTGTGGGGGCGAGGCTCTAGGGCCTGGAGCTGCAGCAACAAGCACTCCTCCACGGTGCGGGCGGCTACCCCCACCGGTTCGAAACCCTGCACCACGCTCAACACCTCCTCCGCCACCCGCAAGGACAGCCGGAAGCGGTTGGCGGCCTCCTGGAGGTCGCAGGTCAGGTAGCCCCGGTGGTCCACGCAGCCCACCAGGTACTCCGCCAGCTGGCGGCGCCGTCCCTTGAGATCCTGAGCCGCCACCTGCAGCATCAGGAACTCGTGCAACGACATCTCCGCGGCCAGCTGGGAGGTGGGGTCGAAGTCCTCGTCGGGGTTGGACCGCGGGGCCGGCAGGGAGTCGTCCACCAGGGGTTCTCCCGGCACGTGGCCGCAGTTCGCGCACACGCCGGCGGTGACCTCCGCCCCGCACCGAGCGCAGAAGACCTCCTCCCGCTCCAGGGCAGGGTTGCTGTGCAGCTCTTCCTCGATGCGCGCCTCCAGCTGAGGCAGTGGGAGTACCAAGACGGCACTCACCGCCATGAGCTTGGGGACCATCCGCTGCTGGGGCAGCGGGCTGACCTCGAGGCCAGGACGGATCTCCAACGTGCTCACCGTCCGCCGGAGCGGCCTGCCGCGGGCAGCTGAACCCCGTGCTGGTCCAAGCGCCGGCGCAGCTGCGCGGGGCTCAACCCGAGGATGCGGGCCGCCTCCTCCAGGTTCCAGTCGGTGCGCTGCAACACGTGCACCATGTGCTGCCGCTCCACCTCCGCCAGGGTGGGCAGCCGCTCCTCCGCGGGCTCGGGCCCTGTGCCGCCCAGCCACAGGTCCTCCGCCCAAATCTCCGGAGTCCGGCACAGGATCACCGCCCGCTCCACCGCGAACTCCAGCTCCCGGACGTTCCCGGGCCACGGGTACCGGCGCATCTTACGCATGGCCTGCGGGGTGAACCCGGTCACCGGCTTCCCGTACTTCGTCCGGTACTTATCCAGGAAGTGCTGGGCCAGCAGCGGGATGTCCTCCGGCCGCTCCCGCAGGGGCGGCAGCTCGATGGGCACCACGCTCAGGCGGTAGAATAGGTCTTCCCGGAACCGTCCGTCCCGCACCATCTGGCGCAGGTCCTTGTTGGTGGCCGCGATCACCCGCACATCCACCCGGACGGGCTTGTTGCTCCCCACCCGCTCGAAGGTGCGCTCCTGGAGCACCCGGAGGAGCTTCACCTGCATGGCGGGGCTCATGTCCCCCACCTCGTCCAGGAAGATGGTCCCTCCGTCCGCGGCTTCGAACTTCCCGATGCGGCTGACGGTGGCGCTGGTGAACGCCCCCTTCTCGTGGCCGAACAACTCCGTCTCCAGGAGGGTCTCGGGGATGGCCCCGCAGTTGATGGCCACGAAGGGGCCCTCAGCCCTCCGGCTCTGGTCGTGGATGGACCGCGCCAGGATCTCCTTGCCCGTCCCCGTCTCGCCGTAGATGAGCACGGTGGCGTCCGTGGGCGCCACCGCGGCCGCCACCCGCAGGATCTCCTGCATCTTCGGGGAGCTGCCCACGATGCCGTCGAACTTGAAGCGCGCCCGCAGCTCCTCGTGCAGCTTCCGGTTCTCCTCCCGCAGCTGCTCGTGCTCCAGGGCCCGCCGGACCTTCAGCAGCAGCTCGTCTTTTTTGAACGGCTTGGAGATGTAGTCGAACGCACCCTGCCGCATGGCCTCCACGGCCATCTCCAGGGTGGCGTACCCGGTGACGATCATCACCACCGCGCCCGGATCCTCCCGGCGGATCTCCCGCAGGACTTCCATTCCGTCCTTCTCGGGGATCCGCACGTCCAGCAAGACCAGGTCGAACTCCCCGGAGCTGGCCCGGCGCAGGGCGGTGGTTCCGTCCGCGGCGGTCTCCACTTCGAAGCCCTCCTGTCGGAGGATCTGACTCATCAGGTTCCGGACGTTCTCCTCGTCGTCCACCACGAGGACTCTACGCCTCACCACCTCGGTCACCGTCCCGGCCTTGGCTTGCCTCCGTTCTATGTTTCGGCCTGGCTCGACGAACTCCTGTGCGCGCCGGATCCATCCCCTTGGATGCGAACGCGTGTACGGGTCAGTGGAGCCGCGCCGCCTCCCCCACCGTGGGCATCTCCGTCACCCAGCTGGCCACACGGGCGAACTGCAGCAGGGCGTGCAGGTAGGTGCGCAGCAACAGGAGCACCCGCTCGGGACTCGCCACGGAGTCCGCGGTCACCAGGTTCCACCGGGTCTCCACCACCGCGCCCAGCCACAGGGCGTGCTCCGTGGTGACCAGTCCCAGGTCCGCCAGGGGCAGGAACACCTGCCACCGGCGCGGTGGCCGCTCCACCTCGTAGGTGGTCAACATGGCCTTGGCGATCCCGGTGGCCGCGCCCGCCCCGTTGCTGAACCAGCCCACCACCTGGTTCACCCGTTCGGCGTCCTTCGCGGTCTCCTCCACGTCCCGCGTGGCCACCTCGATCACCGCCACGGAGGCCAGCAGCCGCCCCAGCCGCCAGCCGACCCGCAAGGGATCCAGCATGCGCAGGGGCTGGCCGGGCCAAGGGCGGAACTCCGGGATTCCCTCCCCCAGCCGGCGCGCCTGCTGGAGCACCTCCCGCGCCTCCTCCAGCAGCTTGTCCCGGCCGGCCTCGATCTTCAGCTGGCTGTCGCGCAGGAAGCGGGCGTGGGCGTCCCGGTCGTTCTCCACCAGCAGCTGGCCCCACCCCAGCATCTCGTACACCACCGGCAGCACGTGCTGGTTCAGCACAGACGGGAGGAGGATCCCCTGAGCGGGCCCCAGGGGATTGTCCTCGGCCAGGCGCTCCAGAAAGGAGCTCACCTCCTCCTCCGGCGTCTCCGGCGGGAACACCAATCCCAGCTCGATGTCGGTGTCCGGATAGGTGGCGCCGCTGGGGTACCGCCCGTACAGGTACACCGCGCACACCTCCCGCGTGCGGGAGAAGTACGCGCGCAGCTCCTCCAACGCCCCCATCTCGCCCCTATGCTACTGCCCGTCTGGGGCGGCCGGAAGGCGGACCATTCCATAGAGGAAATCTATGGCACGTGTCGAAACCCTGGCGGTGTGGAGCTGCAGAACCTCGAGGCGTTCCTCCAGGTGGCGCGGGAGCGGAGCTTCACCCGCGCGGCGGCGGCCCTGTTCCTGACCCAGCCCTCCGTCACCGCCCGCATTCAGGCGCTGGAGCAGGAGATCGGGCGGCCTCTGTTCGAGCGCCGGGGCCGCACCGTGCGGCTCACCGAGGCGGGCGAGGCGTTCCTGCCCTACGCCCAGCGGGCCCTGGAACTGATCCAGGAGGGCGCCACCGCGGCCCGTGAGACGGAAGGCAAGGGGACGGTGCTGGTGGGCGCCACGGTGTCCGCGGCCACGGCCATCCTGCCCGACCTCCTGGAGGCCTTCCGGCGCGACCGGCCAGGAGCCAGGGTGGTGGTGCGCTACGGCCACTCCAACGAGGTAATGGAGATGCTGCGGGACGGGCTTGCGGACGTGGGCTTCGTGGTCCGCCCTCTCCACGAGCCCCTCATCACCGTGGAGCCCTTGGTGGCGGACGACATCGTGCTCCTCACGCCTCCTCGACACCCCCTGGGCAGCCGCCGGCGCCTGACGCCGAAGGACCTGGTAGGACACACCCTCATCTCCATGCAGTGGGGCGAGGGGTTCGAGGAGTTCGAACGGTGGATGCAGGAGGAGCTCGGGCTGAGATCCGCCATCGAGGTGGACGGGATCCCGCTGGGCGTCATCCTCATCTCCCGGGGGATGGGCGTGGGATTCGCCCCGCAGCGGTCGGTGGCGGCGTACGTGCGGGCCGGGATGGTACGGGTGCGGACCGTGCAGGAGCTACCCCACGTGCGGCGGGAGGTGTTTTTGGCCCTGCGCCGGGCGGCGCGGCTATCCGGCACCGTACAGGCCTTCGTGGACCTCGCGCGACGGCAGTTCCGCTCCTCCCCTGAGGGGGAACCCACCGTCCGCACCCGGCGCACCCCCTCTGCAACCTCCCGCTAGACCGCCATCCCCAACCATGGCGCCAGCCGTTTCAGCTGTGGGTGGAGCGGCCGCAAGCCGCGGCCTCGTCCTCAGAAGGTCACAAGATCCGCTTTCCCAAAGCCGACGCCACAAGCTCCGTGGCCAGCCGGGCGGTGCGGTTGTGCTGGTCCAGGATGGGATTGACCTCCACCACGTCCAGGCAGACCAAGCAGCCCCAGTCTGCCACCAGCTCCATGGCCAGGTGTGCCTCCCGGTACGACAGGCCGCCGGGGCAGGGGGCGGCCACCCCGGGTGCGTGGGCCGGGTCCACCACGTCCAAGTCCAGGCTCACGTGCAGGGGCCTCCTTCCACCGCTGGTCGCCCACTCCAGGGCACGCAGCATAACTTCCCCGATCCCCTGGCGGTCTACGTCCTTCATGGTGAACACACGCACCCCGCTTGCTTTCAGCAGCTCCCGCTCACCGGGTTGCAGCTGCCGGGTGCCCACCAGGGCGCACCGCTGCGGCACAAGCTTCGGCCCGAACCCTCCCACCCGCACCAGGACCGGAAGCCCGAGCCCCAGTAGACAGGCCAGGACCATGCCGTGCACGTTGCCCGACGCGACGTTTCAGGCGTGTTGAAGTCCCCGTGGGCGTCCAGCCACAGCAGGCCCACCTCGGGATGCTGCCGCACCACCGCCGCGAAACTGCCCAGGCTGAGGCTGTGGTCTCCGCCCACCACCAACGGGAGGGCACCCTGCCGCAGGGCTGAGCTCGTGGCCCGGTCCACCTCCTCACAGACCCGCACGATGGCGTCCGCGTAGCGGGCCCGGGGGTTTCCTTCCTCCAGCTGTTCGGGCACGGAGAAGCTCACGTTGCCCAGGTCGGTGACCCGACATCCGAGGCTTTCCAGCCCCGCCTGCAGGTGCGTGTACCGCACCGCGCTGGGGCCCATGTCGGTGCCCCTCCGGCCCGCACCCAGGTCCAGGGGAACGCCCACCAGGGCCACGTGGCTCACGGCCTCTCCCGGCGCAGGCCTGCGGAGGCCCCGCTAGTGCGCGGGGCAGTGGAACTGCGGCGTACTAGCTGGGCTGCGGCCGCCCCCGCCGCGGCCACAAGCCCCGCGGCGTCCAGCCACGGGTTGTGCAGGACCAGCACCACCGCGGCGCCCGCCAGCACCAGTCGTTCCAGCGGGTGAGCGGGCCCGAACAAGTAGCCCGCCACCGCCGCGGACAGGAACACGATCCCTGTGATCGCGGAGGCCACCGCCACCAGCTGGTCCGGCCACGAGCCGCTCAACAGGAGCAGCTCGGGGGAGTACACGAAGGCGAAGGGGACCAGGATGGCAGCCAGGGCGTGCCGCGTGGCCTCCAGACTTACCGGGAACGGAGCGGTGCGGGCGATGCCCGCCGCCGCGTACGCCGCCAGGGCGTCGGGCGGGGTGAGGTCCGCGATGACGCCGTAGTAGAAGATGAACAGGTGGCCCGCGATCTGCGACACCGTGACACCCGGGGCTACCTCCGGTCCCTTAGCAGGCAGCAGGGCCTCGATGGCGGGCACCGCCAGGGCAGCCAGGATGATGTAGGTGGCGGTGGTGGGGATACCCGAGCCGATGATGGTGCACGCCACCATGACCAGCACCAGGGTTAGGAACAGGTTGTGGCGGCCCAGCAAGGTGGTCACCGCGACCAGGGCGTTGCCGATGCCCGTGAGGGTCACCACGCCGATGATGACCCCGACCACTGCGCAAGCCAGGGCGACCGTGAGGGCGTTGCGGGCACCGTACTCGAGCATGCCCCACAGGTCGCGGGGATACTCCCGCAGCCGGCGTTCGCGGGCGCACGTCACCAGGTGGACTGCCGCGGCCAGGGCGATGGCCATGAACGCCGCCCGGGCGGGGGAGAAGCCCCGCACCAGGTACAACACCATGACCAGCAGGGGGATCACCAGGTACCACTTCCGCACCACGGTCCGCCGCAGGTCGGGGAGTTCGTCCCGCCGCAGCCCCCGCAGGTCCAGGCGTCTTGCCTCGAAGTGGATCACGAAGAACAGCGACACGAAGTACAGCAGGGCGGGGACGACCGCCGCCTGGACCACCGTGAGGTACGGGACGCCCAAGAACTCCGCCATCACGAAGGCCGCGGCCCCCATCACCGGCGGCATGATCTGGCCTCCCACGGAGGTGGCTGCCTCCGCGGCCGCCGCGAACCGCGGGTGGTAGCCCAGGCGTTTCATCAGGGGGATGTTGAACACCCCGTCCGCCACCACGTTGGCCACGGAGGAACCCGACACTGTGCCCAGCAGAGCGCTGCTGAACACCGACACCTTCGCCGGGCCCCCGTGCATCCAGCCCGCCAGGGCCATGGCCACCTCCACGAACAGCTGGCCCAGGCCGGTGCGTTCCAGGAACGCGCCCAGCAGCACGAACAGGAACACGTAGGTCGCCGAAACCCCCAGAGGGATGCCGAACACGCCCTCCGTGGTGTACCACATGTGCTCGATGACGCGCTCCACGGGGAACCGGCGAACGGCGAACAGACCCGGGATGTGCTCTCCTATGAAGGGGTAGGCCAGCAGCGCCGCGGCGATGAAGGGCAGCACCCCCATCACCCGCCGCCCCGCCTCCAGTACCAGGAGCACGCCCAGGGCGCCCACCAGGAGGTCGGTGCGGCCCAGCTGCCCCGCCTGAAGCATCAGGCGGTCGTGGTGCCACAGGAGGTAGCCCACGCAGAACAGGCCCGCCAACGCCAGGGCCGCGTCCCACCACCCGAAGAAGCTCTGGCCTGCGTGTCTGCGGCGCATGGGGTACAGGAGGAACACCAGGGTGAACACGAACCCCAGGTGGACGGCCCGCTGTTTGAGGGCCAGGAGGGTGCCGAACCCCGCGGTGTATAGGTGAAACGCGGCCATCCCCACCGCCACCACGGCCGCGGCCGTGGCGAACGGCCCCGTCAGCCGGCGGTACCCGAACTCCGGGTCCGCGCTGGCCAGCAGCCGCTCGATCTCCTCCGGGCGCGGGGGTGGTTGCTGGGCCATCCCGTCTCCTCCGCTGGCTGGCTTTCGTGGTCCCCCACCCAGATCCTCTCCGCACAGCTCAAGGAGGCCTGAGGGGGGACCGATTCGTATATTGGAGGTGGAAGCGTTTGAGGGGGAGGGTCATGGCGCACCCGTACGGAGAACAGGACCTGCGCTTCATCGCCACGACCCTGGCGGAGCGGCCGGAGCAGGTGGAGGTGCTCCTTGCCCAGCTGCGGCGGCCCGACTTCCTGGAGGTCGCCCTGGAGGACGGCCGGCTGGTGGAGCGGATTCGCACCGACCCCGACATCACCCTCAAGATCTCCCCCCGGCTGCTGTTCGCCGTCCTCCTGCGGCAGGTGGCCCGGGACGTCCGGCACGCCCGCTACACCATGGAGCGCGTGGGCCTCAAGGAGTCGGTCCCCATCTTCGACACCCCGCGCGTGAACCAGCTCCTGGATGACGAGGAGGTGCTGGACTACCTCAGCGCCATGCTGGCCTCCTTCGTGCGGACGGAGACGTACGTGGTGCACGTGTGGCACCGCGGCCGGCTGCACCGGCTGCGATTCTCCGATCTCAGCATGGACGACATGGTGCGGCTGTTGAACCTGGTGGACGAGCCGTACCGATTCCCCCTCCTGCGGCGGATCGCGGACATCGCCCTGTTCGTCACGGGCTTGTTCCCCGGCTATGTGCTGTCGCGCGGGGCGTACGCGCGCGGCGTGCGGCCGGGACGGTTCCTGGGGTCGGAGTGGCGCAGCCTGGAGGAGTACGAGCAGCAGGGAGCCACCTTCTACCGGCTGGCGGCGGAGCACCGGGACGCGGCCGAGTACGGGCTCCGCAGGGTCCTGGAGCGGCTGTCGGAGGACTTCCCCGCGGCGCGCAAGCCGCTGTCCCTGCTGGCGGACCGGTACCTGCGCTGGCAGCACCTGCGCCTGTTCTGGCAGCTGCAGTAGCGTGCGCATCTACGCCACCGCGGACCTGCACGGCCGCCCGGACCGAATCCAGGCGGTGCGGGAAGCCGTGCATCGGCTGCACCCGGAGGTGGTGATCCTGGCCGGCGACCTCACCCACTCCGGACGCGGCCGCGAGGCCCTGGAGCTCCTGGAGCTTGCCGACGCCCTGGTCCTTGCTATTCCGGGCAATATGGATCCCTTCGACGTCGACGAAGCCATCGTCCGCAGCCGGGCCCGCAACCCCCACCGGGGCGTGGTGGACTACCGCGGGGTCCGGTTCGGGGGGCTGGGGGAGGAGCCCACCGACGTACTGGTGGTACACGAGCCGCCCCGGGGAGTGTTGGACCGCGCTTGGAACGGCGCCCACATCGGTTCTGGGGCGGTGCGGGACTACGTGGAGCGTCACCGGCCCCGGGTGGTGGTGTGCGGCCACGTGCACGAGTCGCCCGGCATCGCCCGTCTGGGCCCGACCACGGTGGTCAACTGCACCATGGGCAACGACCGGTACGTGGGCGCCCTCATCACCTGGCAGCTGCCGGAGCCCGCGGTGGAACTACTACCGCGGCCGTCCCCGCAGTCGCCCGGACGGGAAGGAGCTGGGGTGTAAGTTTCACATCCGGGGTCGATCCCGTGCAGGTGTACGAGTACCTGGCGTCTGCGCGGGCGCGCCTGTTCGATTGGGTCGCCCGGCTCACCGTGGACAAGTACGCCCGGAAGTTCCCCGTGGGCCACGGCAGCGTCCGGTCCACGCTCGTGCACGTGGCCGGGGCGGAGTGGGGCTGCGTGCGACGCCTGCGGGGTGAACCGGGGAACGGCCGTTTTTCCGATACGCGACGGAGCCATTTCCGCCCCTGCGGGAGGCGTGGGAGGTGCAGGCGGAGGAGACCCGGCGCGCCCTGCGTCCACCACCGCGCCCAGGTCATGTTCATGCTGCAGCAGCTGGGCCAGCGCTCCCAGAACCTGGACTACTCCGCGCTCCGGTTCGAGGTGGAGGAGCTGGACCCGCAGGGAAGCACCTGGCCGCGCGCCGCCTCCACGGCCACCCGCGCGCACAGGGAGCCGCAGCGGACGGCCTCCTCCAGGTCCTCCAGCTGGCCAAACCGCCAGGCCACGTAGTAGGTGGCGGAGGCCTCCTCCGGCGCGTCCGGAAGTCTTGGTACGTCCCGCAGCTCGGCCTCATACACCGCCATGTGCAGACGGTAGCCGGGGCGGTCCTGCACGCCGCGACCCAGGACGCGCCCCAGGCGGACCGGGCATCCCAGCTTCTGGAGGCCCACCCGCAGCGCCGCCGCCTCCTCGGTCTCCCCGGGCTGCAACGTGGCCGCGGGAAGCCCCCACACTCCGGGCAGCTCCTCGCCCGGTGTTTGCGGCCTGAGCACCAGCAGGACCCGCCGCGGGTCGCCGGGTGCGCGAACCAAAAGCGCCACCGACTGCTTGATGGGGTGGCCCACGAGGCCAGTATACTGGCGCCAGGTGCCCGGGAAGGCAACGCCGCGGGGCGCGCGCAGATGCTGCGGGTGACGTTCCTGTACTGGGAAGGCTGCCCCTCCCACGAGGAGGCCCTGGAGCGGGTGCGGGAGGCCATCCGGCTGGAAGACGTGCAGGCGTCCGTGGAGGTGGTCCGGGTGGACACGGAGGAGGACGCACAGCGGTGGAAGTTCCCGGGTTCGCCCACCATCCTCGTGGAGGGGGAGGACGTGGCGCCCCGGGAGGGCGTGCCCTCCCGGCTGACGTGCCGGGCGTACGTGCTCGAAGACGGCAGAATCTCGCCCTTGCCCAGCGTGGACCAGATCCGCTCGGCCCTCCGGCGGGCCAGGGCGATGCAAAGCATGACGCGGCGGGAGGAGGTGTGAACGTGGCAAACCTGACCATCGGCGACCCGGCGATCCCCTTCCGGCTCCCGGGCGTGGACGGACGGGAGCACGGGCTGGACGACTACGCGGACCGACCCGCGGTGGTGGTGATCTTCAGCTGCAACCACTGCCCCTACGTGCGCGCGTGGGAGGACCGAATGGTAGCCATTCAGGCGGACTACGCGGCGCGCGGCGTGCAGTTCCTGGTGATCAGCAGCAACGACCCCGAGCAGTACCCGGAGGACAGCTTCGACCGGATGAAGGAGCGGGCCCGGGAGAAGGGGTACAACTTCCCGTACCTCTACGACGCCACCCAGGAGGTGGCCCGGGCGTACGGCGCACAGCGGACCCCGGAGGTGTTCGTGTTCGACCGGGATCGCCGGCTACGGTACCACGGGGCCATCGACGACAACTACGAGGACCCCAAGCGGGTGGGCCGGCACTACCTGCGCGAGGCCCTGGATGCGGTCCTGGAAGGCCGGCAGCCGGAGGTGACCGAGACGCCGCCTGTGGGCTGCACCATCAAGTGGCGCCGGGAGCCCGCCTCCCAGGCGGCGCGCTAGCTCGGCTGCGTTCCCAGCAGCAGCTCCAGACCCTCCACCGCGCCGCACCGCAAGGACAGGTGGGCCAGGGGCGTGAGGGGCGTGGCCTCCGGGTTCACCTCCACCAGGTAGGCGCCGGCCCGTCGAGCCACCCTCCCCAGGGAGGCCGCGGGCTCCACCACCGCGCTGGTGCCCACCACCAGGGCCACCTCCGCAGCCTGGAAGGCCTCGTGCGCCACCCGGTACGCAGCCGCGGGCAGCAGTTCGCCGAACCAAACCACGTCCGGGCGCGCACGGGATCCGCACCGGGGACAGTGGGGCGGCGGGACGAACCGGTCCGGCGGCGGCAGCGCAAACCGCTCGCCGCACGCTTCACAGCGCGCGCGGTGCAGGGTGCCGTGCAGCTCCACCACCCGCTGCGAGCCCGCACGGCGGTGAAGGCCGTCCACGTTCTGCGTGACCAGGAGAAACCCGTCTCCCACCGCCCTTTCCAGGGCCACCAGGAGCTCGTGGGCGCGGTTGGGGGACGCCTCGCAGGCCATGCGGTACCTCCAGGCGTACCAAGCCCACACCCTGTGAGGGTCCCGCGCGTACGCTACGGGGGTTGCGAGCTCCTCCGGCCGGAACTCCTCCCACACCCCACCCGGCCCGCGAAAGGTGGGCAGGCCGGAGGCTGCGGAGATCCCGGCCCCCGTCAGCACAGCCACCCGCCGGGCTTGTGCCAGGCGTCCACGAGCTTCGTCCACCTGACCGCGCAACCCGCTCACCCGCCGGAACCTCCGCCTGCCCTGGAATCTGTACGCATCCCTTCCTAACTTCTACCCGAGCCATAGCGGCTGCGGGGCGGCGTGTGGTGAACGCGCGCGGGAGGGATTGTGAACGTTGCGTGAAGGCTGCCGGTCCCCTACCCTGCCCTTGGGATGGCGGGCTTCCAAAAGGGCCAGGAACTCCAGCTTCGCGTCGATCGGCTGTCCTACGGCGGGCGCGGGGTGGCCCGCGCGGACGGTTACGTGGTGTTCGTCCCCTACACGGCCCCCGGGGACATGGTGCGCGCCCGGCTGGTGCGCGCCAAACGCTCCTTCGGGGAGGCGGAGGTGGTGGAGGTCTTGCAGCCCTCCCCTGACCGGGTCCCGCCGCCGTGTCCGTACTTCGGCCGCTGCGGCGGCTGCACCTGGCAGCACCTGCGGTACGAGGCGCAGCTTTCGGCCAAGGAACAGATCGTGCGGGAGAGCCTGGAACGCCTGGGCGGGTTGCGCCACCTGCCCCTGCGGCCCGTGGTGCCGGCCCCGTCGCCGTTCCACTACCGGAACAAGATGGAGTTCGCGTTTCACCCCGAGGCCACCCTCGGCCTGCACTTGCGGGGCCACTTCGACCGCGTCCTTGAGATCGACGACTGCCTGCTGCCCTCCTCCACCGCTGGCCAGCTGCTGCGGGAGGTAAAGGCCTTCGTCCGGGAGCGCGGCCTTCCGTGCTACGACCACCGCACCCGCCAGGGCCTGCTGCGCCACCTAGTGTACCGGGAGGGAGTGCGCACGGGCCAGGTTCTGGTGGGGGTGGTCACGGCTCCAGGTCCTTTCCCCGACGGCCCGGCCCTGGCCGAACACGTGGCACGGCGCTTTCCCCAGGTGCGGGGGGTGGTATGGGCGCAGTCGGGTGCGCTGTCCGATGCGGTAGTGGTAGACCGGCTGGAGGTGCTGTGGGGCGAAGCCACCATCGAGGAGGAGTTGGGCGGGCTGCGCTTCCGCATCGGCCTGGAGACCTTCTTCCAGACCAACACGGACCAGGCCGACCGCATGGTCCAGCTGGCTCTGGAGATGGCCGACCTGCGGGGAGGCGAGCGGGTGGTGGATCTCTACTGCGGGGTCGGCACCTTCACCCTGGCCTTCGCCCGGCACGCGGAGTTCGTGTGGGGCGTGGAGGTGGTCCCCGCGGCAGTGGAGGCAGCTCTGGAGAACGCGGCGCGCTGCGGTATGGGCAACGTGGAGTTCCTCCAGGGGGAGGTCCGGCACGTGCTGCCGCAGCTGGTGGCCCGGGTGGGCCGGCCAGATCTCGTGATCCTAGACCCTCCCCGCGCGGGGGCGGGCGGCAAAGTGATGCGGAAGGTGGGCCGGGCCGCCCCCCGGCGAGTGCTGTACGTGTCCTGCAACCCCACCACCCTGGCCCCCGACCTGAAGGAGCTGATCCCCTTCGGCTACCGGGTGGCGCTGGTGCAGCCGGTGGACCTGTTCCCGCAGACCTACCACGTGGAGAGCCTGGTGTTGTTGGAGCAGGCATAGCCGCCTAGCGGGGGTGGGAGTACAGCCAGCGGTAAACGCCGTAGGACTCGAGGACCCTCCTCACGTAGCCGCGGGTCTCCGAGTAGGGGATGCGCTCCGCGAACTCTTCCTCCCCGAGGGCCCGGAGGGCCGACAATCGGCGGGCAGCCGCCCGCGTTGTACGCCACCAGAGCCGGCACCAGGTCCCCGCGGAACTCCCGCAACCGCTTCGCCAGGTAGGTGGCTCCCAGCCCCACGTTCACCAACGGATCTGTGAGGGCCTGCGGGCTCACCGACGGGTCCAGCTCCGGCGCGGCAGAGGGGAGCAGCTGCATGAGTCCCACCGCTCCTGCCCAGGACGCCGCATCCGACCGGAAGCGGCTCTCCTCGCGCACCACCGCCAACACCAGCGGCGGATCCACCCCGCGACGCCAGACCACCGCCACACAGCCTCCCGGTAAGCCAGAGGGTAGCTCGACCTCCACAAGGCGGCGTCCGCGCGGCTTGAACCCGGCCTGCCCGGCGCTGCGGAAGCCTCCGCCACCGCCGCGCTGCCGGCCAGGTCTCCTGTCTGGGCCCGCGCCCACGCCGCCCCACGCATTCCTCCAGGGGGTACGCAGGACGCTGGACCGCAGCCGCCGCGGCCCGGGTGCGGCAAGCGCCACCGCCAGAAAGGCGGTCAGACGGGCAGCCGCTGGGCCGACGTGAGGATGTCGTGCCACGGGTCTCCCCGCTCCCGCAGGCGCGCCGGCACCGTCCGGGCGTTCCACTGGAGCGGGTCAAAACCCCTCCGCAGCTCTTCCCATGTGACCGGGACGCTCACCGTGGCCTGCGGGGTGGGCCGCAGGCTGTAGGCCGCAGCCAGGGTCTTGCCCCGCACGTTCTGGTTGTAGTCCAGGAACACCTTGCCCACGCGGTCCCGCACGCGCCACGCCACGGTCAGCAGCTCCGGGTGGCGCCGGCTCAGCCACCCGCACACCGTCTTGGCGAACGCGTGCGTTTCCCGGTAGGTGTACTCCCGGCGCACCGGCACGAACACGTGCAGCCCCGTCTTGCCCGAGGTCTTCACGTAAGCCCGCAGCCCCAGCCCCGCCAAAGCCTCCTCCAGCCACAGGGCCGCCTGTCGGGCCGCCTCGAACCCTCGGACGGAAAAGTCCGGATCGCTCTCCCGACCCCGGCGACGAAGCCCTTCCCCCTCGGGCACCAGGAACGGGTCCAGGTCGAACACGACGAAGTCCGGGTAGTTGAGGACGCTGCGTTCTACCGCCTGCTCCGACCCCGAGAACTCCGTGGAGGCCTCCACCCCCGGGATGGGCGTGACCCGGGAGAAGGCCGCGTGCACCTCCACGCAGCCCATCTGCACCAGCCACAGGAGCGTGGCCTCGTCCTGGCAGACCACCATGGTCACGTCGCGGCGGCCCTGGTCCGACCACACGCGCACCGTGCGCACGAACTGGGGGGCGTCGGAGGCGTCCTTCTGGAAAAAGTCCGGCCCGTGGATCCCTTCCGGGAACCGGCGGAGGGTGAGGGGGCGGTCCTGGAGGTGGGGCAGGATCCAAGGGGCCACCGCCCTGTAGTACGCCACCACGTCGCCCTTGGTGAGGCCCGCCTCCGGGAAGTACACCTTGTCCACGTTGCTGAACGCAAAGGGCAGGGCGACCTCCGGTGCCCACACGTCTTCCGGGGTGCGATCCTCCCGGACCCGGACGAACACCGGAAACCGCAGCTTCCCGTCCGCGGTGCGACCCGCGTGCTCCACCTCCACCACCACCTGCGGCCGTACCCACCGCACGGAATTCGGCACATCCTCGGCCTGCGGGAGGGGACTGGCCTCCACCTGAAGCGGCTCCAGCAGCGCCCGCAGGTGCCGCACCTCCTCGTCCCGGAACCCTCCACCCACCTGCCCCACGTGCACCAGGCGGCCGGAGGGGTCTCGCTGTGCCAGCACCAGCGCCCCGAAGGTGGCCTGCCGGTGGCCACGCCCGCGGGTGAACCCCACCACCACCGCTTCCTCTGTCTGCCGGGCTTTCACCTTCCGCCACCGGTCGCTGCGGACCCCGGGCAGGTAAGGGGAGTCCGCGCGCTTGGCCACCACGCCCTCCAACCCGTGCGCGCGGACCGCGGCAAACAGAGCCCTGCCTTCCCCCCGCACGACCTGCCCGCGCAGCAGTGGCACCTGCACCGGAATCCCCTCCAGTACCTGGCGACGCTCCTCGAAGGGCCTGGACCGCAGGTCGCGCCCGCCCCAGTACAGCACGTCGAACACCACGTACCGGACCGGCAGCTCGCGCACCAGCCGATGTACCTCCGAGCTCGTCGTCCGGTGCATCCGCTGCGCCAGCCGGCCGAAGTCGGGGCGCCCCTGCTCGTCGGGCGCGATCACCTCGCCGTCCAGCACGCACGGGGGAAGGCGCGACAGGGCGTCCGCCACTTCCGGGTAACGGTCCTCCACGCGCCGCAGGGAACGGCTGAACAGCCGCACCGTGCCTTCGCGAACGAAGGCGAGGGCCCGCAGGCCGTCCCACTTGGGCTCGAAGTACCACCCAGGGTCGTCGAAGGGTTCGGGAGCGCTGGAAGCCAGCATGGGCGGAAAGGGCTCTGGGAACGGGTCTTCGGCTACCGCGCCGACGGGTGCAGGGTCCGCCCGCCGGATCCCCTCCACGGTCCGACCGCTGAGTACCGACCGGGTGCCCGAGGGGTCGTAACCGGGCACCGCGTAGGCGTCCTGCGCTTTGAACAGCAGCCAGTCACGGCCTCCGTGCCGCCGGGTGCGCACCAGGTGGAACTCGCCCCGGAGCTTGTGGCCGTGGAGGACCAAGGTCATCTTGCCGCGCCGGAACGCCTCCGCGGGGTCGCCCTCGCGGCACTCGTACGTCCCGCGGTCCCACACCATCACCGTGCCTGCGCCGTAGTTTCCCGGGGGGATAACGCCCTCGAAGTCCGCGTACTCCAAAGGGTGATCCTCCACCAGGACCGCGAGCCGTTTTACCGCAGGATCCAACGAGGGCCCCTTCGGCACCGCCCACGACCGCAGCACCCCTTCCATCTCGAGCCGGAAGTCCCAGTGCACGGTGCGGGCGTGGTGCTCCTGGACCACGAACAGGCGTCCACTCTGTTCGGCCACGGTACCCCCTTCTGGTTCCGGGGTGCGTTCGAACCGGCGCTTCGTGCGGTACGCGCGGAGATTGAGGTGCGCCACGGTTCAGTGTAGCCCTCGGGAGGGGCGCTGGGGGCCCGATCCTCAGCCGGGGCGCACCGGTTCCACGTCTGGCGGGTAGCGCAGCGGCGGGAGCTGCGACTCGATCCGTGCCCGGTACGGCTCCAGCCAGGGAGGCAGCACGAGGGAGGAGCCGAGCCGGTCCACCTCCTCGTCCACTGCGAACCCCGGACCGTCCGTGGCCAGCTCGAACAGCACGCCTCCCGGCTCGCGGAAGTACACGGACTTGAACCAGAACCGATCCACGGGGGGCGTGGGGTTTCTCCCCGCCCAGCTGACCCGCCGCCTCACCTGCGCCTGGTGTGCGTCGTCCCGCACCCGCCAGGCCAGGTGGTGCACGCCGCCCACGCCCCACCGTCCGGGTTCCCCCAAGGGGTCCTCCTGCACGTCCAGCCAGCAGCCCGAGCCTCCCGGCCCCGCGGCGAAGCGCACCCAGCTGCCCTCCTCCGCCACCCGGCGGAAGCCCAGCACGTCCGTGAGGAACTGCTCCGTGGGTCCCAGAAAAGCCACCCGCACGGTGGCCGCGTGCAGCCCCCGCACCTGCCACGAGGCCGGAACCGGGCTTTCCTCCCACGGCACGAAGGGCCGGTCCTGGACCTCCACCAGCCGCAGGGGAAGGCCGTCGGGGTCAGCAGCCACGAGCGCGCGCTCTCCGAACCGCACCTCCTCCCCCCGCAGCGCCACGCCGAACCACCGAAGCCGCTCAGCCCAAAACCCCAGGCTTCCGTGGGGGACCGCCAGGGCCACCTCCACCGCCAGTCCCACACCCTGCCGGGCAGGAGGTAGGTCCGGCCACGGGAAAAAGGTCAGGTCGGTCCCGGGGCTACCGTGCCCGTCCGCATAAAACAGGTGGTACGTGCCCGGGTCATCCTGGTTCACGCTGCGCTTCACCAGCCGAAGACCCAGGACGCCCGCGTAGAAGTCCACGTTGGCCTGCGGGTCCCGGGCGATGCAGGTGATGTGGTGAAGCCCTCCGACCGCTTCCACCGCTCCCTCCCGTTCAGCAGGCCGGAGACGCTTCCCGCGCACACAGCTGCATCAGGGCACGCGCGAACTTGACCGCCTCCGGCCCCGTGTCGTGGGTGAAGTAACAGAACACCTGCGAGACCGGAGCCTCCCGCAGTCTCTGAGCCCACGCCAGCAACTCGTCGCGTCCGTATCGCAGGCGGTGCAGCCTCAGGTACCCGAAGGGAGCTGTCCACACCACGGGGTCGCAGCCCTCCTCGTCCTCCGCGGCGCACAGGGCCACCCGGTACCGCCGCAGCCGCTCATAGGTGTCCTCCTGGAACCACGAGGGGTGGCGGAACTCCAACGCCACCCGCGGGAAGGGCGGCAGGCTCGCCAGGAAGTCCTCCAGTAGCTCCGGGTCCCTCCGCAGGGACGGCGGGCACTGGAACAGCACCACCGCCAGGTGGCTCCCCAGCGCCTCCAGGCGTTCGGCGGTCCACCGCAGCTCGGAGTCCACCCGGTGCAGCCGCTTGAGGTGCGTGATGCGCCGGTGGGCCTTGACCGCGAACTGGAAGCCCGCGGGGGTCTGTTCCGCCCACGCCCGCAGGGTGGCTTCCGGGGGCATCCGGTAGAAGGTGGCGTTCACCTCCACCGTGGGCAACTGGGCGGCGTAGTACTGCAGGAACCTGTCCTCGGGTAGGTCCTGGGGGTAAAACCGCCCCCGCCACTCCGGGAAGGCAAACCCGGAAGTTCCCGCCAGCACCTGTGGCCGTGGGTCCACGTCTCTGGCCGCGCGGCTCACTTGTGGCGTTCCCGCATGGCGGCCACCCGCTTGGGCGGCGGGGAGCCCTCCACCCGCCGGGCGCGCTGCTGCTTGGCCATCTCCAGGCTGCGGCGCAGCGCCTCCATGAGGTCCACCACCTTTTCCTCCGCGGGCGGCGCCGCCTGTGGGGGCGGGGCACCCTCCGCCTTCGCCCGGATCACCCGTAACAGGGCCTCCCGGTACTCGTCCCGGTACTCCCCTGGGTGGAACTCCATGGTCATCCCTTCCACCAGCTGCACCGCCATCTTGCGTTCGTTGGGGTGCACCTTGACCTCCAAGGGGAACTCCGGGAGGTCTGAAACCGCCCGGATCTCGTCCGGGTAGTACAGCACCTCCATGACCAAGGTGTCCCCGTACGGGCGCAAGGCCACCAGGTGTTCCTTCTCCCGCAACGCCACCTTGCCTACACCCACTCGCCCGGAGGACGCCAGGGCCTCCTGCAGGAGCTTGAACGCCTTCGCGCCACCCACGTCGGGCGCCAGGTAGTACGCCCGCTCGTAGTACAGGGGGTCGATGTCCTGCAGCTGCACGAATCCGAACAGGTCCACGGTGCCCTTCGTGGGCAGGGGCACGGACTGCAGGTCCTCGTCGGTGACCGGGACGAACCGTCCCTTCTCGTACTCGTACCCGCGCACCACCTCGTCCCACTCCACGTCCCGCCCGCAGCGGGGGCAGCGCCGCACCTGCTTGATGGGCGTCAGACAGGCCGCGTGCAGCTGCCGGAACCGAACGTCCTTGGCCTCCTGGGCCACGTACACCCGCACGGGGATCGTGACCAGGCCGAAGGCAATGTGCCCCTTCCAGATCGGACGCATGCGCAGCTCCCCGGCAGGCACCTACCCGCACGTCTATGGTACGTCCTGGCGTCCAGCCCGTCCGTACTCCCGGAACCACGCCACCGTGCGGGCGATGCCCTCCTCGAGGGGCACGCGGGGCCGCCACCCGAGCACCTGTTCGGCCCGGGTGCAGTCCAGGGCGATCCTTCGCACGTCACCCGGACGCGGGGGCCCGTAGCGGGGTTCCCCCTCGTACCCTGTGGCCTGACGCAGCAGGTCGAAGATCCGACGGGTGGAGGTCTCCACCCCGGTGCCCACATTAAACACTCCCGCCGCGTCCGCCTCCAGGGCAAGCCGGTTGGCCCGTGCCACGTCCTCCACGTACACGTAGTCCCGCGTGTGGAGTCCGTCCCCGAAGATGACGGGCTGTCGGCCGTGCAGCATGGCCACGCAGAAGATGGCCACCACCCCCGCCTCACCGTACGGGTCCTGCCGCGGGCCGTAGACGTTGCCGTAGCGCAGGCTCACCCACCGGAGCCCGTGCAGGCGGCCGTACACGGCGAGGTGGTGCTCCGCGCACAGCTTGTGCACCCCGTACGGGCTCAAAGGACGCGCCGGGTGGTTCTCGGAAACCGGGACCACCTCCGGTTCGCCGTAGATGGCGCCCCCGGTGCTGGCGAACAACACCCGGCCCACCCCGTAGCGCACGCAGCACTCCAGCAACTGAAGGGTCCCCAGTACGTTCACCCGGGCGTCGTGCAGGGGGTCCCGGACGGAGACTGCCACCGAGGCTTGCGCGGCGTGGTGGCACACCACCTCCGGCCGCTCCTGCTGGAACACCTCCTCCAGCTGCGGGCTCGCCACGTCCACCCGGTAGAGGGGCACCCCCGGAGGCACGAACTGCGCACGCCCGCCCTCCAGGGTATCCACCACCGCCACCCGGTGGCCTGCCTGGCGCAACGCCGCCACCACATGCGACCCGATGAAACCCGCTCCGCCGGTCACCAGGACCCGCACCGACGCCTCCCACGAGGACTCCCGCGTCCTCCGCCAGAATACTCTTTCAACCTTCGCGAAACCCGCGCGGCCTCCTGGGCAGCTGGCGGGGTGTCCGTGGACCGGGACGAGCACGCGTACGCGCTCTTCCGGCAGGCGCTGGTGGATGGCGATCCGGACGCCTGGCGGGAGCTGTACGCCCGCTACGAGAACCTGGTGGCCGCCTGGGTCCGGCGTCACCCCGGGTTCCTCCAGACCGGCGAGACGGTGGCCTACTTCGTCAACCGGGCTTTTGACCGCCTGTACACCGCCGTGGGCCGGGAGAAGTTCGCACGGTTTCCCAACGCGGGCAGCCTCCTCCGCTACCTGAAGATGTGCGTGCACGCCGCCATCCTGGACGCCGTTCGGCAGCAAGAGCGACGTGCCTTCGAAGAGCCGTCCCGCGTCAGCGAAGCCGCGGACCCGGAGGCGGAAGCGGTGGCCAACCTGGAGCGGGAGGAGCTGTGGGCGGTGGTCCAGTCCGCGGTGCGGGACGAGCGGGAGCGGATCCTGGTGTACGAGTGCTTCGTGTGTGGCGCCACACCTCAGCAGCTGCACCGCCGCCACCCGCAGCTGTTCCCTTCCACCGAAGCGGTGTACCTGGCCAAAAGAAGCCTCCTCCAGCGGCTGCGCCGCCACCCGCGCATCCAGGCGCTCCATGGATAGAGGGGTAGGCCCCAGACCTGAAGCCGGGTTGTGAACCCCTTTGCGGCTGCCAAAAAGCCAGCGGCGGCCGCGAGGGCCGCCGCTGGTGGGGGGTGGGGCATCACCCTCGGCCGGGGGAGCCGAGGGGTGGGGTGGCCTAGGTTTGGGCAACTGCGGGCTGCACGGCCGCCGGACGCGCCGGCGCCTCAGCCCGAGCCCGTGCGCGCTGCGCCCGCATCTGCTGGATATGTTCGTACAGCGCCACCAGCTTCAGCAGCCACGCGTTCTCCTGTAGCGCCCGTCGGTGGGCGTCCAGACCGTCCCGCGCCAACCGCTTGGCACCGTCCAGGACCGCCCGGTGCTCACCGCGGTACGCGGCGTGGGCGGAGGCGTACTGTGCCAACTCGTGGCGAACCCGGGCCCGGCGGCGGCGCTCGCCGTCCAGCACCCTCCGGTAGTCCCGTCGGTGGTCCTCCCGAGCCGCCACCATCTCCCTCCGGACCTCCCACAACGCTTCGCGGTGCACGCGCAGCATCGCTTCCTCCAACAGCGGAGCCGGCTGCCCGACTCCCTCATCGGGTGCCGGCCCTGTTCCGCTCCACAAACGCCGACGCGGTCCCGGCGGCCTCCGTGTCCGCCGAGCACCGCGTCCGCTGTCATCGTACCATGGGTTGCCTGCACGTCAACCTTCTTGGGCTAGAACCTTTCGATGGAATGTCCGGGGTGCGTTCTATGGGTCTGGAAGGGCGCCGGCGGCGCACACCGCCCCGTACACGGACGCGGAGGGACGCGGCCGGCGGCGCTGCGACGCGGGGTCCACGGCGAACAGGCCGAACTTCATGCGCCAGCCCTCCGTCCACTCGAAGTTGTCCACCAACGACCAGTGGTAGTACCCGAGCACCGGAATACCCTCCTCCACCGCCCGGTGCACGCAGGCCAGGTGGTCCAGCAGGAACCGGGGCCGCCAGCGGTCCTCCGCGTCCGGGAGCCCGTTTTCCGTCACGTACACGGGCCTTCGGTAGCGCCGCCACGCCTCCCGCAACACCCGCAGCAACCCTTCGGGGTACAGCTCCCCGTAGCCGAAGTCGCTGGTGGGCGCTCCCGGAGTCGGCCGGTGCAACCCGAAGCCCAGGTGGGGTGCCCCCGGGCTGAACCGCACGCGGTCGCGCGTGTAGTAGTTGACGCCCACGAAGTCCAGGGTGGCCGCGCACTCCGGGATCCT
Organism: Armatimonadota bacterium; assembly: GCA_025060455.1. Classification (GTDB taxonomy): domain Bacteria; phylum Sysuimicrobiota; class Sysuimicrobiia; order Sysuimicrobiales; family Sysuimicrobiaceae; genus Tepidifontimicrobium. The sequence goes on from JANXBY010000019.1 coordinate 59,899, forward strand.
CCCCAGCACCCACCGACCGCGCGCCCGGCCTCGCTGCAGGACGTCCAACCACGCCCAGTTGAACCACTCGCTGTGCCAGCGGGCTACCCACCGGTCCAGGGGGTTTTGGGGCCGGAGCGGGTCCATGGGACGCAGGTGGTGGGCGATCCCCACCCGCGCGTGGGGCTGCAACTCATGAACCGCGTGGTAGGCGGCCGCGTGGGCCCGCAGCAGGTGCCGGGCCGCCACCACGGCCCTGCGCAGGCTCCGCACGGCCGGCGGGTGTCGGCCCTGCAGGTAGCCCAGCACCACCACCAGGTTGGGCTCGTTGACTGTCACCCACACGTCCACCAGGTCTCCGAACCACTCCGCGCACCGCCGCGCGTGGGTGCGGAACCACTCCACCGCGTCGGGGTTCTCCCACCCTCCCGCCTGAGCCACCCACAGGGGCAACGTGAAGTGGTGCAGCGTCACCATCGGTTCGAGGCCACGGTCCCTCAGTCCCAGCAGCATCTGGCGGTAGCGGCGCACCGCGGCCTCGTCCACCCTTCCCAGCTCGGGTTCCAGCCGGCTCCACTCCACCGACATGCGGTGGGCGGTGAGGTGGAGCGCCACCATGCGGTCGAAGTCCGCCTCGGCATGCCGCCACCAGTCGCACGCCCGGCCGGACCGGTGGCCGCCGTAAATGCGGCCCGGGTGTTGCTCGAAGGCCCACCAGTCGTTGTGGCGGTTGCAGCCCTCCACCTGGTGGGCGCTGGTGGCCGTGCCCCACCGGAAGCCCCTCGGGAAGCGCCGCGCCACGGGGTGCGCCTTTGGCCGCGTTCACTGGGGCAGGATCAGCCGCAGGATGCGGTCGTCCGCGTCCGCGGGCCGCCCTCGGCCATCGCGGTTGCTGGTCAGGACGTACACCGCACCGTCGGGCCCCTCTACCACGTCCCGGAGCCGCCCGAACCCCGACAGCACCACCTCCTGCCGCTCCACCCGGCTGCCGTCGTGGCTGAGGACGAAGGCGCGCAGGTGTGCTCCCCGCAGGTTGGCCACCAGCAGCCGGCCGCGCCAGCTCCCCCGCCGCACGAACTCCGCACCGGAAGGGGCCCAGGTGTCGTCCCCGCTGCACGCGAGCGGATCCACGAACTCCGGCCGGCTGCCCTCGCTGCACACCACCTCCGGCCACCCGTAGTTGGCCCCGGGCCGGATGAGGTTGACTTCGTCGTGCGCAAACCCCCGCTCCCCCGAAGGACCGTGCTCGGTGCTGTAGAGGCGGCGCGTCTGCGGGTGCCATGCCAACCCCTGCACGTTCCGGTGCCCCAGGGAGTAAACGGGGGAGCCAGGGAACGGGTTGTCCGCCGGGACGCCTCCGTCGGGGGTGACGCGCAGGATCTTGCCCGCCAGGGAGCGCGGGTCCTGGGCCAGGGACGGCTGGCGGGCGTCGCCCGTGCCCACGTACAGCATGCCGTCCGGTCCGAACCGGATGCGGCCACCGTCGTGCACGAAGGCGCCGGGGATGTCGTCCACCACCACGCGGTCCCGCACCAGCCTGCCGCCCTGCTCCCGGAAACGCTCCACGCGGTTGCGCAGCCCGTCCTGCTGGTACGTGTAGTACAGGTACACGTACGGGGGGTTGGGGAACCGGGGGTGCAGAGCGATCCCCAGCAGGCCCCCTTCGCCCACGTGCGCCACCGGCAGGATGGCCGCGGGCTGCGGGTCCACTCGGCCGTCCCGCACCACCCGCACGCGGCCCGGCCGCTCCGTCACGAAGGCGCGGCCGTCCGGAGCAAACGCCAGCGACCAAGGGATCTCCAGCCCCCGCACCCACTCCACCACCTGCGGCCGTGCGGGGGATGTCGCCCCCAGGGTCAGGAACAGGCCCACAGCCGCCGCCAGCCAGCGCATCCGCCACCTCCACCGGGTATTCTGCAGACCGCGTTTCGACGCTGCCGGAGGTTTTCCCCAGGAGGAGTTCCGCCCCTGGGGCCCCGAAGGCCTCCAAGGGGTGCTGCCATGGACCTATTCCACGCCCGGCTAATGCCGTACCTGGAGTCCCTGGTGCCCCCGCGGCACCCGGTGATGGAGGAGATGGAGGCCCGCGCCCGCGCCACCGGCTTCCCCATCGTGGGCCCCGCGGTGGGCCAGCTGTTCTACGTGCTCACCCGGCTGGCTGGGGCGCACCGGGTGTTCGAAATGGGCTCCGGGTTTGGCTACTCCACCGCGTGGTTCGCCCTGGCCGTGCGGGACAACGGGGGCGGAGAGGTGCACCACGTGGTGTGGGACGCTCAGCTTTCCCGGGACGCGCGCGGTTACCTGGACCGCATGGGGCTCCTGCCTGTGGTGCGGTTCCACGTGGCGGAGGCGGTGGCGCAGCTGGCTTCCATGGACGCCACCTTCGACGTGGTGTTCAACGATATCGAGAAGCCCGCCTACCCCGCGGCCCTGCCCGTGATCAAGGCCCGGCTCCGCCCTGGCGGGTTGCTGTTGGCGGACAACGTGCTGTGGTACGGACGGGTGCTGGACCGCCGGGCGCGGGACGAGGCCACGGAGGCCATCCGCGCCTTCACCCGCGCGGTGTCCGAGGACCCCGAGTTCGCCGCCACTGTGGTCCCCCTGCGCGACGGCGTGCTGGTGGCGTACCGGCGCTGAGGGACTCACCCCTCCCGGCGGAGGAGGTCGCGGAACCGCAGGGCGTCCTCCCACATGCTCACGTTGTTGAACAGGACGTATGCGGGTGCCGTGCAACGCCCTCGCAGCTGCCGCAGGTCCTCCTCCGTGTACCGGTAGCGGTATCCGCCGCGCCCGTGGAGCCGGTAGTAGCGCACCCGCCCGTACACGCTGGGAGCGGCCAGCGGGTCGGTACAGTGGATCAGGTCCAGGTCCTGGCACAGCTGGCGCACCAACCCCTCGGGCCAGGGCCCCCGGGGCTCCCACGCGAGCTGCAGCCCGTCCCGGGGCGCGCGGCGGAAGAAACGCCGGAGGTTTTCCACGTGGGCCGGCGTGGGCGTGAAGCTGGCCGGGCACTGGAACACCACCACCGCGGCCCGCAGCGCCCGTGCCACCTCCAGGGTTCGGGCCCACGCCTCGTGGACTTCCTCGGTGGGCGCGAAGAACCCGTAGCGGTCCAGCTGGGACGCGGGGACCGGCCGGCTGAGACGCCGGTACGTGGGGCTGGTGGGCGGGTGGGTGACCAGCTGCCACGCCTTCAGGGTGAAGACGAACCCGTCCGGCACCCGGCGCCGCCAGCGCTCCGCCGTCCTCACCTGCGGAGGTTGGTAGAAGGTCTGCTGCACCTCCACCACGGGCAGCTCCCGCGCGTACTCCTCCAGTTTCCGCGCAAACCCGCAGCAGCCCACCCAGATGTGCTCCACCCCGTGTGGGGTTCACCCATCCGCCGCGGGAAATCCTGCAGGGGAAGGGCAGGCCACCTCGAACACGCCCACCGTGGCCGCCGGTGTGTGGCCCACCACCCGCGACGAGCTCCTCCGGGAGCAGGAGTGCCTGGGCAAGATGCGGCCCCTGCCGTGGAAGCCGGAGGGGACGTGGACGGCGGGCGCCTGCTTCGCCTGCTACCCCCTGGGGCGAGAGGGAGCCGGCGGGACGGGTGAGACGTGCTGGGCCGCCGCGGTGCTGTGGACTCCTGAAATGTCGCACCCAGTGGTGGTCGTCCAACGTGTGGAGGCTCCGTACGAGCCAGGGCTGCTGGCCCTCCGGGAGGGCCCCGTGCTGGAGGCCGCGGTCCGTCGGCTCCCCCGCCTTCCAGACGTGCTCCTGGTGGACGCCACCGGGCGGGACCACCCCCGGCGCGCCGGCCTTGCCCTCCACCTGGGCGCGGTGCTGGGAGTGCCCACCGTGGGCGTCACCGACCGCCCCCTGGTGGCGCGGGGGCCGGTGCCGGAAGACCGGCGCGGTGCCCGGAGTGCCCTGGTGCTGGAGGGCGAAGTGGTGGGCTACTGGGTCCGCACCCGGCCGCGGGTTCGCCCCGTGTGCGTGCACGCGGCATGGCGCACCGACCCGGAGACGGCTGTGGAGGTAGTGCTACAGTTGGCCGCCCGCTACCGCACCCCGGAGCCTGTCCGGCGGGCCCGGGAGGCTGCTCGGGCAGCCCGGGCCGGGCGCCTCGCCTACTGACCCCTCACCTGCTTGAGGGCCGCCTCCACGAACCGCGTCTCGTACGTCTTCGCCAGGTCGATGCGCGCGCGTCCCACCTGCGGGTCGAACTGGGACAGCACCCGCAGCACGTTGGCGGGGCCTGCCTCCAACATCCGGCCGTCCGGGGAGTACGACTGCAGCATGTTGCGCACCGCCCGGGTGTACACCTCGCGGTTACCCTGGTAGTACTCGGACGGCATCAGGTTCACGATGTCCTCCACGGAGTTCCGGGACCGGATCCACCGTAGGGCCTTCACCATGGCCACGGTGAGTGCCTGCACGGTGTTGGGGTTGCGGTCGATGAACTCGCCCGTGGCGTACAGGCACGCGGCCGGGTACGGACCTCCGAAGGTCCGCAGGGTCCCCGTGGTGGTCCGGGTGTCCGCGAGCACCACGATCTCCCCGCCCGACTCCAGCAGGGAGATCACCGGGTCCACGTGGGACAGGGCGTCCACCTGGCGGTTGCGCACCGCGGCCACCGCGGTGGCCCCCGCACCGATGCCCACCACGGAGAAGTCGCCCAGGGACGCCCCAGCCTTGGTCATGAGGAAGTTCGCGAAGAAGTGGGTACTGGAACCCGGGGCGGTCACCCCGATGCGCTTGCCCCGCAGGTCCAGGAAGGTGCGAGCCCCCGCGTCGTACGCGGCCTTCGTCACCGCCAGCACCAGTCCCGGGTAGCGCTGCTGCATCACGAAGGCCCGGATGTCCCGGCCCTGCGCCTGCATCTGGATCGTGTGGTCGTAGAACCCGCTCACCACGTCCGCGCTGCCGCCCACCAGCGCCCGCAGGGCCTGTCCCCCACCCGCGAAGTTCTGGATGTCGATCTGGATGCCGGTCTCCCGGAGGTAGCCCAGCCGCTCCGCCACCGTGAGCGGCAGGTACACCAGCGCCTCCTTGCCACCCACCGCCAGCACCAGCCGGCTGCGCTCCGGTCGGCCCTGCTGGGCCGTGGCGGGCAGTGCCAGCGCCACCACCAGTCCCAACGCCCACAGCCACACGCCTCGCGTGCGCACCACCACCACCTCCTCACACCACTTCTTCCACGTGGGCCGGCGGTTTCCATCTTAGCAGCCGCCGCTCCACCGACGTCACCAGCAGGTCCACGGCCAGCACGAACCCCGCCAGCACCACCAGCCCCGCGAACACCCCCGTGGTGTCGAACAGGGCCTCCGCCTGCTGGATGAGGTAGCCCAGGCCCCGGGCCGACCCGAGGTACTCTCCCACCACCGCGCCCACCAGGGCCAGCCCCACGCTGGTGTGCAGGCTGCTCAGGATCCAGACCAGGGCCGAGGGAAGCAGCACGTGCCGGACCAGGTCTCCCTCCGTGGCACCCAACATCCGGGCGTTGTTCAACACGTTACGGTCCACCTCCCGGACCCCCTGGTAGGTGTTGAAGAACACCACGAAGAACACCAGGGTTACGCCGAAGGCCACCTTGGACAGTACGCCCAGACCGAACCACAAGGTGAAGATGGGAGCCAGCACGATGCGGGGCATGGCGTTGGCCACCTTCACGTAGGGGTCGAACACCCGCGAAAGGCCGGGCGAGAGGGCGAAGGCGAATCCCACCACCACGCCCAGGAGGGAGCCCACGAGGAACGCCAGCACCGTCTCCAGGGACGTCACGTAGATGTGCCGATACACCTCCCCGGTGGCGAACCACCGGACCACCCGTTCCGCCACGCTGGAGGGTCGGCTGAAGAAGAAGGGGTCCAGCCAGCCCCACCGACTGCTCAGCTCCCACGCGACCACCAGCAGGACGAACACCGCCGCCTGCACCGCCCGCAGGCCCCAACGGGCGTTATGGGCCCAGCCGGAACGCACGCAGCACCTCCCCCCGGAGCAACTCCCACACGCGGCGGAACAGGTCGCCGAAGGCGGGATCCAAACGCACCTCCGTGACATCCCGGGGCCTCGGGAGCTCCACGGGGAACTCGCCCACAGGCCGCGCCGCAGGTCCCGCGGACAGCACCACCACCCGGTCGCTGAGGGCGATGGCCTCCTCCAGGTCGTGGGTCACGAACAGCACCGTCTTGCGCTCCTCCTGCCAGATGCGCAGGAGGTCGTTCTCCATCAGCTGGCGGGTCTGCACGTCCAGGGCCGCGAAGGGCTCGTCCATGAGCAGGATCTCGGGGTTCACGATGAGGTTCTGGGCCAGGGCCACCCGCTTGCGCATCCCGCCCGAAAGCTGGTGGGGGTAGCGGTTCTCGAACCCCCGCAGGCCCACCCGCTCTAGCCACGCCCGGGCCTGCCGCCGCGCCTGCTCCCGCGGCACCCGGCGGAACACCAGCCCCAGCATCACGTTTTCCTCCGCGGTCTTCCACGGCAGTAGCACGTCCTGCTGGAACAGGTAGCTGGCCCTGCGGTTGATCCCCACGAGCGGCTCCCCGAACACCTCCACCGACCCCGCGTCCGGCTGCAGCAGCCCCGCCACCAGGTTCAAGAGGGTGGACTTCCCGCACCCCGTGGGGCCCACTAGGGCCACGAACTCGCCCGCGCGCACCTCGAGGTCCACCCCATCCAGGGCCACGTACACACCCCCGTCCGGGGTACGGAAGGACCGCCGGCAACGGCGCAGCCGCACCGCACACGTGCCAGGGGGCGAGGCCAGCTTCACACCACACCTGCCTCCCGCAGCCGCGCCACTTCCTCCGGTGCCAGGCCTGCCACCTCCCGCAACACCTGGTCGGTGTGCTGCCCCAGCTCTGGCGCAGGGCCCGGACGGACGGGCGGGGTGTCCGAAAGGCGCGGCACGGGAGCCTGCATGATCACGCGGCCGACCCCGGGGTTTTCGACCTCCACCAGGGAACCCCGCGCGCGGAAGTGGGGGTCCTGCAGCACGTCCCGGGCGTTGTACACCGGGCCGCAGGGCACCGCGTGGCGCTCCAGCAGGCCCAGGAGCTCTTCCGCGGGCAGGGAACGCACCCACTGCGCGATGGCGGAGTCCAGCTCCGCCTGGTGGGCTCCGCGGGCTTCGTGGGTGGCGTAACGGGGGTCGGCCTTCCACTCCGGCCGGCCCATGGCGTCACACAGCCGGCGGAAAACCCCGTCGGCGTTGGCGGCCACCACCACCCACCGGCCGTCCGCGGTCTCGTACAGGTTGCTCGGCGCCACGCCCGGAAGCACCGACCCGCTGCGCTCCCGCACCGCGCCGGTCACGCTGCATTCCGCGATCACACTCTCCAGCACAGCCAGCACCGCGTCCGTGATGGCCACGTCCACCACCTGGCCACGCCCGCCGTTGACCTCCCGCTCCCGGAGGGCCAGCAATGCCCCCAGGGCGCCGAACATCCCCGCCAGGGTGTCGCCGATGCTGACCCCGAACCGCGGGGGCGGGCGGTCAGGGTAGCCCACCAGGTGGCGCAGCCCTCCCATGGCCTCGGCCACCGCACCGAACCCGGGCCGGTCTCGATAGGGCCCTGTCTGCCCGAAGGCGGAGATGCGCACGTACACCAGGGCTGGGTTGCGCTGCAGCAACACCTCGGGGCCCAGGCCCCACTCCTCCATGGTCCCCGGCCGGAAGTTTTCCACCAGCACGTCGCACCGGTCGGCCAGCCTCCGTGCCACCTCCTGCCCCTCGGGACACCGCAGGTCCACGGTGACGCTCTTCTTGCCGCGGGCGATCACTGGCCACCACAGCGACCGGCCGTGGTGCAACACCACGCCCCACCGCCGCATGGCGTCGCCTTCCCGGGGCGGCTCCACCTTGATCACCTCCGCCCCGTAGTCCGCCAGCAGCTGGCCGCAGTACGGGCCCGCGATGAAGCTCCCCAGCTCCAGGACCCGAACACCCTCCAGCGGTGCCCGCGGTGCCATGGCCTTCGGTGCTCTCACGCGGCGGTGGATCCTCCGTCCACCGCCAGGACCTGCCCGGTGACGTACCGCGCGGCCTCGGAAGCCAGGAACACCACCACGCCCTTGAGGTCTCCGGGCTGGCCCAGGCGGCCCATGGGGACCTGTGAGACCACCTGTTCTCCCACCCGCTCGAGTAGCTTCTCGCTCATGCGGGTGGGGAAGAAACCGGGGGCGATCGCGTTCACGGTGATCCCGAGCGGCGCCAGCTTCACCGCCAGGTCGCGGGTGAGGGCGATCACCCCGCCCTTGCTGGCCGCGTAGCCCACCGCATCCAGGACCTCCGCCCGCGACCCCACCAGCCCTGCCACGGAGGCCACGTTCACGATGCGCCCCCAGCGCGCCGCCTTCATCACCGGTACTGCCGCCTGCGTGACGAGGAACGTGCCCGTGAGGTTGGTGTCCAGCACCTGCCTCCACCGCTCCAGAGGCATCTCCTCGAAAGGAGCTCCCCAGCTGACCCCCGCGTTGTTGACCAGGATGTCTAGGCGCCCGAAGCGGTCCAGGGCGGCCCGCACCAGGGCGCGGGCGCCGTCCGGGTCCGACACGTCGCACGTCACCGCGGCGACCTCGATCCCACAGGCGCGCAGGTGTTCGGTGGCCGGTTCCAGCCACTGCGCCCGCCGGGCCGCCACCACCACGCGAGCCCCGGCCTCCCCGAGCCCCTCCGCCACCTCCAGCCCCAGGCCCCGGGAGCCGCCGGTGACCACCGCCACCCGCCCCGACAGGTCAAATAGCTCCCGCACGTGCGGCACGCTACCCCTCCAGGTCCGCGGCCCGGGCGGCCAGGCCCTTGACCCGCTCCAGGTCGTAGTCCATGAGCACGGTGAGCTTCTGTGCTTCCAGGGACCCTTCCGCGTGGATGGCCAGCACCTCCAGGTACCCGCCTAGGTCCGAGGCCACCAGGTCCCGGATCAGGTTCATCATCCGCAGCCGGGCCTCTCCAGAGACCCCCGCCCGCCCCTGCAGGTACGGCTCGATGAGGCTCCACACCTCCGGGTTGTTCCGGTCCTCCTCCGCGGGTCCCGTCACCACCAAGCCTCCCGCGATGTCCTGCACGTCCCGCACCGCGTCGTGGTAGCCTCGGGCGAAGTAGTACTTGGCGGCGTTGGTAAGCACCACGTGCGGCACGAACACCCCCTCCTCCAGCCTCCCCTCCACCGCGGCGGCGGTGGAAAGCCCCCGGACCGTCTCCGCGTACATCACCAGCCGCGCCAGTTTGTCCCGCACGTGCCCCGCTCCTGCAATCCCCTGCGCGTCCGCCATCCACGCGGCGCTGCCCACCAGCAGCTCCAGCAGAGGCGTCTTGTAAGAGACGGCGGTGAACCGGTGGAACTCCACGAAGGTCTTGGCCAACAGCCCCGCGTACGGCCACTGCCCGCACAGAAACACCCGCTCCCACGGTACGAACACGTCGTCAAACACCGTGAGGGACTCCGTGATCCCGTACCGGCTGCTCAGCGGGTTGTCGAAGGGACTCGTCGCCCCGAACCCGCGGGGGCTCGCCACCAAGGTGAGGCCCGGGGTGTTGGCCGGCACCGCGAACGCCACCGCGTACGCCGCGTCCCGCTCCGTCATGGCCCGGGTGGGTAAGACCAGGATCTCGTTGCTGTACACCGCGTTGGTGGTGTGTGCCTTCGCCCCCCGGACCACGATCCCGTCCGAGGTCTGCCGCAGGCAGCGCACGTACAGGTCTGGATGCGGCTGGTCGGACGGGCGTCTGCCCCGGTCCCCCTTCACGTCCGTCTGCGCCACCGCCATGGCCAGGTCGCCGTCCCGGCAGCGTTCGTAAAACGCCCGCACGCGGGGCAAGAACGAGGTCCCTAGCTCCCGGTCCATGCGCGCGCACACGATGTGCAGGGCGAACAGGGCGTCGGTGCCGATCTCCTTGACCAGGGGCACGAAGGACCGCGCCTCCCGGGTCACCGCCTCGATCAGGTCGCGCCGCCGCAGCAGGTCCTGCGGCTCCCGGGGCACGTAGAAGTATCGGCTGTACACCTGCCCGGTCTGGGGGTCTTGAACCACGAAGGTGGGGTCGTCCCGCCGCTCGTGGGCCAGCCGGAAGTCCAACGCGCACACCCCCGCGCCCTTCTTCAGGTGGGGGTGGCTGGTCACGTCGTCCACCCGCCGGCCGCGGTAGTACACGCGCCGGCCGTCCCGCAGGCTGTTGAGGTACTCCTCCGGGCTACGCATCTCCCCTCCCCGCAAAACCACGGAAGCCGCAGGCTGCAGGTCTCCCGCACCCGCCGGCCCTATCATACAGGACCGGGCAGCTGACCTCTGGAGGAGCTGCGTTCTGCCGGTGGCCACGCGCCGCTGGAGTCCGTCCTCTAAACACGGAGCGTGACACGGAGCGTGCGGAGGGCAGCCGGGATCGCCAAAAGCGCGGCGATTCTTGGGGTAGGTCTACGGCGACTGCCCGAGGGCGGCTTGCACCGCCGCCACCAGCTCCCGCAGGGTGTACGGCTTGCGGAGGAACCCCGCGACACCTCTGCGCAGGATGTTGGCCGCGGTTCCTTCGTCCATGTACCCGCTGCTGACCAGCACGCGCACGCCGGGGTCGATGGCCTGCAGGGCGTCAAACACCGCACGCCCGTCCATGCCGGGCATCACCATGTCCAGGATCACCAGCTGCACGTGCCGCGCGTGTTCGCGGTACAGGCGCACCCCTTCCACCCCGCTGGTGGCCACCAGGACCCGGTAACCCCGGCGCGCCAGGGCGTCCCGGATCAGGTGGCAGAGGGCCTCCTCGTCGTCTACCACCAGGACGGTGGGCCCGTGGGGCTCCTCGGCCAGGGGCTCAGACCGGGCCCACGGGTCATGGCGGTCTTGGGAAGAACTAGGCGGCGGTGCTAGGAACAGGCGGCCCAGGGGGCCTCCGGCCACGCCGGGGCCTGCCTCCCCCAGCCACAACCCGGGGCGGCGGTACGGCATACGCCCACCGCTGGAGCAACAACGGTGCCATGCACAGTACGCGTGTGACGTCCGCTCGTGTACCTGGTCGGTTTGC
>JANXBY010000034.1 GCA_025060455.1 Armatimonadota bacterium
TGCATCGCCACCGACCACGCTCCCCACGCGCCGTGGGAGAAGGACGTGGAGTTCGACCAGGCGCCGTTCGGGGTGGTGGGGCTGGAGACGCTGTTGGGCGTGGTCCTCACACGGCTCGTGCACCAGAGGGGCTGGAGGCTCGTGGATGCCCTTTTCAAGGTCACCTGCGGGCCGGCCCGGGTCCTGGGCCTGGACGCAGGCCGGATCTACGAAGGCGGGCCCGCAGACCTGGTGGTGTTCGACCCGGACGCGGAGTGGGTGGTCCGTCCGGAGGAGTTCGCGTCCAAGTCCCGCAACACGCCGTTTGCCGGGTGGACCCTCCGCGGGAAGGTATTGGGCACCCTGCTGGCCGGCCGGTGGACGTACCTGGACGAGGGCCTCCTGCGGCGTGGCGTTGAGGAGACAAGGGTTGGACCGTAGGGCTGCCGCGGAGCTCAGCGTGGGGAGGAGCGGTCCCGAGCCGGGCTCCGTTGAGCCGGACCTCTCGGTGGAAATCGCCGGCCTGCGCCTGCAGAACCCAGTGGTGTGTGCTTCAGGCCCCCTGGGACACGGCCGCGAGGTCGCGCAGGTGTACGACCTGCGGGCGTTCGGCGCGTTCGTGACCAAGTCCATCACCCTGGAGCCCCGGGAGGGAAACCCGCCTCCCCAGGTGGTGGAGGTCGACGGAGGCTGGCTGAACTCCATAGGGCTGCGCAACCCGGGTCTGGCCGCCTTCCTGTCCAAGGACCTGCCGTTCTTGCGGACCCTGGGGATCCCGGTGGTGGCCAGCGTCGCCGGGCACTCGGTGGAGGAGTTCTGCACCGTGGTCCGCTGGCTGGACGAGGCCGAGGGCGTGGCAGCCGTGGAGCTGAACGTGTCGTGTCCCAACGTGGCGGACGGCCTCCTGTTCGGCCAGGATCCGGCGCGGACTTACAGCCTTGTGTCCGCGGCCCGCCGGGTGACTAGGCTGCCGCTGCTGGTCAAGCTGGCGCCCAACCTGCTGGACCCCGTGTCGTGTGCGCGAGCAGCGGTGGAGGCGGGAGCGGACGCCCTCACGGTGACGAACACCCTTCCGGCCATGGCGGTGGACGTGCACACCCGCCGCCCCAAGCTGGGGGGGATCACCGGAGGGCTTTCCGGACCGGCCATCCGGCCCGTGGCCGTTCGCCTGGTGTGGGAGATCTGCCGGGCCGTTCCAGTGCCCGTGGTTGGGGTGGGCGGGGTGGCCACGTGGGAGCACGCGGTGGAATTCTTGCTGGTAGGGGCCCGGGCGGTGGGCATCGGATCTGCCTTGCTGAACGACCCTCAGGCACACGTGAAGGTCACGGAAGGCCTGCGGGCCTACTTGAGAGACCACGGACTAGCTTCCGTTGCTTCCTTGGTCGGCGCCCTGCGGCTTACGAGTTCGGAGCCTGCGCGTGGCTGAGCTCATCGTGGCCCTGGACGTCGCCGACCTGGAGGCGGCAAAGCGGCTGCTGGACCAGCTGAGGCCGGTGGTGTGCAACTTCAAGGTGGGCTCACAGCTGTTCACCGCCGCAGGCCCTCAGGCGGTCCGGGAGGTGCACGCCCGCGGCGGCCGTGTTTTTCTGGACCTGAAGTTCCACGACATCCCCAACACGGTGGAGCAAGCCGCAGCCGCCGCCGCCCGGCTGGGCGTCTGGATGCTCAACGTCCACGCGTGCGGCGGGTTGGAGATGATGCGCCGGGCCGCACAGGGTGCACGGCGCGCCTCCGAGGCCCCGCCTGTGGTGCTGGGCGTGACGGCGCTCACCAGCGCGGACGAAGCCACGCTGCAGCAAGTAGGCGTGCGCGAGCCGCCGCAGGCGTACACCCTGCGACTGGCCCGGCTGGCCCGGCAGGCGGGAATGGACGGGGTGGTCTGCTCCGTCCACGAGGTGGCTTCGGTCAAGGAGGTGTGCGGGCCTGACTTCCTGACCGTGGTACCGGGAGTACGGCCGCGGGAGGTGTCTGGGGACGACCAGGCCCGCACCGGTGGGCTGCGGGAGGCTGTCCAGACAGGCGCGGACTACGTGGTGGTAGGCCGGCCCATCCTGCTGTCCCCCGACCCCGCCGCGGCCGCCCGGACTACCGTGGAGGCGCTGGAAGCGCTACGCTCCAGGTTGGGGCGGTAGGGGGAGCATGGGGATCACGTCCGTAGAGGTGGAGGTGGCCCACGTGGCCGCGCCGGACCTGGCTGAGCGTGTTCGGTCCCCCTTGGACTCCGGGGCCGTCTGCTCCGTGGTCCCGTCCCCCGTCCTGGCGCTTCGGCTCGTGTTCGACCCCCTCCGCCGTGAGCTCAAGGAACTCCCCCTGTTGCTTGGGATGGAAGCGTTTCGGCCCGCGTCGTGACGGCGGTCCTGTCGGAACCTGAGGTGCTGGAGCTGCTACAGGCCCACGGGGCCGTCCAGCAGGGCCACTTCCTGCTGAGTTCGGGCATGCACAGCCCGCACTACGTGCAGTGCGCCCTGCTCCTGCAGTACCCCGAGCTGACCGCGCGCGTGTGTGCGGCGCTGGCAGCGCCGTTCCAGGCCGAAGGCGTCCAGGTGGTGGTGGGCCCCGCGGTGGGTGCGGTGGTGCTGGCGTACGAGACCGCCCGCCAGCTGGGTGCCCGGGCCCTGTGGGCGGAGCGGTCCGAGGGCCGGATGGCCCTGCGGCGTAGTTTCTCCCTGTCCGCGGGGGAGCGGGTGCTGGTGGTCGAGGACGTGGTGACCACGGGAGGGTCCGCGAAGGAGGTGGCTAGCCTGGCGGAGCGGGCGGGCGCGGTGGTGGTGGGGGTGTCCGCCATCGTGGACCGGTCCGGGGGCGGGCACGGGCTGCGGTGGAGGTTCGAGCCGCTGGTGAGGCTGGACGTGGAGGCGTACCTGCCACCTCTCTGCCCGCTGTGCCGGGAAGGGCTGCCCCTGGTCAAGCCCGGGAGCCGGTGACCGTCGGATGTTCGACAAAACCGTCGGATAAAGCGCTAGCAGCGGCCTATCGGTCGTTAAAGACGAACGATCGGGGCATCCGGCGGTCCGTTTGACAGGATTTTCAGAATTTCCTTATAATCCCCGCAAACCCCCGGGAGGCGCGCGTTGTCGCTGGTGGACGACGTCGAGGAGGTCCTCATCCCCGAGGAGGTCCTGCGCGCCCGGGTGCAGGAGCTCGGGCGCCAGATCTCCTCGGACTACGAAGGCAAGCAGCCCCTGTTGGTCGGGATCCTGACAGGGGCTGTGTTCTTCGTGGCGGACCTCATGCGCGCCATCACCATCCCCTGCCAGCTGGACTTCATGGCCACCAGCGCGTACGGGGCGGGCACGGAGAACACCGGGGTGGTGCGGATCCTCAAGGACCTCAACGACAGCATCGAGGGCCGGCACGTGCTGGTGGTGGACGACATCGTGGACACCGGCCTCACCATGGACTACCTGCTGACCACCCTCAAGGCCCGCTACCCTGCCAGCCTGGCGGTGTGCGTGCTGCTGGACAAAGCGGAGCGCAGGCGGCGGGAAGTGCCCCTGCGGTACGTGGGGTTCCGCATCCCCGACCGGTTCGTGGTGGGCTACGGGATGGACTACGCGGGGCTGTACCGCAACCTGCCCTTTCTGTGCGTGCTGAAGCCGGAGGTGTACCGATGAGCGCGCCGACGCAGCCGGGGCTCGTGGTCCCGGCCCGTGAACCGCACAGCGCGGTGGCCGAGACCGACACGGTGCTGTTGGGGCTCGGGCGGAGGGTCCGGCGGGCGTACGGCTACGACGACATCGCTCTGGTGCCCGCGGCGGCTACCGTGGACCCCGAGGACGTAGACACCTCGTGGGAGGTCGGAGGCTACCGGCTGCGGATCCCGGTGCTGGCCGCGGCCATGGACAGCGTCACGGACGTGCGCACCGCGGTCCTCATGTGGGAGCTCGGGGGTGCGGCCGTCCTGAACTTGGAAGGCCTGCAGACGCGGTACGAGGACCCCACAGAACCCCTGGAGCGCATCGCCTCCGCCCCGCAGGACCAGTGCGTGCCCCTGCTGCAGGAGCTGTACCGGGCGCCGGTCCGGGAGGAGCTGGTAGCCCGGAGGATCCAGGAGATCAAGCGGGCCGGGGCCCTTGCCTTCGGGTCCACCACGCCCGCTTCTGCGGGCTGGCTGGCGCCGGTGGCGGAGGAAGCGGGCCTGGACGTGTTGGTGCTGCAGTCCACGGTGATCACCGAACGGCACTTCTCCTCCCGGGGACGGGCGCTTTCGGTGCGGCGGGTGGTGGAGGCGTCCAGGATCCCGGTAATGGCAGGCAACTGCGTCTCCTACCCGGCCGCCATGGAGCTCCTGGAGGCCGGGGTGGCGGGACTGTTCGTCGGGGTTGGGCCGGGGGCTGCCTGCACCAGCCGGAAGGTGCTGGGAGTCGGCGTCCCGCAGGTCACCGCGTTGTGCGACGTGGCCGCGGCTCGGGACGCGTTCCGCGAGCGCACCGGGCGGCACGTGCCCGTGGTGGCGGACGGCGGGATCCGGGTGGGAGGGGAGGTGGCCAAATCCGTCGCCTGCGGCGCGGACGCGGTGATGCTCGGATCCGCCCTGGCCTGTGCCGTGGAAGCCCCGGGTAGGGGCTTCCACTGGGGCATGGCGACCCCTCATGCGGCGCTACCGCGCGGCACGCGCATCCGGGTGGGCACCACGGGCACCCTGCGGCAGATCCTGCTCGGCCCTGCTCAAGTGGACGACGGCAGCCAGAACTTGGTGGAGGCGCTGCGCACCGCCATGGCCATGTGCGGGGCCCGGACGATCCGGGAAATGCACCGGGCGGAGATCGTGCTCGCTCCTGGCTTGCTGACGGAGGGCAAGGCCGCCCAGTTTGCCCAGCGGGTCGGCCAGGGAAGGTAAGGACGTGCACAGCCTGGTCGGGGAGCGTGCGGAAACCGCCACAGACCCCCGTCGCGCGGAGGGGGTGCTGCGGACCACAGGTCAGGACCTCGTCCTCGTGGTCGACTTTGGCGCGCAGTACGCGCAACTGATTGCTCGGCGGATCCGCGAGCTGCGGGTGTACAGCCGCATCGTACCCTTCGACACGCCCGCGGCGCAGGTGGCGGCCCTCCGCCCCAAAGGCATCGTGCTGTCCGGGGGCCCCGCCAGCGTGTACGAGCCGGGCGCCCCGCAGGCCGACCCCCGCATCCTGGAGCTGGGTGTACCGGTGCTGGGGATCTGCTACGGGATGCAGTGGATGGCGCACGTCCTCGGCGGCCGCACAGGGCCTGCCGCCGTCCGGGAGTACGGACGCACGCGGCTGTTCGTGGAGCGGCCGGGGCCGCTGTTTGACGGGCTGGAGCGGCGGCTGCTGTGCTGGATGAGCCACGGGGACGCGGTCCTGGAGCTGCCGCCCGGGTTTGAGACGGTCGCTTACACCGACCACTCCCCCCATGCGGCGTTCCAGGACGTCCGTCGGCACCTGTACGGCGTCCAGTTCCACCCGGAGGTGTCCCACACCCCGTGGGGCGTGGACGTCCTGCGCAACTTCGTGTTCCGGGTGTGCGGGTGCGCTCCCACGTGGACCATGCGGTCGTTCGTGGAGGAGGCCACCGAACGGGTCCGCCAGCAGGTCGGGGAGGGAAGGGTCCTGTGCGCCCTGTCCGGAGGAGTGGACTCCTCCGCGGCCGCGGCCCTGGTGCACCGCGCGGTGGGCGACCAGCTCACGTGCGTGTTCGTGGACCACGGGTTTTTGCGCAAGGGCGAGCCTGAGCAGGTGGTGCGGACGTTCCGCGACCACTTCCACGTGCCCCTGGTCCACGTGGATGCGCGCGCACGCTTCCTGTCGCGGCTGCGGGGGGTCACAGACCCGGAGGAGAAGCGGCGGCGCATCGGCGAGGAGTTCATCCGGGTGTTCGAGGAGGAGGCCGGCCGGATCGGCCCCGTGGACTTCCTGGTGCAGGGTACCCTGTACCCGGACGTGATCGAGTCCGGCACGCGCACCGCGGCCCGCATCAAGACCCACCACAACGTGGGCGGCCTGCCGGAGCGCATGCGGTTCCAGCTGGTGGAGCCCTTCCGCGAGCTGTTCAAAGACGAGGTGCGGGAGCTGGCCCGACAGCTGGGGCTGCCCGACGAGCTGGTGTGGCGTCACCCGTTCCCGGGACCCGGGCTTGCGATCCGCGTGCTGGGGGAGGTCACCGAAGAGCGCCTGGAAATCCTGCGGGAGGCGGACAGCATCCTCCTGGAGGAGGTCCGACGGGCGGGGCTCTGGCGGGAGCTGTGGCAGGCCTTCTGCGTGCTCCTGCCGGTCCGGACGGTGGGGGTGGCGGGCGACGCCCGGACGTACGGGTACGCGTGCGCGGTGCGCGCGGTCACCAGCGAGGACGGGATGACCGCGGACTGGGCACGGCTGCCCCACGAGCTGCTGGAGACGGTGGCCGCCCGCATCACGCGAGAGGTCCCTGCCATCACCCGGGTGGTGTACGACGTAACCAGCAAGCCGCCTGCTACCATCGAGTGGGAGTGACGGACCGGGCGGCTGACTTGGCGGAGGGGCTGCAGAGGTACTTCCAGCAGCAAGCCCCAGAGCGGGTGGTGGCCGCATACCTGTACGGGAGCCACGCGGCCGGGCGAGCCGTCCGGGACAGCGACGTGGACGTGGCCCTCCTCCTGGAGGCCGACACCTCGCCGGGTGAGGCCTTCGACGTCCGCGTACGGGTGTCCAGCGACCTGGTGGGCGAGCTGCACGCGGACGACGTGGACGTCCTGGTACTCAACGAGGCGCCCCCGCTGCTGGCGGAACGGGTCCTGCGGGAGGGAAAGCTGGTGTACTGTCGGGACCGTTCCAAACTGCACGCTTTCGCGGTGGACCGCCTGCTCCGCGCCGCCGACCTCCGCCCCTTCCTGGAGCGGCACGAGAAGACGTTGCTGCGGTCCCTGGCACGATGAGCCGGCTCGCAGAGCGCCTCAGCGAGCTGCGGCGGTACCTCGGCCACCTGCGGCGGCTCCGGTCCCGGCCCGTCTCCGCGGCGGACCTGAGGGGCGACCTTTCCCTGCGCAACGACGTCGTGCACTCGTTGCTGATGGTGGCGCAGATGGTGATCGACGTGGCCGGGGAACTGTCGGCTTCCCACGGCTTGGCGTTTTCCGACTACCGGGCGGCGGTGGAAAACCTCCGCCCGGTGGGTTTCCCAGATGCCCTGGTGGGTCGCCTGGCGCGGCTTCCGGGCTTCCGCAACGTGGTGGTGCGCGGCTACCTGCGGCTGGACGAGGAGCAGGTGGTTCGAGCGTTGGAGGAGCTGGAGCCGGTGGAGGAGTTCGTGACCCTGGTGGCGCGGAGGCTCGGGGAGTGAGCGTGGAGGCCTTGCTGCGTGGGCTGAACCCGCAGCAGCGGGAAGCGGTGCTGCACCGAGGCGGGCCGGCCCTGGTGCTGGCAGGGGCAGGATCCGGGAAGACCCGGGTCCTGGCCCACCGGGTGGCGTACCTCGTCCGGGGGCTGGGGGTGCCGCCGGACCGTGTCCTGGCGGTGACCTTCACCAACAAGGCTGCGGAGGAGATGCGCCACCGGGTGGCCGGACTGCTGGGCGACCGGGTGGCACGGCTCGTGTGGATGGGGACGTTCCACCGCACCTGCGCGCGGATCTTGAGGGCGCACGGCGAGCGGGTGGGGGTGCCACCCCGCTTCACCGTGTACGACGAGGACGACCAGCGGCAGGTGATGCGGGAGGCGCTCCGGGCCCTGGGGGTGGACGAGCGGCGGTACCCTCCTGGGGCGGTGCTGGCGGTGGTGTCCGCGGCCAAGAACGACGGCGTGAGCCTGGCCGCGTACGAGCTGCAGGCCACCTCGCCCTTCGAACGCACCGTGGCGGCCTGCTGGCGCGAGTACCAGCGGCGGTTGCACGAGCGGTCCGCCTTGGACTTCGACGACCTGCTGGTGGAGGCGTTGCGCCTGCTGGAGGAGGTGCCGGAGGTCTGCGGGCTGTACCAGGACCGTTTCCAGCACGTGCTGGTGGACGAGTACCAGGACACCAACCCCGTGCAGTTCCGCCTCCTGGCCCGGCTGTGCGAGCGGCACCGGAACCTGTTCGTGGTGGGCGACGTGGACCAGGCCATCTACGGGTGGCGGGGGGCGGACATCCGCAACATCCTGGAGTTCGAACGGGACTTCCCCGACGCCCGGGTCCTGCCCCTGGAGCAGAACTACCGCTCCACCCAGAAGATCCTTCAGGCCGCGGAGCACCTGATCCAGCACAACCCCCGGCGCTACCCCAAGCGCCTGTGGACGGAAAACGCCGCGGGTCTGCCGATCGCGGTGTACGAGGCAAGCGACGAGCACGACGAGGCGCGGTTCGTGGCCGACCGGCTCCGCCGGCTGCAGGAGGAGGGTTTCCGGCTGGGGGAGTGTGCGGTCCTGTACCGGATCAACGCCATGTCGCGGCAGTTCGAGGAAGCGCTCCTGCGGGCCGGCATCCCCTACCAGGTGGTGGGGGCGGTGCGGTTCTACGAGCGCAAGGAGGTCAAGGACCTGCTGAGCTACCTTCGGGTGATCCACAACCCGGACGACGAGCTGAACTTACTACGGGCGATGACGGTCCCGCGCCGGGGGCTGGGGGAGGCCACGGTGCAGAAGCTTCGGGCGTTTGCGGCACAGCGGGGCCTGCGGCTGTGGGGGGCTCTGGAGGCGGTGGAGGAAGTGCCGGGCTTGCCGGCGGCGGCGCGGCGGGCGGTGCGGGCGTTCGTTGAACTGGTGCGGGACCTGCAGGCCCGCGCGCGGGCCGTCCGTGCCGCGGAGCTGGTGGAGGAGGTGCTGGAGCGGAGCGGGCTGCGGGCCAGCCTGGAGGAGGAGGGAACGGAGGAGGCGCAGGCGCGGCTGGAGAACGTCCGGGAGCTCGTCACCGTGGCGCAGGAGTACGAAGCGTCCACCGGGGACGGGAGTCTGGAGGGGTTCCTGGAGCACCTGTCGCTGGTGACGGACGCGGACACCTACGACGACCGCGCGGATCGTGTGGTCCTCATGACCCTCCACGCGGCCAAGGGGCTGGAGTTCCGGGCGGTGTTCCTGTGCGGGCTGGAGGAGGGCATCTTCCCGCACGTACGGTCGTTGGACGACCCCCCCCAGCTGGAAGAGGAGCGGCGGCTGGCGTACGTGGGGATCACCCGGGCCAAGGAGCGGCTGTTTTTGAGCTACGCCAACCTGCGGTCGCTGTTCGGCCGTACGGTGGCGAACGTGCCTTCGCGCTTCCTCGAGGAGCTCCCCGAAGACGTCCTGGAGCGGGCGCAGCCGGCCCCGAAACCGTGGGAGGTGGGTGTGGAGCCCGGGGGAGGTCGGCCTGTGCCCGAGTTGTGCGCGGGAGACTTGGTCAGACACCGGCACTTCGGGACGGGGCGGGTGCTGGAGGTGGAAGGGGAGGGGGAGCGCGCGGTGGCCACGGTGCACTTCCAAGAGGTAGGGACCAAGCGGCTGGCCCTGGGCTACGCGCCCCTGGAGCGGGTGGAGGGGAACGGCACATCCGGGTGACCCGCAGGGGCCGTGGCCGAGACGTCGTAGTCTAGTTAGGGGCCGTGGGGCCGGAGGCGAAGGGGCGGTGGGGCGGCGGGAAAGCTTGGGCCGGGGACACTCTGAAACCCCGGGAGGGATTGCGGATGCGGACGAAGTGGGTGGCGTTGGTCCTGGCGGCGGTGCTGGCGCTGCCGACCCTGGCGTTTGGGGCGCCGGCGCCGGTGGCGGGCCCCGACACCGTGGTGATCGGCACCCAGCAGGAGCCCGCGGTGATCGCGCTCGGCATCTGCGACGCGTGCACCATGTTCGTGGCCACCATGATCTCGCAGCCCATCATGTTGCCCACGGTGGAGATGACCGACGCGTGGAAGTTCCAGCCGGTGGCGGTGGAGAAGCTGCCGAGCCTCAAGGACGGGGACTGGAAGCTGCTGCCGGGCAACAAAATGCAGGTCACCTGGCGGGTGCGCAGAGGCCTCAAGTGGCACGACGGCCGCAGCCTGACGGCGGAGGACTGGATCTTCGCCTGGCGGGTGAACATGAACCCGCGGTTCCCCTCCGCCGGCCGGGACGTGGCCCAGCGGGTGGAGAACATCGTGGCCCCGAACCCCTACACCATGGTGGTGCAGTGGAAGAAGAAGTACGCGTTCGCAGACCTGAACCCCAACGGCGCCGGCTACCTGCCCCGCCACATCCTGGGGCCCGCCTACCAACGGGACCCGTCCAAGCTGCCGCAGCAGCCGTGGGGCACCTCGGAGCAGACGGTGGGGACGGGACCGTACCGGATCGTGCAGTGGCAGCGGGGTTCGTCCATCACCCTGGAGCGGTGGGAGGAATTCCCTTACGACGTCGTGGGCGGGTCACACCGGACCCGGGCGCAGGTGCGGCGCATCGTGTTCCGGTTCGTGCCCGACACCAACACCCAGATCGCCAACGTGCTGGCCGGCTCCATCGACGCCTTCGACGAGACCGCGATCCCCTTCGTGCAGGGCCTGGAGCTGGAAAAGCGCCTGGAGCGGGAGGGCCGGCGGGACTGGGTGCTGAAGTCCGAACCGGGCCTAGTGTGGGAGCACATCGACCTGAATCTGGACAACGTGCACCTGCGGGACAAGCGGGTGCGCCAGGCCCTCCTGTACGGGATCAACCGGGAGCAGATCGTGCAGGCGCTGTTCGAGGGCAAGCAGCCGGTGGCCCACCAGGTGTTCCCTCCCAAGCACTACGGGTACAACCCACAGGTGCGCCGCTACAGCCACGACCCGGCCCGGGCGCGCCAGCTGCTGCAGGAGGCGGGCTACACCCCCGGCCCGGACGGCATCCTCCAGAAGGGAGGGCAGCGCCTCAGCCTGACCTTGATGACCACCGCGGGCAACCGGGTGCGGGAGCAGGTGCAGCAGATCATCCAGCAGCAGCTGCGGGAGATCGGGGTGGAGATCCGGATCCAGAACCAGCCGGCGCGGGTGTACTTCGGCCAAACCCTGCCCAGCCGGCAGTTCGAGATGGCCATGTACGCGTGGGTGTTCGGGCCCACCGCGGACTGCGAGGGCCTGTACACCGGGGACACCCTACCGCCCAACGGCCAGAACTACCCCGGCTGGAAGAACGACGAGGTGACCCGGATCTGCCACGCGGTCCCCGAGGAGCTGGACCAGAACCGCCGCGCCCAGATGCTGCGTCGGTTCGCGGAGATCTTCGTGGACGAAGTGCCGGTGATCCCCCTGTACTACCGGGCGGATTACACGGGGCACAAGGCCACCCTGCAGAACTGGAAGCCCACGGGGGCAGACACGCCGGTGACCTGGAACGCCACCCAGTGGCGGTGGACCCGCTAGCGCGGCGGACGGGGAGGGCCGGGACGGGACAAACGCCCCTCCCGGCTCCTTTCGTGCCGCAGGGCGGACGGTGACGGCCCATGGGAGCGTACCTGGTTCGGCGGCTGCTGCAGATGGTGCCCCTGGTGCTGGGGATCTCTGTGGTGGTGTTCATGCTGCTGGTGATGGCGCCGGGGGACCCCGTGGACCTGCTCCTGGCCGGCAATCCCCGGGTGCGGGCGGAGGACATCCAGGCCCTCCGGAAGATCTACGGGCTCGATGACCCCCTGCACGTGCGGTACGTGAAGTGGCTGGCCAACGCCCTGCGGGGCGACTTCGGCTACTCCCGGACGTACAAAGTCCCGGTCCTGGATCTGGTGTGGGACCGCATCGGGAACTCCATGTGGCTGACGATCCCCTCGTTCCTGCTGGCGCTGGCGGTGGCGGTCCCGGTGGGGGTGTACTCCGCGCTGCGGCAGTACTCTGCCCTGGACTACGCGGCTACCTTCTTTACCTTCTTCGGGGTTTCCATCCCCGCCTTCTGGTTCGGAATCATGATGATCTACGTGTTCGCGGTGGTGCTGCGGGTGCTCCCGCCCGGAGGGTTCGCCACCCCCGGGGTGGCCCCCGGCTGGCCCACGGTGCTGGACCGGCTGCAGTACACGGTGCTGCCGGTGGTGGTACTGAGTCTGTTGCAGATGGCGGCCCTGACCCGGTACACCCGCAGCAGCATGCTGGAGGTCATCCGCCAGGATTACGTGCGCACGGCCCGCGCCAAGGGTCTTCGGGAGCGCGTGGTGATCGGGAAGCACGCCCTGCGCAACGCCATGATCCCCATCGTGACCATCCTGGCCCTGGGCATCCCCAACCTGTTCGCGGGGGCGCCCCTTACGGAGACGGTGTTCGCGTGGCCGGGGATCGGGCGGCTTATCGTGGAGTCGGTGGGCGGAGGGGACTACGCCACCGCGCAGGTCGCCCTGCTGTTCCTGGCGGTCCTGGTGCTGGTGTTTAACCTCCTGGCGGACGTGGCCTACGCCCTCCTGGACCCCAGGATCCGGTACGACTAGGAGTCTGTCTGTGAGACGCGCAAGGCGCGGAGACGACCGGGGTCCCCAAAAATCGCGGCAGCGATTTTGGGGGTTGGTTTAGAAGCCGGTGCCGGGCCAGGTGTCCACGGAACGCCCTTCAGCCGCGGTGCCGCGCCCGGCCGCGGAGCGGTCCGGGCCGCGCCACGGTCCAGGTCAGAGCTACTGGCAGATCGCGTGGAGGCGGCTGCGGCGCCACCGCCTCGCCATGGCGGGCGGCGGGGTGATCCTGGTACTGGTGGCGTCCGCGGTCCTGAGCCCGTGGATCGCTCCTTACCCACCCACCCACATCGACCTGGCCAACCGGATGAGCCCGCCCTCGTGGAAGCACCCGCTCGGCACCGACGAGCTGGGCCACGACGTCCTCACGCGGCTGCTGTACGCCGGCCGGGTTTCGCTGACGGTGGGGTTCAGCGCGGCTGTGGCATCGGCCTTGCTTGGGACCGTGGTGGGGCTGGTGTCCGGGTTCTACGGCGGCTGGCTGGACAACGTGCTGATGCGGTTCGTGGACATCATGCTGTCCATTCCGGACCTACCCATCCTCATCATTCTGGCCCGGTACTTCGGCGGCAGCCTGGTGGGGATCGTGGCCGTCATCACCGCCTTCGGGTGGATGGGGACGGCACGCCTGGTCCGGGGCGAGGTGCTCAAGCTGAAGAGAACGGACTTCGTGGAGGCGGCCCGGGCCCTGGGGGCCTCGCCCGCCCGGATCATGTGGCGACACCTGGTTCCCAACGCCCTCGCCCCGGTGATCGTGGCGGCCACCCTGGCGGTGGGCGGGGCCATCCTGACGGAGGCCGCCCTGTCCTACCTGGGATTCGGGATCCAGCCCCCCACCCCGTCCTGGGGGAACATGCTGCAGAACGCCCAGGACTTCATCTGGCGCACGCCCTTGCTCGCCTTCTGGCCGGGCCTCATGATTTTCTTGACCGTGCTGGCCTTCAACTTCTTCGGGGACGGGCTGCGGGACGCCCTGGACCCGCGGCTGCGGACGTAGAGGAGGTGGACGAGGTTTGTCGGAGCCGCTGCTGTGCGTGCGCAACCTGAGGACGTACTTCTACACCGACGAGGGCGTGGTGAAGGCGGTGGACGGGCTCAGCTACGACCTGTACCGGGGGCAGACCCTGGGGATCGTGGGGGAGAGCGGCAGCGGCAAGAGCGTGCATGCCCTTTCCATCATGCGCCTGATTCCCACCCCGCCCGGGAAGATCGTGGACGGCGAGATCCTGTTCGAGGGCCAGGACCTCCTCCGGCTCACGGAGGAGCAGATGCGGCACATCCGGGGCAACCGGATCGCCATGATCTTCCAGGAGCCCATGACCTCCCTCAACCCGGTGCTCACCGTGGGCGAGCAGATCGCGGAGGCCGTGATGGTGCACCAGGGCCTGGACCGGAAGGCCGCGTGGGAGCGGGCGGTGGAGATGCTGGATCGCGTCAAGATCCCCTCGGCCCGGGAGCGGGCCCGGGACTACCCCCACCAGTTCAGCGGGGGGATGCGCCAGCGGGTGATGATCGCCATGGCCCTGTCCTGCAACCCCGCGGTGCTCATCGCGGACGAGCCCACCACCGCCCTCGACGTCACCATCCAGGCGCAGATCCTGGACCTCATGCGGGAGCTGCAACAGGAGTTCGGCACCGCCATCATCCTCATCACCCACAATTTGGGGGTGGTGGCGGAGATGTGCGACCACGTGGTGGTCATGTACGCGGGCCGGCCCGTGGAGCGCAGCGACGTGTTCCGCACTTTCAAGGAGCCCAAGCACCCGTACACCTGGGGCCTGCTGCACTCGGTCCCCAAGCTGTACGAGCGGGCGGAGCGCCTGATTCCCATCGAGGGGCAACCCCCGAGCCTCATCGACCTGCCGCCCGGCTGCGCGTTTGCTCCCCGTTGTCCGTTCGCCATGGACGTGTGCACCACCGCGGACCCTCCCGAGTACCCCGTGGGGCCGGAGCACACCGCCCGGTGCTACCTGTATAGCGAGCACGCGGGGCCGGAAGACCGGAGGGCCGCGGAGCAGGCGGGGCTGCTGGCCAGCACCCGAGGGCTGTAGGAGGGGGTCATGGCGGGCGACGTGATCCTCGAGGTGCGGGACCTGGTCAAGCACTTCCCCGTAACCAAGGGCTTCCTGTTCCAGCGCGCGGTGGGAGCGGTGCGGGCGGTGGACGGCGTTTCCTTCACGGTGCGGGAGGGGGAGACCCTGGGGCTGGTGGGCGAGAGCGGGTGCGGCAAGACCACCACGGGGCGCCTCATCCTGCGCCTCATGGAGCCCACCGCGGGCGAGGTCATCTTCCAGGGGCACAACGTGTTCCGCCTGAACAAGGAGGAGCTGCGGCGGCTCCGGCGGGACATGCAGATCATCTTTCAGGACCCCTACTCGTCTCTGAACCCGCGCATGACCGTGGGCGACATCGTGGGCGAACCGCTGGAGATCCACCGGCTGGCCCGCGGGCGCGAGAAGCTCCGGCGCGTGCAGGAGCTGCTGGAGATCGTGGGGCTTTCCCCCTACCACGTGAACCGCTACCCGCACGAGTTCAGCGGGGGCCAGCGGCAGCGGATCGGCATCGCCCGGGCCCTGGCGGTGAACCCGAAGCTGGTGATCTGCGACGAGCCCGTCTCCGCCCTGGACGTGTCCATCCAGGCGCAGGTGATCAACCTCCTGGAAGAGCTGCAGCGGGAGTTCAAGCTCACCTACATCTTCATCGCCCACGACCTGTCGGTGGTGAAGCACATCTCCGACCGCATCGCGGTCATGTACCTGGGCAAGATCGTGGAGCTGGCACCCGCGGACGAGCTGTTCGAGAACCCGCAGCACCCGTACACGGAGGCGTTGCTGTCGGCGGTCCCCATCCCGGACCCGGAGGTGAAGCGGGAGCGCATCATCCTGCCGGGCGATGTACCCAGCCCCGTGAACCCGCCCTCCGGCTGCCGGTTCCACACCCGGTGCATGTACGCGGTGGACCGCTGCCGGACAGAGGAACCGCCCTTCCAGGAGGTGTTCCCCGGCCACTGGGTCGCCTGCCCGGTGCTGCCCTTCCGCCACCAGCGTAG
Source organism: Armatimonadota bacterium (assembly GCA_025060455.1). Classification (GTDB taxonomy): domain Bacteria; phylum Sysuimicrobiota; class Sysuimicrobiia; order Sysuimicrobiales; family Sysuimicrobiaceae; genus Tepidifontimicrobium. The sequence continues at coordinate 15,341 of JANXBY010000034.1, forward strand.
CCGGGCGGCGGTGGTGCCCAAAAACCGCGCCGCGCAGCCCTCTTCGGGGCTCAGCGGGGCGGCCAGCTGAGGACCTCGCACCGGACGAACACGAAGGTGCGCAGGGGGCGTCGCGGGTCGGGGTAGACGAGGTCTGGCAGGCGCTGCGGGCTGCGGCACCATCCCTCGTGGCCGACGGGGGAGGCGGCGTCGTGCACCACCAGCGCGGGCCGACCCGCGTACGCCGCAAGCGGGCTCCACTGGTCGAAGGTGTGGGGGCCCGGGAGCACGGCTACGGGGACCTGCTCCCGCAGGGCGTAGCTGAGCTGGCCCGCGTTCTGGTAGGTGGTGGTGACCACCACCGACCCGGCCGGGGCGCGCCGCAACACCTCCTCCGCCACGCGATCCCAGCCCCGCTGGTCTGCCAGCACGGCCGGGTCCTGCAGGGCGAGCAGGCCCACCGCCACGCTGGCCAGCGACTGCACCGCACCCAGGGCCGCGGCGGCGGACCGCCAGCGGGCCAGCGGTGGCGCTTCCCACGCGGCCAGGGCCGGGACGCCCAGCAGAGCCACGGGCGCGATGTAGTGGGGCTTGAACTTGCCCACCAGGGCTGCCAGCAGCGCGGCCAGCAAGGTCGGCACGCACAGGAGCCGGAGGAAGCGGTCCGCGGCGGTGTGGCCACTCCATGGGGCGGCCAGCAGCAGCACGCCCAGCAGCGGGGACAGGTACAGAAGCACTCCTCCCGCGGAAAGCAGGAAATTTCCAGCCACGCCCGCGCGGACCCACGGGGCGCGCTCCACCACGAACCGGAAGGTCTGCCACCCGTTCTGCGCGTTCCACAGCAGGTTGGGCAGAAACAGAAGCAGCGCCAACGCCGCCGCCGCGTACGGTTCCCACCGGCGACGCGCTGTGGGGTGCCGCAGCAGCAGCCAGGCCAGGGCCGGGAGCAGGAAGCCCATGCTGTACTTGGTCTGCATGCCGACCCCGCAGGCAGCTCCCACCAGCCACCAGCTCCGGTGGTGGCCCTGGAGGGCCCGCCAGCTGGCCCACGCGGCCACGGCCCACAGGAACACCAGGGGTGCGTCGGGAGACACCACCACGCCGCCTGCGATGAACAGGGGCACACTGTGGAACAGCCACTGGCTGCGGCGCGCGGCATGGGGTCCGTACAGGTCCGCGGTGAGGCGGAAGACCACCCACGCGGTGGCGGCCGCCAGCAGCAGGCTGGGAAGCCGCATGGCCCACGGGGCGTCGCCAAGGAGGCGTGTGGATCCGGCCACCAGCGCGGCCACCCCAGGCGGGTGGTCCAGGTAGCCCCACTGCAAGTGCCGGGACCACGTCCAGTAGTACGCCTCGTCGTCCAGCACGGGCAGCGTCAACACCCCTACCAGCCGGCCCACGACTGCCAGGGACACCCAGGCCCACGGGAAGCCGTCGCGCGGCGGCGCGGGCTGCTGGGCGGGTTGCGGGGCGGCTGTCAAGATTGTGCGGCCCACAGCCCGCGAGTATAATGCAACCCGACTCGGCGGACCACGTGGGCGGGGATGGCGCAGGAGGTCACGCGGGAATCGGTGCACGCCCTACCCAAGGCGGAGCTCCACGTGCACCTGGAGACGTCCCTGCGGCTGCGGCGCCTGGCCCAGGAGCTGCACGCCCCAAGCCTCGTGGAACCCTACCTGGTCAGCGACCCCAAGCGGCACGTGGGCTACGACCGGCTCCGCCGCCTGAGGTACCTGGGACGCGCGGGCAAGATCCCGGACACCCTGTACACCCACCGCAACGTCGCCCAGATCACCTACGAGCTGCTCCGGGAGGCGGCGCAGGACAACGTGCGGTACGTGGAAATCCGCGTGGGAGGCCGGCGGGGGTTTGCCCTCCTCGGCATCCGGGGCATGCTGGAAGCCATGGCGGAAGGCCGTGCCCGGGCGCGGGAGGAGTTCGGCATCCGGTGCGGCTTTTTGGTGACCCTGGTGCGGGAACGCGGTCCCGAGCACGCCCTAGAGGTGGCGGAGATCGCCGCCTCCTGCGTGGACTGCGGGGTCGTGGGGTTAGACCTGGCTGGGGACGAGGAAAACTTCCCGCCGGCCCTGTTCGCCCGGGCCTGTGAGGTGGCCCGCGAGGCGGGGCTGGGGATCACGGTGCACGCGGGCGAGTTCTCCGGCCCTGCGTCCGTGTGGACCGCCATCTACCAGCTGGGGGCGAGGCGGATCGGGCACGGGTTCCGGGCGGTGGAGGACCCGGAGCTGGTGGCTTACCTGCGGGAGCACCGTATCACCCTGGAGGTGTGTCCCACCAGCAACGTCCGCCTGGGCCTGGTGCCCGGCTGGAAAGAGCACCCTCTGCGGGCGCTGTACGACGCCGGGGTACGCGTCACCCTCAACAGCGACGACCCGCTGCTGCTGCGCACCAGCCTGACCTGGGAGATGCACTGCGCGGCCAGGGAGCTGAACTTCACCCTGGACGACCTGCGGACCATGGTGCGCTACGCGGCGGAAGGCGCCTTCGACGCGCGGGCGGCCACCGAGGCCCTGGCGGTGGCGGCCGGCTGAAACCCCCTTTGCACGAAGGCCGGCTGCGTTTCTGTAAAATAGTGACCGACCAGTCAGTCACCAGAACCTGGGGACGGAGCCTGCACGTGAGATCAGCGGCCACGGCTGGGAGGGTCAGGGAAGCCCGCAAGGAGCAAACTCGAGCCCGCATCCTGGAGGCTGCCCGCAGGGCGTTCGCGGCCCGGGGGTTCCACGCCACCCTCATGGACCACGTGGCGCAGCAGGCAGGACTTTCCAAGGGAGCCCTCTATGTGCACTTCCCCAGCAAGGAGGAACTGTTCCTCGCGCTGCTGGACGACGCCGCGGCCACCCTGGTGGACCGGATCACCCAGGCCATCGCGGGGGCCCACGGGGGCAGGGCCAAGGTGGCTGCGGCCCTGGAGAGCGCACTGGACACCTTCGAGGAGCACGAGGACCTCACCTGGGTGTTCCTGGTGGAGTCCTCGGGCGCCCGCGGGCCAGTGGAGCAGCGCCGGTGGGAGCTGCGGGCGGCGCTCACCGACCTGGTGCGGCGGTACCTGGACGAGGCGGTGGCCTCAGGCGACCTGCCGCCTCAGGACACCGCGCTGGCGGCTGCGGTGTGGATGGGCGCCGTGAGCGAGGTGGTGGTGGGCTGGCTGCGCCAGCCGTCGCGTCCCCTGCGGGACGTGGTCCCGCAACTCACCTCTTTACTGTTGCGCTCCGTGGGGTTCCCTGATGCCTGAGCTGGCCACGGCTCCCGGCTCGTTGCAGGAGAGGTTCCTGCGGGTATCCCGCGCAGCCCGCGCGGCGGCGGAGCGGTGCGGGGCCCCAGTCCTGGCGTGGGCCAGCGAGCCGCACCCGCGGCCGGCCCAGGCGGACCTGCCGCTGCCCGGTTGCGGATGGGCCTGGCGGAAACCCGCTGTGGGGACGTCTGTCTGGGCTGCCGGGGAGGCGTGGACGGTAGAGCTGGCCGGACCCGGCCGGTTTGGCTGCGCAGCGAGCCGGTGGCGGGAACTGGCAGTGCGCGCGGTTTGGGAAGGACCCCTGCGCCCTGTGGCCTTTGCAGGCTTTGCCTTCGGTGAGGGGCAAACCGCCGGGCTGTGGGAGGGCTTCCCCGACGGCCTTCTGAGCGTCCCCCGCGTCCTGCGGGTGCGAGTGCTGGGCCGGGAGTATGTGGCGCTGGCGTGTGTGGCCACGCCTCAGGGCGACGAAGAGGAAGCAGAGAGGACGGTGGGTCTGCTGGACGCGGTCGGGCAGCAGCACGGGGAGCCTCCGGTGCGAGCTGAGGTGGTCCGGTGGCTGCCACCGGACGGGAGGTGGCGCAGTCAGGTTCAGGCCGCCGAGGCTGCCTGTCGTAGCGGGCACCTAGAGAAGGTGGTGGTTGCCCGGTGCGTGGAGCTCAGCACCTCCGCCTCTGAGGACGCGGCGCTCCGCAGCCTCTCCACCCGCTACCCTACGTGCACCGCGTTTGCCGTCTCACGCCCCCAGGGAGTGTTCCTGGGAGCCACCCCAGAGGTGCTGGCGCGGGTGCGCCGCGGCAGGGTGTGGACGCAAGCCCTGGCGGGCACCGCACCCCGTGGGTCCGGACGGCGGCAAGACGGGCTGTTGCGCGCCCAGCTGTTGGCAAGCCCGAAGGAGGCGCGGGAGCACGAGCTGGTGGCTGCCCACCTGCGGCAGGCGCTCGCGGACCTGTGCCGCGACGTGCGCGAGCGCCCTCGGGAGGTGGTGGCGTTGCCCAACGTCCACCACCTGCGCACGCGGTTTTCCGGGCGCTTGAACCCGGGACTGGGGTTGCTGGAGGTGGCCGGCCGCCTGCACCCGACACCGGCGGTGGCAGGGCTGCCGGTGCCCGACGCGTGCGCGTGGGTGCGGGAGAACGAGTCCCTACCCCGGGGATGGTACGCGGGCGCGGTCGGCTGGGTGGACTTCTCGGGGCAGGGCGAGCTGGTGGTGGCCATCCGGTCCGCGCTCGTGCGCGACGGACGCGCGTGGGCGTTTGCGGGCTGCGGGGTGGTGGCGGGGGCTGACCCGGACCGGGAGGTGCGGGAGTCGCAGCTGAAGCTCCAGCCCGTGCTGGAGGCCCTGGGAGTTCGCGCGCGGTGAGGGAGCCGGAGAACGCCACGTACAGCTTTTGCAGCGCCCTGGTGGACGAGCTGTGGAGGGGCGGTGTCCGGGACGTGTGCCTGTGCCCGGGTTCACGCTCCGCACCCCTGGCCCTGAGCGCGTGGCGCCACCCGGGTCTGCGCACGTGGACGCTGCTGGACGAACGCGGCATGGGTTTCTTCGCCACGGGTCTGGCCCGGGCCTCCAGGCGGCCGGTGGCCGCGCTGACGACCTCGGGAACCGCCGCGGCGAACCTGCTGCCCGCGGTGGTGGAGGCGTACTTCGCAGGAGTTCCCCTGGTGGTGGTGACCGCAGACCGTCCGCACGAGGTGAGGGGGTTTGGAGCGCTGCAGACCGTGGGCCAGGTGCGCCTGTTCGAAGGCCACGTGAAGTTTTCCGCGGATCTGCCGCTACCCGAGGCGGACGACCGCGGCCTGCGGTTCGTGCGCAGCCTGACCTGCCGCGCGCTGCAGGAGGCGTGCAGCTCTCCCCAAGGCCCCGCGCACCTGAACGTGCCGCTGCGGGAGCCCCTGGTACCCGTGCCCGGACCCCTCCCCGCAGCCTCATCGGACGCCGCCAGGGGACGGCCCGGCGGTGGTCCCTACACGGCTTGGTCCACGGAGCCCTGGGCAGCCCGGGAGCACGACGTAGCGGAACTGGCGGAGTGGCTGGGGCGGTGCGAGCGGGGAGTGATCGTGTGCGGGCCTCTAGACCGGCCCGGCTTTCCGGATGCGGTGGCCGAACTCGCCGGCTTGGTCAGCTACCCTGTGCTCGCCGAACCCCTCTCCCAGGTACGGGCAGGTCCCCACGACCGGTCGCAGGTGGTGGACTGCGGGGAGGCGCTGCTGCGAGTGCCCGGGCTGGCGGAGACCCTGACGCCGGAGGTGGTGCTGCGGTTCGGCGCTACCCCGACTTCGCGCACCCTGCAGGCGTACCTGAGCGCGCACCCACGGGCGCACCACGTGGTCGTCCACGAAGGCGGCGCGTGGCCGGATCCCGACCACGTGGCAGGGCGGGTGGTCCACGCAGACCCCGTCCAGGTGTGCAGGGCGTTGGCGCAGCGCCTGCAGCCACGGGCGCGGGGCGCGTGGTGGCGAACGTGGTCGCGGCTACAGGGAGCCGCCCGGGAAGCCCTGCGGCACTTCCTCCAGGGGGTTTCAGAGCCGTTCGAGGGACGCGTGTTCTGGGAACTCGCGGCCCTGCTGCCCGACCCCAGCGTCCTGTTCGTCGGTAACAGCATGCCCGTCCGGGACCTGGACGCGTTCTTCCCGTGCACGGAAAAGCGGGTGCGGATGCTGGCCAACCGGGGCGCCAGTGGAATTGACGGGGTGGTGAGCTCCGCGCTGGGCGTGGCCGCCGCAGCCGGGCAGCCCGTGGTGCTGGTGGTGGGAGATGTGTCCTTTTACCACGACCTCAACGGGCTGTTGGCCGCCCGCAGGTTCGGGCTGGACCTGGTGGTGGTGCTGCTGCATAACGACGGTGGCGGGGTGTTCTCCTTCCTCCCGCAGGCGGAGCACGGCGAGGGGTTCGAGGAGCTGTTCGGCACCCCTCACGGCCTGGACTTCCGCCCCGCGGTGGAGATGTTCGGGGGGCGGTACCAACGCGTGAGGGGGTGGGAGGACTTTCGGGAAGCAGTGCGGGACGGATTGGGGGCGGGGGGCCTGCAGGTGGTGGAGGTGCGCACGGACCGCCGTCGCAACGCGGAGCTGCACCGCGCGGCGTGGGCCGCGGTGACACACGCCGTCGGGCAGGCGTGAACTCGACAACCGCAGGGAGGTGAGAGGGTGCGTATCTTGTGGAAGCCGGTCCGGGAGTACACGGACATCCTCTACGAACACGGCGCGGAGGACGCCGCCGGGATCGCAAAGATCACCATCAACCGGCCGGAGGTGCGCAACGCGTTCCGGCCGGAGACGGTGATGGAGATGATCGACGCCTTCAGCCACGCCCGGGACGACGCTTCCATCGGGGTCGTGCTGCTGACGGGCGCGGGGCGGGAAGCCTTCTGCTCGGGTGGGGACCAGCGGGTGCGGGGCCACGGCGGGTACGTAGGGCAGGACCGGATCCCGCGGCTCAACGTGCTGGACCTGCAGCGGCTCATCCGGGTGCTGCCCAAGCCCGTGATCGCGCTCGTGGCCGGGTACGCCATCGGCGGCGGCAACGTGCTGGCCACCGTGTGCGACCTCACCATCGCCGCGGACAACGCCATCTTCGGCCAGACCGGGCCCCGGGTGGGTAGCTTCGACGCGGGGTACGGATCCACGTACCTGGCGCGCATCGTGGGGCACAAGAAGGCCCGGGAGATCTGGTACCTGTGCCGGCAGTACACCGCCCAGCAGGCCCTGGAGATGGGGCTGGTGAACGCGGTGGTTCCGGTGGACCAGCTGGAGGAGGAGGGGGTTCGGTGGGCTCGGGAGATCCTCGAGAAGAGCCCGCTCGCCATCCGCCTGCTGAAGGCGGCGTTCAACGCGGACACGGACGGCCTGGCGGGGCTGCAGCAGCTGGGCGGGGACGCCACCCTGCTGTACTACCTCACGGACGAGGCTAAAGAGGGGCGGGATGCGTTCCTCGAAAAGCGCAAGCCGGACTTCTCCAAGTTCCCCCGCTTCCCCTGAGGCCCTGCCGGGGCTGGCGGGCTGGCGGGTGTGGTGGGCCGCGGCCCGGCCGGCCACCCTTCCGGCCGCGGTGGCGCCCGTGGTGGTGGGGAGCGCCACCGCGGCCGCCGCAAACAGCTTCCACCTGCCCGCGGCCTTGGCGGCTCTCCTGGTGGCGCTGCTGGTGCAGGTGGGCACCAACCTGGCCAACGACGCCCACGACTACCTCCACGGTGCTGACCGCTTCCCCCGCGCCGGTCCGCTGCGGGTGACCGCCAGTGGCCTACTGCGCCCGGACCAGGTGCTGCGGGGCGCGGCGCTGATGTTCGGCCTGGCGTGCGCGGCGGGGCTGTACCTGGTGTGGCTGCGCGGGTGGCCGCTGGTGATCGTCGGCCTGAGCTGTGTGGCGTCGGGGGTCGCGTACACCTGGGGGCCGAAGCTGGGCTACCGGGGGCTGGGTGACCTGTTCGTGTTCGTGTTCTTCGGCCTGGTGGCCGTGGCGGGCACCGACTACGTGCAGACCGGCCTGCTGCGGCCGCAGAGCCTGTGGGCCGCCATTCCGGTCGGCCTCACGTGCACGTCCGTCCTCGTGGTGAACAACCTGCGCGACATCCCCACCGACCGGCTGGCGGGCAAGCGCACCCTGGCGGTCCGGCTGGGCCCTACGGGCGCGCGGGTGGAGTACACCCTGTGCTGGCTTGCGGCCCTGGTCTGGCCGTGGGTGGTGCGCGCCCAGCTCCGGGCGTTCTGGCTGCCTTGGCTGGTGGTCCCGTTTGTGGCGTTCACCGCCCGCAGGGTGTGGGCGGAGGACGGGGCGGCGTTGAACCGAGCCCTGCGCGACACCGCCCGGCTGCACCTGGCGTACGGAGCACTGCTGGCTGCCGCACACCTGGTATGACCGTGACCGACCCGGTGGCCTACTGGGCCCGGTTGGACCCCTCCCGGCCTGCGGTGCGCGGGCCGTGGGGCACGGTGAGCTACGGAGAGCTGGACCGCCGCGCCACGTCAGCGGCGTACAGGCTGGCAGGCCTTGGGGTGAAGCCCGGCTCCCGCGTCGCCCTGTTCCTCCGGAACGGGCTCCCGTTCGTCGTGCTGGCCAACGCCCTGGCGAGGCTGCGGGCGGTGTGTGTGCCCTTGAACGTGCGGCTTGCCCCTCCGGAGGTACGCTGGCGGCTGGAGGACTGCGAGCCGTCCGGGGTGGTCACCGAACCCGCGCTGCTGGACCGCGTGGCGCAGGCGGGGTGGCGTCAGGTGGTGTGCGTGGATCCGGACCACCCTGAGGTGCTCCCGCAGCTGGCCTCCGAGCGGGTACGGCTACACGACCGCCACGACGCCCGGTCGGTGCAGGGCATCCTGTACACCTCCGCCACCACCGGCCAGCCCAAGGGCGCGCAGCTCACCTTCGGGAACCACCTGTGGAACGCCATGGCCAGCAATCTGCTGTTGGGCTGCGGTGCGGAGGCGGGCTGGCTTGTGGCGCTGCCCCTGTACCACGTGGGAGGGCTTGCGGTCCTGTGGCGGGCGGCCCTCGCGGGCACCTTCGTGGTGGTGCAGGAACGGTTCGACCCGGACGAGTTCAACCGGGAGCTGGACTCCGGCCCCGCCTACACATCGTTGGTCCCGACCATGCTGGAGCAGGTGCTGCAGGCCCGGAGCAGGCGTCCGGTTCCCCCGACCCTGCGGGCGGTGCTCCTGGGGGGCGGTCCGGTGCCTGCGGAGCTGGTGGAGCGCGCGTGCCGCGCTGGCTGGCCGGTGGCGCCGACCTACGGTCTCACGGAGGCGGCTTCGCAGGTGGCCACCCTACACCCGTCCGTGGCCGCGCGCCGCCCCCACGCGGCCGGCCGCGCGCTGTTCGGGCTCCGGGTAAGGGCGGGCAGGTCCGCGGAGGAACCCGACGAGATCCGCGTGCGCGGCCCCACGGTGATGAAGGGCTACTTCCGCAAACCCGAAGCCACCGCGCGCGCTCTACGGGGAGGCTGGCTCCACACAGGAGACGTGGGTTACGTGGACCGCGACGGCTACCTACACGTGCTGGCGCGGCGCGAGGACCTGATCGTCACGGGCGGGGAGAACGTGTACCCCGCAGAGGTGGAGGCGGTCCTGCAAGCGCACCCCATGGTGGCGGAGGCCGCGGTGGTAGGCGTCCCCCACCCACACTGGGGGCAACAGGTGGTGGCGTTCGTGCGTCCGAAGGGCCCTGCCCCGGACCCGCAGGACCTGTTGAGCTTCTGCCGCCAGCGCCTTGCGGGCTTCAAGGTCCCCCGGCGGCTGTGGGTGTTGGACCAACTGCCACGCGCCGGGCTGGAGAAGGTGAGCCGGCAGGCGCTGCGGCAGCTGGCCGCGCGGTACCTGAGCGCGGAAGGAGGGAGTTGACCGTGGTAAACTGACCCCGTACGTACCTGCCGCAAACTTCCCGAAGGGAGTGAGGGAAATGCCGGAGATCTCGCGGACCGCCACCGCCACCTGGACCGGAGACCTGCGCACGGGAACCGGCCGGGCTTCCACCCCCAGCGGGGTCCTGCGGGAGGCCGCGGTGACCTACCTGTCCCGTTTCGAGTCGGGGGAGGGAAGCAACCCAGAGGAGCTCATCGCCGCCGCCCACGCTGCCTGCTTCAGCATGGCGCTGGCCGCACGCCTGTCCCGGGAGGGCACCCCGCCCGAGCGCATCGAGACCCGGGCCACCCTCACCCTGCAGGTGGGAGAGGCCGGCCCCAGGATCACGCGGGTCCACTTGGAGACGCAGGCCAAGGTGCCAGGGGTGGACGAGTCCAAGTTCCGGGAGCTGGCAGAGGCGGCAAAGGACGGCTGCCCCGTTTCCCAGCTGCTCAAGCCCGGCCTGGAGGCCCTGACCCTGGACGCAAAGCTGGTGGCGTAGGGGACCCAGGACGGCCCATGGTTTGACCCGCCCGGCCGGCCCCACTAGAATGGGTTTGGTTCTTGACTGAAACCATCAAGAATTTTAGGACGACCGAAAACGGAGGGGAGATGAGCGACCGCACGCCGGACCTGGTGATCCGAAACTTGCGGGCGAAGGTGGAGGAGCTGGACCGGGAGATCCTCAAGGGGGTCAACCTGGAGGTCCGCAAGGGGGAGATTCACGCCATCATGGGGCCGAACGGGTCGGGTAAGTCCACCCTGGCCAACGTCCTCATGGGCAACCCCTTCTACGTGATCACGGGGGGCGAGGTCCTCTACAAGGGCCGCGACCTGCTGGAGATGACCCCGGACGAGCGGGCCCGGGAAGGCCTGTTCATCGCTTTCCAGTATCCGGTGGCCATCCCGGGGGTGAACTTCGCGTCCTTCCTGCGCACCGCCCTGTCGGCCCGCCGCGGCTACCAGAACGAGCTGATCCCCGTGCCGGAGTTCCAGAAGATCCTGCGCGAGAAGCTGGAGCTGCTGAAGCTGGACCCCAGCATCGTGACCCGGTACGTGAACGAGGGGTTCAGCGGCGGGGAGAAGAAACGCGCGGAGATCCTGCAGATGGCCGTTCTGGAGCCGGAGATGGCCATCATGGACGAGACGGACTCCGGCCTGGACATCGACGCGGTGAAGGTGGTGGCGGAGAACGTGAACCAGCTGTTCGAGAAGGCGGGCGGCAACATGGGGATCGTGCTCATCACCCACTACTCCCGGATCCTGCACTACATCCGCCCGCACCACGTGCACGTGATGCTGGACGGTCGCATCGTGATCTCCGGCGGGCCGGAGCTGGCGGACGAGCTGGAGCAGACGGGCTACGAGGGGTTGCAGGAGCAGTTCGCGGAGGTGGCCGCCGCGGCGCCGGGCGACCAGCCCGTCCGCCGCGCGGGCAAGGTGTTCTGGGTGGCGCACTAGGGAGGTGGACCATGGCGACGGCGAACCCGCTCGGCATCGACCTGGACCAGTACAAGTGGGGCTTCCGGATGCCCGAGAACTACGTGTTCAAGTCCCGCAAGGGCTTGAGTCGGGAGGTGGTGGAGGAGATCTCGTACCTGAAGGGGGAGCCGGACTGGATGCGGGCGTTCCGCCTGCACAGCCTGGAGGTGTTCCTCCGCAAGCCCATGCCCACCTGGGGCCCGGACCTCTCGAGCATCGACTTCGATGACATCTACTACTACATCAAGCCCACGGACCGCCAGGCCCGGAGCTGGGACGAGCTCCCCAAGGAGATCAAGGACACCTACGAGCGGCTGGGCATCCCGGAGGCGGAGCGGAAGTTCCTGGCAGGCGTGGGCGCCCAGTACGAGAGCGAGGTGGTCTACCACAGC
>JANXBY010000035.1 GCA_025060455.1 Armatimonadota bacterium
TCGTAATCAGCAGGTCAGGGGTTCGAATCCCCTCGCCGGCTCCAGCGTGCCTTCTCCGGAGCGCGCCTTGACAGCCCTCAGGGGGGCCCGTATCATGCCCGTGGGCCGCGGCCGGACGCGCGCCCCGGCGCGTCCCTTCGCTGTTTGTTTCCCGCCTTCCCACCGGCGCAGGTTGCGCCGCACGCGGCCGCAGGAAGGGCTCGGCCGCGCCGCCGGCGAACCCATGCGCGGACAAGGAGGCAACCGAAGCCTTTTGAGGTGACCGGGTGCCGCTGGACTGGGCGTACGTGGCGGTGTTCGCGCTCGTGGGAGCGGGGATGGCCGCCCTCCCCCTGGGGCTGGTGTGGCTGCTGGCGCCCCGGAGCCACTACCCCCAGAAGCGCGTGGCCTACGAGTCGGGGATCATCCCCTTCGGCGAGGCGTGGAGCCAGTTCCACGTCCGCTACTACCTGTTCGGGCTGGCGTTCCTCCTGTTTGACATCGAGGTCATCTACATCTACCCGTGGGCTGTGGTCCTCCGGGAGCTGGGCGCGTTCGCGTTCGTGGAGATGTTGATCTTCCTCGGGGTGCTGGGGGTGGGCCTGGCCTACGCGTGGAAGAAGGGTGCGCTGGAGTGGGTGTAGGAGGGCTGCTGGCAGCCGTCTGGCAGGTGGAGATCGTCCGCATGGTGGTCCTGGCCGCCGTGGTGTTCACCTTCCTGGCGGTCGGGGGTCCCCTGTTCCTGGTGCTGGCGGAGCGGAAGATCAGCGCGTGGATCCAAGCCCGAGTCGGCCCCAAACACGTGGGCCCCCACGGGTTGCTGCAGACGGTGGCGGACACGCTCAAGCTACTGTACAAGGAGAACATCCTCCCGCACCGGGCCGACGTGGTGTTGTTCTCTGTCGCTCCCATCCTGGTGGCGGTGGCGGCCCTGCTGGACTGGGTGGTGATCCCCTTCGCCCCCGGCTGGGTGGTGCGGGACCTGAACGTGGGTGTGCTGTACTTCGCGGCTGTCAGCAGCCTCACGGTGATCGGGATCCTGGCGGGCGGCTGGGCCTCCAACAACAAGTACTCCCTGTTGGGCGCACTCCGGTCGGCCGCGCAGATGGTGTCCTACGAACTTCCTCTCGGCTTCTCCCTGATCCTGGTGGCCACCATCACGGGGACCCTGTCCACGGTAAGGATCGTGGAGGCGCAGCCGTACCCCGCCTACCTGTACCCCTCGGTGGTGGTGGCCGCGGTGGTGTTCCTGATCGCGGCTACCGCGGAGGCCAACCGCATCCCCTTCGACCTTCCGGAGGCGGAGGCGGAGCTGGTGGCGGGGTACTTTTCCGAGTACACGCCCATGCGGTTCGCCCTCTTCCAGCTGGGGGAGTACGGGTCCTTGCTGGCCAGCTCCGCGCTGTTCACCACCCTGTTTTTGGGAGGGTGGAAGGGGCCGTTCCAGATCCCCGGGGTGGGCCCGGTGGTGGACGGCCTGGTGTGGTTCCTGTTGAAGACCTACGCGGTGGTGTTCTTCCTCATGTGGGTGCGCTGGACGTACCCGCGGTTGCGCATCGACCAGCTGCTGGGACTCTCCTGGAAAGTGCTGCTGCCCGTGAGCATGGTCAACCTCCTGGTGGCCGGGCTGCTGGTGGTGGTGCGGTGAACGCAGAAGCCCTGGCGTTCTACGCGCTAGCGGCCATGGTGGTGGTGGGCGGCGGGCTCGTGGTGCAGTCCCGGAACCTGGTGCACGCGGCCGTCTCCCTGGTCCCCACCCTCCTCGGGGTGGCGGGCCTGTACGTGCTCCTGCACGCGGAGTTCGTCACCGCCATCCAGCTCCTCATCTACGTGGGCGCCATCACCGTTCTCATCCTCTTCGTGATCCTGCTCACGGAAGGGGCCACGGGGCTGCGGGTCCCCCAGCGCAACGAGCAGGTCCCCCTGGCCCTGGTGGTGAGCGGCGCGCTGGTGCTGTTGCTGTGGGCGGTGCTGCTGCGGGTGCCGTGGGGCCCGCCGGCGGGGACCCTGCCGCCGTACAACCCCGGTGCGGTAGGGCGGAGCCTCCTCATGCCCTACGTGCTGGCGTTTGAGGTGACCTCCCTGGTGATTCTGGCATGCCTGGTGGGGGCCATCGTCATCGCCCGGAGGGAGGAATGATCGGGCTTTCTCACTACCTGGTGCTCTCTAGCCTGCTGTTCGGCCTGGGCCTGTACGGCGTGCTGACTCGCCGCAACGCGGTGGCCATCCTGATGGGTATCGAGCTGATGCTGAACGCGGCCAACGTGAACTTTGTGGCGTTCACGCGCTTCGTGGACCCTACGTTCGTGCGCGGGCATGTGGCGGCCCTGATCGTGATCACCCTGGCCGCGTGCGAGGCGGTGGTGGGGCTGGCGCTGGTGATCAACGCGTACCGCCACCTGGAGACGGTGAACGTGGACCAGGTGGACCTCATGAAGGGGTAGGAGGGCCGGCTTGGCGCGCCTGGCCTGGCTGATCCCGCTGTTCCCCCTGGTCAGCTACGGGGTCCTCGCCTTCCGGGGACGGTCGCTGGGAGAGCGGGCGCCCTACGTGGCCATCGGGGCCATGGCGCTGTCGGCCCTCGTGGCCTGGGCGGTGTTCCTGGAGCAGGCGCTGGGTGCGGAGCCCTTTGTGTGGCGGGCTGCGTGGGCCGTGGGCGGGGAGCGGGTGATCACCGTGGGGTACACGGTGGACCCCCTGTCGTCCATCACCGTGGCCATGATCACCCTGGTGGGCGGGCTGATCTTCGTGTACTCCGTGGGGTACATGCACGGAGACCCCTACTACGCCCGGTTCTTCGCCTTCCTGTCCCTGTTCTGCGCGGGCATGCTCACCATGGTGCTGGCCAACAGCTTCCTCCTGATGCTCATCGGGTGGGAAGTGATCGGCCTGTGTTCGTACCTGCTCATCGGGTTTTACTTCCGGCGCCGGTCCGCCAACATGGCCCAGATGAAGGCGTTCCTCACCACCCGGGTGGGCGACACCCTGATGCTCATCGGGATCATGGCGCTGTTCTGGCAGTTCGGCACCGTGGACTACCACGCGGTGTTCGAGTCGGTGCGGAAGGGTGCAAAGGAGGCGTCCGCGGTGGTCCGCTTGGGGCCCTGGGAGGTGCCCGTGGTGACCCTCACCGCCCTGCTGGTGTTCGGGGGCCCCATCGGCAAGAGCGGGCAGTTCCCCCTGCACGTGTGGCTCCCCGACGCCATGGAGGGGCCCACACCTGTGTCCGCCCTGATCCACGCGGCCACCTTGGTGGCCGCGGGGGTATACCTGGTAGGGCGGGCCTATCCCCTGTTCTTCTTCACCCCCCACCACGAGGCGCTGGTGTGGGTCGCCTGGGTGGGGACCCTGACCGCGGTGATGGCGGCCCTCATCGCGGTGGCGCAGGACGACATCAAGCGGATCCTGGCCTACTCCACCATCAGCCAGCTGGGCTTCATGATGGCCGGCCTGGGGGTCCTGGGCTACACCGCGGGCCTGTTTCATCTGCTGACCCACGCCTTCTTCAAGGCGCTCCTGTTCCTGGCCGCGGGCAGCGTCATCCACGCGGTGCACACGAACAACATTAAGGAGATGGGCGGCCTGTGGCGGTGCATGCCGGTGACCTTCTGGACCTTCCTGGCAGGGTTCCTGGCCCTGGCGGGGGTGTTCCCCTTCGCGGGGTTCTGGAGCAAGGACGAGATCCTACTGGAGGCCTACCATCACAACCCCGCGGTGTACGTCCTCCTCACGGCCGCGGCGTTCCTCACCGCCCTGTACATGTCGCGGCTCGTGGCCTACGCCTTCTTCGGGCGTTACCGGGGTCCGGAGCACCCGGAGCCGGACCCGTGGCTGCCGGAGGACTACGAGCGGGCGGGCCTGCACCCGCCGGGTCACGGGCACCACCACCGGCAACCCCACGAGAGCCCACCGGTGATGACCGTCCCCTTGGTGGTGCTGGCGTTCTTCGCCCTGGTGGTGGGGTTCGTGGGTGTGCCGGGCACGGGCCCGGACGGCGGGTCGTGGATCCACCACTTCCTCAAGTTCGAGGGCTTTGAGGAAGCCGGGATCCATGCACCGAGCTTCTCCTGGCCCCTGGCCCTGCGGTCGCTGGCGGTGGCCCTAGCGGGGATCGGCGTAGCGTGGGTGGTCTACGGGCTGCGCTGGGTGCGCAGCGAGCAGGTGCGTGCGTGGATCGGGCCCCTATACCCGTTCCTCCGCCACCGCATGTACATCGACACGGTGTACGGGTGGGTGTTCGTGCGGGGCGGGCTGGCCCTCGCAACAGGGTTGCGGTGGTTTGACGTGCACGTGGTGGACGGGCTGGTGAACCTGGTGGGGTGGGTGACGGTGCTGCTGAGCCGGCTGCACCGGCTGTTCGACACCTACGTGGTGGACGGACTGGTGAACCTGGTGGGGTGGGCCACCCGGGGCCTGGGATCCCTCCTGCGCCCCTTGCAGACGGGCCGGGCGTACAACTACATCCTGGTGGCCGCCGCAGGCGTGGCGGTCCTCGTGCTGGTGAGCCTGTGGAGACTGTGAGTCCGGGAGTGCGAGGATGCCGATCCTGACCATCACCCTCTTCCTGCCCCTGTTGGGAGCCCTGGTGGTGCTGTTCCTGCCCCGGGAGGACGCGGACCGGATCCGCCGCGTCACCCTGGGGTTCGCCCTAGCCACCTTCGTGGCCTCCTTGCTGATCCTGCCGCGGTTCGAGTACGGACGGCGGGAGATCCAGCTGATCGAGCAGGCCGCGTGGATCCCCGCGGTGGGCATCCAGTACAAGGTGGGGGTAGACGGGCTCAGCTTGGTCCTGGTCCTCCTCACCACCCTGCTCACGGTGCTGTCGGTCCTGTACTCCTTCCGGGAGCACCACCGGGTGAAGGAGTACAACCTGCTGTTCCTGCTCCTGGAGACGGGGATGCTGGGGGTGTTCTTCGCCCTGGACTTCTTCCTGTTCTACGTGTTCTGGGAGCTGACCCTGGTGCCCATGTACTTCCTTATCGGCATCTGGGGCGGGCCCCGGCGGGAGTACGCGGCCATCAAGTTCTTCCTGTACACGCTGGTGGGCTCCCTGGCCATGCTCCTGGGGATCCTGCTCCTGTACTTCCACCTGCCCGCCGGCCAGCGCACCTTCGACGTCCTGGAGATCCTCCGGCAGCGGCCCCTGGCGGGGACGGGCCTCCTGGCGCAGCTGGCCTTCTGGGGATTCTTCCTGTCCTTCGCCATCAAGGTGCCCATGTGGCCGTTCCACACGTGGTTGCCGGACGCCCACGTGGAAGCGCCCACCGCGGGCAGCGTGATTCTGGCGGCCATCCTGCTGAAGCTGGGGACGTACGGGTTCGTCCGGTTCAGCCTGCCCCTGTTCCCGGAGGTGTTCCACCAGCACGCCCTGCTGGTGGCGGGGCTGGCGGTGGTGGGGGTGATCTACGGCGCCCTGGTGGCCATGGCCCAGACGGACCTGAAGAAACTCGTGGCGTACTCCTCCGTGAACCACATGGGCTACGTGATGCTGGCGGTGGCCGCGGCCGCCTACGCGTACGGCCGGCCCGAGCTGGCCGACGCGGCCGCCACCGCCCTGAACGGCGCCACCATGGAGATGCTGGCTCACGGGATCATCACGGGGGCACTGTTCCTCGTGGTGGGTGTGATCTACGACGACCGCACGCACACCCGGGGCGTGGAGGACTTCGGCGGGCTGTGGGCCGTGTTGCCCAAGTATGGAGCCGTTTCCATCACCGCCATGTTCGCCTCCCTGGGGCTGCCGGGTCTCATGGGGTTCGTGGCCGAGTTTCTCATCTTCGTGGGGTCGTTCAGCATCATCCCGGTGTTCACCGCGCTGGCGGCACTGGGAGTGGTGATCACCGCGGCCTTCTTCCTGTGGACCATCCAGCGCATCTTCCTGGGGCCCACAAACCCGCGCTGGGCCCACCTGCCGGACCTGGACCGCCGGGAGATGTGGACCCTGGTGCCCCTGGTGGTCCTCATGGTGGTGTTCGGGGTGTACCCGAAGCCCTTGCTGGATATCATCAACCTCACCAGCAGCCAGCTGGTGGCGATGCTGCGATGAACTGGGCGGACCTCCGGTGGCTGGTCCCCGAACTGGTGCTCAGCGCGGCCGCGGTGCTGCTGCTGGTGGCGGACCTGTTCACCCCCGCGGAACGGAAACGGTGGCTGGGGTGGTTCGCGGTGGCCTCCGTGGTGCCCGCCGCCGCGTCGGCGGTGATCCTGCTGGGCGACCTGCAGGCCCTCCGCAGCCCGGGCGTGCGCATCTTCTCCGACACGTACACCTTAGACGCCTTCGCGGTGTACTTCAAGCTGGTGGCCTTGGGGGCCGTGGCCCTGGTGTCCCTGGTGAGCCTGGAGTACTTCCCGGGGCGGACGCCGCACCTGGGAGAGGTGTTTGCACTGCTGCTGTTCGCGGGTGTGGGCCTGCTGCTGATGGCCAGCGCCTCGGACCTCATCCTGCTGCTGCTCAGCATCGAGTTCGTATCCCTTAGCTCCTATCTGCTGGCGGGGTTCCTCAAGCGGGACCCGAAGAGCAACGAGGCCGGGGTGAAGTACTTCCTGTACGGGGCCGCCACCACGGGCGTGATGGCCTACGGGTTCTCCTTGCTGTACGGCCTCACGGGGAGCACGAGCCTATACGACATCGGGCCCCGCCTGGGGCAGGCGGGCCCCGCCGTGTACCTGGCCGTCGGGATGGCCCTGGCCGGGTTCGGGTTCAAGGTGTCCATGGTCCCCTTCCACCAGTGGACCCCGGACGTGTACGAGGGCGCACCCACCCCCATCACCGCCTTCCTGTCCGTGGGTCCGAAGGCCGCAGGGTTCGCGGCCCTGGTGCGGACCCTCAGCGTGGGGATCCCCCTGGAGCAGGTGAACTGGCCGCTTCTGCTGGCGGCCCTCAGCGCCCTCACCATGACCGTGGGGAACCTCCTGGCGTTGGTCCAGCGCAACCTGAAGCGCATGCTGGCGTACTCCAGCATCGCCCACGCGGGCTACGTACTCATGGCCCTCGCCGCCTGGAGGTCGCCGTGGGCGCTGCAGGGGCTCCTGTACTACCTGCTGGCGTACCTGTTCATGAACCTGGGTGCCTTCTTCGTGGCCATGGTGGCCGCGGACGCCACCGGATCGGACGAGATCCCGGACCACGCGGGCCTGAGCCAGCGAGCGCCGTGGGTGGCGGCGGCCATGGCGGTGTTCATGCTGTCGCTTACGGGGATTCCGCCGACCGCGGGCTTCTTCGGCAAGTTCTACCTGTTCGCCGCCGCGGTGGACGCGGGCCTGCTGTGGCTGGCCGCCCTGGCGGTCGCCAACAGCGTAGTGTCCCTGTACTACTACGTGGGCGTGCTGCGGGCCCTGTACCTGATGCCGCCGGCCACGCCGGGCCCCCTGCCGGTCCCTGCGGGGCTGCGGGCGGGTCTGCTGGTGGCCCTGGTGGGAACCCTCGCCGCGGGCCTGTATCCGCAGCCGGTGGTGCTGTTCGTGGAGACGGCCCGGCGCCTGCTGACCGGCTAGGAGCCTATCTGTGAAACGCGCAACGCACAGAGAGGACCGGGGTCCCCAAAAATCCGGGGTCCCCAAAAATCGCGTCAGCGATTCTTGGGGGTGGTCTAGGGTCTCGGTCCAGAGGTCGGGATGGGTGGGCAGGGGTGTGGTAGCATAGTTCGGGCGGCACCGCCGCGCCACGCGGGGGCGGCGGGAGCCGCCGTTCACATGGTTAGGCGGTTCGTCTCGCCGCGTCGTGCCGCGGACTGCCCGCGCCAAGGGCGCAAGGATCGCGGGACGGAGGAGGAAGGACAGCATGGCTGAGGGCCACGACCCCCACCGGCCGAACGTGCTGGCGTTGCTCGCGGAGAAGGAGCGCGAGCTGGAGCGCCGCCTGGCGCAGGCGCGGGAGGAGGCGGAGCGGCTCGTGAAGGAAGCCCAGGAGCAAGCCGCCCGGATCCGGGCCAGGGCCCAGGAGGAGGCGGCCCGGCTGGAGCGGGAGGCCCGGCAGCGGGCGGAGGCAGAGGCCCGTGCTGCGGAGGAGGAGGAGCTGAGGCGGGCCCAGCAGGAGGCAGAACGGGTCCGAAGGACCGCCCAGCAGAACATGGACGCCGCGGTCCGGCGGGTGGTCGCCGTGGTGCTGCAAGGGCTGGAGCCATGATCGTGGAGATGAGCCGGGTCATCCTGCTGGGGCCCAAGCGGCTTTTGGGCGAGGTGACGGACGCGATCCAGCGGCTGGGTGTGATGCACGTGGACCGGGTGGAGGCAGAAGAGGTCCCGCAGCTGCGCCCGGTGGAGCCCGGTAGTGAGGAAGAAGCGTTGCAGCGGCGGCTGGAGTCCTTGCTGGCCCGCACCAAAGGGCTGCTGGAGTTGTTGCCCCGGGTGGGGCCCGTGGACATCCCCGACCTGCAGGACCGCAGCCTGGACGAGCTCGAGGCCTTGCTGGAGCCGGTGGAGCGGGAAGCCCGGGAGTTGGTGCGCCGGCGGGTGGAGGCGGAGGAGGAGCTGGAGCTGATCCGCTCCTACGAGGGGGCGCTGCGCGTGCTGTCGCCCCTGCTGTCCGCCCTGCAGGGCAGCCGCCACTTTGAAACCTACGGGTTCGTCCTGCGAGGGAAGGCCATGCCGGCGGTGACCGCCCTGCATCACGAGCTGGACCGGATCACGGGCGGCCGGGTGGAGGTGGTGGCGCGCCAGGTGGACGACAACACCATTGGGGTGGTGGTGGCGTTCCACCGGCGGGACGCGGACACGGTCCGGTCGTTCCTGCAGCGGGCGGGGGTGACGGAGCTGCGCCTGCCGGCCCGGTTTGCGGACCGGCCGGCCGCGGAGGCGGTGCACGAGATGGCACGCCTGCGGGAGGAGCTGCCGCAGGTGGTGGCGGACTGCCAGCACCGGCTGCAGGCCCTGAGCCGATCCGCCCGGGGGATGGTGCAGGCGGTGGAGGCACGGCTGCGCGACGAGCTGGCGAAGCTGGAGGTACTGCCCACCTTCGCGCAGTCTCGGTACACGTTCATCGTGCACGGGTGGGTGCCCACGCGGGAGGTACCCAGGCTGCGGGCGGCCCTGCGCCAGCGGTTCGGAGACCAGGTGGTGGTGGTGGACAGCCCTGCAGACCCCCACGACCACGAGGAGGCCGCGCACGTGCCCGTGGCCCTGGAAAACTCCCCTGCGGTCCGGCCCTTTCAGCTTTTGCTGTCCATCTTCCGGCCGCCCAGGTACGGCACCTGGGATCCCAGTCCCCTCCTCGCGCTGACCTTTCCGCTGTTCGTGGGGCTCGTCATCGGCGACGTGGGGTACGGAGCTTTGTTCTTCGCCCTGGGCTGGTGGATGCGGAACCGGGCGCGCCGAGGGCAACCCTTGGAGGTGGCCTTGCTGAACCTTCGCCTGGAGCCCGACACCCTGCAGTCGGTTTCGTGGATCGTCCGGGTCATCGCGTCCTGGGTGATGGTGTTCGGGGTGCTGTACGCGGAGGTGTTCGGAAACCTACCCGAGCTGCTGTTCCACGTGCACCCCCCGTTCGACCGGGTGCGGGCGCAGCGGGACCTGTACTTCCAGCTCATCGTGTTGCTCGGCATGGTCATGATCTACGGAGGCCTGCTGGGCCACTTGGCTCAGGCGCTCCGCCACCGCAACCTGCGGGGGATCTTCGAAAGCGCGGTGATGGTGCTGACCCTCACCTGGGTGCTCCTCCTCCTGGGCGGGCTGTCGGGCCTTCTGCCGGCCGGAGTCGTGCCCGTGAGCTGGTCGTTCCTGTGGGCGGCCCTGGCGGTGTTCGGGCTGGGGCTGGCCTTCCGGGCGGCGAACCCCATGTGGTTTTTGGAGTCCGCCGCCGCTTTCGGGCACGTGCTGAGCCATGCGCGTCTCATGGCGTTCGGGCTGGCGGCGGCGGCCCTGGCCACCGCCGCCAACGAGCTGGGGCCCAGCATGGCGAAGACCTTCGGGCTGCACGGGGCCGTGGGGACGGTGGTGGGCTCCCTGATCTCCGCGCTGGCGCAGGTGCTGTTCTTCGTGTTCACCATCGTGGGACACGTGATCCAGCCCGCGCGTCTACACTGGGTCGAGTTCTTCACCAAGGTGAAGTACCACGAAGAGACCGGACAGCCGTACCGACCATTCCAACGGACAGGGAGGTGATGGTTCGAATGCGCAACACATGGTGGGTCGTCGTGCTGGCGGTGCTGGTGGTGGCGGTGGCGGGCTTGCCCGCGCTGGCGGCGGAGGCGCCGGAGGCGGCACCTCGGGCTGCGGACGGCGTGCGGGCAGGGGTACTGGGGATCGCCGCGGCCCTGTCGGTGGCCTTCGGCGCCCTGGGGACGGCCTGGGCCCAGTCGCGGATCGGGGCCGCGGCCGCGGGCGCCATGGCGGAGCGGCCGGAGATCGGAGGCCTCATGCTGGTGTTCCTGGCCCTGCCGGAGACCATGATCATCCTGGGCTTCCTGGTCGCCTTCTTCCTGATCGGCCGCATCTAGTAGCCCATGACCTCCGAGCTGATCGACCTGCTCGAGCGCGAGGCGGAAGCGGAGCGACAGCGCCTGTTGACGGAGGCGCGGGAGCAGGCGGAGGAACTCGTTCGGCAGGCGCAGGCCGAAGCCGAGGCCCTGCTGGAGTCCCAGCGTCAGCGGGCGGCCTCCGCGGTGGAAGCTGCCCGGGTGCGCGCCCGCGGGGTCGCCCAGCTGCGGGCTACCTCCAGAATCCTGGAGGCGAAGGACCGGCAGGTGGAGGAGGTGTTCCGTCGGGCCTCGGCGGAGCTCGAGCGAATCCCCCAGGACGCGGACCGCTACCGGCGAATCCTCCGAGGGCTGCTCCGGGAGGCGGCGGAGGGGTTCAACGGGCCGGTAGTGGTGTACGCTCCGGAACGGGACACAGCCGCGGTGGAGGCCGCCAGCCGGGAGCTGGGCTTGCACGTGGTGCACGTGGTCCCGGACCCTTCTTTGAAAGACGGCGTGCGGGTGTGTAGCGAGGACGGCCGGTTCGTGGTGGAGAACACGCTGACCTCGCGGCTCCAGCGGGCCCGCCAGCTGCTCGTGTCAGAGGTCGCGCAGCTCCTCTGGGAGGGTTAGGTGCCGGCGGACTTCGGGTACATTAACGCCCGGGTCAAGGGCATGAAGGCCCGCCTGCTCCCGCCGGGCCGCCTGGAGGAGCTGCTGAGCGTGCCGGATCTGGACGCCTTCCTGCACGCGCTGACCAGCACCCCCTACGGGCCGGAGCTGCAGGAGGCCCTGTCGCGCTACCGCGGTCTGCGGGCCGTGGACGAGGCCCTGGCGCGTGCCTTCCAGAAGGCGGCGCGGCGGGTGCTGTCGTTTGCGGACGGCAAGCCCCGCACGCTGATCCAGGTGCTGCTGATGCAGTGGGACGTGCACAACCTGCGGGCGGTGCTGCGGGCCAAGCACGCCGGCCACCCCCCGGAGGCGGTGGAGGCCACCTTGGTCCCCGCCGCGGAGCTGTCCGACGTCCGGCTTCGGGAGCTGCTGCAGCAACCGGACGTGGCCGCGGTGGTGGCCACCCTGGTGACCTGGGGGCACCCTTTGGGGAACGCGCTGGCCGAAGCCCTCCCGGAGTACCAGGCCTCCCAGGACCTGTTGAACCTGGAGCTGGCGCTGGACCGGGCGTACTACCACTGGGCCCTGCAGGCCTCCAAGGGTCGGGGCGGCGACGCCGCCCGAGTGTTGGAGCTGGTGCGGACACAGGTAGACTTCACCAACGTGAAGACCGCGTTCAAGCTCCAGCAGCTTCCGGACCTTTCGCCGGAGCAGCGGGAGCGGTTCTTCCTGGAAGGGGGCGTCCTGGTCACCCGCGAGGTTTTCCGGAACCTGGCGGACCCGAAGACCGCGGAGGTGGGGATCCGGGAGATGCGGGCCCGCGGGATCCAGCCGGAAGGGCGGACCCCGGCGGAGGTGGAACGGTGGCTGGAGCAGGAAGCTACCCGGCGGATGGCTGACCTGTACCTGGGGGATCCTTTGGGCGTGGACGTGGTGATCGGCTACCTGACGTTGCTGGCCAACGAGGTGCGGAACCTGCGGCTGATTGCCCGGAGCAAGGCCATGGGGATCCCCCGGGACCTGGTGCGGCGGGAGATGGCCCTGGTGTAGCCCATGGCGTACCGGGTTGCGGTGATCACGGACTCCGAGACGGCCACCGGGTTCCGGCTGGCGGGGGCGGACGTGTTCGAGGCGGAGGACCCCCGCGGGGCGGTGTCGGTGCTGCGGGACCTGGTGCGGCGGGACTACGGCTTGGTAGCGGTGAACGAGGCACTGCTGGAGGGAGTGGAGGACGAGGTGAGCCGGGTGCTGCGGGGACGCGACCTCCCGGTGGTGGTCCCGTTCCCGGCGGCCCGGGCCCAGCAGGAGTCCGGCGAGGAGTATATCGCGCGGCTGGTGAAGGAGCACATCGGGTTTTACGTGAAGCTGCGGTAGGAGGGAGGCGGTTTCCATGCAGGGCGAGATCGTGAAGATCGCGGGGCCCGCGGTGATCGCCCGAGGAATGCGGGGTGCCCGGATGTACGACATCGTCCGGGTGGGCCACGAACGCCTGGTGGGGGAAATCATTCGGCTCAGCGGGGACACCGCCTTCATCCAGGTGTACGAGGATACCTCTGGCCTCCTGGTGGGAGAGCCCGTGGAGAGCACCGGCCTGCCCCTGGCGGTGGAGCTGGGGCCGGGGCTACTCAGCAACATCTTCGACGGCATCCAGCGGCCGCTGCCCGCGGTGCGGGCGCAGCAGGGCGACCTCATCCGGCGCGGCGCGGTAGCCCCCGCGCTGGACCGGGAGCGGCGGTGGGCGTTCCGTCCCACGGTCTCCGTCGGCGAGGAGGTGGGGCCCGGAGACGTCGTCGGAGAGGTGCAGGAGTTCGGCTTTACCCACCGCATCATGGTCCCGCCGGACGCGAAGCCCTCGCGGGTGGCGGAGATCCAGGAGGGCGAGTTCACCGTCACGGACGTGGTGGCACGCCTGGAGGACGGCCGGGAGCTGCGGCTGATGCACACGTGGCCCGTGCGGCTGGCGCGGCCGGAGGCGCGGCGGCTGGACCCCCGGGAACCCCTGGTGACCGGACAGCGGATCATCGACGTGCTGTTCCCCGTGGCTATGGGCGGCACCGCGGCCATCCCGGGCCCCTTCGGGAGCGGCAAGACCGTGATGCAGCAGACCCTGGCCAAGTGGGCGGACGCGGACGTGATCATCTACGTGGGGTGCGGGGAGCGGGGCAACGAGATGACCCACGTGCTGGACGAGTTCCCGGAGCTGGAGGACCCCCGCACAGGCCGGCCGCTCATGGAGCGGACCATCATCATCGCCAACACCAGCAACATGCCCGTGGCCGCCCGGGAGGCCAGCGTGTACACGGGCATCACCATGGCGGAGTACTGGCGGGACCAGGGCTACAAGGTGGCGTTGATGGCGGACTCCACCAGCCGCTGGGCGGAGGCCATGCGGGAGATCTCCAGCCGCCTGGAGGAGATGCCTGCGGAGGAGGGGTACCCGCCCTACCTCAGCAGCCGGCTTGCGGCCTTCTACGAGCGGGCAGGCCGGGTGGTGTGTCTGGGCCATCCGGAACGCCGGGGTGCCATCACCGTCATCGGCGCGGTCTCGCCGCCCGGCGGAGACCTGTCGGAGCCGGTGACCCAGGCCACCCTGCGGATCGTGGGGACCTTCTGGTCCCTGGACGCGGGGCTGGCCAACCGGCGCCACTTTCCCTCCATCCACTGGCTGCGCTCTTATAGCCTGTACACCCCCCTGTTCTCCGACTGGTACCGGCAGAACCTGCCGGAGGACTTCGAGCACCTGCGGGAGCGGGCCTCGGCCCTCCTCCAGAAGGAGGCGGAGCTGCAGGAAATCGTGCAGCTGGTGGGCCCGGACGCCTTGCAGGACGACCAGCGCATGGTCATCGAGGCGGGCAAGATGCTGCGGGAGGACTTCCTGCAGCAGTCCGCGTTCTCCGAGGTGGACGCGTACTGCCCGCCCATCAAGTCGTACGGGATCCTGAAGGCGATCCTGAGCTTCTACGACGAGGCCAACGCGGCCCTGAAGCGCGGCGTGCCCATGGACGACATCCTGAACATGCCGCAGATCCAGGAGATCGCCCGGATGAAGGAGGTGCCCGCGGACCGCTTCCCGGCCTACACGGAGGACTTCCTCCGCCGGCTGGTGGACGCTTTCCGGGCTCCCGCGGGTGCGGCCTGAGGCGAGGAGGGGAAGGCCATGGAGCTGGCGACCAAACGCTACCAGTCTATCTCGTATATCTCCGGCCCCCTACTGTTCGTGGAGGGCGCGCAGGACCTGGCCTACGGGGCCATCGTGAACATCCACCTGCCGGACGGGGGCGTCCGGGGTGGACAGGTCATCGAGGTGTCCAGGGAGCACGCGGTGATCCAGGTGTTCGAGGAGACCACGGGGCTGGACGTGGCGCGGACCTCGGTGAGCCTGCGGGAGGACGTGGCGCGGTTCGGGGTGAGCCCGGAGATCATCGGCCGGCGGTTCAACGGCCGCGGGGAGCCCATCGACGGGCTGCCGCCCATCATCCCGGAGAAGCGCCTGCCCATCATCGGCTCCCCCATCAACCCGGTGGCCCGGCAGCGGCCCCAGGAGTTCATCCAGACGGGCATCAGCAGCATCGACGGGCTGAATACCCTGGTGCGGGGCCAGAAGCTCCCCATCTTCTCCGGAGCGGGGCTTCCCCACAACGAGATCGCGGCCCAGATTGCCCGGCAGGCGAAGGTGTTAGGGGAGGAAGAGGAGTTCGCCGTGGTGTTCGCGGCCATGGGGATCACCCAGCGGGAGGCCGCGTACTTCATCGAGCAGTTCGAGGCCACAGGGGCCCTGTCCCGCAGCGTGGTGTTCCTGAACCTGGCGGACGACCCCACCATCGAGCGGCTCATGACCCCCCGCCTGGCCCTGACCACGGCGGAGTACATGGCCTTTGAGCTGGACAAGCAGGTGCTGGTGATCCTGACGGACATGACCAACTACTGCGAGTCCCTCCGGGAAATCGGGGCCGCCCGGGAGGAGATCCCCGGCCGGCGCGGCTACCCCGGGTACATGTACACGGACCTGGCCACCATCTACGAGCGGGCGGGCCGGATCCTGGGCCGCAAGGGGTCGGTGACGCAGCTCCCGATCCTCACCATGCCAGACGACGACATCACGCACCCCATCCCCGACCTTACAGGGTACATCACGGAGGGGCAGATCGTGTTGAGCCGGGCCCTGCACCGGCAGGGGATCTACCCGCCCATCAACCCGCTGCCGAGCCTGTCACGGCTCATGAACGACGGCATCGGCCCCGGCCGCACCCGGGAGGACCACGCGGGGCTGAAGGACCAGCTGTTCAGCGCGTACGCCAACGGCGTGGACCTGCGGCGGCTGGTGGCCATCATCGGGGAAGAGGCCCTCACGGAGCGCGACCGGCTGTACCTGCGGTTCGCGGACGCCTTCGAGCGGGAGTTCCTGAACCAGGGGAACACGGAGCGGACCATCGAGGAGACCCTGAACCTGGGGTGGAAGCTGTTGTCCCTGCTGCCGAAGGCGGAGCTGAAGCGGGTCAAGCAGGACCACGTGGAAAAGTACTACTTCGGCGAGGCCTTGGAGCAGCTGTGGGCGGAAGGGGAACGCCTGTCCCGGCGGTAGCGGGGCGCGGCAGGGGACGGGTGTAGGAGAGGCTAAGGATGCCGGAGCTAGTTAGCCCCACCCGAATGAACCTCCTGCAGCGGAAGAACCAGCTGCGGGTGGCCCAGCAGGGCGTGGACCTGCTGAAGCGGAAGCGGGACGCCCTGGTGTCGGAGTTCTTCAAGGTGGTGCGCCAGGCCCTGGCAGCCCGGGAACGGCTGAACGCGGTGTCGCAGAACGCGTACGTGATCCTCAGCCTCGCGAAAGCGGTGGACGGCCGGCAGGCCCTGGAGGCCGCGGCGCTGGCGGAGCGCCGGCCGGTGACCGTGGACGTGGAGATCCGGAACATCTGGGGGATCAAGGTCCCGGAAGTCCGGGCCCAGCGGGTGCACCGGTCCTTCCTGGAGCGGGGCCTGAGCCCCATGGCCACCACGGTGCGCACCCTGGAAAGCCAGCAGGCGTTCGAGGAGGTGCTGAGCGCCATCCTGGAGGTGGCCAGCACCGAGCTGCGGCTGCGGAAGATCGGCGAGGAGATCAAGAAGACCACCCGCCGGGTGAACGCCCTCGAGCAGATCGTGATCCCCCGGATCCGGGCGGAGATCCGGTACATCAACGACGTCCTCGAGCAGCGGGCCCGGGAGGACGTGTTCCGCCTCAAGCGGATCAAGAAGAAGCTGGAGTCCCGCCAGCCCTGAGGAGCCCCACGGCCTATAATAGGGGTGTTCATGAAAGGCGCAGCCTGGGGCCGTGGAGCCGGACCGCGGGGTGCTGTGCCCGCAGGGCGCGGGGCGCGGGTCACAGGGCTCCAGGTGGTCCTGACGGCGGCGCTGCTGGCGGCGGGGATGCTGGCCACCTGGCAGCTGAAAGCGGAGCGGTCCATCCGCGCCAGCCTCCGGGTCTCCTCCCAGCGTCTCGAGGAGCTGACGTTCCTGCTCCAGGAGCAGGCGCGACAGCGGGAGCGCATGGAGGGGGAGATCCTCCGCCTGCGGGAGCAGCTGGCCCGGTATGAGGAAGCGGCCACCCAGGACCAGGGCGTGCAGCAGGAGCTGCGCCGCCAGCTGGAAGCCCTCCGCTCCGCCGCGGGGCTGGAACCCCTTCGCGGCCCCGGGGTGGTGGTGGAGCTCCGGGACAGCCCGCAACACCTGCAGCCGGGAGACGACCCCAACCTGGTGTTGATCCACTACACCGACGTGCAGGCGGTGGTGGCCACCCTGTGGGCCGCGGGCGCGGAGGCGGTGGCGGTGAACGGCGAACGGGTGGTCTCCACCACAGGCCTCAGCTGCGTGGGCACCACCATCCTGTGCAACGCGCGGCGGCTGGCCCCGCCGTACCTCATCGTGGCCCTAGGGGATCCGGAGAACCTGGCCGCGGCCCTGGAGGCGGAGGCAAGCCCCCTGACCACGCTGCGGGCGTTCCAGTTCCCCGTGCGCGTCACCAAGGCAGACGACCTGCGGATCCCCGCGTACCGGGGTGGATTCCAGTTCCGGTTCGCGCGGGTAGACCGGTGAGGAGGAGAGGACATGTGGCTTCCCGTGATGGGCCTGCTGGCGGGCGTACTGTTGGGCCTCCTGGTGGGTGTGGAGATCCCCCTGGGACTGGTGAAGTATACCGCCATCGCGGTCCTGGCGGCTCTGGACACCCTGCTGGGGGGTCTTCGGGCGCAGCTGGAGGGGCGGTTTGACCTCGTGGTGTTCACCAGCGGGTTCGTCGTGAACACCTCCTTCGCCGCGCTTTTGACCGCCATCGGAGACCTGCTGGGGGTGGACGTGTACTTGGGCGCGGTGATCGTCTTCAGCATGCGGATCTTTAACAACGTGAGTTTCGTCCGCCGGGACCTGCTCCGCAGGTTCACGCGGGAGCCCGCGGGGGTCGCGGCGGCACAAGCGGAAGGGAGGTGAAGGGGATGGCTGTGCGGGTGGGGATCAACGGCTTCGGGCGAATCGGCCGTCAGGTGCTGCGGGCCATCCTCCAGCGGTGTCGGGACGCCCTGGAGGTGGTGGCGGTGAACGACCTCGTGGACGCCCACATGAACGCGCACCTGTTCAAGTACGACACCAACTACGGGGTGTACCCGGGAATCGTGGAGGCCCGGGACGGGGAGATCGTGGTGGACGGGTGCCCCATCCGGGTGTTCGCGGAGCGGGAGCCGGGCAAGATTCCCTGGCGGGAAGTGGGCGCGGAGCTGGTGGTGGAGTCCACGGGGCTGTTCACGGACGCGCGGCAGGCGCGGGCCCACCTGGACGCGGGAGCCAAACGGGTCATCATCTCCGCGCCGGCCAAGAACGAGGATCTGACCGTGGTACTGGGGGTGAACGAGCACCGCTACGATCCCGCCCAGCACCGGATTGTGTCCAACGCCTCCTGCACCACCAACGGGCTTGCGCCCGTAGCGCGGGTGCTGCACGAGGAGTTCGGGATCGAGAAGGGAATCCTGACCACGGTGCACGCATACACCAACTCCCAGCGGCTGCTGGATGTGGCCGCCAAGGACCCCCGGGACGCGCGGGCCGCGGCCATGAACATCGTGCCGTCGGAGACGGGGGCCGCGCGGGCGGTCGGGCTGGTGATCCCGGAACTGCAGGGCAAGTTCACGGGGATGGCGTTCCGGGTGCCCGTCTCCACGGTCTCCGTGATCGACTTCACGATCCTCCTGCGCCGGGACGTAACCCGGGACGAGGTCAATGCCGCGGTGCGGCGGTGGGCGGAGGAGCGCATCCCCGAGATCCTCGGGTACACGGAGGAGCCCCTGGTGAGCAGCGACCTCAAGGGCGATCCTCGGTCGTCCATCTTCAGCGCCTTGGACACCCTCGTGGTGGGCGGCAACCTGGTGAAGGTGGTTTCGTGGTACGACAACGAGTGGGGCTACGCGTGCCGGGTGGCGGATCTGGGCCGCTACATGGCGGAGCGGGGCGTGTAGGCGCCGAGCTGGGAAGCGTGTGGATGAGGACCATCCGAGACGTGGACGTGGCCGGCCGACGGGTACTGGTCCGGGTAGACTTCAACGTGCCGCTGGACGAACAGGGGCGGGTGACGGACGACCGCCGGATCCGGGAGTCCCTGCCCACCGTGCTGGACCTGGTCCACCGGGGAGCGGTGGTGGTGTTGATGTCCCACCTTGGCCGTCCGGGCGGGAGGGTGGTGGAGGAGCTGCGGATGGCGCCCGTGGGGGAGCGGCTGTCGCAGCTGCTGGGCAGACCGGTGCGGGTGCTGCCGGACTGCGTGGGACCGGAGGTGGAGGCCGCGGTGGCTCAGATGCAACCAGGGGAGGTGGCCCTGCTGGAGAACCTGCGCTTCCACCCGGGGGAGGAGGCCAACGACCCAGAGTTTGCCGCCGCCCTGGCCCGCCTGGGGGACGTTTACGTGAACGACGCGTTTGGGACCGCGCACCGGGCCCACGCCTCCACGGTAGGGGTGGCCCGCCACCTGCCCGCGGTGGCCGGCCTGCTCATGGAAAAGGAGATCCGCTACCTGAGCCGCCTGCTCCACAACCCCGAGCACCCCTTTGTGGCCGTGCTGGGCGGCAAGAAGGTCTCGGACAAGATCGGGGTCCTCCACAACCTCCTGGAGCGCGTGGACGCGGTGCTGGTGGGCGGGGGGATGGCGTACACCTTCTTGAAGGCAGCCGGGTACCCTGTAGGCCGGTCGGTGGTGGAGGAGGACAAGGTGGACCTGGCGCGCGCGCTGGTCGAGCGGGCGCGCGCCCGCGGGGTGGAGTTTCTGCTCCCCGAGGACGTGGTGGTAGCGGAGCGGCCGGCGGCGGATGCGCCCCGCCGCGTGGTCCCCGCCCATGAGATCCCGGAAGGGTGGATGGGGCTGGACATCGGTCCGGCCACCGCCCGCCGGTTCACCGAGGTGATCCGGGGCGCCCGCCTCGTGGTGTGGAACGGGCCCATGGGGGTGTTCGAGGTGGAGCCGTTCGCGGAGGGCACCCGGGCGGTGGCGGAGGCGGTGACCCGGTGTCCTGGCACCAAGGTGGTGGGGGGAGGCGACACCGCGGCCGCCGTGGAGCAGTTCGGGCTGCTGGAGCGCTTCGACCACGTGAGCACCGGCGGGGGCGCCACCCTGGAATTCCTGGAGGGCAAGGAACTGCCGGGGATCCGCGTGCTGCAGGACGACTGAGCCGTGCGCACGCCCCTGGTGGCCGCCAACTGGAAGATGCACAAGACGCGGGCGGAGGCTACCGCCTTCGTAGAAGCAGCCCTCCCGCAGCTGACGGGCTTGGACGGTGTGGAGGTGGTGGTCTGCCCCGCGTTCACCGCCCTGGAGACCGTGGGACGGCTGCTGGCGGGGTCAGCGGTGCGGTTGGGCGCCCAGAACCTGCACTGGGAGCGCGAGGGGGCGTTCACGGGCGAGGTGTCCGCGGGGATGCTGGCGGAGCTGGGCTGCACGTACGTGATCGTAGGCCACTCCGAGCGCCGGAGGCTGTTCGGGGACACCGACGAGCGGGTGCGGCGGAAGGTACGCGCGGCGTTTGACGCGGGGCTGGTGCCCATCTTGTGCGTGGGCGAGACTCTGGAGGAACGCCAAGCGGGACAGACGGAGTCCCGGGTAGCCGGGCAGGTGGCGGTGGCCACCGCGGACCTGTCCGCGGACGAAGTGGCCCACCTGGTGGTGGCCTACGAGCCCGTGTGGGCTATCGGCACGGGACAGGCGGCCACCGGACAGGAGGCGAACCGGGTCATCGGACTGATCCGCCAGCACCTGCGGCACCGGTTCGGCCCTGCTGCAGACGCGGTTCGCATCCAGTACGGGGGGAGCGTGACTGCCCGCAACGCTGCAGAGTTTTTCAGCCAGCCGGAGGTGGACGGAGCCCTGGTGGGCGGGGCGAGCCTGAACCCCCACGAGTTCGCGGCCATCACCCGGACCGCCCGCCGGTAGCGGGCGGGGTTGCGGGCGGCGGGGGAGTCCGTTACCATGGCGGCGGCCCTTCGGGAGGGAGACGGACGTGGATCGAGTGGTGCTGGTGGTGCACTTCGTGCTGGCCGCGGCGGTGGTGGGGCTGGTGTTGCTGCAGGGCCCCAAGGGGGAGGGTCTGGGAGCCATCGGCGGCAGCGCCAGGCTGTTTCACGGGCCCAGGCCCCGGGAGACCTTTTTCACCCGGGCTACCGCACTGGCCTCCGTGCTGTTCGCTCTCACCAGCGCGTACCTGGCGTTCGCGCGCTGAGGCGTCCGTTTCGCCTACTGCGGTCCGTTGCTATAATCGGGCTGGCACATACACCGTGCCCGGATGGCGGAACTGGCAGACGCGCACGTTTGAGGGGCGTGTGGGGAAACCCGTGGGGGTTCGAATCCCCCTCCGGGCACCAGGGGCTCAGTCCGAGTACGGAACGCCGAGGGCCTGAGGCTTCGCCAGCCCCCAGCGGGTCCGGAACCACGGTGTGCTGATCACGGTGAGCGTGACCACCGTCACCAGGAAGGGGACGGTGCGCCAAACGTACCGCGACAGCACCCCCGGCAAGACGTACTCCGGGTTCAGGGACAGCTGCCACATGGCGCCGAACAGCACCGATCCACCCAGGAGAATCCACGGGTTCCACATGGAGAAGAACACCAGCGCGAGGCTCACGAACCCCCAGCCCATGAGGAAGTTGTAGTTCCACACCGGGTTGTAGGACAGGGTGTACGCGGCTCCCGCGAGCCCTGCCAGGGTTCCGCCGAATACTACGCACAGGTACCGGACCGCCGGCACGTTGACCCCGGAAGCCGCTGCGGCCGCGGGGTTTTCGCCCGCGGATCGGATGGCAAGCCCCAGGGAGGTGCGCGACAGGACGAACCATACCGCCACCACCAGGAGGACTCCCGCGTGCACAAAGGGGGACAGGCCCGCGAAGGTGGGGAACGGAGGCAGGCCCAGGGGACCCGTGTGAGGGCTTCCGAGGTAGGTGGTGAGCCCGAAGCTGAGGACCCACAGGCCCATACCGCTGATGACCTGGTCGCCCCTGAGCCGGATGGAGAACACCCCGTGTACTCCACCCAGCAGCGCCCCCACCGCGACCCCCGCGCCCAGACCCAGGGCGTAGCTCGCCGAGGACTTGGCCACCACGAAGGCCGCGGTGCCGCCGAACAGCATGAGGCCTTCCACGCCCACGTTCAGCACCCCGGACCGTTGGTTCACCAGCTCCCCCAGGGCGGCGAGGAGGAAAACCGTGGACGCCTCCAGGCTTCGGACCAGCAGCTCGCTCACCGGGCTTCCTCTGGCTGCGGACGGGCCGCGCGCGGCGGAGAGATGCGGCGCCACCGGAACCCATACCGGTCCACCAGGTGCGACAGCACAAAGGTGGTCATGAGCAGCCCCAGGATGGCGTAGTCGACTCCGAAGGGCAGGCGCAGGGCTCCCTGCGCGAACCGGCCGCCCACGGACAGGCCCGCGAACATGAGGGCCATGGGCACAGCCCCCACGGCGCTTCCTCGGGCGATCAGGGCGCAGATCATGCCGTAGAAGGACAGGTCTCCGTAGTAGCCGTAGTTGGTGGGGATCTTGTACAGCCCGGGGACCGCGGTGAAGTAGTGGTAGCCCGCCAGGCCTGCAAACGCGCCGCCCGCCACAAACACCCCCACCGACACCCGGAGGGGGTCGATCCCCGCGTACCGGGCCGCCTGCGGGTTCAGACCGTAGGTGCGCACCCGGTAGCCCGCCGCGGTACGGGAGAATACGAAGTCGCTGGCCACCGAGGCCGCGAGGGCCAGAAACGCGGTCGGCGGCAGTCCCAGGAGGAGCGGGGGGCGGAAGTCCTGCGGCAGGGTGAAGCTTTCGCCCTCCGCGGTGGCGCTCATGAGGGCGCCACCCTCCTTGATGAAGTCTGCGACCAACCAGAACAGCACCGAGTTGAGCATCATGGTGACGAGGATCTCGTTGAGGTCCAGCTTGGCGCGGAGCAGCCCCACGAGCGCGCCCACGGCGGAGCCCGCCAGGGCCGCGGCCAGGGGCATGAGGAGCAACCACGGGCCCGGGGCTGCCGCCTCCCGGGCGCCGGCCCAGAAGGCCACCCCGAAGGCCGCCAGCGCTCCCGCGTACACCTGGCCGGGAAGCCCAATGTTCCACAGCCCGCCTCGCAACGGCACGAGGAAAGCCAGGGTGCACAACAGGAGGTACGCGGCCCGGTGCACGGTGGCGCCCAGGCCCGAAGGGTTGGCGAAGGCGTAGCCGAACGCGATGCGGTAGGCGGCCCACGGTCCTGCCTCCGGCGTCCAGAACAACGCGCTGGCTAACAGGAGGGCCAGAGCCACAGCCACCAGGGCGCCCACAGCCACCCGGGCGGGAGAAGCGCCCTCCGCCCGTTCCACGGACAGTTCCCAGGCACCGAACCTCAACGGTCCCTCCCGGCCAGGCCGGCCATCCACGCGCCCACCGTCTCGGGGTCCGTCTGGTGTCGAGGGACCAGGGCCACGAACCTCCCCTCGTAGAGGGCGCCCACGCGGTCGCTTACCGCGAACACCTCGTCCAGGTCCTCCGAGATCAACACCACCGCGGCCCCCCGCGACTTGGCCTCCAGGAGACGCCCCCGCACGAAAGTGGCGGCCTCCACGTCCAGGCCCTGGGTGGGCAGGTGGGCGACCACCACCCGGGGCTGCCTGGAGAGCACCCTCCCCACCACCAGCTTCTGCAGGTTGCCGCCTGAGAGGTGGCGCGCCTGCACGTACGGGTGAGGCGCCTTCACGCGGAAGGTGGCCAGGATCCGGCGGGTCAGCCGTTCCAGCCGGCCGCGGTCCAGTAGCCCACGACGGCAGATCTCGGGGTCGAAGTGGTAGTTGAGCCCCACGTTGTCCACCAGGCTGAAGGCGGCCACGGTGGCCACCTCCGACCGGTCCGCGGGCACGTAGCCCATTCCCAGGCGCCACCGGTCCAGGGGCCGAAGGTGCGTGATGTCCCGGCCGGCCAGCCGGACGCGTCCCGAGGCCGCAGGCCGAAGGCCGGCCAGGACCTGCGCCAGCTCATCCTGCCCATTGCCCGTGACCCCGGCCACGCCCACGATCTCGCCCTCGTGCGCCGAGAACGAAACCCCCCGCAGGCTGAGCTGCCCCTTGTCGTTGTACGCGCAGAGGTCTTCCACCTCCAGCAGCACACCGCCCCGAGGGGTGTCTGTGGGAAGTCCGGGCAGGGCCACCTCCTGGCCCACCATGAGCTGGACCAGCTCCTGGTCGCTGGCTTCGGAGACCGGAAGCCGCGCCACCGCCCGGCCCGCCCGCAGCACCGTGACGGTCCGGGCCACCGCGCGGATTACGGGAAGCTTGTGGGTCACCAGCAGCACGGTCACCCCATGCTCCTCCACGAGGTTCCGCAACGCCCGGAGGAGGACCTGGACTTCTGGCGGGGTGAGGGCAGAGGTGGGCTCGTCCAGGATGAGGATCCGGGCGCCTGCGTACAGGGCCTTAAGGATCTCCACCCACTGCTTTTCGCCCTCCGGCAGCTGCCAGACCCGCGCGTCCAGGTCCACGTGCACGCCGTACCGCTGGCACAGGCTCCGCAGCTCCCGCCGCGCGGCGTGCAGGTCCAGCAGGCCCCGCGCCCGGGGGTGGCCCAGCACCAGGTTCTCCAGCACCGTGTGGGCCGCCACCAGCTTGCGGGTCTGGTGCACCATGCCGATGCCGTGGGCCAGCGCGTCGTGGGGGGACCGGAATCGCACCCGCCGGCCGCGCAGGTACACCTCTCCCGCGTCCGGCTGCACCAGCCCGAACAGCACGTTCATGAGGGTGGTTTTCCCCGCACCGTTCTGCCCGAGGACCGCGTGGACCTCGGCTTCCTCCACCTCCAGATCCACGCCGTCCAGGGCCAGCACGCCGGGGAACGCCTTGGTGATCCCGCGGGCGCGGAGGACGGGAGGTCGGGCCGTGGCTTGGGCGGAGTGTTGCTCGCGCGTCACGGTTGGGTGGCGGGGCCCGCGTCCAGGAGGGCGCGGGCCCCGGCGGTCACTTGAGCACGTTGAGGCCGTTCAGGTCAAAGTTGAACTTGGACAGCAGCCACTCGTCCGTGGGCATCTGCCCGGCGGGCTTCACCACGGTGCCCTTGGCAGGGATCGGGGTGCCCGGCAGGGCCAGCCCGGTCCCGTTGCTCACCAGGGCGTGCACCCGGAAGGGGTCCCACTCGCCCCTGCGCATCTGCTCCCGGCGCTGCGCCACCAGCCGCACGATGGAGTCGGGGATCTGGCGGCGCGCCTTCGGGCTGATGGCGTCCACCCCCTCCTTCTTGTTGTTCATGATGTCCACGGTGGAGACCACGGTCCCGTCCGCCAGGGTCATGCGGTCCCGCATCCCCAGGTACAGCAGGTTGCGCGGGCTGCGGTTGCCCGCCAGGTAGTCGCGCACCATGCGGTCGTACAGCACCTCCCACCGGGTGTCGAAGGACACCGCCACCGTGTCCGTGTTAGACCACCCGTAGAACCCCACGATGTCCATGTCCTTGCCCACGAACCAGATCCTCCGCTGCTGGGCCACGTCCAGGGGAGACCCGGAGTCGGTCTGCTGGGTGAGGACGTCCACCCTGTACTGGGTGACCAGGGTGGTGGCCACCTCCCGCTCCTCCGTGGGCTTGTACCAGTCGCCCACGTATTTCACGTACACGTTCACCCGCTTGCCCAGAGCCCGGGCGGCGTCCTGCACGCCCAGGAAGAAACCCGCGGTGCGCCGCAACACCTGCACGTTGGGGAACGCGGAGACGACCCCGATGTTACCGGTGCGGGTGAGGGCGCCCGCGATGAGCCCCTCCAGGTACAGCGCCTGGTACTGGCGCGGGAAGAAGCGGATGAAGTTGGCCTTGCGGGTGACGTCGCTGGCCACCACCGACCCGAAGTACACGTTGGGGTATTTGTCCGCGATGTCCTTGAGGGGCAGCCCCATGAACTCCGCGTTGCCCACCACGATGTTGGCACCCTGCCGGATGAGCTCCTCCGCGTACGGCACCGTGAGGTCCGGCCCCACCTCCTCACGGTACACGTACTTCACATTGGGGTACTTCTGTGCGATGCGCTGGCCCGCCCGGTGGTGGGCGCCCGACCACGTGGTGCCCTTGATCACGCTGAAGTGCAAGATGGCCAAGGTGACCGTGGGCGGCGCGGCGGCGGAACGCGCCTGCCAGGCCACGCCCACGGCCAGAAACAGCACCAACAGGGCGGCTGCCGGACGTGTCCACCGGCCACGCGCGCCGGAACCCGTTTGCCCGTGCATGGCTCCCTCCCCCGAACCCCAAAGCTCGCCGGACGTCCTCCGGCGGCGGAACGCAGCCTACATTCTTCGCGGGTTCGCGTTTCTCCTCCGGGCGGTGGGGAAGGGGCCGACGCAGAGCGGGTCGAACCACACGGTTGGAGGAAGCCGCCATGCCGGTGGTCGGGCGCGTCCACAAGGGTC
This sequence comes from Armatimonadota bacterium, assembly GCA_025060455.1. Classification (GTDB taxonomy): domain Bacteria; phylum Sysuimicrobiota; class Sysuimicrobiia; order Sysuimicrobiales; family Sysuimicrobiaceae; genus Tepidifontimicrobium. The sequence goes on from JANXBY010000035.1 coordinate 25,885, forward strand.
GCTACCACGACTCCGTGGCCCTGATGCAGGCGCAGCAGATCCTGCGCCAGATGCCCGGGGTGGAGGAAGCTGGCGTGGTGATGGGCACCCCCGCCAACCTGGCCCTGCTGAGGGACGCGGGCCTGGATGCCCCGGAGCTGGCCGAGGCCGGGCCGGACGACCTGGTGGCGGTGGTGCGGGCTGCCACGGAAGCAGATGCCCTGCGGGCCCTGGAGCGGCTGGAGGAGGCGCTGAGCACGCGGTCCCGGGGCGAGGGCCCCGCCTACCGTCCCCGGAGCGTGCGGACCGCGGTGCGGGCGCTGCCGGGCGCCAACGTGGCCTTGGTCTCGGCCCCGGGACGGTTCGCGGCCGCCGTGGCGGAGGAGGCTCTGAGGGAAGGGCTGCACGTCTTCCTGTTCAGCGACAACGTGCCGGTGGAGGAAGAGGTCCGCCTGAAGCAGCTGGCCCAGCAGCGTGGCCTTCTGGTCATGGGCCCCGACTGCGGGACGGCCATGGTGGCCGGCGTGGGGTTGGGGTTCGCCAACCGGGTCCGGCGCGGCGGCGTGGGGATCGTGGCCGCCTCCGGCACGGGCCTGCAAGAGGTGGCGTGCCTGGTGCACCGCTGGGGTGCAGGCGTCTCCCACGCCCTGGGCACCGGCGGGCGAGACCTGTCCGACGCGGTGGGCGGGGCCAGCTTCACCGCGGCCCTGGCGGCCCTTTCGGCCGACCCCGACACCCGCGTGGTCGTGGTGGTGTCCAAGCCGCCTTCCCCGAGGGTGGCGGAGCGGATCCTGGCCTTGGCGCGGCGCTGCGGAAAGCCGGTGGTGGTGAATTTCCTGGGCGCCCGGGCGGCGCGCAGCCGAGAGGGCATCTACTTCGCCTCGACCCTGGAGGAAGCCGCGCGCCTGGCCACCACTCTGGCGGGTGCGAGGCCAGGGGAGCCCGCCGCCGAGGAGATCTGCGCCCCGCCGCGGTGGGCTGTTGGCCAGCGGTGGGTCCGCGGGCTGTTCGTGGGGGGCACTCTGTGCGCGGAGGCTCAGCTGGTCCTCCGTCAGCGTCTGGGCCGCGTGTGGTCCAACGCGCCCCTCACCCCGGACGCCAAGCTGGCAGGGGTTACGAGCCGGGAGCACACGGTGCTGGATCTGGGCTCAGACGAGTTCACCGTGGGACGGCTGCACCCCATGCTGGATCCCTCTCCGCGGCGCCACCGGCTGATCCACGAGGCCCGGGATGCGGAGGTGGCGGTGGTGCTGGCGGACGTGGTGCTGGGCTACGGTGCCCATCCGGACCCCGCGGCCGAGCTGGCAGGGGCGTGGGAGGAGGCGGTGGATGTAGCCCGGGCCGCGGGCCGCGAGCTGGTGTGCGTGGCGTCCGTGTGCGGGACGGAGCTGGACCCTCAGCCGTACGCGCAGCAGGTGGAGCGGCTGCGCCAGGCCGGGATCGTGGTGGCGTCCACCAACGCCGCGGCCGCGCGCCTGGCCGCGGGCCTGTGCGCCGGTGCGGCGCCTCCGCAGGAGGCTGGTCCGTTGCCCTCCGTGGACGTACCCGATGCCGAAGAACCCCTGCCCGCGACGTCGGACGCCTTGCGGAGTCTGCTGAGGGGGCCTGTACGGGCGGTAAACGTGGGCCTGGAGACCTTCGCGCAGAGCCTGGTTGCCCAAGGCGTGCCAGTGGTCTCGGTGGACTGGAGGCCGCCCGCGGAGGGCGACGCGGGGCTGCTGGCACTCTTGTCGCGCCTGGGCGGCTGACCCGGGCGCCGCCGTCTGACGCCCTGCATCGGTCAGGTAAGATGTGGAATAAGATGTGGAAGCGGGCCCGGCGAGCCCAGGGCCCGCGTTTGGTTTGACAACGCAGCTGCCCACAGGAGGCGCCCCGTGGACGTGGACGCGGCCAACGAGGTGGTGGTGCGGAGGATCCTGGAGTCGCACCCGGTGCTGGTCGGGGTCGGCAGGGCCCTGGACGTGGTGCCGGGCATGCGGAAAGACCTGATCCTGCACGCGGGGCCGCCGGTGACGTGGGACCGCATGTGCGGACCGCTGCGGGGAGCGGTGATCGGCGCACTCCTGTACGAGGGCCTGGCCCGCGACGAACGGGAGGCGGGGGAGCTGGCCGCGTCCGGGGCGGTGCGGTTCGAGCCCTGCCACCACCACGCAGCGGTGGGCCCCATGGCCGGTGTCACCACGGCCTCCATGCCCGTCTACATCGTGGAGAACCGGACCTTCGGAAACCGCGCCTACTCCAACTTCAACGAGGGTTACGGCCGGGTACTGCGGTACGGCGCGTACGCCCCGGAGGTCCTGGATCGCCTGCGGTGGATCAACGACACGGTCGCCCCGGCCATCGGGGAGGCGCTGCAGCGCATGGGCGGGCTGGACATGAAGGCCACCATCGGCCGGCAGCTCACCATGGGGGACGAAGGGCACAACCGCAACGTGGCGGGCTCCAGCCTGTTCGCGCGGCAGCTGGCCCCCGCCTTGGCGGACTGCGACTTGCCCCGGGAGGTGCTGTCCGGGGTCCTTCGGTATCTGGCGGACAACGACCTGGCCATTCTGAATCCGGTGATGGCCGCCTGCAAGGCCACCATGGACGCCGCGCACGGGGTTTCAGGGTCCAGCGTGGTCACCTGCATGGCGCGCAACGGCACCGAGTTCGGGATCCGGGTCTCGGGCCTGGGCGACCGGTGGTTCGTGGCCCCCGCGCCCGTGCCCAAGGGTCTGTACTTCCCCGGGTTCCGGGACGAGGACGCCAACCCCGACATCGGAGACTCCACCATCACGGAGACCGCGGGCATCGGTGCTTTCGCCATGGCCGCGTCTCCCGCCATCGTGAGGTTCGTGGGCGGTACTCCCCAGGAGGCCCTGACAGCCACCCTGGAGATGTACGAGATCACCGTGGCGGAGAACCCCGCCTTCGCCATCCCGCAGCTGGACTTCCGGGGGGCGCCGACGGGCATCGACGTGCGGAAGGTGGTGCGCACGGGGATCACCCCGCGGGTGAACACCGGGATCGCCCACCGGGAGCCGGGCGTGGGGCAGATCGGCGCAGGGTTGGTGCGGCCGCCCATCCGGCCTTTCCAGGAGGCGCTGCGGGCGCTGGCGGAGCTGGTCTCCCCATGACCGCCCCTCTGGTGCGCATGCGCGGCATCTCCAAGCGCTTCGGGCCCGTGGTGGCCCTGGACGGCGCGGAGTTCGAACTCCTGGCGGGCGAGGTGCACGGGCTGCTCGGTGAGAACGGTGCGGGTAAGACCACCCTGATGAACGTGCTGGCAGGGCTGTACCGGGCGGACGCGGGCGAGGTGGAGGTGGACGGACGGCCTGCGGCCATCCGGGAGCCCCGGGACGCGGTGCGGCTGGGAATTGGGATGGTGCACCAGCACTTCGAGCTCGTGGGTCAACTGAGCGCCCTGGAGAACGTGGTGCTGGGTCGCGAGGGCGGCGCGTGGCTGCGGACGGACCGCCTGCGGCGCGAGGTGCAGGCCCTCATGGAGAGGGTAGGCCTGCCGGTGCCGCTGGACCGTCCGGTGCGGGAGCTGCCCGTGGGAGTCCAGCAGAAAGTGGAGATCCTCAAGGCCCTGTACCGGGGAGCCCGGGTGCTGATCCTGGACGAGCCCACCACCCTGCTGACCCCGCAGGAGGTGGACAGCCTGTTCGCCTCCGTGCGCGCCTTGGTGGAAGCAGGGGTTTCCGTGGTGTTCATCACCCACAAGCTGCACGAGGTGCTCCGCACCTGCGACCGGGTGACGGTGATGCGCCGGGGCCGGCGGGTGGTCACCGTGGGCCGACAGGAGGCCGACCCCACGCGCCTGGTGGAGTGGATGGTGGGCACCGCTCCACCCCCACCCGCAGCCCGCAACCCCTCCCCGCCCGGCCGGCCGGTGCTGGAGCTGGAGGCGGTGAAGGTACTGGACAGCCGCGGCGTGCTGGCCCTGGACGGGTGCACCCTGGCCGTGAGGGCCGGCGAGCTGGTGGGGGTGGCGGGCGTGAGTGGAAACGGGCAGCAGGCTCTGGCCTCGGTGGTGGCGGGGACCGTACGGCCTGCGTCCGGGGTGGTGCGGCTGGATGGCCGGGTGGCCACGCGGCACGGGGTGGCGGAGCGGATGCGTGCGGGCGTGCTCAGCGTCCCCGAGGACCGGTTGCGGGACGGAATCCTGCCCCGCATGAGTGTGGCGGAGAACGTGCTGCTGGGGCGCCACCGGCTGCACTTCCGGGGCGTGTGGTACGAGCCGGAAGTCGGTCGCCGGCTCGCTCAACAGGCCATTGAGGAGTTCCGCATCGCCTGCCCCGGGCCGGACGCCCCCGCGGGCCAGCTCAGCGGCGGCAACCTGCAGAAGCTCATCGCGGCCCGGGTGTTCGGCGGCGCCCGCGAGCGCGGCGCGCGGCTGCTGGTGGCGCACAACCCGACCCGGGGCCTGGACGTGCCCTCCACGGAGTTCCTGCACGGCCGGCTGGTGGAGTTCTGCCAGGCGGGAGGGGCGGTCCTGCTCATCTCGGAGGACCTGGACGAGCTGCTGAAGCTGTCGGACCGCATCGCGGTCCTGTACCGCGGACGAGTGGTGGCAGAGTTCCCCAGGGGACGGTTCGACCGGTACGAGATCGGACGCGCCATGACCGGAGGGGTCTCGGCATGACCACGGGGGCCGCGCCGCGCGGCGGGTGGCAGGCCGCCTGGCCGTACGCGGGTGCGCTGGCCATCGCCCTAGCGGTGCTGGCGGGGCTCGTGGCGGCGCTGGGAGGCAACGCCTCCGAGGCGCTGGCGGGGGTGTTCCGGGCGGCTTTCGGCACGGGCGCGGGCCTGGGCCAGACCCTGAACAAGACCACCCCGCTTTTGCTGGGCAGCCTGGCGGTGGTGCTGGGCCTGCGGGCGGGCGTGTTCAACATCGGGGTGGACGGGCAGATCTACGCGGGGGCGGTGGCCGCCACCGGTGCGGCCTTCCTGCTGGCGGACGTTCCCAGAGCCGTGGCACTACCCGGGGTGCTGCTGGCAGGCCTGGCGGGCGGTGCGGCGTGGGGCCTGCTGCCCGGATTGCTGCGGGCACGCATGGGCGTGAACGAGATCTTCGTGACCGTGATGCTGAACTTCGTCGCCTTGTTCCTGGTCGAGTACCTGAGCACCGGCCCCTGGAACGACCCCACCGCGGGCGAGGCCATCACCCGGGCCATTCCGCCCCAGGCAACTCTCCCGTGGCTTTTCGCCCGCGCGGGAGCCCACGCGGGTGTTCTTTTGGCCTTGGCGGCGGCCGGAGGGGTGTGGCTGCTGCTGTACCGCACGGTGTTCGGCTACGAGCTGCGAGCTACGGGCGACAACCCCTCCGCAGCCCTGGTAGGCGGCGTGCCCGTGGCCCGGGTGGTGGCGGTGGCCCTGGTGGCCAGCGGCGCGCTGGCGGGGCTGGCGGGCGCGGTGGAGGTCAGCGGGTTCCACTACCGGCTGATCCTGGGGCTTTCGCCCGGCTACGGGATGATGGCCATCCTCATCGCGGTGCTCAGCCGTCGTCACCCGCTGCTGGCTGTGCCCGCGGCCCTGGGGTTCGCAGCCCTTCTGGTGGGTACTGACTCCCTGCAGCGGAGCGTGGGCCTGCCTGCCAGCGCGGTATTCGTGGTGCAGGCGGCGCTGCTGCTGGTGCTGCTGGCGGTGGAGGGCGTGCGGAGGGCGCGGTGAGCTGGGAGCTGTTCGCAGACCCGTCCCTGTTCCGCCTGGCGGTGGCCATGGCGGTGCCGCTGGTCCTGGCCAGCGCCGGCGAAGTGCTGATGGAGCGGGGCGGGATCCTCAACGTGGCCGTCGAGGGCATGGTCACCCTCGGAGCCGCGGCGGCCTTCCTGGCAGGGTTTGCCACCGGCAGCACCTGGGTCGGTTTCACGGCCGCGGCCGCCGCCGGCGTCCTGGTGGCGTCGGTGCTGGCCCACTACGCAGTGGTCTGGCGGCAGGAGCAGGTGACCGTGGGCCTCACCCTGTATGTGCTGTGCCTGGGGCTGGCGTCCTTGCTGTACCGGGTGGTGGTGGGCGTGCGGCTCTCCCCGCCGCGGGTGGAGACGCTGCAGCCGGTCTCCCTGCCCGTGCTGAGCCAGGTGCCGGTGCTCGGCGAGGTGCTGTTCCGCCAGCACGCCCTGGTGTACCTGTCCGCCGCGGTGGTGGCCGCAGCACACGTGCTGTTGTTCCGCACCGCCCTGGGGCTGCGGCTGCGGTCGGTGGGCGAGAACCCCGTGGCCGCGGACACCGTAGGGGTGGACGTGTTCCGGCTGCGCAGGGCCGCCGCGGCCGCCGGCGGGGCGCTGGTGGGGCTCGCAGGCGCCAGCCTGCCCTTCACCCTCACGGGGACCTTCACGGAGGGTATCGCGGGCGGGCGGGGGTGGATCGCCCTGATGTTGGTCATCTTCGGGCGGTGGACGCCCGCGGGGGCCGCGGGCGGGGCGTTGTTATTCGCGTACGTGGAGGCGCTGCAGTTCAAGCTGGCCATGACGAGCCGGGCGGTGCCCCCGCAGTTCCTCCAGATGCTGCCGTACCTCTTCGCGGTGGCGGTGCTGGTCCGCGCGTACCGGGGAGCCCAGGCCCCGGGGGCCCTGGGCAAGCCATACCACCGGGAGGCGCGGGCGTAAAAAAGCAGGGGAGGTGATCCAGTGCGACGGGTGATGTGGCTGCTGCTGGTCAGCGTGGCGGTGGCGGCGGGTCTACCCTCCGGGGCCGCTCCCGCGCGGCCGCGGATGGCCATGATCCTTCCGGGCGTGATCCAGGACGCGGACTTCAACGCGGTGGGCTACCAGGCCCTCAAGGAGGTCCAGGCCACCACCGGGGTGCAGACCGCGCACTCCGAGCAGGTGGCGGTGGCGGACGCGGAGCGGGTGGCGCGGGAGTACCTGAGCGCGGGCTACAGCATCGTGGCCTTCCACGGGGGCCAGTACCTGACCATCGTGCAGAAGCTGGCGCCCCTGTTCCCGGACGCCACCTTCATCATGGAGTCCTCGGGGCAGATCCCCAACCTGCCGGCCAACGTGTGGAACATCGGCCGCAAGTTCTACGAGGGCTTCTACGTCCTCGGCGTCCTGGGTGCCCTGGCCACCCGCTCCAACAAGGTGGGCTACATCGCGGGCATCCGACTGCCGGACTTCGTGGCGTCCTTGAACGCGGTATTCCAGGCGGTGGCGAAGTACAACCCCCGGGCGGAGGTGCTGTACACCTTCGTGGGTGACCAGAACGACCCCGTGAAGGCACGCCAGGCGGCGGAGTCCCAGATCGCCGCGGGCGTGGACTTCATCGTGATCAGCGTGAACCTCGGGACGGTGGGGGTGATCGAGGCCGCGCGGGCAGCCCGGCGGCCTGTGCTCCTCACCACCTTCTACACGGACAAGAGCAGCTACGCGCCGCAGCACTTCACCGCCTCTCTCCTGTCCAACTTCGGCAAGCCCTACGTGGAGGTGGTGCGGCAGATCCTGGCCGGCCGTCGGTCCGGCTACTACGAGATGCGGCCGGGTGCGGGCTTCGGGCTCACCCCGCCCAAGAACGTGCCGCCGGAGGTGAGCCGGCGGGTTCAGGAGGTGTGGCGGGCGGTGGTGTTGCGCCAGGAACGCATCGAGGAGGTCACCGACCGGATCGTGGAACGGCGGTAGGGGCGTGGGGCGGCGCTGCCGTGCTAACCTCACCTCGGAGGTGTGGCCCGGAAGTTGCCCTGTGCCCCGTGCAGGAGGGCCGGATGGCGGAAGCCAGGTCTCAAGCGCAGGTGTCGTGCCCGCGGTGTGGGACCGCCGCGGACGAGGGGCTGCTGGCGTCCACGTGGTACACGTGCCCCAGCTGCCAGTACCACCTACCGGTGCCGGCACCGGTGCGGATCGCCCAGCTGGCGGATGCCGGGAGCTTCCGGGAGTGGGACCGGGGACTCACGTCCGTGGACCCGCTGCACTTCGCGGACCACAAGCCCTACCGGGAGCGGTTGTGGGAGGCCCGGCGGGCCACAGGGCTGCGGGAGGCGGTGGTCACCGGCCAGGCCACCCTGGACGGCCAGCCGTTCGTGCTGGTGGTGTTTGACTTCCGCTTCCTGGGGGGAACCATGGGTTCCGCGGTGGGAGAGAAGGTCGCCCGGGCCTTCGAGGGGGCGACCCGGAGGCGGCTTCCGGTGCTGGCGGTGACCGCGTCCGGCGGGGCACGGATGCAGGAGGGGATGCTGTCATTGCTGCAGATGGCGAAGACCGCGGCGGCAGCCGGGCAGCACCACGCCGCGGGGCTGCCATACGTGGCGGTGCTTAGCAACCCCACCTTCGGCGGGGTGGCGGCTTCCTTCGGGGTGCGGGCGGACGTGCTGCTGGCGGAGCCGGACGCGCTGATCGGGTTCGTGGGGCCGCGGGTGGTGGAGATGACCACGGGGGAGCCCGCTCCCGAGGAGGCGTACCGGGCGGAAAGCCTGCTGCGGCACGGGCTGGTGGACATGGTGGTGCCGCGGGGCCAACAGCGCCGGGTGTTGAGCTACCTGCTGCGGCACCTGCGGCCTGCGCCCTCCGGCCGGGTGGGGCGGCCACAGCTGCCGCCCCTGCCGCAACCCGCCCACCTGTCCGCGTGGGAGACGGTGCAGCTGGCGCGGCGGGTGGGCCGGCCCACCGCGGTGGACTACCTGCTGCGGGCCTTCGACGGGTTCTTGGAGCTGCACGGGGACCGGGCTTCGGGGGACGACCCCGCGGTGGTGGCGGGCCTGGGGGAGCTGGGCGGCCAGACGGTGTTCGTGGTGGCGCAGGAACGGGGCCGGACGGAGGAGGAGCAGGTGCAGCGCCGCCGCGGGATGGCCCTGCCCGAGGGGTTCCGCAAGGCGTGCCGTATCCTGCGCATGGCGAGCAAGTTCCAACTACCCCTGGTGACCCTGGTGGACACCCCGGGGGCCTACCCCGGGCCGGAGGCAGAGCGCCGGGGCATTGCCGCGGCCATCGCGGAGTGCCTGGCCACCCTGGTGGCCCTACCCGTGCCCACGGTGGCGGTGGTGATCGGGGAAGGCGGCAGCGGAGGTGCGCTGGCCCTGGCCACCGCGGACCGGGTCCTGATGCTGGAGCACGCCATCTACTCCGTGATCTCTCCGGAGGGTGCTGCGGCCATCCTGTACAGGAACGCCAGCAGGGCTCCGGAGGTGGCGGAAGCGCTGCGGCTCACCTCCGCGGACCTGCGGCGCCTGGGGGTGGTGGACCGGGTGGTGCCCGAGCCGCCTGGGGGCGCCCACAACGACCCCCAGAGGGCCGCGGAGCTGCTGCGGGACCACCTGCTGGACGCCCTTCGGGATGTGCAGGCACAGCCCATCCGCCGGCTGGTGCGGCAGCGCTACCAGCGGTACCGCCACATCGGGCCGGTGGGCACGTACTGGAAGGTGTTGCTGCGGGAGGAGCTGGAGGAGTTCCGGGAAGGCGTGGTCAGGCGCCTGCGCCGCCCTGCCGCGAAGGCGGCGGAGCCCTCCTAGGAGCGCGTCCGTGCGGCGGAGCCTGGGGCCGCCCCGCCGCAGGAGGAGGTCCGCCGGAACGCGTACAGGAAACTCCATCCTGGCATCCGGAGGTGAGACCCATGGCCTTTGACCTGTTCGACCTGCGGGGTTGCCGCGTGCTGGACCTTTCCCAGAACTTCAGCATGGACTCCCCGCCCTTCGCGTACTACGACGGCCCCACCATCAAGTGGGTCAAGAAGATCGCCTTCGAGGGGGTGAACGCCCAGCACATCTCTACCACCAACCACATCGCCACACACCTGGACGCGCCCCTGCACTTCTACGACCCTGGCCCGGACATCTCGGGGATCCCCATCGAGCGACTGGTGGGACCCGCGTGCATCGTGGACCTGCAGCAGTTCGGCATCGGCGACTACGACATCTACGGACCGCAGCACTTCGAGGAGTGGGAGCGCCGCACCGGGATCCGGATCGAGCCCGACGACATCCTGGTGATCCACACCGGCTATCACGCCTACTACAACGAGGATTGGTCGCCGCACACCAAGGAGCGCCACCCGGACGCCGCCGCGGACCTGCCGCGGTCCTTCCTGAAGCACCCCGGGCCGCGGGCGGAGTTCTGCGAGTGGGTCCTGGACCGCAAGATCCGGTGGCTGGCGGTGGATGCCATCTCGACCGACCACCCCTTCAACACGAAGGTCCGGGAGGCCCGGCGGGACCTGATCCCGGAGGTGGAGCGGAAGATCGGCATGTCCGTGGACGAGGCCTTCCCGTGGCCGCGGGACTACCAGGCCACCCACACCAAGCTGTTCCCCCGTGGGGTGTTCCACGTGGAGAACGTGGGCGGCGACATCGACCTGGTGCTGAACCGGAGGGTGTGGGTGGGCGCCTTCCCGTTCCGGTTCAAGGGCGGTGAGGCGGCCTTCTGCCGGTTCGTGGCGTTCGTGCGGGAGTAGCGTGCAGCCCCTGGACGACCTGCTGGTGGTGGACCTCACCCGGGCGCTAGCGGGGCCGTACTGCACCATGATGCTGGCGGACCTGGGCGCCCGGGTGATCAAGGTGGAGTCCCCGGAGGGGGGCGACGACACGCGCGGGTGGGGCCCACCCTTCGTGGAGGGCGAGAGTGCCTACTTCATGAGCGTGAACCGGAACAAGGAGTCGGTGGCCCTGAACCTCAAGCACCCGCGTGGGGTGGAGGTCCTGCACCGGCTGCTGGAGCGGGCGGACGTGCTGGTGGAGAACTTCCGGCCGGGGGTGATGGAGCGCCTGGGGCTGGACTATCCCCGGCTGCACCCGCGCTACCCGCGGCTGGTGTACTGCTCGATCTCCGGGTTCGGCCAGACCGGGCCGTACCGGGAGAAGCCCGCGTACGACCTCATCCTGCAGGGGATGGGAGGGATCATGGGCATCACGGGGGAGGAGGACGGCCCGCCGGTAAAGGTGGGGGTGGCGGTGGCGGACATCTGCGCGGGCATGTTCGCCGCGTTCGGCATCCTGGCGGCGCTGCGGGTGCGGGAGCGGACGGGCCGCGGGCAGTGGGTGGACGCGGCGTTGCTGGACGGGCAGGTGGCGTGGCTCACGTACGCCGCGGCCAACTACTTTGCCACGGGTCAGGACCCGCACCGGATGGGATCCGCGCACCCCAACCTGTGCCCGTACCAGGCGTTCCAGACCCAGGACGGCTATCTGAACGTGGCGGTGGGCAGCGAGGCCATCTGGAAGCGGTTCTGTGAGGTGGTGGCCCCCCATTTGGCGGAAGACCCGCGTTTCCGCACCAACCCGGACCGGGTGCGCCACCGCCACCAGCTGGTGCCGCTGCTGGCGGCGCATTTCCGCCAGCGTCCCACCGCGGAGTGGATCGAGGTGCTGGAGGGTGCGGGCGTGCCCTGCGGGCCCATCTACACCGTGTCCCAGGTGTTCGCGGACCCGCAGACGCAACACCGTGGGATGCGGGTGGAGTTGGACCACCCGAAGGCAGGCCGCATCAGTGTGACCGGGGTGCCGGTGAAGTTTTCCGAAACTCCGGGCTCGGTACGCACCCCGCCTCCGCTACTGGGGCAGCACACCCGTCTGGTGCTGCGCGAGCTGGGCTACCGGGAGGAGGAAGTGGAGGAGCTCTGCCGCGCAGGCGCGGTCGCGGCCGCCGGATAGGGCGCAAGGCGCGAGCTATCCGGGCTCCACCCGCCCGGTGTCGTGCGGGCGGAGCCCTTCCCGGTGGGTCCAGACCACCGCGGCCAGGATGGACGCCGCCCCGGCCACCTGCTCCGGGGTCAGGCGCTCGCCCAACAGCAGGTAGGCGGCGAGGGCGGCCACCACCGGCTCCCAGGTGGCCACCAGGCTGGCCCGCGCGGGGTCAACCGACCGCAGGCCGTACAGGAACAGCCCGAAGGGGACCACGGTGGCCAACACCGCCAGGTGCGCGAACCGCAGCCACTGCGTGGCGGAGTAAGGACGCAGCCACACCTCCCACGGCGGGACCACGACGCTCCACGCCAGCGCGCCTGCCCCCATGGCCAGAGCCAACACGCCCCAGGATCCGGAACGGGCCACCTCGCGCCGCGCCAGCACCGTGTACGCCGCGAACAGCACCGCCGACGCCAGGCCCCACCCCAACCCCGCGGGCGTGACCACCAGCCCCCGAGGGCCGGCCACCAGGAGAAAGGCCCCGCACACCGCCAGGGCCACCGCGCCTACGCGGGAGGGCGTGAGCGGCTGGGCCTCCACCACCCGCGCCCACACCGCCAGCAGCACCGGCGCCAGGTACTGCAGGAAGACCGCGGTGGCCACGTCCGCGGACGCGATGGCCGCGTAGTAGGCGAACTGGTTGGCTGCCAGGCACAGCCCAAGAAGGGCCAGGGGCCTGCGCCGGGTCCACGCGCGGCGCAGGCTGTCTGCTGGGACCACGCCCGCGTACAGCAGCCCGCAGGCGGCTGCGCCCCACAGCCGCACGGCCACCAGGTCCTGCGGAGGGATCTGCTCTGCCAGCAGCGACTTGGCCACCACCCCGGAAACTCCCCACAGGCTCGCGGCCAGCACCACCGCCCCATACCCCCTTGCGGTGGCGGGGCGGCGCGGCTGGCGGGCGCGGTTCATGGTGTACACTGGCGGCGGTGCTGCAGCGCCTCATTCCCCGCCCGTGGTTCGACCGGTTCGAGCGATGGTGGGCGCGCCGGTACGGGGTGTTCGACTACGCCCCCGGCAGCGTGCTGCGGCTGCAGCTGCACGCCCACACGGGGCCGGAGGTGCACCTCTCGGACGGCACCGTGGTGCGCCCCGGCGATCCCGTGGCGGAGGTGCACGTGGACAGCGCGCAGGTCGCACAGCTGCACGCGGAGGCCGCGGACCCGCGGCGCGTGGGGCTGCAGTTCGCGCGGAAGCTCACCGACGCCTTCACGGCCCTGGCGGCGTACCTCCGCGACAACCCTCACGTACCCGCGGTGGCGGTGTTCGGCAACACCCTGTACTGGCAGGGGGCCGAGCGGCTGGGCTGGGAGGTGCGAGACCTTCCCCCGGGGCTGCACCGGTGGATCCTCAACGCGTGGCTGCGCTTCCTCGTATGGTACTACCACCCCATGGGGACCCGGCGCACCGCGGGACGGGAGCGGCTGGCCCGCGTCCGGCAGATCTGGATGTCACGCCGCCGGCTACTGGAGCTGTACGGGGCTGCACGCAGGGGGGGATCCGTCCGACGCCCCGAGCAGCTCGTCCAGGGAGACCGGCTGCAGACCCCGTGACCGCAGTCCCCGGAGGATCCCGGGCAGCGCGGCCAGCACGCGGGCCGGCGTGTCAGGGAAGCCTCCACGGTCGTGGAGGTTCACCACCGCGCCCGGGTGAGCGCGGCGCACCACTTCCCGGACCATCTCGTCCGCGCTGGGCTTCCAACGGTAGCCTTCCCCGCGCACCGTCCACAGTACGGGCACGAGGCCCAAAACCCGGCACGCGTGGAGCGCCGCGAGGTTGAAGGTCCCCCAGGGAGGCCGGAAGTAGCGGGGCCGGATCCCGGTCGCCTGCTGCACCGCCTGCACGCCGGCTGCCACCTCGCGCCAGGTGGCGCCAGGACCCAACGTCCACAGGTGTGGGTGGCTCAGGGTGTGGGTGCCCACACAGTGGCCCGCCCGCACCACCTCCCGGGCCACCTCCGGTAGCTCCAGGGCGTGGCGGCCCACGAAGAAGAACGTGGCCCGGACCTGGTGGTGGGCCAGCACCTCCACGATGCGCAGGGTGTACTCTGGGTGTGGGCCGTCGTCGAAGGTCAGAGCCACCTGCGGCCGTGCAGGACCACTGCGCACCGCCGCCCCGGCCCGCGCGGCCAGCTGGGCGCCCACGGTGTAGCCCAGCCCCGCACCGAGCAGGATCCACCACACCCTCACGGGTCTCCGGCCTCCCACCCACCGCCCGCCTCCTTCCGCCGCAGGACCGGCTCCACGGAGCGGGGCAGCAGGACCAGGTAGTTGGCAGCCACCAGCAGCAGGAACAGCCCGGCCGCGTGGAACGGCGCAGAGGGGCCCAGCCCGTCCCACAGCACCCCTCCCAGGGTCGTCCCCAACGCGACCCCCACGCCCTCGATGGACATGGCCAGGCCCAACAGGGTGGCACGCCGGGAGGGCGGCAGTAGGTCCATGAGCAGCGCGTTCCACGCGGGCAGCATGGTGGCGTACCCGAGGCCCAGGATGGCCACCAGGGGCACTAGGATCCACAGAGACCGGAAGAAGGGCAGGACGAACAGCACCACTGCGCCCACCGCGATGCTGGCGGGCAGGACTTCCAGCCGGTCCACCCGGTCGATCAGCCGCCCCAGGGGGATCAGCAGCAGCACCGTGAGCCCCGGCCCTGCCAGCAGCAGCACCCCGACCCACAGGGGCGTGAGCTGCAAAACCTCGCGGGCGTACGGGGACAGGGTGGGCACCAGCATCCCCATGGCCAGTGTCTGGGCCGCCATGCCCGCGACCAGGGGCCACAGCCGGGCCAGGCTAAGCTCCACCTCGTGCACGGACTCTCGGAGCTCCTCCTGCACGTGGCCGGGCGGGCCGGTCCGCAGGCACCAAGCCGTGGCTAGGGCGGCCAGCTGGCAGGCCACCACGAGCCCGAAGGCCGCCAGGGTGTGGATTTCCAGCAGGAAGTTGGCCACCACGAACCCGAGTCCGGTCCCCACCATCCAGCTGGTGAACACCGCGCCCATGGCGCTTCCTCGGCCGCCCTCCTCCGTGGCCTCTGCCACGCCGCTGACCACCGCCGGCCACACAGGCGCAGCGCCCGCTCCGCCCACGGCGGCGGCCAGCAGCAGCACCCACACCGCCTCCACCCGGGCGAACAGCGCGGTAGCCAGCAGGCTGGCGACGAGCCCCACCACCACGGGCAGGCGCCGGCCCCAGTGGTCCACCAGCCAGCCGGAGGGCACCTTCAGCGCCAGCTCGCTCAGGTAGTAGACGGACAGGGTGAGGCCCACCACCGACATCCCGTGCCCCACCCCGAACCGCAGGTGGTTGGGCAGGAGGGTGAACAGCAGAGCGCCCCGGGCGCACTCCACGAGCCCGACCAGGGCCGCGTGGGTGGCCGTGCGCCTAGTGCGCACCGCGGCACGCCTCCGGCAGCAGCCCCGCGATGGCCTCCGCGGCCTCCCGGGCTGCGTGGGGCCGGCGCACCCTGCGGGCTGCGGCCCGCATGGACTCCAGCGCACCGGGGTCCGCCAGCAGCCGGTCCAGGGCCCGCCGCAGGTCCTCGGGATCGCGGGCCACCCACGCAGCGCCCGCCGCGGCCAGCATGCGGGTATTCCACTCCTCCTGCCCGGGGATGGGGCGGTAGATCACCATCGGCAGCTCTCGCACCAGGGCCTCGGACACCGTGATGCCGCCTGCCTTGGTGATCAGCAGGTCCGCGGCGGCCATCCACTCGTGCACGTTGGACACGAACCCGTGCACGTGGAAGTCCGGTCTGCGCCGGCTCCGCTGCCGCAGGCGCTGCACCAGGGCATGGTCGCGGCCGCAGACGAACACCGCCTGCACGGGCTTCCGCAAGGTCAGCAGGACCCGGTGCACGTCCAGGATCCCGCCCAGCATGGCGTAGGCGCCTGCCATCACGAGCACGGTGGTCCGGGAGGGATCCAGGCCCAGCCGGCGCGCAACCTCCCCACGGTCCACGGGCTGTGCGAAGGCGGGATCCACGGGGATCCCTGTCACCCGGATGCGGTCGGCGGGCACGCCCCGGTCCACCAGGCCTGCGCGCACCTCCTCGGAGGCCACGCAGTACAGGTCCACGTAAGGGTGGATCCACTGGGAGTGCACCGCGTAGTCGGTGAGCACCACCGCGGACGGGTGGTGGACCTTTCCCTCCCCCTTGAGCTCCGACAGGGAGCCCGCGGGAGTCGGGTGGACGGACACCACCACGTGGAAATCCCGCTCCCGCAGGTAGGCCAGCAGCCGCGACTTGCCGAGGCGGTTGATGAACCGCTGGGTGGGGGAGTCCGGCCGGATGTGGCCGGTGGCGTCGTAAAAGGCGCCCCACAGCCGCGGGGCGTGGCGGACGCTGCGGACGTACAGCGAGCGGGTGAGGCGGTTCATCACCGGGTTCACGAACCGATCGAAGAAGTCCACCAGCTCCACCTCGACCCGGGGAAGGGAGCGGCGCCAGGCGGCTTCCAGGACCTCCGCCACCCGCTGGTGCCCGCCGCCGTAGGAGGCCGACAGCACCAGGAAGGAGGGGACTTCCCTGGGGGAGGTGCAGTCCATGGCTTACGGAAGCGCGTCCCCGCGGCCCGAAGGGAACGCGGGAGCGGGTTCTTCACCGGCGGCGTGCCCGAGGGGTGAGGGCTTCCACGGCAGCGCCTCCGGCGGGAGGAGAATCTGCAGGGCTCGGGGCAGCACGCGGGCGTGGATCCTGCGGGAAGCGTCCATGGGGTTCCCGTCCACGTGGGTCTCTACGGGGCGGTCCGCCTCCACGGTGACCTGGCGGCACCGCTGGATCACGATCTCGGGGATGGGAGACCGCCGGAGCATCTTCAGAGCCGCGTTCAGGGACCGCATGCGGCGCATCTCCTGGATGATGTACAGATCCAGCAGTCCGTCCCGCAGGCTGGGCGTGGGAAGGGACGGGACCCGTTCTCCATACATGCGCCCGTTCACCACCGCCACCAGCAGCACGCGCCCGGAAAACCGCTCCGACTCCGTGACCACCTCCACCTCCAGGGGCTCGCGGCCGCTCACCAGCTCCAGCAGGCTTGCCAGGAAGTACACCGCGCGGCCCCGGAGGAAGCGCCGATCCCGCAGACGGTTGGCCCCCGCCGCCACCCGGGCGTCGAAGCCCAGGCCGAACACGTTGGCAAAGAACCGGCCGTTGACCTCTGCCACGTCGAACGCCGCGGGCTGCGCGTGGGCCAGGGCTTGAGCGGCGCGCTGGGCGCTGCGTGGGATGGGCAACCCCCGGGCGAACTCGTTGGCCGTGCCCGCGGGAACGATCCCCACCGCGGTGCGGCCGCCGGCCCGCATCACCCCGTTCACCACCGCGTTCACGGTGCCGTCGCCACCCACCGCCACCACCGCGGCAAAACCCGAGCGGCTGGCCCGCTCCGCGGCGGCCGCGAGCGCCGCAAAGCCCGCAGCTTCCTCCACCGCGTAGGTCACCCCGCGGCTGCGCAACACCCGGGTCACCACGGGCAGGACTTCCCCGATCCGCCCTCCGCCCGCGTACGGGTTTGCCACGAGGAGCAGCGGCTGCACCACAAGCCCATTCTACGGTACCGGCGGGGCGCGGGCCGGCGTCAGGCCGGCAGCTGCCGGAGGCCCGCCAGGAAGCCCGCGAGGGCGTCCGCGCCGGAGGTGTGGCCTACGGAGACCACCGTGCGGGCAGCGGTCTCCCAGTGCGGCCCTTCCAGGGCGATGACCAGCCGGTGCCACGCCTCCGAAGCCTGCCCCAAGCAGGCGGCCTGCAGGTAGCTGCGGGCGATGCGGTGGGTGGAACGCGCGGCTTCCGGCATCCAGGGACGCGGCCGCCGGGTCACGAACAGGGCCAGCATCCAGCCGCATAGGAAGTCGTCTCCCGCAGGCGTGAGGCCTGGCCCCAGTCCGCACAGAAGCCCCCATCCGGACGCCAGGTCTCCCGCGGCCAGGGCCCGGGCTCCCGCCAGGGCCCTTTGCTGCCAGGCCTCCAGAGCCGGCCCGCGCCCTTCTGCCAGGTGCGGAACCAGGGCCGCCAGGCTGTCGCGGGGAGCACAGGACAGCAGCCACTCGCAGCACCGGCGCACCTGCGTGGGGTCCGGTGCGGCAGCGGGCAGCGTGGCGTCCCACGGAGCCGCCGCGTCCAGCTCGAAGGTCAGGTGGCCAACCTGCAGGCGGCCGGCGGAGAGCCGCGCGGGCGTGCCGCGCCCCAGAGGCTCGCGGGGCAGACCTTCCACCACGAGGCTTAAAGGCCCCCGTCCCAGCTCCGGCGCCACCACGGCCACCACGGCGTCGGTTCTGGGGAACTCCAGGTACGCGCTGCGCCGGAACGCGGCCAACACGCGGCCGGCGGAGCTGGAGCCTGCGGGGCGCAGCCAAGAAGGGTAGGCTAGGACCCGCACCGCAACTCACCCCCGTGCGGGCCGCAGCCGTCGAGCGGCGTCCTCCACCGCACGCACGATGTTCTGGTAACCGGTGCACCGGCACAGGTGGCCCGCCAGGGCTTCCCGGATCTCTTCCCGGGACGGGGCGGGGTGTTCCCGGAGGAAGGCCACCACCGTCATCAAGATGCCGGGCGTGCAGAACCCACACTGCAGTCCGTGGTTTTCCCAGAAGGCCTGCTGGACCGGGTGGAGATGATCTGCGGTCCCCAGGGCTTCCACGGTGGTCACCTGGTGGCCCTCCGCCTGGACCGCCAGCAACAGGCACGACCGCACGGGTTCACCGTCCAGCCACACGGTGCACGCGCCGCACACCCCTTGCTCGCAGCCTACGTGGGTACCCGTGAGCCGCAGCTCCTCCCGGAGGACGTCCGCGAGGGTCTTTCGGACGGGCACCGTGACGGTGGAGGCCTGCCCGTTCACGGACAGCTGGATGGTGCGCACGGGCTCACGCACGGGCGCCTCCCGCACCGTCCACGGCGCGGCGGTAGGCGAGCCGGACCACCCGCTCGGTGAGCACGCCGGCCAGGTGGCGGCGGAAGTCCGCAGACGCGTGGATGTCTGCCTCGGGCTCCAAAAGCCGCCGCGCCTCCGAACAGGCCGCCCGCAGGGCGTCTTCCAGAGGCCACCCCTCCCGCAGGGCTGTCTCCGCCTGGGGCAGCCGGACCGGCACGGGGCCAGCGCCCGCGTACGCCAGCCGGGCGTCGCGCACACGGCCGTCGGCCACGCAGACTCCTGCCGCCACCGCGCACAGGGCGTAGTCACCGTGCCGGTTGCTCACCTCCACGAACGCCCACCCCCACCCAGGCGGGCTGCACGGGAACCGGGCCTCCACGAGCAGCTCGTCCGGGCTCAGCGCGGTGCTGAGGGGGCCGGTGAAGAACTCCTCCGCGGGGATCTCGCGGGCGCCCGCGCGGCTGCGGGCCACCATGCGGGCCCCCACCGCCACCGCCACCGCTGGCAGCTCCGCTGCGGGGTCTGCGTGCGCCAGGCTGCCGCACACCGTCCCGCGGTTGCGGATCTGCACGTGGCCCACGTACCGCACCGCCTCCGCCAGCAGGGGGACTGCCCGGCGCACCGCCGGGTCGCGCTCCACCCAGCGCTGCCGCACCCGGGCGCCCACCCTCAGCCAGCCGGACTCCTCCGCCAGGTAGTCCAGGGAGTCGATGCGGTTGATGTCCACCAGCACCTCCGGCCTCGCAAGCCGCAGGTTCAACAGAGGGAGCAGGCTCTGGCCGCCGGCCAGCACCTTGGCCCCGGGGCCGTGGCGCGCCAGCAGCTCCAGCGCTTCCTCCACGGAGCTGGGGTCGTGGTACGCGAACACCTGCGGCTTCACGCGGCTCCTTCCTGCAGCTTCCGGTCCAGGCACTGGAAGAACTGGGAAGCCAGCATGCGGGCGATCCCGGGGATCATCCGGCTGCCCAGGGTGAGGGCTCCACCCACCTGCACGTCCCCGGACCACCGCACGCCCGTCTGGACTCCCTGGTCCTCCAGCTCCAGCACGCCCGTGGCCCGCACGAAGCCCGCCGCGCTGCTGCCCTCCACCTGCACCCCGTACCGCAGCGGTGGCGTGCGCTCGGTGATGCGCAGCTTACCCTTGTAGGTGCCCCGCACCGCGGCGATCCCGATGGACAGCACCGCCTCGAACTCGTCGGGGCCCACGGGCCTGAGCTCCTCCAGCCCGGGCGTGCAGCCGGCCAGGGCCTGAGGGTCGTCCAGCAAAGCCCACACGCGGTCCCGGGGTGCGTGCAGGGTCTCGTTGCCCTCGATCCTCATGGCTGCCTCCGTCTCGCGGCCTGGATCAGGTGGAACAGGGCGTCCGGGTGCAGGGGCATCTGGGTGATCTCGAGGTCCAGGTCGTCCAGGGCGTCCTCGATGGCCTGCGCCAGCAAAGCGGGGACCGGGATCACCCCACCTTCCCCTGCGCCCTTGGCGCCCAGGGGGTTCAGCGGGGAGGGCGTCTCCTGGTGGTGCACCTCGATCTCCGGGATCTCCACGGCCGTGGGGATGTGGAAGTCCATGAAGGAGCCCGACAGCAGCTGGCCCGACCCGTCGTACACCAATCGCTCGAAGAACGCGCCGCCGATGCCCTGGGCCACGCCCCCGTGGATCTGCCCGTCCAGGATGAGGGGGTTGAGGACCACCCCACAGTCGTGCACCACCACGTACCGGAGGAAGCGCAGGGTGGCCGTCTCCGGATCCACCTCCACCAGGGCCGCGTGCACCCCGTGGGAGAACGTGCCGCGGGGCGGCGCGAAGTAACGGGTGGCTTCCAGCCCAGGGCCCTCCCACTCCGCGGGGATCACGCCGCGGAGCGGGTTGGCCGCCCGCGCCACCTCCCCCAGGCTCACGGACCTCGACGGCGCGCCCCGCACCCGCACATAGCCGTCCGCCAGCTCCAGATCCTCGGGGCTGGCTTCCAGGAGCGTGGCGGCCACCTGCAGGGCCTTCTGCTGCACCGCCTTGGCCGCCAGGTGCACCGCGCTGCCCGCCACCACCGCGGCGCGGCTGGCAAACGTGCCCGTGCCCCACCCGAAGGCGGCGGTGTCGCCCGTGACCACATGCACGTCCTGCACGTCCACCCCCAGGGCGTCCGCCACCACCTGGGCGAAGGAGGTGAAGTGCCCCTGGCCCTGGGTGCCCACCCCCGTGGCCACGAACACCTTGCCCGACGGCTCCACGGTGACCCGGCAGCCCTCGTACGGCCCGATGCCGGACCCCTCCACGTAGCAGGCGAACCCCAGGCCGACCCGCCGGCCCTCCGCGCGGTAGCGGGCCTTCTGTTCGGGCCACCGGTCGTACTCCACCGCTTCCAGGGCCCGCTCCAGGGCCGCGGGGTAGTTCCCGCTGTCGTAGATGAGGGGTGCGTTGTCCTGGTAGATGAGGCCGACGTCGTAGGGGAACTCATGGGGCTGGATGAAGTTGCGCCGCCGGATCTCCGCACGGTCCATGCCGAGCTGGCGGGCGGCCAGGTCCAGCAGCCGCTCCATGACAAACACCCCGTGCGGCCGCCCGGCTCCCCGGTAGGGGCTCACGATGGTCTTGTTGGTGAACACCGCGCGGAACTCCGCGTGGTAGTTGGGGACGCGGTACGGCCCGGGCAGGGTGCACTCCGCCACGATGGGCACGATGAGGCCGTAGGGGATGTAGGCCCCCGCGTCGTGCAGGAATACGGTACGCACCCCGAGGATGCGGCCGTCCTGGTCCAGGGCGATCTCCGCGTCATGGATCTGAGTTCGTTCGTGATTGGTAGCGAGGAAGTGCTCCCGCCGGTCCTCGATCCACTTCACGGGCCTTCCCAACCGCATGGCGGCGAGGGGTACCAGCACCTCCTCGGGGTAGAACATCATGATCTTCGGGCCGAACCCGCCGCCCACGTCGGGCGCCACCACCCGGACGTCCTTCTGCGCCAGGCCGAACAGGGCCGCAAGCCCGTTGCGGATGGGAATGGGCGCCTGGGTGCTGTCCCACACGGTCAGCTGGCGGGCCTTGGGATCCCACTGCGCCACCACCCCTCGGGTTTCGATGGGCGAAGCGCACCCGCGGTCCACCACGAACCGCCGTGCCAGCACCAGGTGCGCGCGGGCGCGGGCCGCCTCGTAGTCGCCCACCCGCTGGACGGAGTGGGCGGCCACGTTGGTGCCGATGTCCTCGTGGACCAGGGCGGGCCGGCCCGCAGCGGCCTCCTCCAGGTCCACCACCGCGGGCAGGGGGTCGTAGTCCACCTCGATGAGCTCCAGGGCGTCCTCCGCCGCGGCACGGCTGGTGGCCACCACGAACGCCACAGGCTCGCCTACGTGCCGCACCTTGTCGGGTGCCAGGGCGTACTGCGTCTTGTGGTGCTTAAGGTCCGGGTGCGGGATCAGCTTCGGCAGCGGCTCCTTCAGGGCCGGCGGCAGGTCCGCGTGGGTGAGCACCAACAGGACCTCCGGGTGTTGCGACGCCCGCCGGGCGTCGATGCGCAGGATCCGGGCGTGGGCGTGAGGGCTGCGTAGGACGGCCGCGTGGACCATCCCAGGCAGCTGCACGTCGTCCACAAACAGCCCCTGGCCCACGAGCAGCCTGGGGTCTTCGTTGCGCTTGATGGGGCTGCCCAGCCACCGGGTCGCCATGGCCTCCGTCTCCCGCCGCCCGCAACAGACTGGTACTATTCGCCGGCGGGGCCGAATCACCCTACCGGTTGGCAGGAGTTTGGGGTCGGGCTGCGAAATCCAGGCGAACGGGACTACCCCGGCCGGGACGGTGGTGAGGATGCAGGGCCTTTCCCTGGCGCAAGAGCCGCTGGCGCAGCTGCAGCGGGAGTCCTGGCTCGCAGGGCTCAGCCTGCGCCACGAGCTGGCCTGGCGCGGCAGCCGCCTGTCCCAGCACAGCCTCCTGGAGGCCGCCCGGCGGATTTTGCGGCCCATGGACCTGCAAGGGGTGCTGGAGGAGGCCCTCACGGTGGTCCACACGGTGTTCGGGTACCGGGTGTCCGCGGTGCTGCTGGTAGACCGGGAGTCCCGGGAGCTGTGGTGCGCGGCGCACCGCGGTTGGACTCCGGAGGCCGCCCGACGCCGCTACCGGGTCGGCCGGGAGGGCTTGGCCGCGTGGGTGGCGTACACCGGCTGGCCGTACTACGCGCCCGACGTGCAGCGGGACCCCCGCTACGTGGAGATCGCTCCTGGGGTACGCAGCGAGCTGGCCCTGCCCCTGCGGCCGGAGGTCAGCGAGACCGTGGGCGTTTTGAGCGTGGCCAGCACCGAGCCGGAGGCGTTCTCCGAGGACTCCCGGGGACTGCTGGAGGCGTACGCGCTGCTCCTGGCCACCGCCGTCCAGCGGGCGGCCCGGGACGAGGAGCTGAGCCGCCTGGCGCTCACCGACCCCCTAACCGGGCTGGCCAACCACAGAGCCCTGTACCAGACCCTGCGCCGGGAGCTGGCGCAGGCGTCCCGGTACGCCTTCCCGCTGTCCGTGGTGCTGCTGGACCTGGACGGGTTCAAGCAGGTCAACGACCTGTTCGGGCACCCGTACGGTGACGAGGTGCTGCGGCAGGTGGCCCGGATGGCCACAGAGGCCTGCCGGGGCATGGACCTGCCCGCTCGCCTGGGCGGCGAGGAGTTTGTCCTGGTGTTGCCCCACGCACCGAAGCTGGCGGCCTTGCAGGTGGCGGAACGGCTGCGGCGCCGCATCGAGGAGACCTCCTTGGAAGAGGGGCTCCGCCTCAGTGCCAGCTTCGGAGTGGCGGTGTTCCCGGACGACGGCAACACGCCGGACGCTCTCATCCGTGCCGCGGACGAGGCCATGTACCGAGCCAAGCGGGCCGGCGGCAACCGGGTGGAAGCGTCCTGAAGCTGTCGCCGAGGTCCGGTTGACCGCCACGAGCTTCGCCGCGCTGCTCCGAACGGCCCCGCGGCGGTTCGTGCCCCCAGACGCCGACCTGGGCCAGTGGGCCCAGGTGGAGCCGTTGTTCCGCGCCCTCCTGGAGCGGCCGGTGAACTCCCCCGCGGAGCTGGAGGCGTGGCTGGTGGACTGCAGCGAGCTAGGTTCCGCGCTTTCCGAAGAGCGGAGCCGGCGGTACGTGGCCATGACCCAGCGGACGGACGACCCCGATCGGGAGGCCGCCTACCTGCAGTTCGTGCGCGAAGTCCAGCCGCGGGCAGAGCCCCTGTGGTTCGCCCTGCGGCGAAGGTACCTGGAGCTACGCGCCCGCTGCGGGCTGCCCGCGGACCGCTACTTCGTGCTGGACCGGGAGACCCGCAACGCGGTGGAGCTGTTCCGCGAGGAAAACGTGCCCCTGCGGGTGCAGGAGGCGGAGCTGGAGCAGCGCTACCAGAAGGTGGCGGGCGCGTGGACGGTGTCCTTCCGGGGCAAGGAATACACGGTGCAGCAGATGGCCCGTTTCCTCGAGGAGCCGGACCGGGCCGTGCGCCAGGAGGCGTGGGAGGCGGTGGTCCGACGCCGCCTGCAGGACCGGGAGGTGCTGGACGGGCTGTTCAACCAGCTCGTGCGGCTGCGCCACCGCATGGCGCACAACGCCGGTTTCCCCGACTACCGGGCCTACGCCTTCCGCGCCCTCGGGCGGTGGGACTATGGTCCGGAGGACTGCCTGGCCTTCCACGCGGCGGTGGAGCGGTACATCGTGCCGCTTTTGGCCGCGCTCCACGAACGCCGGCGCCAGGCGCTGGGTGTGGAGCGCCTGCGACCGTGGGACCTGGAGGTGGACCCCCACGGACGGCCGCCCCTGCGGCCCTTCGCGGACGGGCAGGAGCTGGCCCGTCGGGGGCTGGAGCTGTTCACCCGGGTAGACCCCGAGCTGGGAGCGCAGTTCCGCTTCCTGATGGAACAGGGCCTGCTGGACCTGGAAAGCCGCAAGGGCAAAGCCCCCGGCGGCTACCAGGCCACCTTCGACGAGCGGCGGTGGCCGTTCATCTTCATGAACGCTGCAGGGCTGGCCTCGGACGTGCGCACCCTGGTGCACGAGGCAGGCCACGCCTTCCACACCCTGGCGGTGCGGGACGAACCGCTGCTGAGCTACCGGCACGCGCCCACGGAGTTCTCCGAGGTGGCCTCCATGGGGATGGAGATCCTGAGCCTGCCGCACCTGGACGTGTTCTACCCCGACGGGGCCGACCGCCAGCGCGCCCGCCGGGAGTTCTTCGAGGGCGTGGTGCGCTTGCTGCCGTGGGTCGCCACCGTGGACGCCTTCCAGCACCGCGTGTACACGCAGCCGGAAGCGGGGCCAGCGGAGCGGCCGCGGTGGTGGATGGAGGTGTACCGGCGCTTCCAGCCCGGCGTAGACTGGTCCGGATGGGAGGAGGCGGAAGCGTACCTGTGGCACCGGCAGCTACACCTGTTCTTGCACCCCTTCTACTACGTGGAGTACGGGATCGCTCAAATCGGCGCGCTGCAGCTGTGGCTGCGGTCCCGCACGGACTACCGGGAGGCGGTGGCGGGCTACCGGGCGGCGCTACAGCTGGGCGGTTCCCGCCCCCTGCGGGAGCTGTTCCAGGCCGCGGGCCTGCAGTTCGGCCTGGGCGAGGAGGTGCTGGCCTCGGTGGCGCAGGCCCTGGCGGAGGAGCTGGGGCTGCGGTGAGGGGCGCGAGCGACACGGCGCCGAGCGACGTGTGAGCACGTTCCGTCTAGAAAGCCTCCTAGCCGGGGCTGGGGACTAGGGCGGGGCGGGGCGATGCCTCCCGCTTGTAGACCAGAATCGTCCGGTAGAACTCGATCACCACCACGCCGTCCTGGTTGTAGCCGGTGGTCTTCACCCGCACGATCCCCATGCCGGGACGCGACCGGGACTCCCGGACCTCCACCACCTCGCTGCGGGCGTACAGGGTGTCCCCTTCGAACACCGGGTGGGGCAGGCGCACCTGGTCCCACCCCAGGTTCACCGCGTTTTGAGACAGGTCCTGGACCGACAGCCCGGTGACGAGGGCCAGGGTGAAGCACGAGTTCACGAGAGGCCGGCCGAACTCCGTACGCGCCGCGTACCGTGCGTCGAAGTGGATGGGGTTGGTGGCCAGGGTCAGCAGGCTGAACCACACGTTGTCCGCCTGCGTCACCGTCCGACCCCAGGGGTGCTCGATCACCTGGCCGACCTGGAAGTCCTCGAAAAACCGACCCACGTGGGCAGTCATGGCTCCACCTCCTCCAGACCAAGCTCCCGCAGCACCGCCCGGGTGTGCTGGCCCAGTTCCGGCACGGGTCCCAGCTGCGGTTCTTCCTCCTCGAGGGAAAATGGGGGCAGCAGGGCCAACAGGGGCCCCACAGCAGACGAGAGCTGGCGCCAGCGGTGGCGGGCGCGCAGCTGCGGGTGCTCCAGCAGGCCCTGCACCGTCCGCATCTGTGCGTACGCCAGGTCGGCGGCTTCCAGGCGCTGCTCCAGCTCCTCGGTACTCCACCGGGCGAAGGCCGCCCGGACGACCTCCTCCAGCTCCCGCCGGTGCGCCACACGGTCGGGGTTGGTGGCGAACCGGGGGTCCTCGGCCAGGTGCGGCTGGTCCAGCACCTGGTGGCAGAACCGCACCCACTCCCGGTCGTTCTGAATCGCCAGGAAGATCACGCCGTCCCGGGCGGGGAACGGCCCGTAGGGCGCGATGGTGGCATGGTGTGCGCCCGTGCGCTCCGGAGCCCGGCCTCCGTAGGCCGCGTAGTACAGGGGGTAGCCCATCCACTCCGCCAGGCTATCCAGCAGGGACACCTCCAGGAGGGCGCCCTGGCCCGTGCGCTCCCGTCGGTACAGGGCCGCCAGGATGCCGCTGAAGGCGTACATCCCCGCGGCGATGTCCGCCACCGAAATGCCCACCTTGACGGGCTCGTCCGGGGTCCCGGTGATGGACAGCAGGCCGGACTCCGCCTGCACCAGCAGGTCGTACGCCTTGCGGTCCCGGTACGGCCCCGTGCTGCCATAGCCGGAGATGCTGCACACCACCAACCGCGGGTAGCGCTGGCGGAGCTCGCGGGGTGCAAAGCCCAGGCGGTCCAAGGCCCCGGGGCTCAGGTTCTGCACGAACACGTCCGCCCGCTCCAGCAGCCGTTCTAGCGCCACGCGTCCCCGGTCGCTCTTCAGGTCCAGCACCACCGACTCCTTGGATCGGTTCAGCCACACGAAGTGGCTGGACCAGCCGCGCACCGCCCGGTCGTAGGCGCGGGCGAAGTCGCCCTCCGGCCGCTCCACCTTGATCACCCGGGCCCCCAAGTCCGCCAGCTGCCGGGTGGCGAAGGGTGCGGCCACCGCCTGCTCCACGCTGACCACGGTGATCCCCTCCAGGGCCCGCATCAGTACGACCGGGGCAGTCCCAGGACGTTGTGGGCCAGGTAAGCCAGCACCAGGTTGGTGGACACCGGCGCCACCTGGTACAGGCGGGTCTCCCGGAACTTACGCTCGATGGGATACTCTCGGGCGAACCCGTAGCCGCCGAAGGTCTGCAGCGCCGCGTTGGCGGCCTCCCAGGAGGCTTCTGCGGCCAGGAGCTTGGCCATGTTGGCCTCCGGCCCGCAGGGGAGTCCCGCGTCGTACAGCTCCGCGGCGCGGAACCGCATGAGGTCCGCGGCCCGCACCCGTGCGTAGGCCTGCGCGAGCGGGAACTGCACCCCCTGGTTCTGGCCGATGGGCCGTCCGAACACCCGACGCTCTTTGGCGTACGCCACCGCGCGGTCCACGAAGTAGTCACCGTCGCCCACGCACTCCGCCGCGATGAGGATGCGTTCCACGTTCATCCCGTCCAGGATGCACCGGAACCCTTGGCCTTCCTCCCCGATGCGGTCCTCCAGGGGCACCTCCAGGTCCTCCAGGAACACCTCCGCGGTGTGGTGGTTGATCATCGTGCGGATGGGCCGCACGTGGACGGTCTTGCCCAGGTTGGCCCGCAGGTCCACCAGGAACAGGGACAGGCCTTCGCCTCGGCGCCGAGTTTGGTCTGCGGGCGTGGTGCGGGCCAGCAGCAGCATCAGGTCGGAGTGCTGCACGCGGCTGATCCACACCTTCTGCCCGGAGATCACGTAGCGGTCCCCGCGGCGCACCGCGGTGGTGCGGATGCTGGGGGTGTCGGAGCCCGCCTCCGGCTCGGTGACCGCGAATGCCTGCAGGCGCAGCTCCCCGCGGGCGATGGGCGGCAGGTAGCGTTGCTTCTGCTCCGGGGTGCCGTGGCGGAGGATGGCCCCCATCACGTACATCTGCGCGTGGCAGGCAGCGGCGTTCCCGCCGGACCGGTGGACCTCCTCCAGGATCACCGACGCCTCCGCCACCCCGAGCCCCGCCCCACCGTACTCCGGTGGGATCAAGGCGGCCAGGTAGCCGGCCTCCGTCATGGCCCGCACGAAGGCCTCCGGGTATTCCTCCCGCTCGTCCAGCTCACGCCAGTACGACTCCGGAAAGCGCGCGCACAGCTTGCGGACGCCCTCCCGGAGGTCTCGGTAGGAGTCAGGCCCGGGCATACCGCGCGGCGGCCTCCGCGTACAGGTCCCCGCCGTGGACGTCGTTGACCACCACCGCGGGGAAGTCGGAGAACTCCAGCTCCCAGATGGCCTCAGTACCGAGGTCTTCGTAGGCCACGGGACGGGCCCGGAGGATGTGCCGGGCCAGAAGGGCGGCCCCGCCCCCCACCGTGGCCAGGTAGACCGCCCGGTGGCGGACCATGGCCTGCTTGACCTCCGCGGAGCGGGTGCCCTTTCCCACGGTGGCCTTCAGCCCTCGTTCCAGGAGGGGGATGGTAAAGGGATCCATCCGGCCGCTGGTGGTGGGGCCCGCGGGGCCCACCGCCCAGCCTTCCTTGGCGGGGGCCGGGCCCACGTAGTAGATGACTTGGCCCCGCAGCGGGATGGGAGGTTCGTGGCCACGGCGCAGGGCTTCCGCTATGCGCTGGTGCGCGGCGTCCCGGGCTCCGTACACCACCCCTGACAGGTAAACCCAGTCACCCGCGCGCAGCGGCAGCACGTCTTCCTCCCGCAGCGGTGTGCGCAGGCGCCACTCCCTCACAGCACCACCTCGGCCCTGCGGGGTGCCGAGCAGTTCAGGTTCACCGCCACGGGCAGGGCCGCGATGTGGGTGGGATAGCTCTCCACGTGAACCGCCAGCGCGGTGAAACGTCCGCCCAGCCCCTGGGGCCCCACGCCGGTATCGTTGACCGCCTCCAGCAGCTCCCGCTCCAGGCGCGCCAGGTGCGGCTTAGGGTTGGGCGTGCCCAAAGGCCGCAGGAGGGCCTTCTTGGCCAACAGGGCCACACCGTCGAAGGAGCTGCCGAGCCCCACGCCCACGATCACCGGTGGACACGCGTTGGGGCCCGCCTGCCGGACCACCTCTACCACGAACTGTTTGACCTCCGTCTCGCCCGCGGTGGCGGGCAGCATGCGGACCGCGCTGGTCATCTCCGCCCCGAACCCCTTCACCAGGGCCGCGACGCGGACGCGGTCCCCGGGTACCACCTCGTAGTGCACAATGGGCGGAGTGTTGTCCCCGGTGTTCTGTCGCAGCAAAGGGTCCGACACTACCGACTTGCGCAGGTCCCGGTAGGCCTCCCGCACCGCGTCCTCCAGGGCCTCGCGGAGGGCACCTCCGGTGAGGTGAACGTCCTGGCCGAGCTGCACGAACAGCACCGGGATCCCGGTGTCCTGGCAGGTGGCCACTCCGGCCCGTTGGGCCAGCTCCGCGTTTTCCACCAACAGGCGCAGCATCTTTCGGCCCAGGGGAGAAGCCTCCCGGGCCTCCGCATCCCGCAGGGCTACGAGGTAGTCTGGCGGCAGGTGGGTGACCGCGCGGCGGAGTAGCTCCGCCACCGCGTCCCGGACCTCTTGCACGGGCAGTTCCCGGACTGCCACGCCCTGAAGGTATCCCGTATACTGTAAACCGTCAACCTATGGGAGCCCTCGCCACCGTGGAGCGGCTGCGCCTGGACGAGCAGGCGTACCGGTCCCTGCGCCGGGCGATCCTGCGGGGCGAGCTTGCCCCCGGCCAGCGCCTGGTGCAGGAGGATTTGGCCGCGCGTCTGGGAACCAGCCGGCTGCCGGTGCGGGACGCGCTGCGGCGCCTCGAACGGGACGGGCTGGTGGAGGCGGACGGGCGCGGCACCTACCACGTGGTGCGTTGGGGGGCGGAGGACCTGGCGCAGCTGTACGAGGTCCGGCTGCTCCTGGAGCCCGCGGCAGCTTCCAGGGCGGCAGCTCGCCTAAGCGCCCAGGACCTGAGCGAGCTGCGGGAGCTCCACACGCTCTTGGAGAGGGCCGCGTGCGCGGGCGACGCGGACGCGCTCGTGGAGGGGAACTACCAGTTCCACTTCCGGGTGTACCAGGCCTCCGGCAATCCAAGGCTGGTGCGGGCCATCGAGGCCCTGTGGTCGGGGCTGCCACCCCTGGCGCCCGTGGTCCTGCCGGACCAGCTGTGGCGGTCGGTGCGGGAGCACGCGGAGATCCTCCGACAGCTGGAGGTGCAGTCCGCGCGGGGCGCTGCGGCAGCGTTGCGCCGGCACATCCGCGGCGCGGGGGCCGCCCTGGTGGCCGCACTGCAGGCCCGCTCGCGGCAGACCGGGTCAGGAGGAGTCCGTGGGGGGTGAGGCGTACCAAAAGCCTCGCAGGAGGAAAGGGGGGAGTCGTGTGACACGTGCGAAGGCTTTGTTCTGGGCGGTGGCGTTGCTCCTGGTTCTGGCGCTTCCGGTGTGGGGCCAGGGGCGGGCCAACTGGCCGCGGAGCGTGACCATCGGTTCCGCGTCCATCGGCGGCGTGTACTACGTGGTGGCGGGTGGGTACGCCAAGGTCATCCAGGAGAAGCTGGGGATCCCTGCCTCCAACCGCGTCACGGGCGGCCCGGTGCAGAACATCCAGCTGGTGCAGGCGAAGCAGATCGAGCTGGGCCTGACCACCATGGGACCCGCCTACGAGGCGATGGAGGGGATCGGCTGGGCGCGGGGCACCAAGTACGACGCCATCCGGTTCAC
>JANXBY010000018.1 GCA_025060455.1 Armatimonadota bacterium
GCATCCGCCACCCCCGGGCCACGCCGGGTGGCCGGGCTGCACTTCTTCAACCCGGCACCCCTCATGGCCCTGGTGGAGGTGGTGCGGGCGCCACAGACCGCGGAGGAGGTCGTCCAGCGGCTGGTGGCCTTCGCCCGCGCCCTGGGCAAGACCCCCATCGTGGCCAGGGACAGCCCGGGCTTTGTGGTGAACCGGGTGAACCGCCCGTTCTACAGCGAGGGACTCCGGTTGGTGGGCGAGGGTGCCGTCGACTTCGCCACGGTAGACCGCGCGGCGCGGGAGGCAGGCGGGTTCCGCATGGGCCCGTTCGAGCTCATGGACCTGGTCGGGATCGACGTGGGCTACGCGGTCGCCCAGTCCTTCTACCAGGCCTTCTTCGGCGAGCCCCGCTTCCGGCCGCACCCCTTGCAGCGGGAGATGGTGCTGTCCGGTCGCCTGGGACGCAAGACCGGGCGCGGCTTCTACGACTACGACCCGCCCAGCCCACCGCCTGCGCCGCTGCCGCTGCCGGCACCTCACGCAGGGCCGTACGCGGTGGCCGGACGAACCGCGCTGGCCCGCGAGCTCTGTGCCCGGCTGCGGGAACGGGGTTTCCACGTGGTGGAGCTCCACGGGCCGCCCGACCGCGCCCTGGAGGTGGCCGCGGTCTTCGAGGCGGAGTCGGACGACCGCGAGCGCAAACGGGCGCTGGTGGCTGCCCTGGACCGCCACCTGCCCGCGGAGGCGGCGCTACTGGTGGCCTGCACCAACGCCGCGGCCGCGGAGTGCGCCACCTGGACCGCCCGCCCGCAGCGGGTGGCGGGCTACATCACCCTGCCGCCCCTGGAGGACCGAAAGCTGCTGGAGTGGACCGCCCACGAGCAGACCGTGGTAGACCCAGTGCCCTACCTAGCCGCCCTAGGCCTCCCCCTCCTGCGCGTGGGGGACACGCCCGGCGGCGTGTTCCCCCGGCTCCTGGCCGCCGTGGTGAACGAGGCCGCGTTTGCCGTCGGGGAGGGAGTCGCCACGCCCCAGGACGTGGACCTGGGGATGCGCCTTGGCCTCAACCACCCGCACGGGCCGTTCGCCTGGGCGGAGCGGGCCGGGCTGAGCGCAGTGGTCGGTGTGCTGGAGGGCTTACGGGACTACTATGGAGACGAGCGGTACCGGCTGGCACCACTCCTCCGCCGGGCACGGTGGCTGGGGCGCTGGCCGCACAGCTGAACAGGAGGGACTGCCATGGCCCAGCAGGTGGCGTACCGGGCGCCGTCTGACTTCTACGCGGTCGAGGACCTGCTCACCGATGTGCAGCGGTCCGCACGGGACACCGTCCGGCGGTTCGTGGACCGGGAAGTGCTGCCGCACATCGGGCGGTGGTGGCTGGAAGGCCACTTCCCCACAGAGTTGGTCCCGAAGCTGGGTGAGTTGGGGGTGCTGGGCGCCAACCTGCCGGAGGAGTACGGTTGCGCGGGGCTGGACAACATCGCCTACGGGCTCCTCATGCAGGAGCTGGAGCGCGGGGACTCGGGCATCCGCTCGTTCGCCAGCGTCCAGGGCGCCCTGGTGATGTACCCCATCTACGCGTACGGGTCGGAGGACCAGCGCCGCCACTACCTGCCGAAGCTGGCCCGCGGCGAGCTGGTAGGGTGCTTCGGGCTCACGGAGCCCACCGCGGGCAGCGACCCCGCCGCCATGAACACCCGGGCGCGCAAGACGGCCCGCGGGTGGGTCCTCTCCGGCACCAAGATGTGGATCACCAACGGCTCCATCGCGCACCTGGCCATCGTGTGGGCCAGGGACGAGGCGGGCACCGTGCGCGGGTTCATCGTCCCCACGGACACCCCGGGGTTTTCCGCCCACGACATCCACACCAAGGTCTCCATGCGGGCCTCGGTGACCAGCGAGCTGGTGCTGGACGAGGTGGAGATCCCCGACGACCTCGCTTTGCCCGGGGCCGTGGGCCTAGGCAAGGCCTTGGGGTGTCTCACCCAGGCCCGGTACGGCATTGCGTGGGGCGCGGTGGGGGCCGCGGTGGCCTGCTTTGAGGAGGCGCTCAGCTACGCCCGTGACCGCGTGGCCTTCGGACGGCCCATCGCCGCCACCCAGATCGTCCAGGAGCGGCTGGTGGACATGCTCACCAAGATCACCACCAGCCAGCTGGTGGCGTACCGGCTGGGACAGCTGAAGGACGCGGGCCGCATGCACTACGCCCAGGTGTCGCTGGCGAAACGGCACAACGTCCGGGCGGCCCTGGAGGTGGCCCGGGAGGCGCGGCAGGTGCTCGGGGCGTACGGCATCACCACCGAGTACCACGCCATGCGCCATGCGGCCAACCTGGAGTCGGTGGACACCTACGAGGGGACCTACGACATCCACACGTTGATCCTGGGCCGGGAGATCACCGGACACGAGGCCTTCGGCCGGGCATGACGGAGTTTGGGCCTGAGCTGGAGGCCGTCGCTCCGGGAGTCCGCCGGCTGCGGCTCCCGATCCCTTTCCCCATGCGCTGGGTGAACGTGTACGTGCTGGGAGACGGTGCGACCCCCACGCTGGTGGACGCGGGTTACCCCGTGCCAGAGGCCCGGTCTCTCCTGCTTGAGGCACTGCACCGGGCGGGCCTGCGGCCCGAGATCCTGCTGGTCACCCACGCGCACCCCGACCACTTCGGACTGGCGGCAGAGCTGGCGGGGGAGCTGGGGTGTGAGGTCTGGATGGAGTCCCGGGAACTGGAGGCCGCCCAGTCCTACCAGCCCGCCTCGTCCACGTGGGGACTGCTGGCAGCTCAGTTCGAGCAGGGAGGAATGCCGCCAGACCGCGTGGAGGACGTGATCCGGACCGGGCAGCACACCTGGGCGGTTACCCCACCGCCCAGGGTGAGCCGGTTCGTCCGCGCAGACGAAGAACTCGAGCTGGGAGGGCGCCGCTGGCGCGTGCTGGTCACTCCCGGACACGCGCCCGCCCACGTGTGCCTGTTCGACCCGGACTCACAGACGCTCCTGGCAGGCGACCACCTGCTGCCCAGGATCACCCCGAACATCGGCCTGTGGCCCACCGGGAGCGAAGACCCCCTGGACGACTTCCTCCGCAGCCTCGCGGCCCTGCGTCCGTTGCCGGTCCGCCGCGTGCTGCCCGGCCACGGGGACCCCTACGACACCTTCCAGGGACGCGTGCAGGAGCTCCTCGACCACCACCGGCAGCGGCTACAGGCGATCCTCCAGACCCTCCGCGGAGGACCCAGGACCGCCTACGGCGTCTGCACGGCGCTTTTTGGGGACGGACTGGACAGCCACAACGTCCGGTTCGCGATGGTGGAGACGTTGAGCCACCTGGCGTACCTCGAACGCCGCGGCCGCCTGCAGCGCGGCGAGGACGGGCTCTACCGGGCTAGTCACTGACCGCGGAGCGTCGAAGGACCGGACGCCGCCACGACCACCGCGACTCGGTCCCCACGCCTGGACAGCCCTCGTCGGGCGGTCCACGTCCCCGTGACAGGGAGTCGTCCTGCGGCCTCGAAACTCCGACTGTAGCGTGAAGGCCGCCGTCCTGCGTCACCCGGGCCACCCCCTCCGGCTGGAGGCCCGTCCCCGGCCGAGAGCGCGTGGAGAAGAGGTCCTCGTCCGCCTGCTCGCGTGCGGGTCTGCCACAGTGACGTCTGCCTGGCGGACGGCGAGTTCGAAGCGCCCCTGCCCCTGGTGCCGGGCCACGAGATCGCCAGCTCCGCAGACGGCCTCGGACCCGTGCTGGTCTACGCCAGCTGGGGGTGCGGGCGGTGCGAGTCCTGCAGGCGGGGCGAAGAACAGCTGTGTGCGGAGCAAGTTCCCGTGGGTCGCGGAGCTGGGCGCAGACCAGGTGCTCCACCCCCGGGACGAAATACCCCGCGCACAGGCGGTCCTGGACTTCGTAGGTTCGCCGGCGACCCTCCGCCTGGCCCTGCGGGCGGTGGAACCGGGTGGCCTCGTGATGCAGGTGGGGGCCGGGGGCGGGGCCGTCGCCTTCGGCTTCGACCGGGTTGCCTGCGGAAGTCCACCTCACCAACTCGGTGTGGGGCTCCCTCCGGGAGCTCCACGAGGTCGTCGGCCTCGCCCGCTCGGGCCGCCTGCGGTGGCACGTGGAGACGCTGCCCCTCGAGCAGGTCAAGGAGGCGCTGGAACGCGTCCGCCGGGGCCGCGTGCTCGGCCGCCTGGTCCTCGCCCCGTAGCGACCGGCCACAGGAACGCGCGAGGCACCCGCCTCGCCGCCCTACTCCCAGCCTGCCGTTCCTCACCGTCGCCTGCAGCCCCGGCGCCGCCCGCGTCGGCCCTCCCGGGTTCGTCCCAGGCAGACCGTCAGCCGCCCTTCCGGCCCACGCCGGACCTACTCCTGCTCGAACCCGTGGCTCTTGAACTTCAGGGTGCGGGCGTTCTCCGTGACGGTGCGTCTGACGTCCTCCGGTATGCCTTCCGGTGCGGTGGCCTCGATCTCCAGGGTCACCTCCACCCGGGCCCCGGGGACGT
>JANXBY010000026.1 GCA_025060455.1 Armatimonadota bacterium
GGACATGCGGGTCGCAGGGACGACGGGATTGGTGCTCCTCGCGGTGGCGTTGGCCGCCGCGGGGCCTGTGGCGCAGGTAGAGCGGCGAGGCGTGGAGCTGGTACTGTCCGTGGACAAGGAGGTTTACGCCGCGGGCGAACCGCTGCAGATGGAGTTGCTGGTGCGCAACCCGGGCCCGGCAGCCGTCACGTTCCAGTTCACCGACAGCCAGCGGTACGACTTCGCGGTCTACAACGAACGTGGCACGCTGGTCTGGTACTGGTCGAGGGACAAGGTGTTCGCCCAGGTTCTGGGTAGCCTGACCCTGGCCCCCGGGGAGGAGCGGCGCTACCGGGACCGGTGGGACCAGCAGGACGTGGAAGGTCGGCGGGTGTCGCCCGGCCAGTACTGGGTGGTGGGCCTGTTCCCTCCCCAGCGGCCCATCCCGCCAGATGTGTCGGTTGTTGCGGGTCCGCGGGTGGCGGTCCGGATCGGCCCGCCGGGTGCGGGACTCCCCAGCGCCTACCGCAAGGTGTTTCGCCCCGGCCGGATACGCGTCCGTTTCTTCTCCTGGGCGCCCGAGGAGCAGGTGCAGGCGCTTCTGAACTCGCTGGGGCTGCAGCTCGAGCGGCAGGACGCTGGGGGGTTCGCGGTGGTGCGCACCCGGGAGCGGCACGACGCGTGGGAAGTCGCACAACAGCTGAATCGCTCCGCCCTGGTGGAGTGGGCCGTGCCGGACTACGTGCTGTTGCCCCGACGGCGCTGACCTCCGGCGGGACGGGGTGGGCGGCCGGGTTTCGGGGGGCTATACTGGGCTGGGTTGCCCCGGTCGTCTAGCCAGGCCTAGGACTCCGGTCTTTCAAGCCGGCAACACGGGTTCGAATCCCGTCCGGGGCACCACTGGGCTGTACCAGCTGGGCTACGCGTCAGATCGCTGCGGCTGGCCTGCGGCGCAGGTGGCCACCGCGGCGCCTACCAGCACCAACAGGCTGGCGGCGTACACCCACACGAGGAAGACGATGACCCCCGCCAGGGAGCCGTACACCGGCTGGTAGCGGGCGAATCCCTCGAAAGCGCGAAAGGCCACGGCCCGGGCTACCTCCAAGGCCAACGTGCCGGTCAGGGCGCCGACGGCAAGGGGGCGCCACGGTAGCTGCCGCGCGGGAAGGATCCGGTAGGCCAGCAGCAGGGTCATGAAACCCAGAAGGGGTGGTCCGAGCCCTCCCAGGACCTCCACTTCCGGCACCAGCCCGACAAGCCGTGGGCCCAGGGCAGGCGCCAGCTGTGCGAACACCGCCCGCAGCACCGCCAGGGACAGGGACGCCGCCACCAGTACGGCGAACAGTACCGTGGTGCCCAGGTCCACCAGCTTCCGCTGCCACAGGGGCATGGCCACGCTCACCCCGAGCACCCGGTTGAGCGCGTGGCGCACCGCGCCTGTGGCGGCACTACCCGCCCACAGGAACGCCAGGAGTGCCACCGCACCCACCGACCGGCGGACCCGCACCGCTTCGGCCACGGTGCGGTGGATGGCCGCGGCTGCGTCTTGCGGCAGGTACATGTGCAGCACCTCGCCCAGCGAGGCCTGGACGTCCGCCTGGTCCAGGAAAGAGGCTGCCACGCTGCTGCCCAGAAGGGCGAGGGGGAAGCTGGACAGCAGCGCGTAGTAGGCCACGGAGGACGCCAGGGAAGGCGCGTCGGCGGCATGCAGGACCCGGGCCACGGCGTGAACGAAACCGCGGGTCCGGCGGAACGCTCCCCCTGCGACGTCCGTCACCGACCACCTCCCAAACTGCTGGCCCACAGTATACGCCCCGCCGAGGCCTGAGGGGCGCTGGCAGGGAGCGGCCCGGTTGTGGGCAGGACGGCGCACTCCCTATAATGGGGCCGCGGGCGGTTAGCTCAGCGGGAGAGCGCTTGCTTCACACGCAAGAGGCCGGAGGTTCGAACCCTCCACCGCCCACCACATCCGGTCGGCGTCACCCGCTGCCCGCCGGTCGGGGATCCTCGGGGTCGGGGACGCCGCGGAACCTTGGGGGGGACGCCTTGGATCCGCGTGTGGAACGGTTGGCCCAGGTGCTGGTGCGCTACTCTCTCCGCGTACAGCCGGGCTGGCTGGTCCGCATCAGCGCTCCTGCGGTAGCCCAGCCTCTGATCCTGGCCGCGTACCGGGAGATCCTGAGAGCTGGTGCCCACCCCTTGTTGCGGGTCAGCGTGGACGGGGTCGAGGAGATCTTTTACCGGGAGGCCAGCGAGGACCAGCTGCGCTACGTTCCGGACCTCCTGCAGCAGGAGGTGGAACAGATCCACGCCTCCCTGGGGGTCTGGGCGGACGTGAACACCCGGAGCCTGACCAACGTCGCCCCGGAGCGCCGGCGCATCCGGGCGGAGGCCACGCGCCCGCTAAGCCAGCGGTTCCTGCAGCGGGCTGCGGAGGGTGCTCTCCGCTGGGTGGGCACCCAGTACCCCACCCACGCCGCGGCGCAGGAGGCGGAGATGTCCCTGGAGGAGTACGAGGAGTTCGTGTACGGTGCGGGGTTCCTGGACCGGGAAGACCCCGTGGCGGAGTGGGAGCGGGTCCGCGAGCGACAGCAGCGGATCGCGGACTTCCTGGCCACCAAGCGGACCCTGCGGGTGGTGGCGGAGGACACGGACCTCGTGGTGGGTGTGACGGGACGACGTTGGATCAACGCCGCGGGGGAGCACAACTTCCCCGACGGGGAGGTGTTCACCGGGCCCGAGGAGAACCGAACGGAAGGGCACGTGCGGTTTACCTTCCCTGCCCTGTACGCCGGCCGCGAGGTCACGGGCGTGCGGCTCGTGTTCGAGGGCGGCCGGGTGGTCCGGGCGGAGGCTGAAAAGGGGGAGGCGTTCCTGCGGGAGATGCTGGACACCGACCCCGGGGCCCGGGTGCTGGGGGAGTTCGCGTTCGGCCTGAACCCCCACATCCAGCGGTTCACCCGCAACACCCTGTTCGACGAGAAGATCGGCGGCACCGTGCACATGGCCCTGGGCTCCTCCTACCCGGAAACCGGTGGCCGCAACGAGTCGGGCATCCACTGGGACCTGATCTGCGACCTGCGCCAGGGCGGCGAGGTGTACGCGGACGGGGAACTGATCCTGCAGGACGGTCGGTTCCTGCTGGACGGTTGAGGGACCGGGCCGGGCTAGGGCCAGGGCCAGTCCGCCTCGACCTCCGCCATCAGGTCTTCAAACATGCGTCGCTGTTCGTCCGCCACCTCTTCGGCTCGCTCCGCATAGGACGGGTGCTCCTGAGCCTTCACGTACACGTTGGCCAAGACATGCTGCTGGAGCGTCCGCAGGAGGTCCAGGACCTCCTGCCGGGCGAACGGCCCGAACTCCCCGGAGCGCAGGCGGCGGACCAGCTCGTGGACGGGCTGCAGCTCCACCACGCAGACCTGCTCGTAGGCTTCCCACAGCTGCTCGCTCACGGGCGGACGGCCCGGCGGACCCGGTGGACCTTCACGAAGTTGGTGCGGCCGCGGGCGATGATGGGCGCGGAACCGGTGACCACCAGAATGTCACCGGGCTCCACCAGCCCGCGGCGGACGAGCTCGTCTTCCGCGTGCACCAACATGGCGTCGGTGTCCTCCCGGAACTCGGTGACCACAGGGTGCACGCCCCACCACAGGCACAGGCTGCGGGCGACCGAGTCGTCCTCGGTGAGGGCCACGATGGGCTCCGCGGGCCGGTTCTTGGACACCAGCTGGGCGGTCTTGCCGCTGCGGGTGATCACCACGATGGCCCGGGCGCGCAGGTCGTGGCTGAGCCGGCAGGCCGCCGCCGCGACCGCCTCCGCGATCCCCAGCCGCCGTTCGTGGTGACGGGCGGGCTGGTATAGCTGGGGGCTGGAGGTTTCCACCTCCACCGCGATGCGGTCCATCATCCGGACGGCCTCCACCGGGTAGCGGCCCACGGCGGTCTCCGCGGACAGCATCACCGCGTCGGTGCCGTCCAGGATAGCGTTGGCCACGTCCGACGCCTCCGCGCGGGTGGGCCGGGGGTGGTCCACCATGGACTCCAGCATCTGCGTGGCGGTGATTACGGGGATGCCGAGCTCGTTGGCCCGCCGGATGATGTGCTTCTGCAGGGTGGGCACGCGTTCCGGGGCCAGTTCGACCCCTAGGTCTCCCCGGGCCACCATCACCCCCTCGCTGGCCTGCATGATCTCCTCCAGGTGCTCCACCGCCTCCGCCTTCTCCAGCTTGGCCACCACGGGCACGGTGCGCCCGGCCCGTTCCATCACCTCCCGCGCCTGGGCCACGTCCTCCGCCCGGCGCACGAAGGAAAGGGCCACGAAGTCCACCCCCGCCTCCAGGCCGAACTGCAGGTCCTCCACGTCCTTGTCGGTGAGGGCAGGCGCCCGGAGGGGCACCCCCGGCAGGTTGATCCCCTTGTGCTCCTCCAGCACGCCCCCCCGGATCACCCGGGCCCGCACCTCGTGGGACCCCACGGAGGTCACTGCCAGCTCCAGCTCGCCGTCCGACAACAGGATCCGGTCGCCCGCGTGCACCTCCCGGACCAGCTCAGGGTAGGTGGTGGACAGGCGGTCCGCGGTGCCGTCCGCGGCTTCCGTGCCGATCACCACCTCTTGACCCTCCTCCAGGACCACCGGCCGGTGGTCGCGCAGCTGACCCACCCGGATCTTCGGGCCCTGCAGGTCCTGCAGGATGGCCACCGGCCTCCCCACCTCCGCGCTGATCTGGCGCACCAGCTGGATCCAGCGACGGTGCTCTTCGCGGCTGCCGTGGGAAAAGTTGAACCGCATCACGTCCACGCCGGCCTCCACGAGGGCGCGCAACCGCGCCGGGTCTCCCGTGGCAGGGCCGACGGTGGCCACGATCTTGGTCCGGCGCCACCGGGGTGGGGTGTACCTGGCCGCCATGTCCCGCATCCCTCCCATGTCCTCAAAGGATACTACGGGGCGGTGGGCGATCCGTGAAATAGGAAGTCCGCGCGTGTCCCTGGAAATACCCCTGAGGAGGCGGAGGTGCGCGAGGACAGCGTTTCCGGAGCCGGAGAGCGTCTGCGCCTGGACGGCTACCTGCGCCTGCTGGTCGGGCTGACCCTGGCCGCGGTGGCCGGGCTGTGGCTGCTGGGCCTCCAGGGACACGCGGCCTGGGCGTCCTGGCCGGACGCGGTGGCGCTGGCGGTGCTGACCCTTCTGGCGGGGTTTGGCCTGGACGAGGAGCCCACCGACGCGGTGGAGATCGGCACTGCGGCCGGCTTCGTCGTGCTGGGGCCCATTCCCGCGGTGGGGATGGCCGCGGTGCTGTCCCCGCTGGTGGACCTGGGGAAGCGGGTTCACCGGATGCGGATGGCCTACCACTTTGGACGGCGGGTCCTGCCCGCGGTGGTGGCGGCCGCCGCCTACCTGTACGCCGTCCCGTCGCCTCGGTCGGTGGAGCTGGCCCGAAACGCCGCGGGCTACCTTCTGGTCGGGGCGGTGTGGAGCTTGGTGGCCCTGGCCGTCCGTGCCCGGTACTTCGCGGCCCTCGCCGGCGTCCCACTCGTGCGCAGCCTCCGGGTGCACACCCGCCCGGGCCTAGCTCCCCTGGTGGTGTCGCTGCCCCTGGGGATCGCGGTGGCTTCCCTGTTTGAGCAGCAGCCCGCGGCGGTGGTGGTGCTCCTCCTGCCGGCCCTGCTGGGACGGAGACTGACCCCCTCCGCGCGGTTCACCGCCGAAACCGACCCGCTGACGGGGTTCGACCTCCCCCACCGGTTGTGGGAGCGCCTACACCAGGAGATGCTGCGCGCCCAACGGCAAAAGCAGCCCCTGTCCGTCCTGGTCCTGGTGCTGGAGAACCTCGAGGAGCTGCGGCGGGTGTTGGGAGGCGCGGGCGCGGGGACGGTGGTGCAGGAGGTGGCCCGGGCGGTGCAACGGGAGCTGCGCCGGTCCGACTACGTGGCGCACCTGAGCGAAGACCGTCTCGTGTGTCTGCTGCCGGGGGCCACCGCGGACCAGGCGGAACGGGTGGCCGCCCGCATCCGCAGCGAAGTGGTCATGCGAACCCCCGCCCGGGTGTCCTTCGGTCTGTCCGCCTACACAGGAGGGCCGGAGGAACCGAGCGCGATCCTGAACGCCGCGGACGCGGCCGCCGACCGTGCCCGGCGGTCTGGGGAGCGGCTGGTGCGGGGGTGAGGGAGGCGGTTCTGCTATAATCGCCGCGGGCGGCCGGCGTAGCTCAGTCGGCAGAGCGGCTGATTCGTAATCAGCAGGTCAGGGGTTCGAATCCCCTCGCCGGCTCCAGCTGGAAGGCGCTCCCCACAAGGGTTTGAGCCGATCCGGCAGTCCACCTGGTAGGCTGGCGCGGGAGGCTTGTGCGCCTGGAGGCTTGTGCGCCTATAGTGCGCCTGTCTTCCTCGGAGTCAGTCTGGAGCAAGGGGAGTTGGTCCACGTGGCAGGACAGGTCCGCAAGCGCGGGGAGCGGAAGTGGCTGGTCCGGGTGTACCTGGGGAGGGACCCGGCGACGCCGTACCTCCGAAGGTACTGTCAGCCCGGGTCTCCAGCCTTGCGCCTTGGAGCGGGGGGCGTGGGGGGTGGCAGCGTGGTTGCGCGTCCGGAGGGGATCTAGTAACATTAATATCCGTCTGGGTGCGGTTCAGACGCGAGACGACAGGGGGCCACGCACCTGTGGCCCTATATTTTTTTACCGGTGCTCTCGAGCAGGGAGGGCAGCGGGGCCGTGAAGTCGAGGGAGAGCGTTCTGAATGCCACCTACAGCGTCCGTTGCGACTCTCTAGGGCGGGTCGCGCTGCTCACTGTCCTGGCAGAGGATCCTGGACAGGTGGTCCGGATGGCTTCCGGATACCGGGTCGTGCTCGGCCAGGTCGGGACGATGGACGTGCAGCGCGTGATCGCGGCCGTCGAGACCGCTGCACGACGCGAAGGTCTGATCGCGGACGGGTACGAGGAGGAACACGCCCTGTACCACGCCATCCTGGAGGCCCTACACGGGATCGGCCGGGGGCAGCTGGGCCTCGGGAACCTCCTGCGCACAGCCGCACTGAGGTTCAGCATCGTGCGCGGTCCTCGTTGGGCTGGCGAGCAGGCTGAGTGGATCGCAGTGGCCCTGTACGGGACCATCGGCCAGCCGGTCAAGGGGAACGAACACGAAGTCGTCGGGCTGGGGATCAACCACCTCTGAAAGCTCTTCAGGAGGACTCATGGAACACCGCTTCGCGATCATCGGGGCCGGGAACGGCGGGCTGGCGTTTGCGTGTTACCTGTCTAGCCGTGGCGCGCAGGTATCCGGACTCTGCGACCGTCGGGAGGACTGGCTGGCGGCGCTCGAGCGAGCAGGCCGCCTGCGTGCGACAGGACCTCACCTCGAGCACGAGATGCCCGTCCCTCCGCTGGTCACCGACCCGGCGGCC
>JANXBY010000077.1 GCA_025060455.1 Armatimonadota bacterium
GCCCGAGACCCCGCTCCTCGTACACCCTGAGGGCCTCCCGGGCCACCGTCCCCGCAGGTACCCCGGGCCGAACTGCGCGCAGGGCCGCAGCCAGCGCCCGCGCGGTGGCGTCGAACATCTCCCGTTGCCAGGGCAGGGCGTCGAAGCCCACTAGGGTGGTTCTGCCTACATCAAACGCGTACCCTGCCCGCGCCCCCACCGCGTCCAGAAGCACCAGGTCGCCCTTCTCCAGCCGCCGGTCGGTGGCTGGAGGCCAGCGGGTGGGCCAGGCGCTCCACGGTCCGGAGTGCACCCGCACGTACCGCACGAAGTCCGCACCGGCCCGCAGGCCTGCCGCCGCGCCCGCCGCGGCCACCTCCCCCTCTGTGACTCCCGCGACCACCGCCCCCGTGCAGCTTGCCAGCACCTGGCCAGCCACCTGGCAGGCCTGGCGCAGCAGCTCTACTTCCCCCGCGCTTTTCACCTGCCGCAGCGCGCGGACGACCGCGTCCGCGGGCACCAGCTCCACCCCGGCCTGTTGGAGGGTCCGGGCCCCCTCCCACGGCAAGACGTCGGATCCCACACAGCCCACCGGCCCTGATACGGGTTTCAGCAGGCGGCCCACC
The DNA here is from genome assembly GCA_025060455.1 of Armatimonadota bacterium. GTDB lineage: Bacteria > Sysuimicrobiota > Sysuimicrobiia > Sysuimicrobiales > Sysuimicrobiaceae > Tepidifontimicrobium. The sequence goes on from JANXBY010000077.1 coordinate 606, forward strand.
TCCGCCCACACGTCCGCAGCCACCACGACCTCTGAGGCCACCACCACGTCCTGCCGGTAGTGGGGCGTGTCCACCACCAGCACGCACCGACCCGCCGACAGGACCGCAGCCGCGTGGCCGACCCCCCGCAGGCGCCCACCACCCTCCGCGGTGGGGAAGGGCGGGAGGTGGCCGGTCAGGTAGGCCACGTCGCCGGGCCGCTCGTAGAAGGGGCCGGAGGCACACACCACGGCGGCCAGGCCCGCCTTCGCCGCCCGGCTCCACGCGGCGCGCTGGCGCTCCCGGTACTCTTCGGGCGGGACCGACAACTCAGCCAGCCGCTTCCAGGGTCTGCGCCACTGCCTGGAGGGCCTCGTCCAGCACCGCGCACGCCCGCTCCACGTGGTGGCGCTCCACGATGAGGGGCGGCGCCAGCCGCACCACCTCCGGCCGGTTCAGCGAGAAGAAGAAGATCACCCCGCGGGCGATGGCCTCCGCACTCGCCAGCAGCGCCACGTCGGGGTCGCTGAACTCGACCCCCACCAGCAGCCCCTTTCCCCGTACGTCCCGCACCCAGCGCGGGTGGCGAGCCGCCACCTCCCGCAGCCCGGCCATGAGAACTTCGCCCATCCGCGCCGCGCGCGAGGGCAGGTCCTCCTCCACCAGGACCCTCAGGGTGGCCACCCCCGCGGCACAGGCGGCGGGGTTGCCGCCGAAGGTGGAGGAATGCAGGTAGGGGTCGTCGGAAAACGCCGCCCATAGGTGCGGCCGCGCCACGAAGGCGCCGATGGGCATCACCCCGCCTCCCAGGGCCTTCGCCAGGGTGAGGATGTCAGGCATCACGCCCCAGTGCTCGCAGGCGAACATCCGCCCTGTGCGTCCGAGTCCTGTCTGCACCTCGTCCACGATCAGGAGGGCACCAGCCCGGTCGCAGATCTCCCGCACCATGGGAAGGTAGTCGTCGGGCGGGACCCGCACCCCCCCTTCGCCCTGGATGGGTTCCACGATGACTGCGGCCACGTCACGGTCCACGACCTCCGCCATGGCGTCCGCGTCGCCGAACGGCACGTGCCGGAAGCCGGGCAGCAGCGGCTCAAAGGGCTTCCGGTACTTCTCCCTCCCCGTGGCGGAAAGGGCTCCGAAGGTCTTGCCGTGAAACGCCCCCTCCGTGGCCACGAACGCCTTCCGCCCCGTGGCGGCCCGCGCCAGCTTCAGCGCGCCTTCCACCGCCTCGGCGCCGCTGTTGCAGAAAAAACAGTACCGCAGGTCTCCGGGCGTCAGCTCCGCCAGAAGGGCCGCCAGCTCCGCCTCCGGGCGGCGGGGCATGGCGCGCACAGACATGGGCATGCGGTGGATTTGCTCCACCACCGCCTGCACCACCCTGGGGTGTCGGTGCCCCAGGGCGAACACCGCGGGCCCGCCGGAGAAGTCCAGGTACTCCCGCCCGTAGACGTCCCGCACCACCACCCCCTGCGCCTCCCACTCCACCGTCTCCACACCGCCGAACCGGTACAGCTTCACCAGCCCGGGGTTGACGAACTCCGCGTACTTGCGCAGGGTGTCGGCGACCAGCTCGTCGGGGTTGGGGACCAAGGCTAGCCTCGCTCCGAAGTGTGCGCGGCGAGGGCCTGCTGGGCCCTGCGCAGGACTTCCCGGGTCTCCTTGTAACGCACGCGCCGCACCGCCTCCTCCAGGGGGACCCACTGCGCGTCCACGAACCCTTCCTCCCGCTGGGGGGAGGGCTGTTCTCCTCCCTGCCACTCCAGGAGGTAGTAGTGCACGGTCTTGTCGTACACGGTACGCTCAGGCCGCCAGTAGAACCGGTAGCGCTCTTCCCCGAGGTCTGCCACGCGCTTGAGGTTGCGCAGCCCTGTCTCCTCCGCCACCTCCCGCAGGGCCACCTGCTCGTCGGTCTCGCCCGCCTCCGTGGTCCCCTTGGGGAGCATCCACCGCCCGTTCTCGTGGCGCAGCAACAGCACCTCCGGACCCGAGGGCCCCCTCCGGAACACCACTCCGCCAGCGCTGAACGCGCGCTTCAGCCTCTGCGGCTGCCCCTTTCTGGACACTCAAACCACCCAGAATCGCTGGCGCGATTGTGGCGACCCCGGTCCCGCTCCGCGCGTTGCGTGTTTCACACAGATCTAGTCCCTCAGGGCCTCCTGGACCAGCTCCGCCACCCGCCTGCCGTCCGCGCGGCCCTGGGTTCGGGCCATCACCCAACCCACCACCCGGCCCACGTCCTTCGCGGTGGTGGCTCCCGTCTCCCGGAGGGCCTGGCGGACCAGGGCCCGCAGCTCTTCTTCGGAGAGGGGCTGCGGCAGGTACTCCATGAGGACGGCCATCTCCAGCTCCTCCCGGCGCGCGGCTTCCTCTCGGCCGCCCCGGCGGTACGCCTCGATCGCCTCCCGCCGCCGCTTCACCTCTCTGCGGAGCACCTCCTGGACCTCTGCGTCGGACAAGGGGCGGCCCCGCTCGATCTCCGCGTTGTGCACCGCGGCCCGGGCGAGGCGCAGGGTGGACACCCGCACCTCGTCCCGGTTCTTCAGCGCCTGCCGGAGGTCTTCCTCGAGCCGCTCCACCAGCCCCATGCAGCCCTCCAAACGAACCGGGCTCCGAACCCCTCGGAGCCCGGCCGTCCCTTCCTGTGCGCGGGCGCTCAGCGGGCCTTGCGGGCCCGCTTCGCAGCCTTCCGCCTGCGTCGGTCACTGGGCTTCTCGTAGTGCTCGTGCCGCTTGGCCTCCACGAGGATTCCGGACCGCTGGACCTCGCGCTTGAACCGGCGGAGGGCGCTGTCCAGCGACTCGTCCTTGCCCACCCGGACGGTGGCCACGTTCACACCTCCTTCCGGCACAGCGCGCGCTGCGTTGATGCTAGCATTGTAACACAGCGCGTCGGAGTGCCCAAACCCACCCCTTTCTACGTTCCCCCGCAGGGAGCACACCGACCGCACAGGCGGGAGGGGCGCGTGAGGGCTGTGGCCGTCACCCTGGCCCGCACACCAGACGGGGTGGTCCGAAAACCGTGATTCCGTTGCGGGACGCGAGCTCCCCGCGGGTCACCCTGTCCCTGCGGGCGGCTTCACCGGGAGGAGGCCGCCACACGGCCGGCTAGCGGGCCTACGCGGCGCTGTGGGGTCTGGTGGGGCTGGCGGAGCTGGCGGTGGGCCTGCCCCACGCGCTGGCCCTGCAGCCCGGCTTGCTGGCCCTCCTGCTCGTCCTGTCCGGGGCCGGCAACCTGATCGCGGTGCGTTTTCCGGGGGACGTTCTGTTCACCATGCAGGGGCCGGTGGCCCTGGCGGGAGTGTGGCTTGTGGGCTGGCCCATCTCGCTGCCGGTCAACCTGCTCTCTTCCCTGGTCCTGGCGGCCAGCCAGCGGGCCACCTTTTGGCGCGCGGTGCTGTACTTCGGCAACGCCACCACGGGCATGGTCGTGGCCGATGGGGTGTTCCGCTCCCTCACGCCCGGCCCGTTGGCCCTGGCCGCCTCTCCCGCGGAGGTGGCCGTCCTCCTGGCCGCAGGGGCGGCGTTCGGGCTTAGTACGGGGCTTGTGATCTCGGTAGGCCGGTTTCTCGACACGGGAGACCGGGTGCACCTGCGGCCCGGCCGTTGGTGCCAGCTGGCCGGCGCCTCCGTGGTCCTGTACGTGCCCCTTTCCTTCCTCATGGTGACCGCGCTGCGGGCGGGGTCCGGAGGCGCCCTGTTGGCCTCCAGCGTGTGGCTGCTGGCCAGCCTAGCGGTGAAGGGGTTCGCGGACACCCACGAGGCCAACCGCCGCCTGCGGGAGGCCTTGAAGTCCCTGGAGGAGCTGGCGGTCACCGACCCCCTCACGGGGCTGTACAACCGACGGCGTTTCGACGAAGCCCTGCGTTGGGAGTGCCAGCGCGCGGCCCGGTCCGGGAGCCCTGTTTCGCTGCTGCTGGTGGATCTGCGCGGCCTCAAGCGGGTCAACGACCGGCTCGGGCACCAGGCAGGCGACGCCTTGCTGCGCGCTACGGCACACGCCATCCGGAGCACCATACGCGCTACGGACCTAGCGTTCCGGATCGGGGGTGACGAGTTCGCGGTCATCCTGCCGGACACCGACTCCGGGGGCGCTGCCCTGGTCGCTCAGGCGATGGTGGAGGAGGGGGAGCGGGCGCCGGTGCGGGTCGGCCACGAGGAGGTGCACGCGCGGCTTACCGTGGGCACGGCCACCTGCCCGCAGGACGGCACCACCCCTGAGCAGCTGGCGCTTGCGGCAGACCTCGCCATGTACAGGGCCCGGGACGCAGGCCGCGCGGTGGGACAGGCCAGCGGCCCTCTCGCCGCGCCCGGCTCCCACGACTAGGCGCCTGCCTCCGGAAGGCGTAACGCGACGGGAAGCGAGGCCCCTACAGGCCCGCCAGCGACTTCTCGGGGGCGGTCTACTCCGTCAGTCCCACCGGCGTTCGTCCACCAACACCCGTTCAACCTCGCCCAGTGAGCCGGGCGGCAGCACCTCCACTTCAGCCCGGAGGGTGGTCACCGCCTGCACCGTCTCCGCGAACCTCCGGGCGAGGTCGGGGTCCGACCGGGCAGCTTCCACCCGCGCCACCAGCTGGTCGCGGTCCCCTGCCCGACGCACCACGAACTGGAACCGCTGGACCTCCGGGTGCCTGGAAGCTGCCTCTCGGAGCTGTCCGGGGTGCACGAAGATTCCGCGGACCTTCACCGCCTCGGCGACCCGTCCGAGAATTCCCGCAAGCCGCGGAGCGGTGCGTCCGCACGGGCACGGCTGCTCCACTAGGATGGAAACGTCCCCGGTGGCAAGCCGGAGCAGCGGGTACGTGGGGTCCAGAAGGGTCACCACCACCTCCCCAGGCCTGCCGGGCGGCACCGGCTCGTGGGTGTGGGGGTCCACCAGCTCCACCAGGCACCGGTCCAGCAGGTGCATCCCCTGCTTGCGCGGGCACTCGTACGCCACCAACCCGACGTCCGCGGTGCCGTACGCCTGCTGCGTGCGGATGCCCCGTCCCTCAAACCGCACCCGCAGGGAGCCGGGTAGAGGCTCGGCGGTGACCAGGGCCACCTGGAAGTGCACCGACAGGGCCAGGTCGTCCATGCGCTGCAGCAGGGTGGCCAGGAAGCTGGGGGTGCCGGTGTAGCCCGTCGCCCGCAGCTGGGAGGCGGCGCGGGCCTGGATCTCCGTGTTGCCTACCCCTCCCGGGATGACCACCGCGCCCAGGACCTGCAGCCCACCGTCCATCATCCACGCGGCGGGGGTCAGGTGATACGAGAAGGTGTTGAGGACAACGTCGCCCGCCCGGAAGCCCGCGGCGTGCAGGGCTGCCGCACAGCCCCAGTAGTCGGGGCCGGGCCCCTCCGGGTCCACGATGGGTCCCGGAGACACGAAAAGCCTGCGGACCCGTTCCCACCACACCCACCCGCCCAAGGGCCACCGCTGGGCTTGCACCCGAGGCAGGTCCTCCTTGCGCAGCAGCGGCACCCGCCGCAACTTGTCCAGCGTGGCCTCGCCGTCCAGCAGCCCTGCCTGTTGCGCCACTTCCCGTGCGGCCGCCGCGCCCGTCTGCTGTAGCACCTCCTGCAGCCGCCGCAGCTGGCGGGCCAGGCGCTGGTCCGGAGGCGCTGCCTCCTCCGGGCCGAACAGCCGGTCGGTGCGGTCCACTTGATGCTCCCTCGCGGGCATGTTGTACGCGGCCGCATCTTTACCCTCCTGCAGCTCCGCGGCCTCCATTGGGGACCCATACACCCATTGCCCCCCATCCCTGGCCGCCCTACGATAGGGTCTGTTCTGTAGCCACCTTCGGAGGAGGATCGCGATGTGGACCGTGCCGAGAGCCGTCACCGTGGCCACGGGCGCGGGCGAGGGGTCCACGGAGATCAACGCCTTCGACCGGGCCCTGCTGGACGCGGGGATCGCCAACCTGAACTTCCTGCGGGTCACCAGCATCCTGCCCGCGGGCGCCCGCCTGGTGCCCATGCGCCGCGTCCCCGAGGGGACGCTCATGCCCGCGGTGTACGCGCGGATCACCAGCCACATCCCCGGAGAGCGCATCGCCGCCGCGGTAGCCGTAGGGTTCAGCGAGGACAGCTACGGGGTCATCATGGAATACTCCCACAAGGGGACCGCGGAGAACGCGGAGCAGATCGTGCGGCGCATGGTGCGGGAGGCCTTCGAGGTCCGGGGGCTGCGGCTCCGGGAGGTGGTGGTGGGTGTCCGCGAGCACGTGGTGGAACGCATCGGCTGTGCGGTGGCCGCGGTGCTCCTCTGGCCCGACTGACGGGCCGTGGGCGCCAAGCACGGGGATCACCAACGGCAAGGAGGAAAGTCATGGCGGACTGGCTGTGGGACCACGGGGGAGAGGGCTTCGCCCAGGCGTACCGGGTAGACGAGGTCTTCTTGGACGCGCAGTCCCCCTACCAGCGGGTCCGGGTGATCCGCACGCCCATGTTCGGCCGCATGCTGATCCTGGACGACGCGGTGCAGACCTCTGAGGCGGACGAGTTCTGCTACCACGAGATGCTGGCGCACCCGCCCCTGCTCACCCACCCCCAGCCGCGCCGCGTGCTGATCATCGGCGGCGGGGACGGCGGGCTTTTGGAGGAGGTGCTCAAGCACCCCGTGGAGCGCGTGGTGATGGTGGAGATCGACCGACTGGTGGTGGACGCCACCCTTCGACACATCCCCGAGATCCCGGGCCGGGCCTTCGACGACCCTCGCACCGAGCTCAGGATCGAGGACGGGTTCGCGTACGTGCGGGACTGCCAAGAGCGGTTCGACGTGGCCCTGGTGGACTCCACAGACCCCCAAGGACCTTCTGTGCCCCTGTTTGGCGAAGCCTTCTATGGAGACCTCTTCCGGCTGCTCGGGGACGACGGTGTGTTGGCCGTGCAGAGCGGCTCCCCCTTGTACCAGGCGGACCTTGTGTCCCAGGTGCGGCGCCACCTGCGGACGCACTTTCCGGTGGTGCGGACGCTCCTTACGTGCGTGCCGAGTTACCCGGGCGTGCTGTGGACCTTTACGCTGGCGTCCAAGCGCGCCGACCCCCTGGACCTGCCGCCGGAGGCGGTGGACCGGCGGGTGGCAGGAATGGGGCTGCGGTACTACACGGGCCTGCAACACCGGGCGGCTCTGAACCCGCCGCCGTTCCTGAGGTCGGTGCTGGAAGGGTAGCTCCTGGGTTCCGTGGCGGCTACACCGCAGCACTTCTTGAGCGCACAGCCCGGCTGCAGTGGGCGCTTGGTGTTGGTGGGCGCCCCGTACGACCTCACCCAGTCCTTCCGCCGCGGTGCCGCGGGAGGGCCTGCAGCTGTGCGGGAGGCCTCGTGGAGTCTGGAGTCCTACAGCCCTGAGCTGGACTCGGACCTGGCGCAAGTAGGACTCGCAGACCTCGGGGACCTCCCCCTGCAGGGGCTGCACCCGGCGGCGGCGGTGCAGGAGGTGTGCGACGCGCTTGCCCGCCTCGACGCCTCCGCGGTCCCGGTATTGCTGGGAGGCGACCACACGCTCACCGCAGGCGCGGTACGGGCTTTGGCCCGCCGGCACCCAAAGCTCCGCGTGGTGGTGTTCGACGCCCACCTGGATCTGCGGGAGGAGTACGAGGGCAGCCCGTGGTCGCACGCGTGTACAGTCCGGCGCGTGTGGGAGCAGGTGGGGGACAGCCGTGTGGTGCTGGTGGGAGTGCGTTCGGGGGTGTGGGAGGAGTGGGCTTTTGCCCGCAGCCACTGCCGCTGGTGGTCGGGCGCCCTGGCGCTGCCCGAAACGGTCCACGCAGAGCTCCTGTCCGGTCCCGTGTACCTGAGCGTGGACCTGGATGTCCTGGACCCCGCGTACGCTCCCGGGGTGGGGAACCCCGAGCCGGGGGGGCCGTCGTTCTCGGACCTCTTGCGCGCCCTGTACCTCCTGCGGGGCCTGCCCGTGGTGGGGATGGATCTCGTCGAGACCGCGCCAGCCCTGGACCCCTCGGGAGTGACGGCGGTGGCGGCCGCCAAACTCCTCCGCGAGATGATGCTGTGCTTTGGCCAACAGGCCCCCCGCGAGCGACCAACGTGTCCGTGAACGGCGGTAAGCTCCGCGTGTGGGCCGCGGCCTCCGAGGTCGCCCACCATCCGGAAAGGGGCTCGGCCTTCTGTGAAACGCGCAAGGCGTGGAGAGGACCGGGTCCCCAAAAACGCGCCAGCGATTTTCGGGGGTCGTCTACGGCCGGCGCACCGTGGACCTTCTAACCAGCCGGACGAACCGCTCCAACTCCTCCGCGAGGCTCCAGGTTTCGGTGCTTCGGTTCGGAGCTCCGGCTGCCTCCCACCCGTGCCCCTCCAGCGCCGCCCGGGCCTGCGCGAACCCGAGGCCCTGGTCCCTCAGGTCGGCCACGCGGTCCGCGGGCACGCCCAACTTCCGCGCCACCTCCGCGACCCGCCGCGCCTCCACCGAGGGATCCGGGTCTGTGGCCACCACGAACTGCCGGAGCACCGCCACAGGAGCGTCCCCCACAGCGCCGAACCGCACGCCCCGTCGCTCCCACACCAGCACTCGGTAAAGCCCCGCGGCGTAGGAACGCGCCAGCACCGGCCCCACCCGGAAGGCCACGCCCCCCGGCGGGCTTGCCGCGCGGTCTGCGGGTGCCTGGAACAGCGAAACGATGGTGACACCGTCGGCGTACTGCAGCAGGACTGCGCGGCTGCCACCGAACGCCGCCACGCCTCCTCCCCGGTACCGGAAGCCCTCGGGCACCTCCGAGGGGGCGAACACGGGGAAGCCTGCGGCCCTTGCCAGCTGGCTCAGCCGGTCAGGCTTCAAGGGCAACCCGGACAGCTCCACCGTCCGGGCGCCCCGGTACCGGGGTACCCGGAACAGCTCCTCCGGCACCGTACCGAACCCCACCCGGATCACCGTGTTGGTCAAGTACACCCCGCGCTCGGAGTCCCACGCCTCGGACTTCAACACGAGGCCTGTGGCCCGATCCACCCACAGCCGCCGGGTGGGACCGCCGGAGGCGGGGAGCACCGCCACCAGGTAGGCGGGGCGGCCTGCCACCACGTCCATGCCCAACAGGCGTACGGCGGCGCCGCGAGCCACCGCCCCCGCCAGAGGTGGAACCCCGAGGGCGAGAGACGGCCCACGGATCAACAGGTGCAGGGAGGGCTCGTAGTGCCACGAAAACTGGCCGTCGTCCACCAGTAGCCTTCCCGCCAGCCTGCGGGGCGCGAGGAACTCCATGCGGTACGAGTGCGGGCGGCGGTGCCACACCACCACCCGCACCGTCTCCGCGCCCTCTGCCCTCGGCACCGTCAGCACCTGCACCGCCTCGTAGTCGGTCCGCAGCGGCGCTTCGGCTGCTTTACGCAAGACCTCCACTGGGGTGGTAGCGTCGTGGCCGCGGGGTCCTCCGGCCACCAGCGCCAAGGCGGTCGCCAGCACGAACGCTTCCTTCACCGCCCCTCCTCCCCGGCGCGTTCTCCCAACAGGTCCAAAGTGGCGTCCGTCAGGATCACCCCGAGCACCGCACGATCCACCAGGGGATCCTGCGCGGAGTGCACTGCGTGCTGCCACGTGTACGCGTGAGTGCCGGGCTCCGAGGCCCGCAGCCGCTCCAGCCCGTCCCGGACCACGGGGAACAGCGCTATGGCCGCGGCCGCTACGAGGACGCCCGCCCACACCACCTGCCGGCGTCCCCAACCCCGTTTCTCAACTCGGCCCAGGGCAGCGCTCAGCACCTGGCTTTCCAAGTCGTCGGGCGCAGGCCGGGGCGGCAGGGAACGGAGGAGGCGGCGAAGCTGGAGCAGCTCTTGGTACTCCCTCTGCAGCTCGGGGTCTTCGCGCAGCCACCGTTCCACCTGGCGCCGCTCCTCCGCAGTGACCTCCCCGTCCACGTACGCGCTCACAAGCCTCTCCCGGGCACGCTTCACGGCGTCTCCCTCCGCAGCACGGGGCTCAGCCGCTCCCGCAGGAAACGGCGTGCCCGGTGCAGCCTGGACTTCACGGTGCCCAGGGGCAGCCCCAAAATGTGCGCGATCTCCTCGTACGCGAACCCCTCCACGTCGCTGAGCAGCACCACCGCGCGAAGCTCGGGACTCAGCTCCACCAGGGCGCGCTGCACGTGGGCGTCGAGTACCGGGTCCACCACCAGGGACTCAGGGTCGCCGGAGGGGTCCGGGACGTCACGCTCCACTTGCCCTCCCGAAGGGGTCGGCGCTGGCTGGTCGAGGGACTCCACCCGGACCCTGCGCCGCCGGCGGGCTGCGTCGATGAACAGATTGGTCACGATGCGGTACAGCCACCCGTCCAGCGGGACGCCGGGCCGGATCCGGCCCATGGCCCGAAACACCCTCAGGAACGCCTCCTGGGTCAGGTCCTGGGCGTCCGCGTCGTTCCCCGTCATCCGGTACGCCAGGTTGAACACCTGGCGGCTGTACCGGCGCACGATCCGCTCGAACTGCTCTGCGTCCCCACCGGCCTCCGCCGGCCGGGCCTGAGAGGGTGTCAAGAAGGCTTCCCTCGCAACCCCCACGTCCTTGCTTACGCTCTTGCGGCCGAATGGGGTTCCAGCGGAACACCCCGCCCGCAGGCTACCCATTCCGCCTGCGCTGCGCCAGCGGCCCCGGTGGTCACGGTACCCGCAGGTAAGGCCTGAGTCTGTCCAGCTTCTTGGGGCCGACGCCCTTGACGCGCAGCAGGTCCTCCAGACGCGTGTACTGCCCGTGGCGCGCCCGGTCCTCCACGATCCGACGTGCCAGGACGGGCCCGATCCCCGGCAGGCGCTCCAGCTCCTCCGCGGTGGCCAGGTTCAACGACACCACCAGCGGCGCTGGTGGCGCCGTGGAGCTCGGGGAAGGCAGCGGCTCGGGCGTGCCAGAGACCACCGGCCGCGGGCTGGCCCGGAACCAGGGCAGGGCCAGCCCCACCAGCACCGCCGCGCAGGCCGCCACGAGCACCACCGCCTCGTTCCGGGTAAACATCCTCACACGAGTAAACGTCCGGCGGCGGGGTTTTGGTGGCGACCCCGGTGGGCGGCCCCAGCATCGGCGTCCGCGGACGACGCGGTGGCGGCTCCGGGCACGCCGGACCGGCCCGCGCGGCCGTGTGGGGCTTACGCGAAAGCCCTCACACTGACCCCTTGGCTTCCGCCGGGACCGGCTCCGACACGATGTTCACAACCTTCCCGGGCACGTAAACCACGTCCTTCACCGCGCGGCCGCCCAGGGACTGGCGGACCCGCTCGCTGGCAAGGGCCAGCGCCCGGGCCTCCGCCTCCGGCAGGTCTTCCGGCACCGTGAGCCGGTCCCGCACGCGG
>JANXBY010000075.1 GCA_025060455.1 Armatimonadota bacterium
AGGCGGCCCGACCAGCTCTCGCACCACCCGGTACTCCTGGTAGACGCCCCACAGGCCCAGCAGGAAGAATCCCGCGGTGAGCAGCTCGGCCACGGAGGGGAACGCGGGAGGCTCCCCCAACACCTGGCCGTACCAGAACACTGCCCGGCCCAGGGCCCACAGGAGGCAGGCGGCTCCGAGGCTGGTCCAGACCGTGCGCTCTCGGTCTTTCGGCTTGTAGCTGGCCGCGGCCCCGAAGCTGGCTCCAGCGGCCAACAGGGGGAACAGGACGAGGGCCGCACTCACCAGGTTGTGCTGGCGTTGCACTTCCGCAGCCCGCACAGGCCGCTGTAGGACAACCGCCACGGCCAGGGCCACCAAGACCAAGGCCAGCACCGCCACCCAGAGGACCGTCCGCACCAGCGACCTCCCGTTCTGTGACCTCGCTACGGCTCCAAGAGGGCTTTCACCCTTGCCTCGTCCCGAATCCCCGCGTCGCGGATGGCCACCGCCACGCTCTGCTCCGCGAACGCCTGGCCCGCCATCCCCTTCACGAACCCGACGGCCCGGACCGCCGCCAGCCGTAGGGCCTCAGGGTCTTCCGCCTTACCCTCCACCTTCCCCCGGCCAAGCCGCAGCCCAGAACCTTCCAGGGCCGCGTTGACTTCCGCTTCCAGCCGGCTGGCCGCTGTGGGCCCCCGATACCGTTTGAAGCGCGCCACCAAGCTCTCCAGCAGCCGCACCCATGCCACCACGTCCACCGTCTCCTCGGCCTTCTGCGCGGGCGGCTGTGGCCCGGCCTGCCCAGCTTCGGCAGGCACCTCGACCTGCGGGGCGGGTGCTACCTCCGCGGGCGCCTCCGCCACTCCAGACTGCACCGCCCCGGCCGCCTCCGCCTCTTCAACGGCCGCGCGTTCCCCGTAGAGTGGCGCCTCCACCAGCTCCCACGGGATGGGATCCCGATCATCCCACTCCTCGGGGAACAGCTCCTCGGGGAGCTGGTGCACCCACACCTCTCCCTCCATCCAGCGGCTGTCCGCCACCACGCCCCGCAGCGCCTCGGCACCCACGACCACGCCGTCCTCCACCCGGTAGCGGGCAGCCTGGGGGCGGCCGCGAAACAGCAGGACGTGCGCCTCCCGGCCAGGCAGGCTGACCCGCACCAGCCCGGAGAACAGGCGGTCCTCCAGGTACTCCACCAGTCTGCCCACGTCCGTGTACTCGGTGGAAAGCCCGCGGTACAGGGCGGGGGCCTCCAGCGCCTCTGCCACCAGGGCCTCTCCCTCCCACGGCTCCACAGCCGTTCCCTCCACCGCGCTCACCGCCCCCGCCGCTCCCCAGCCTCCTCCAGGCGACCCAAAGCGCTGCCCCCCTCGGGGTGGTCCGCGGCCCCCGGACGCGACTCAAGGAGCCGCTTCACCCCCTGGAGGCTGAGCCCGCGCTCCTCCACCATCTGCTTGATCCACAGCAGCCGTTCCACGTCCTCCTGGCTGAACAGGCGGTGTCCGCCGTCCGTCCGGTGCGGCCGGATCAGCCCGTAGTCCGTCTCCCAGGCCCGGATCCGCTGCGGTGAAAGCTCGGTCATCTGCGCCACCGTGCGGATGGGGTAGATGGGCGTGCTCCGATCCACGCGGCTGGCTTTCGACGGCCGGCCGGTCCTCTGCTTCACCGCCTCACCGCCCCTTCGAGCCGTCAGCGGATCCCCCGCTCGCGGTAGTAGCGCAGGGCTCCCGCGTGCAACGGGATGGGCATCCCCGCCCGGGCGGACTCCAGCCGGACGTCCCGGCCACGGGCGTGCGCCTGGTGCAACACCACCACGTTCTCCCACATGGTCTTGGTGAGCTCGTACACCAGGTCTTCCGCCAGATCCGACCGCGTCACCAACATGGCCATCACCGCCACCGTGGGGACGGCCTCCGTCTGCCCCCGGTAGGTGTTGGGCGGGATCACCACGGGCGTGTAGTACGGGTAGCGCTCCCGGAGCCTGTTCGCCGCCACCTCGGGGACGGGCACGATCTTGAGATCCCGCGTGGCCGCGATGTCCTGCACCGCCGCGGTGGGGACTCCCGCGGTCAGGAAGGCAGCGTCGATGACCCCGTCCTTCAGCTGGTCCGCGGCCTCCGCGAAGCTCAAGAAGTCCGCCTGCACCGTGCGCGCCAGCCCGTGGGTCTGGCGGGTCTGGGCGTAGCCGATGTCGTACAGCCGCAGGATCTGCCGGGCGTTCACCTCGGTGCCGCTGCCAGGCGCGCCCACCGCCACCCGCTTGCCCGCCAGGTCCGCCACGGAGTTGATGTTCTTCTGGCGGAGGGTCACGATCTGAATGGTCTCCGGGTACAGCATGGCCATGCCCCGCAGCCGCGTCTGCGGGTCCCGGCTGAACATCTCCACGCCGTTAAACGCGTAGTATACGATGTCATTCTGAGCCAGGGCCACCTCCACCTCGCCCCGCTGCAGCAGCCGCACGTTGGCCACCGACGCCCCCGTGGCCTGGGCGGTGGCCTGCACCCCCGGAATCCTCTCTGTCCACAGGCGGGCCAGGGCGCTGCCCAGGGGGAAGTACACCCCCGCGGTGCCGCCCGTGGCCACGTTCACAAACCGGCGGGGCTGCGCGCTGACACCGGCCGTCACCAGCGCTGCCCCCACGAGTGCCACAACCCACCGACTCCAACCGTGCACGTCCATCCCTCCCCCTCGCAGATTCCGCGGCTCCTGCGGGCCGGTGCGGTAGGGGTTCCCTTCCTCCCGGAGTCCCCAGGATCCTTCCGCCGAACCTACCTCCGTCTGCGCCGAACCCTCGGCGCAACGTGCACCGATCCTCCGCCGATCTTATGGAGCAACTTTCAGGCCATCGCGCGGGTCGCCCGCCTCCGCCCGGCTGGCCTGGGGGCCCACCGCGCCCGGAATCCCTTCTACGGCAGAACCACCAGCTTTCCGCCGTCCACCCGCAGCAGCTGGACGTCCCGGGCCGGGTTCCCGAGGCGGTCGAAGGTGATGGTGCCGGTCACCCCGGGGTAGTCCCGGGTGCCCGCCAGGGTCTCGCGCAGTTTCTGGCGGTCCACCTGGTCTTGGGCCTTGAACACGCCCGCTCCCAGGCGCTTGACGGCCACCGCCACCAGGCGGATCGCGTCGTACGTCTGCGCCGCGAAGGCGTCGGGCGGCCTGCCGTAGCGGGTTCGGAACTCCCGCACGAAAGCCCGCACCCGGGGGAAGGGGCTGTCCGCGAAGAACACCGAAGCCACCACCGCAGTTCGGCCGCCAAGGGCCGCCGCGGCTTCGTCGTTGGCGAAAGAGTCGGGCACCAGCAGGGGCACGTTCGCGCCCGCCTGGGCCATCTGTTTGGCGAACACCTCGCCCTCGTCCGGGTATCCGGCGAACAGCACCACCTGCGGCCGCTCCCGCTGCAGGGCCCGCACGACGGACGAGAAGTCGCGGGTGCCGTCGGTGAACAGGTGCTGGCTGAGCACCGCCCCGCCGCCGGCTCGCAAGGCCTGCGCGAACCCGTCCGCCACCGCGCTGCCGTACTCGTTGCTGTCCTGAACCACGGACGCCTGCCCCATCCCCTTGGACAGCGCGTGCTCCGCCAGGGCTCGGCCCTGGACGGCGGAGGGCAGTGCGGTGCGGAAGAAGTACTGGCCCGCAAACGGGATGGGACCCGTGGCACCGGGACTGATCAACGGGGTCTGGGTGGCAGAGGCCAGGCTGGACAGTTGCACCGCCACCATGTCGGTGAGGCCTCCGACCACCGCCGCGACACCTGCGTCTGCGCTCAGCCGCTGGAACAGCTCGATGGACTTCTGCGGCGAGCCGCCGTCGTCGTGGGTCACCAGCACCAGCCGGACCGCCCGCTCGGCGTTCACCTCGTCCGCGGCCATCTGCGCGCCGCGCAGGGCGCTGGCCGCCGCCGTGGCCACCCCGCTGGAAAGCGGGAGGATCACCCCGACCCGCACGGTGACGGCCGGGGAGCCCTGCTGCCCGCACGCAGCCACCGCGGCCAGCAGCAGGACAACAGACGCCCACCGCGCCTTCCGGACCATACCAGAATCCCTCCTTTTGCCTGAGGATCTGTCGACGGCGCAGGCGGAGCAACTTCGGGGCCAAACGAGGCCCGACGTCTCGCAGCGGGGAAGCCTACTGGCCCAGGTAGCGCAGGTACAGCCGGCTCACGTGGTACACGTACCAGCGGGTCTCCGCAAACGGGGGGATTCCCCCGTGGCGCCGGACGGCTCCCGACCCCGCGTTGTAGGCCGCCAGGGCCAGGTCCACGCGGTGGTAGCCGAACCGCTCCAGGTGGCCCCGCAGCACCCGCACCGTCCCGTAGAGGTTTTCCTCGATGGAAAACGGGTCCCGCACGCCCACCGCCCGGGCCACTTCGGGCATGAGCTGGCCGAGGCCCAAAGCCCCCGCAGGGGACACCGCGCGAGGGTTGAACCCAGACTCCACCACCACCAGCGCGCTCACCAGCCGGGGGTCCACGTCGAACCTCTGGCCGTACGCCAGGAGGGCCTGTGCGATGCGCCAAGCCTCGGAGGCGGTGAGGCGTGGGTTGTGGCGGAGCGCCAGCCGCACATAGGTAGAAGGGTCGAGAGCGCCCAGCGCCTGCTCGGAGCCCTGCTCCGCCGCCAGGGCGCGCAGTCTCCGGCTGGCCCAGTACGCCGCTTGCGTGCCACCCGCGTGCTGGAGGGCAGCGTGGTAAGCAGCCCGCGCCTGGCCTGCCAATCCCAGCTGCTCGTACGCCGCACCCCTCCACAGCAGCGCGTACGGCTCCAGCGGCGAGCCCCTCACGCGGGTAAGGGCATTCAGGGCCGCCTCGGGCTCGCCCGCCAGGACCAGCGCAGCCCCGTACCAAAGCCAGAGAGTGCGGTCGGCCGGTCCCGCCGCCACTGCCCTGCGGAACGCCACCGCGGCCTCCCGGTAGCGGCCTTGCCGGTACAGCTCCTGCGCCCGCAAAACACCGTCCGGTGTTGCGGCGGCCGGTGGTGCCAGGGTGATCCAAGCGGCCAGGAGGAGGAACGCGCGCCCAGCGGCGCGGCGCAGTCCGCCGGCGGGGGTCACGAGACCAGGCTGCGTAGCTGGGCGGCCACCCGCTCCAGGTTCTTCTTCATCTGCAGGCGGGCCTTGCCCAGGTTTCCCCCCTGCCGCAGGGCGATCACCAGGGCGTAGTCCACCTCCACCGCGGACAGGAGCAGCACGTACTTCTCCGCGGACACCACGGAGTAGTCCACGGGTCCGGCACTCAGCTTGCGGGCGGCGTACGCGGACACCTTGGCCAGGATGCCCAGGTCCGGTGCCACCTTCTCGATGCGCAGGCCTCCGTCCAGGGTGTGGGCGTCCACCACCTCGCCATCCAGGCGAACCACTGCCACGCCCAGGGCGCCTTCTACGCTGGACAGGATCTCCTTCAGCACGTCCCGAAGCGACATCGGCTCTCCGCCGGCCACGGACCTTTTCTGTTGGTTCAACCCGGCGGGGCCGGACTCCTGCCCGAGGCTGCCTCCACCAATCGCGCCCGGCCTACTAGGCGCTCCAGCCAGCGGGCCACCCGGGTGGTCACGAACTCCCGCCGTTCCAGGGGTTCTACCAGCACCGTGAACAGCCCCAGTCGGTTCCCCGGCCAGATGTCCGTAAACAGCTGGTCGCCCACCAAGGCGGTGGTGCGGGGGTTCGTGCCGAGGACCGCCATGGCCCTGCGGAGCCGGCCGGTGCTGGGCTTGGGCCACCCGGCCACCGCGGGCCAGCCCAGCCGGTTTGCCAGCCGGCGCGCCCTCCAGGGCAGAGCGTTGGACACCAGCGCGCCGCGCAGCCCGCTGGCCCGGAACGACTCCAGCCACCGGGCCACGTCCGGCGGTACCTCCTCGCGCCCATACGGGACCAGGGTGTTATCCAGGTCAAACACCACGCCACGGATCCCGCGCCGCGCCAGGAGGTCGAGGGGGATGTCGCTGACCCGGCGCACCGCCAGCCTGGGAGCCCACCCCTGTCCTGGGCTCATCCGCGCGCACCGGCTACCGCTGCAGGGATCTGCGGGCGCGATCGTGTTCCTGCAGCGTCCTGGTGAACACGTGGGTCCCGTCGGGGCGGGCCACGTAGTACAGGTAGTCGTGGGGTTCCGGCTGCAGGACGGCGCGCAGGCTCGCCAGGCCTGGGTTGGCGATGGGTCCCGGCGGCAGCCCGGCCCTGCGGTACGTGTTGTAAGGCGAGTCCACCTGCAGGTCCCGGTACAGGACCCGCTCCTTGTGGTGACCCAGGGCGTACAACACCGTGGCGTCCACCTGCAGCGGCATGCCGCGACGCAGCCGGTTGTACAGCACACCCGCGATCCGTGGCCGCTCGAAGTCGTGGCGCGCCTCGCGCTCCACCAGAGACGCCAGGGTGACCACCGCGTGGGGTGGCAGCCCGAGCGGCCGGGGCTGCCTCCACAGGGGCGCGGTGGCCTCCCGGAAGCGCTCCAGCATGGCGGCCACCACCCGGTCGGGCGCATAGCCCCGGGGGAACTGGTAGGTGTCGGGGAAAAGGTACCCCTCCAGCCTGCCGGTGGTGTTGCCCTCCATTTCGGGAATCCAGTAGCGATCCGCCCGGCCGACCTCGTCCAGGAACGCCTCCGCGTCCACCACCCCGTGCTCTTCCAGCCGCCGCGCCACCTCCTCCGCGGTCAGCCCCTCGGGAAGCGTCACCCGGTGCCGCACCACGTCCCCCGCGGCCAGCCTGCGCAGGATGACCTCCACCCCCTCGGTGGGCGAAAACCGGTACTCGCCCGCCTGGATGCGGCCCTCCAGGCCGCGCCACCGAGCCCACAGCCGGAACACCTGGGGGTTGCGTACCACCCCGTGACGGTGCAGCAGCTCCGCCACCCGGGCCGCGTCCGCGCCCGCGGGGATTACCACCACCACCGGCTCACCCCGTGCCGCAGGCGCCGTAGCCCACGCTGCGCCCAGAGCGATGCCCGCCACCGCCACGAAGGCCAGCTTCCACAGGAGCCGACGCCCTACCGCGAATCCTCCTCCACTTCCACGTCGAGGTCCTCCCGCTCGCTTTCGAGGGCGGCCACCACCCGGTTGAACTCCTCCTCGTCGTCCACGCTGACCAGGGTGTCGCCTTCCACCCGCAGGATCACCGCGGCCTCGTCCTCCGGCGCCTCCGTGGGGACCACCACCACGTAGCGGCGGTCGTCCAGCTCCACGTACTCCAGCACGGTGAACTCGTGCTCGTGGCCCTCCTCGTCGCTGACCGTGATCACGTCCAGTTCCGTGCCGTCCGCCAGGCCCACCTCTCACCTCCGCAGGGTTTCGCAACAGCGGGAGGGCCACCCGTCGCGGCCGCAGCGCACGGCGCGCAGCACCCCGGGCCGTTGCTCACCGGATATGGTACCTCCCCCAGGCCGGCGCGTCTGCCCGTCTCCGCTACGGGTCGGGGTGGGCCTCCAGGAAGCTCCGCAGCAGCAGCGCCGCCGAGAGGCGGTCGCGCAGCACCCGGCGCCGCTCCCGGCGCACGCCCCCGGCGGTCAGCAGGCGTTCTGCCTGGACAGAGGTCAGGCGCTCGTCCCACAGGCGCACGGGCACGGCGCAATACTGCTCCACGCGACCGGCGAAGCGGCGCACCGCCTGCGCTTCGGGCCCCTCGGTGCCGTCCAGGCGCAGGGGCAACCCCACCACGATGGTCTGGGCTCCGTGCCGGCGGGCCAGCTCCGCCACCTCTCGGGCGGCCTGGTCGTCCCCGCGCCGCTGCACGTTGGGCAACGGCTCGGTGGCGGTCCCCGTGGGGTCACTGATGGCCAGGCCGATGCGGCGGCTGCCGTAGTCCACCGCCAGCACCCGGCCCCTCACGCTCCGCGCTCCAGCAGCCGGCGCACGAACTCGGGGACCCGCTCCAGCGCCTCGTCCAGGCGTTGTGGGTCGCGCCCGCCGGCGTGCGCCAGCTCGGGTCGGCCACCGCCCCGACCGCCCACCAGCTCCGCCACGGGCCGGATGAGGTCAGCCGCCCGCAGGCGGTCGGTGAGATCCTTGGTCACCATGGCCACCAGCGCCACACGCCCGTCCGAAGCGCTTCCCAGCACCACCGCGCCGCTGCGCAGCCGGTCCCGCAGCCGGTCTCCGATGGCTCGCAGGGCATCCTCCGAAAGCCCGTCAAACCGCGCGCTCACCACCCGGACGCCTTCCACGTCCTGGGCGCGCTCCAGCACCCGCTCCAGCTCTGCGGCCCCAACGCCCTTCTGCAGGGCGTCCACCTGCCGGTGCAGCTCGCGCAGTTGCTGGAGCAGCCGGTCCACGCGGCCGGGCACCTCCTCCGGGGAAGCCCGCAGCTTCTGCGCCGCGGCCTCCAGCAGCTCCGCCTGCGTGCGGGCCCAACGGTACGCGGCCCAGCCCGCCACCGCTTCGATCCGCCGCACCCCTGCGGCCACCCCGGTCTCCTGCACGATGCGGAACAGCCCCACCTCGCTGGTGTTGCGCAGATGTGTGCCGCCGCACAGCTCCCGGCTGTAGTCGGCCACGGACACCATCCGCACCACCTCGCCGTACTTCTCGTCGAACAGCGCCATCGCACCCAGCTGCCGGGCCCGCTCGTAGGGCAGGAAGTCTACCCGCACCGGCAGGGCTTCCAGGACCTTCTCGTTCACCCGCCGCTCCACCTGGTCCAGCTGCTCGCGGGTGAGCGGCTGCAGGTGGAGGAAGTCGAACCGCAGGCGGTCGGGCGCCACCAGGGACCCTGCCTGGCGGGCGTGCTCGCCCAGAACCTCCCGCAGGGCCTTGTGCAGCAGGTGAGTGGCCGTGTGGTGCCGCATGATCTCCCGCCGACGGAGGGCGTCTACCTCCGCCCGTACCCACTGACCCACCCGCAGGGTCCCCTCCTGTACCACCCCGCGGTGCACCACCACCTCGCCCACGGGCCGCTGGGTGTCCTGCACCTCGAACCTTACAGAGGCGGAGGCAAGCCAGCCGGTGTCCCCCACCTGTCCGCCCGCCTCCGCATAGAAGGGCGTGCGGTCCAGCACCACCTCCACCGCGTCCCCGGGTCCCGCCGACTCCACCCCCGCTCCGTCCCGCAGCAGCGCCACCACGGTGGCGGACGCCCGCAGGCGGCGGTAGCCCACGAACTCCGTGCGCACCCCCCGCTCCACCAGGGCCTGCAGGGACGACGGTACGTGCGCCGCCGCAAACACGGACCGGGCGCGGGCCCGGGCTCGCTGGCGCTCCATCTCCCGCTCGAACCCCTCCCAGTCCACCTCCAAGCCGGCTTCCCGTGCCACGTCCAGGGTCATCTCCTTTGGGAACCCGTACGTGTCGTAAAGCCGGAACACGTCCTCGCCCCGCAACGCGGTGCGGCCCTCGGCCCGGGCGGAGGCTACCAGCTCCTCCAGCCGCAGCAGCCCCGACTCCAGGGTACGGGCGAACCGCTCCTCCTCCGCGGTCACCACCTCCCGGATGAACCGGCGGTGCTGCACCAGTTCCGGGTAGGCGCGGCCCATGCGGTCCACCACCACGTCCGTGACCTCCGCCAGGAAGGGGCGGACCAGCCCCAGCTTCCGCCCAAACCGCGCCGCGCGCCGCACCACCATGCGGAGCACGTAGCCGCGTCCCTCGTTGCCGGGGACCACGCCGTCGGCGACCAGGAACGCCGCGGCCCGGCCGTGGTCCGCGATCACCCGGTACGCCACCACGTCCCGCTCCCGCTCCGCCGCGGACTGCCCGGTCAGCTCCTGCACCCGATCCATCAGGGGCAGGAACAGGTCGGTGCCGTAGTTGTCCCGGGCGCCCTGCAACACCGCCACCAGGCGTTCGAAGCCCATGCCCGTGTCCACGTGCTTGGCGGGCAGCGGTTCCAGGGTGGTGGGGCCCGTGCGGTTGTACTGGATGAACACCAGGTTCCACAGCTCGAGGAAGCGGGCGCAGCCCCCGTTGACCCGGCACACATGGCCCGGTTCGTGCTGCCGGTCACAGAACCCCGGCCCGCGGTCGATGTGGATCTCGCTGTCCGGCCCGCAGGGGCCGACCTCCGCCATCTCCCAGAAGTTCTCCTTGCGGCCGAAGAACAGCACGTGGGAGGGGTCAAACCCCGGCTGGCGCAGCCAGATCTCCGCGGCCTCGTCATCCCGCGGGATCTCCCCGTACTCGTCCTCGAAGCAGGTAGCCCACAGCCGCTCGGGCGGCAGACCCCACACCTGGGTGAGTAGCTCCCACGCCCACGCGATGGCCTCCCGCTTGTAGTAGTCCCCGAAAGACCAGTTGCCCAGCATCTCGAAGAACGTGTGGTGGTAGCCGTCCCGGCCGACGTCCTCCAGGTCGTTGTGCTTTCCCGCCACCCGCATGCACTTCTGCACGTCCACCGCCCGCCGGTACGGCCGCATGCCCACCCCCAGGAACACGTCCTTGAACTGCACCATCCCGGAGTTGGTGAACAGCAAGGTGGGATCCTGGGGGACCAGGGGCATGCTGGGCACCCGCACGTGTCCACGGTCCTCGAAGAACCTCAGGAACGTCTCCCGGATGTCGTCCGACCGCACGACCAGACCTCCCGCCTGTGGCCGAGACGATTATAGCCGTGGCGCGGCGGCCCGAGGCCGACGGTGCGCCCACCACCGGCGCAGGCGCTCCCACCAGCCCCCGGTGCGGGCCCCGGCCTCCGCCCGCTCCGCTTCCCAGTCCGGCTCCGCGGCCACCTCCAGCACCTCCTCCGGACCCCACCGGTAGGCGGCGACGGAGGCCGCGGGTGCCTCCCCCACCTCCTCCACCCTGTTCGCCCCAGCGGTCTCGAACTGCTCCACGTGCAGCCCCTCCTTCGGCACCACCCGCAGGGCCTTGCCCAGCTGCTCCTCCGCGCGGCGCAACCACGCCCCGTCCCGCACCAGCTCCGCGTGCACCAAGGGGTGCACCCGCAGGACCACCACCGACTCCGGCCGCGCCGCGCACAGCCTGCGCAGCTCGCGGCGGATCCGGTTCGCCATGGTTTCCGGGGACAGCACCCGGCCGCGGCCGTCGCAGTACGGGCAGGGCATCCGCAGCACCGCCTCCAGGTCCTGGTGGACCCGCTTTCGGGTGATCTCCACCAGCCCCAACTGCGTGAGATCGATCACGTGGGTCTTGGACCGGTCCCGGCGCACCGCCTCCTGCAGGGCCCGAAGCACCTGCTGCCGGTGCCTTTCGTTGTCCATGTCGATGAAGTCCACCAGGATGATCCCGCCAATGTCCCGCAGGCGGATCTGCCGCACCACCTCCCGGGCAGCCTCCAGGTTGGTGTGCAGGATGGTGGTGGCCAGGTCCCGGTCGCCCACGTACCGGCTGGTGTTCACGTCCACCACGGTGAGCGCCTCCGTCCGGTCCACCACCAGGGTGCCGCCGGAGGGCAGCCACACCTTCCGCCGCAGGGCGGTCTCGATCTCCTTCTCCACCCCGAAGTGCTCGAAAATGGGCTCGCTGCCCCGGTACAGCTCCAGGCGGTCCCGCAGGTGGGGCGCGTAGGATCCCACCAGGTCCACCAGCCGCTCGTACTCCCGGGGGGAGTCCACCACGAACCGCTCCACCTCGCCCGTGAACAGGTCGCGGGCGACCCGCCGCAGCAGGCGGAGGTCCTGGTACAGGAGGGCAGGGGCGCGGCTGGTGCGGGCGCGCTCCACCACGCGGTTCCACACGCTGAGCAGGTAGCGCAGGTCGTCCTGGAGGTCCTTCTCCGTGGCCCCCTCCGCCGCGGTGCGGACGATCAGCCCCATCCCCTGGGGGCGCAGGCGCTGCGCTACCTCCCGCAGCCGCCGCCGCTCGCTGTCGCTGTCGATCTTCCGCGAAACCCCCACGTACTGCACCGTGGGCATGAGCACGAGGTAGTGAGCCGGGATGGCGATGTAGGTGGTCACCCGGGCCCCCTTGGTGCCCATGGGTTCCTTGGTGACCTGGACCAGGATCTCCTGACCCACCCGCAGCTTCTGCTGGATCCCGCCCTGACCGATGGCGTCTTCGAGCTCTTCGCCCCCGATCCGCTGGCTGCGCACGTCCCCCACCTGCAGGAAGGCGTTGCGCTCGAGCCCGATGTCCACGAAGGCGGCATCCATTCCCCGGAGGACGTTGGCCACCCGGGCCTTGTACACGTTGCCCGCCAGGGGCTCGCCACGCTCGATGAACAGGTTCACCACCTGCCCGTCCTCGAACACCGCCACCCGGGTCTCGAAGGGTTCCACGTTCGCCACGATCTGCCGCCGCATGGGCCCTCCGCGTTTCAGAACAGGATCTTGGGCCTGCGCACCGCCACGCTCAGCACCAACCCGACCGCGGCCAGTTGGGTCACCAAGGCAGTCCCCCCGTACGACACGAAGGGCAGGGGGATGCCGGTGGGTGGGGCCAGGCCCACGGTCATGCCCACGTTCACCAGCACGTGGAACGCCACCATGCCGGCCACCCCCACGCACAGGTAGCTCCCGAACGCGTCCCGGGCGGTGGAGGCAACCCGGAGCACGCGCAGAAGCCACACCCAGAACAGCACCAGCACCCCCACGGTCCCCACAAAGCCCAGCTCCTCACCGACCACCGAGAACACAAAGTCCGTGTGCTGCATGGGCAGGAACTGCAGGGTGTTCTGGGTCCCCGCGAACAGGCCCTTGCCCCACATGCCCCCGGAGCCGATGGCGATTTTGGACTGGATCAGGTTGTAGCCTGCGCCGAGAGGGTCCTGGTTCGGGTCCAGGAACGCCAAAATCCGGGCCCGTTGGTACGGCTTCAGGAGGGGCCAGGCGGCCGGCGCCAGCAGGACCCCTACGGTCACGAGTCCCGCCAGGTGTCCGCGTGGCACGCCCGCAGCCCACAGCATCGCCAGGAGGATGGCCACGAACACCAGCGCGCTGCCGAGGTCGGGCTGCAGGAACACCAGGAGCATAGGGGGCAGGGTCAGCAGCAGGGACGGCGCCAGCTCCAACAACCGCTGAGGCGGGGTCTGGCGGCGGCTCAACGACCACGCCAGCGCCACCACCAACCCCAGCTTTGCCACCTCCGAAGGCTGCACGCTCACCGGACCCACCGACAGCCACCGCTGGGCACCGAGGGCGGTGCGGCCCACCAGGTCGGTGAGCGCCAGCAGGGCTAACGCAGCACCGTACACCAGCTTCCACGCCTGCCCCAGGGTCTGGTACGGCACCGCGGACGTACCCACCAGCGCCAACATCCCCAGGGCCACGTGCGCCAGCCGTGGCCTCAGCAGGCCCAGCGGCCGGTCGGGCGTGGTGGTGGCGCTCGCCACCGCCACCGTGCCCAACGCCACCAGCGCCAGGGTGCACCCCACCAGCACCCAGTCCACGTGGCGCAGCCGCCGTCTCAAGGGACGGGGGTCGCCGGTCCCGTACGTCACCGACCCGCCCATCCCGCCTGCGGCCGCGCGGCCTGCTGGCCGGCCCACCACCGGGAAAGGACCGCCTGGGCGATGGGCGCCGCGCTCAGCCCGCCCCGGTACCCGTGCTCCACCAGCACCACCACCACGATCCGTGGGTCTTCCGCGGGGGCGTAACCGGCAAACCAGGCGTGCGGCCGGCCCCGGGGCACCTCCGCGCTACCCGTCTTGCCTGCCACCCGCAGCCCCTCCACCCGGGCCGCCCTCCCCGTTCCACGCTCCACCACCGCCTCCAGGCTCCTGCGCAGCGCCCGCAGGGCCTGGCCGGACAGCTGCAGCCGCCCCTGCACCACGGGGGAGAACGTTCGCACCACCTGGCCTTCCGGAGACAGCACCGCCCGAGTCACCCGCGGCTGCAGGAGGGTGCCGCCGTTGGCCACTGCGCTCATGGCGCGGGCCACCTGAATGGGTGTCGCGAGGACGAACCCCTGCCCGATGGCCATGTTGAGGGTGTCGCCCGGGTACCACGGCTCGTGCCACACCCGGCGTTTGTAGTCGGCGTCCGGGACCACCCCTGCCGCCTCCGGCGGCAGGTCGATTCCTGTCGGCTGCCCGAAGCCCAGCTGCCTCGCGTAGCGCGCCAGGGCGTCCGGGCCCAGGCTGCGGCCGAGGGTCCAAAACATGACGTTGCATGACTGTGCCACGCCCGTGGCGAAGTCCACCACCCCGTGGGCCTGGAGGTCGCGGAACACCCACCGGCCCAGCTGCAGGGACCCGGTGCACACGAACCGGGAGGAACCGGCGGCGCGGCCCTCCTGAAGTGCCGCCAGCCCGGTGACCACCTTGAACACGCTTCCCGGCTCGTAGGCACTGGCCGTGGCCCGGTTCATCAGCGGGTTGCGGCGGTCCCGGCTGAGCTGCTGCCAGTCCCGCTCCGGGATACCCGCCGCGAACGCGTTCGGGTCGAAGGACGGGCTGCTGGCCATGGCCAGCACCTCCCCGGTCCGCGGGTCCATGGCCACCACAGCCCCCGGCCGATCCCCGAGCTGCCGCTCCGCCTCCTGTTGCAGCTCCCAGTCCAGGGTGAGCACCAGGGTGTTGCCCGGCCTGCCCGGTTGCTCGCGCAACACCCGCAGCGGCCGGCCGGCGGCGTCCACCTCCACCACGTGCTCACCGTCATCGCCGCGCAGGACCACGTCGTACGACCGCTCCACGCCCGCCTTGCCGACCAGGTCTCCCGGGCGGTAACCGCGGGGCCGCAGCGCCTCCAGCTCTTCCTGGCTTACCTCCCCCAGGTAGCCGAGGACGTGAGCGCCCACGCTCCCGAAGGGGTACACGCGTACCGGCTCCGCCTCTACCTGCACCCCCGGAAGGTCCTCCCGCCGCTCCTCCAGCCACGTGACCACCCGCATCCCCACGTCCCGCCGCACCCTCACCGGTTCGTAGGGGCGGCGCCGTCCCCGCTCCCACCGTGACCACACCTCCTGCTCCAAAACGCCCAGGGCCCGGGCCAGCTCGGCAGCCACACGGTGGGGATCCTTCACCTCCATGGGCAGCAGGGACACGGAGAAGGCCGGGCGGTTGACCACCAACGGCGTGCCCCGCCGGTCCAGGACCAAGCCCCTGGGAGCGGTGACGCGGTGTACCCGCAACCGGTTGCTGTCCGCCAGTTGCGCGTAGTAGTCCGCCTGAAGCACCTGCAGCTGCCACAGCCGCAGCCCCAGGACGGCCAGGGCCGCGGTCAGAGTCACCGCCAGGGAAGCCAGCCGCGCGGAGAGGTGGACCGGCCTTTCGGGTTCCATGGCACTCCTAGGGCTCCGACTGCCGGGCTCGGGCCGGCCGGGCGCGCCAGTTGCCCACTTTCCGGAGGCCCGCGAACACCAGGGGTGCGGTCAGCGCGTTCCACCACGCGGCCACCAGGGTCCCCTGCGCCCACGTGGCCAGCGGGGGCACGGGCTGCGAGGTGATGGAACCCAGCACCGCTTCCAGGGCCCGGCTCAAGGCGGTCCCAGCTGCCACGAACACGGGAGGTCCCCACGTACTGTCCAGGACCACCGTACGGCCCAGGGTGCCCGCCGCGAAGCCTACCCACAGCTTCGCGGTAGCCAGCAGCCCCAGCGGACCCCCGCCGAACAGGTCCTGCAGCAGCCCTGCTGTGAACCCCACAGCCGCCGCACCTTCCGGCTCCGTGCGCAGCCCAAGCGCCAGCGCCACGACCAGCACCGGCTCCGGGGCCCCGCCCAGCCAGCCCAGCCTCCACCCCCAGGCGCCCTCTACCACCGCCGCGGCCGCCAGGAGCGCCACACAGCCTACTAGCCGGCCGACTGCCCGCCACCGCATATCCGTCAACGCGACCCGTCAGCCCGAGCACCGCAGGACCTAGTGGCGCCGGACTGAGGGGTGTTTGCGAACTTCACGGCCAATCGCTCACCGCGGCGGCGCCTGCCGGACCAACACCAACACCTCCTCCACTCGCGACAGATCGGTGGCAGGCTCCACCTCCGCCTCCTGGAACAGCGCACCCACCTTTCGCTCCACCTTCCGCACCACCCCCACCCGGATGCCGCGTGGGAAAACACCCCCGAGCCCCGAGGTGACCAGGACGTCTCCCTCCCCAAGGGGGGACGACCGCGACAGGTACCGCAGGCGCAGCCGCTCCGTGGCCGTCCCCTCCACCACCCCCGCGTCCCGGGTGCTTTGGACCAGCACTCCCACCGCGCTACGCGGGTCGGTGACCAACAGCACGAGCGCAGCGGTGGGGTACACCTCGAACACGCGCCCAACAAGCCCTTCCGCGGTCACCACCGGGTCGCCCCTCGCCACCCCGTCGCGGCTCCCACGGTCCACGGTGAGGGTCGTGTACCAGCGGCTGGGATCCCTGGACACCACCCGGGCGGCCAGGGTGGTGTATGGAGCGGGAGCGCGGAAGCCCAGCAGCCGGCGGAGGCGCTCCGCCTCCACCGACGCCTCCTGCAGCCGCGCCACCTCGCGACGCAGGGCCTCCACCTGCGCCCGCAGCCGGGCGTTCTCCGCCCGCAGCTGCCCGATCTCGTTGAGCGCACGCCACGAGCGCATCACGGCGTCGGCCGCCCGGGCCAGGGCGACCTGGGCAGGCACCAACACCGACAGCACCGTCCGCCCCACAGGGCCCACCTGGCGCCCTTCTGGGGAGCGTACCTGCAACGTCAGCAGCACCCCCGCGACCACCACCAGCGCGGCCAGCAGCCCCACCCGGCGTCTCGATCCCGCAAGGATCATCCGTCCATCCTTTCGGCCCCCGGCGGTGGAGGCTCGGGGCCCGACAGCCCCGGGCCTACGGACGGCCGGGTCGCCCGCGGAGACCTCGTTAGGCCCGCTTGGCGGTCACCAGCACCTTCTTGAGGGTGTCGATCTCCTCCAGGGCGCGTCCGGTGCCCAGCACCACCGCCGACAGGGGGTCGTCCGTGAGGGTCACCGGCATCCCGGTCTCCTCTGCCAAAAGACGGTCCAGGCCCCGCAGCAGGGACCCTCCTCCCGCGAGCACGATCCCCCGCTCCACGATGTCCGCGGAAAGCTCGGGTGGGGTCCGCTCCAGGGTCTGCTTCACCGCGTCCACGATGGCCAGCACCGGCTCCCGCAGCGCTTCCCGGATCTCCGCGCTCGTCATGCGCACCGTGCGGGGTAGCCCGGAGACCAGGTCGCGGCCGCGCACGTCCACCGCCTGCTCCTCCCGCAGGGGGTACGCGGAGCCGATGGCGATCTTGATCTCCTCCGCGGTCCGCTCCCCGATGAGGAGGTTGTACGCCTTGCGGGCGTACTGGATGATGGCCTCGTCCATCTCGTCGCCGCCGATGCGGATGGACTTGCTCGCGACGATCCCGCCGAGGGAGATGACCGCCACCTCCGTGGTCCCGCCCCCGATGTCCACCACCATGCTGCCCACCGGCTCCGAGACGGGCAGGCCCGCGCCGATGGCCGCGGCCATAGGCTCCTCAATGAGGTAGGCCTCGCGGGCGCCCGCTTGCAGGGTGGCGTCGATTACCGCCCGCTTCTCCACCTCCGTGACCCCGGAGGGGATGCCCACGATGACCCTAGGCTTGAACAGCGACCGCCCCCGCATCCCTTTCCGGATAAAGTAGCTGAGCATGGCCGCGGTGGTGTCGAAGTCCGCGATCACCCCGTCGCGCAGGGGGCGCATGGCGTGGATGTCGGACGGCGTCCGGCCGATCATGCGCTTGGCCTCGTCGCCCACCGCCAGGATCGCCCCGTCGCTGCGCTTGGCCACCACGGAGGGCTCCCGCAGCACGATCCCCTCGTGCCGCACGTACACCAAGGTATTGGCGGTCCCCAGGTCGATCCCCATGTCCCGTGAAAAGCGGCTGAGGAAACCGTTGCGGATCATCCCGTCCTCCGAAGACGTGCTGGCTGTGCAAAAGGCAGCCCCTAGAATCCTAACCCCCGCTCCCGCAGGCTGACAAACCGGCCGTCACCCACCACCACGTGATCCAACACCGTCACCCCCAGCAACGCCCCTGCCTGGCGCAGCACCGCGGTGAGCCGGGCGTCGTCGGGGCTGGGCTCCGGGTTGCCCGAAGGGTGGTTGTGCGTCAGCACCACCGCGTGGGCGCCCCGGCGGATGGCCTCCCGGAACACCTCCCGGGCCTCCACGGAGGCCGCGTTGAGCCCCCCTCGGGACGTCTCCACCACGCCCATGACCTCGTGCCGGGTGTTCAGCAGCACCACGCAGAAGTGCTCTTGCTCCCGGTGGGCCAGCCTGGGCGCCACCAGGGCCGCCACATCCTCCGCACCCCTCACCACCGGCCTGGCCGCCGGGTCCGGTCCCTGCGCCCGCCGGCCCAACTCGAAGGCCGCCACCAGGGTGGTGGCCTTGGCCTCGCCCACACCTGGCACCGCGCTGAGCTCCTCCACCCGCGCCCGGCTGAGGCCCCTCACCCCTCCAAAACGCCGCAACAGCTCGTCGGCCACGTGCAGGGCGGAGCGGGAACGGGTGCCGGCCCGCAGCAGCACCGCCACCAGCTCCCGGTCCTGCAGCGCCTCTGGACCAGAGGCCACCAGCCGCTCCCGCGGCCTGGCCTCAGGCGGTAGCTGGCGGATCGTCGGCCCTTGCCTGTCCATCCCTTGGAGTCAACGTGCCCGAGGCGGCGTTTCGACCGGCCCGTGGCACCGCAGTCTCGAGCCACCCCCAGAGGCAGCGCTGGCTCAGATCCACCGCCACAGCCAAAGGGCCAGCACCACCCCCACCACCACCCCGAGGTTCAGGCGCAGGGTGAAACCCAGGGTGAAGGTCGCCAGCCCCAGGTCTAGGTGGAGGGCAGGGTCTAGGCCGGGCTCCACAGACCGGGAGAGGAACACCAGGGGCGGAAACGAGGAGGCGGCCTCCGCCAAGACGTGTCCCAGCACGCCGCCTGCCAGGATCACCAACAGCAGCGGCACCCAAGACCGCCGGGCGCGGCGGGTCACCCTCGAGCCTCCGCGCCAAGGACGGGGTTCGATCCCACGCAGCCGCCCGCGCTACGTCTTGGCCGTCTCGTCCGTGTCCTCTTCCTTCACCGACTTCCGGAAGTCCCGAATGGCCTTCCCGAGGGAGCTTCCGATGCCGGCCAGCCGAGACGGGCCGAAGATCAGCAGGGCGATGATGAGGATGATGACGAGCTCGGTCGTTCCGATCCCGAAGGGCATCGGCCACCTCCGGAGGCATTGTACCGCCGTTCCAGCACCGCGCACACCAGCGCCACGGCCAGCAGCACCGCGGCGGCCAGCAGGATGGGGCCCGCCGGGGTCGACGCGCCCTGCCACCGCCGGCGCTCGGCCAGGTGCGCCACCCTCAAGGCGACCCGGATCCTGGCCGCCCGGAGCTCCGCACGGAGGCGGTCAGCTCGCGAATCCACCGCGCGTCCTCCTGGAGGGCTTCGCGCACGCGGGCCAGCTTGGGCCGGCGCAGCCTCCGCCAGCCCCACACCCCCACCCCCGCACCCCCGGCTACCACCGCGCACCAGCTCACCAGCCCGGCAGCCCAGGCAGGCAGCCACTGAGACAGCACCAGCGCCGCCAGCACCGGCAGGAACAGCAGGGCACCTGCCACGGCTGCGGCGCCGGCTAACAGCCCGGCGCCTCCCCGCACCACGTCCTGCAGGGCTTCCCGGCCCTCCAGCCGTGCTAGTTCCACGTGGGCCCGCAGGAGGTGCGCGAGATCCTCGGCCAGCCCTTCCCAGCTGTCCCGGCTGGAAGGCTCCACTACAGCACCCCGTGGGCGGTCACGATGGCCCGGGCGATCTCCACCAGCTTCTTGTTCTCCTTCTGGCTTTGGACCTGCATCCGGCGGAACGCCTCCGCCTCGCTGATCCCCAACCGTTTCATGAGGATGCCCTTCGCCCGCTCGATGAGCTTCCGCGCCTCCAGGGCCTCCCGGAGGTCAGCCACCTCCTTCTGGAGGATCCGGAACTCCTCGAACCGTGCCCGGGCCAGCAGGATGGTGGGAAGCAGGTCCTCCTCGCTGACCGGCTTGACCAGGTACGCGAAGACGCCTGCCTCCGTGGCGCGCTCCACCAGCTCCGGCTCGCTGTAGGCGGTCAGCAGGATCACAGGGATGGGCCGGCGGGCGGTGATCTCTCGGGCCGCGGTGATGCCGTCCAGCTCCGGCATCTTGATGTCGAGGATGGCCAGGTCCGGCTGGTGGCGCTCGGCCAGCTCCACCGCCTCCCGGCCGTTGGTGGCCTCCGCCACCACCTCGAACCCCAGCGACCGCAGCTGGGTCCTCAAGGTCATGACGCGGATGGCCTCGTCGTCCGCGATGAGGATGCGCAGGCGGTCCTTCACGCGCTCACCTCCCCGGCCGGCTGTGCTGACCCCTCGCCCGCCCCGGCCGCGGGCACAGCAAACCGGACCTCTGCCACGGTGCCCCCCTCCGACCACAGCCGGAAGGTGCCCCTCAGGTCCCGGCCCACCAGATCCTGAACGATGCGCAGGCCCAGGTGGCCGTGCCGGTCCACGGAGAACCCTGGCGGCAGCCCCACGCCGTCGTCCCGGACCTGCACCCACACCTCCTGCCCCTGCTGGCCCAGCTGCACGCTCACCCGGCCCCGGCCATCGGGGAACGCGTGCTCCAGGGCGTTGTGGACCAGCTCGCTCAGCACCAGGGCGAGGGCGGTGGCGTGCTTGCTGGGCAGCCACACCTCGGGACCGCGCACCTCCACCCGCACCGCCCGGCCCGCCCGCGCCAGGTCGCGGCCGATGGTCTCCCCGATCCGCTCCGCCAGCCGGCGGACTTCCACCGCCTCGATGCGGTCCGCGGACAGCATCTGGTGAACCGCAGCGATGCTCTTCACCCGCGCGATGCTGTCCAGCAGGCTCTTGCGGGCGGGGCCTTCCGCGTCCACGGTCTCCAGGTACAGGAGGTCCGCCAGGGTCTGGAGGTTGTTCTTGATCCGGTGGTGCATCTCCCGGAGCAGGGTCCGGAGCTTCTCGTTGCTCTCCTCCAGGTCCTGCTGCTTCTGGCGGATCACCCGGTCCCGGGCCTCCAGGTACGCCTGGCCGATGGCCAGCATCTGCAGGTCGATGGCCTCGTGCACCCGCTCCGTGGCCAGCATCACGTCGGGTGGGAAGGCCACCCACAGCCGCCGGCTCAACATCACCTGCACCTGGGTGGACAGGCTGCTGCGCAGCAGGCTCAGGGCCTGCAGGATCTCTTCCAGGCTGAAGCCCAGCTCCAGCTGCTCGGTGGCCACCCGGTGGGCATGTTCGAACACCCGGTCCCGCGCGTGCAGGTGTTCCGCCTCGTCCCCGGCCCGCATCACCTGGACCAGCAGGTCCACCGTCTGTCGGCCCCACCGGTCACACAAGGCAGGGTGCTCCGCGTACCGCGCCACCCGGCGGTGCAGGGAGGCCCTCCACCTCCCCACCACCTCCTCCCGGTGCTCCTCCAGGTGCCGGGAGGTGGTGGCCACCGCGAAGCACACCATGGCCGACCGCACCCGTAACAGGGGGGCGTACAACCCGACCAGCCAGCGTCGCACCGCCTCCACCGACAGGCAGTGTAGCCGAGGCGGAAGCCCTCAGCCAGGCGCCTACAGAGGCCGGTGCAGTCAGTGGCGCCGGGACACCACGAACTCCGTGAGGGCGGCCAGGCTGTCCCGCTCCGGCCCGGGAGGTAGGGTGTCCAGCAGCTGGAGGGCCCGGTGCGCGTGCTGCCGCGCCACCTCCAGGGCGTAGGCCAAAGACCCAGAGGCCTCCAGGGCTTGCCGCAGGGGCTCGAGATCCCCTGAGCGGATCCACGCCTCCAGCCGCCGGCGCCCTGCTTCGTCCGCGGTCCGCAGGGCGTGGATCAACGGCAGCGTGACCTTGCCGCCGCGTACGTCGCTGCCGATGGGCTTGCCGAGGACTTCCGGGTCGCTGGTGAGGTCGAGGGTGTCGTCGGTGATCTGGAACGCCACGCCCCAGTGAAGCCCGAACGCTCCCAGCCGCTCCACCAGCTCGCCCTCCGCCCCGCCCACCAGGGCACCCCCGGCGCACGCGGACGACACCAGCTGCGCGGTCTTGCCCTCCACGATGGCGAAGTAGATGGACTCGTCGGTGTGCGGAGTGTTCCCGTACTTGATCTGCAGGAGCTCCGCCTGGCTCATGCGCACGGTGGCGAACGCCACCCGGCTGGCCACGTCGTCCCGGCCCGTACGGGAGAGCAGGTGGAACGCCTTGCTGAACAGGTAGTCTCCGAGCAACACCGCCACGTGGTTGCCCCACCGGGCATTGGGGGTGGCGTGTCCCCGCCGGCGATCCGCCTCGTCGATGACGTCGTCGTGGATCAGGCTGGCCACGTGGATGAGCTCCACCGCGGCGGCCAGCAGGTCCCGGTGCGCTCCGCCTCCTCCGGCAACCCGGGCGCACAGGAACGCCAGGGCCGGGCGCACCATCTTCCCCCGGGTCTGCAGCACGTGCGACACCAACTCCATCAGGAAGGGGTCGTGGGCAGCCAGCTCCTGGTGCAGGAGGTGCTGGAGGCGGTCCAGGTCCTCCCGTACGGGAGCATACGCGGAGGCCAAGGCCGCGTCCGCGGCCACCAAGGTCATGGTCGCCGGCCCAGTCGCCGCACGTACTCCACCAGCGCCCAGATCTGGTCGTCGGGCAGCTGGCCGAACGCCGGCATCCCGCTCCGCCGGGCGGTGTTTGCGAGGCCGTTCTTGATCACCCAGTGGGTCGCACCTACGGGCATGCGCTCGTGGAAGGCCCGGTAGTGGAAGTTGAACGGCTTGGGGTTGAGGGCGGCTCCCGCGGGTCCGTCTCCGCGCCCTTCAGGCCCGTGGCACACCGCGCACAAGGTGTCGTACTGCGTCTTAGCCTGCGCCAGCATGGCGTCGGTGACCGGCCGCGGAGGTTGGTCGTCCCGGGCCTCCTCGGGCACCACCTCGAGGATGGCCAGGACGACCTCCGACCCGTCCGGAGCTGCCGCAGTGCCCACGGACACGCCCTCCACGTTCCGGGCCACCAGCTGCACCTCCGGCTGCACCAGCCCGCCCGCCACGAACAGGTAAACCAGCGCCCACACGGGGAGCAGCACGTACAATGCCAGCAACCAACGGGAGGGCCGGACGGACGTGGTTTCTTCGGCCATAGCGCCTCCTACCGCAGCGTGAGCAGGTATGCCACCAGGTCAGCCACCTCCGCCTCGGACAGGTACCGGTAAGGCGGCATCCCCCCCTTTCCGGAGCGGAGCAGCGTTCGCAGGTCCTGCGCGGAGGTCCGGGCCGCAACGTGGGTCAGGTCCGGGCCAAGGCGCAACCGGCCCACCAGTGCCGGGTCTTGGCCCGCGTACTGAGCCGGGGAGGAAGCTTCCCCGATGTCGCCCGCGCCCCGCACCATTCCGAAGCGGGCCTCTACCGCCCGGACTTCCTGCGTGTGGCAGACCGCGCACCCTTCCCGCACGTACACCCACCGACCCCGCGCGGCTTGGTGCGACAGCGGGGTCGCCCGGGCAGCACGCACCGCGGGATCCAGGGCCGGGAGCAGCACCGAGGCCACGAACCCGCACAGCACCGCAGCGGTCACCAGCCTCACCACAGCGCCCACGGAGTCCTTCAACAACCCACCTCCTGCGCGACGCCCACCACGCTAGGAACCCGCCACCGCGGCCAGCTCCTGCTCCGCGGCAGGCACCGGCTGCCCGGAGTCCGCCGTCAGGAAGACGTTCCACCCGAACACCGCGTGCCCCATCCACGCGGCCAGCAGCCCCGTGAAGCTCAGCGCCACGAGCGGCCGGACGGCCTGCAGTGCGTGCGCGAAGGGGACGGTGCCCGTGGCCCACACCGCCCCCTGGCTCAGGCCTGCCACCATCAGGGAGCTCACCGCCAATGTCCACCCGGCCACACCCAACCACAGGTGCCGCCAGGCCAGCCCCCGGCTGGCCAGCGCCCGTCCCAGGGCGTGGGGCAGGAGGAGGTACGCGCAGCCCACAGCCACCGCACCGCAACCCCCGACGAGCAGGAGGCGCACCGCCTCCTCCCAAAGGGACATGGACACCATCCGGCTTGGACCCGCCAGGGACGCCACCGCCTGCGCAACTACACCTCCGAGCAACGCCAGCCACCCGGCCACGGTGAACGCCACGCCCGGGTGGTCTCCGAGGATGCGCCACTGCCCCTCCAGGGAGCGCACCGCGCCCGTGACCAGGGTGGCCACGGGCAAGACCAGCAGGCCGCACGCCACCGCTCCTACCGTCTGAACCCAGAAGGGGACCGGACCCCACACGAACTGCCCGGGCCCCGCGAGGGCCCCGAAGCTGGCGAGCCCGACCACCGCGGCAAATCCCAGCCCCTGCGACAGCCCTGGCCTCCCCGTCAGCGCCGACAGCACATACAGGGTCACCCCCCCTGCCACGGGGACCGCCCACAGCCACAACAGCCCCGCCTGCAGGAAGGCCTGGCTCAGGGCGTCCAGCACCCCGGAGTAGGGATTGTCGAAGGGCCAGAACAGCCCCTTCCCCAGGACCAGGACCAAGGGCAGCCCCGCGAAGCCTGAGGCCACCAGGGCCAGGGCGGGGTCCCTGCGAGGCGCCCGCGCGAGGGTGCTCCGGACTACCCAGTACAGGAGCAGCGCACCCGCCAGCCGCAACAGGTCCACGGGCCAGGGGGCTTCAGCGAACAGGCGGCCCCGCGTCCAGCCCGCGGAAAGCCACCACCAGCTCAAGAGCTGGGCGGCGGTCCACAGCCACAGGGCCAGGTTGGCGAGCGGCTCGCTCCACAGCCCCTCCCGGTCGCCCTGACCCACCACGCGCAGCGCCGTCCCCACCAGGAGGTGGGACAACAGGCCGAACACCCACAGGTCGGCGGCCACGGCCACCACCCGGCCGTGGGACGCCCACGGGAGGTCCGCCAACAGCGACGGCCACGCCCTCTGCGCCGCCACAAGCCCTTCGTACGCCAGGGCCAAGACTCCCCACACGGTCCCCGCGTACAGGAACCTCCGCACGGAGCTCCACCGCTCGTCGGTGAACATCCACGCCAGCACGCCGCAGCGCCTCCCCGGAGCCGTCAGGCCTCCGCCACCAGGCCGAAGGCCGCCACGAACAGCAACAGCGCGAAAAACAGCAGGTAAAACAGGGCGTACCACAGGTAGGTCTTCCACCGTCGGGGGCCGAACCGGGTCACTGTTTCCCTCCAGATCCGCGCAGCCGGTCCACGAAGTCCGCCACCGCTTGGAGGAACTGCTCCCGCTCGTGCAGCCCGTACGCGAAGAAGGCAATCCGCTCAGGGTCCACCTTCTGCCGGCTCAACCGCTTGCGGAGCTGGTCGATGCGGTCTTCCATGATCCAGTTGCCCTCCCGGTTCAGGCAGTCGCCCATGGGGCAGCCACACACGAAGGCGCCTGCGGCGCCACTGCGCAGGGCCAGCTCCAACCACCCCGGCTTCACGAACCCCGAGCACGGCACCCGGATCACGGTCACGTGGGGCATCCCCACCACGGTGTCGTCCGGGTTCAAAAGCCCCTCACTGCGCACCGCCCAGTCGCACAGGAACCCCACCACCCGGGGCTGCGTTTCCATCCGCTCCGGTGCTGCCGCCATGGCTCCTCCTCACGAGGCCACAGGGGCCGCGGCCCCTGCGCCCCGCCGGATCCGCTGCTGCACGTCCTTGTCCAGCATCCTCGGCAACTCCAGGGCCTCGAACGGGCAGGCGCCGATACAGATCCCGCACTCCACGCACCGGGAGTCCACCACCACCGCCAGGAGCTTTCGGTTGGCCGCCGCCCGGCTCTTTCCCGGGTAGGGGCTCGGCACCATGTAAATGGCGTTGTACGGGCAGTCGTAGTAGCACAGCTCGCAGCCCGTGCAGTTCTCCTCCACCACCACCGCCTGGCCCAGGGCTCGCAGCCCCCGCTGTTCGGGGGTCTCCCGCAGGGTGTAGGGGATGACCATGCCATACACCACCAGCGCCACCACCAGGGCCAGGGCCCAGCCCGGGGCTGTCCACCGGGCCAGCACGTACGGCCACAGGAAGAACCAGTCCACCTGGAACCCTTCTGGGGACGCCCCCGGCTGCGCGGGCGGGCCGCTGGCGGCCGGGAGCGCACTGGCCAGGATGAACAGGAGCCCCAGGCTGAACAGCACCCACACCGCGGGCGGCCAGATCTTGGGGTGGCGCAGGCGCACGTAGTGCCACCACAGGAGCACGTACAGGGTCATGGCGGGACCGATGTGGAGGAACAGAAACCGCGGCAGGGTCGTGTCGCTTACCCCCGGGCCGCCCAGGAA
Source organism: Armatimonadota bacterium (assembly GCA_025060455.1). GTDB lineage: Bacteria > Sysuimicrobiota > Sysuimicrobiia > Sysuimicrobiales > Sysuimicrobiaceae > Tepidifontimicrobium. The sequence continues at coordinate 26,018 of JANXBY010000075.1, forward strand.
CACCCGTTCCAGCCAGCCGCCGATGAGGGGGACCGACCGCAGGGCCTGAGTGGTGAGGCTGGTGAGCAGCTGCGAGCGCTCGTCCCACACCAGCAGGTAGCCGGTGAACCCCGCGAACCCGGACACCACCAGCAGGAACATCCCGGACAGCCACTGGCTGTCCCGCGCCTCCCGGTAGCGGTCGGTGAACCAGTTCCTGAACAGGTGCAGCAGGATGGCCACCAGGTAGGCGTCCGCGGCGTACCGGTGGATCCCGCGGAACACCACTCCGTAGGGCACGTGGTGGGTGAGGAACTCCACGGAGGCGTACGCGCCCTCCAGGCTGGGCTCGTAGTACAAGAAGATGAGGATCCCGGACACCACGAGGATGGTCAGGAACAGGTTCGCGAGCCCGCCGGTGTAGTAGAGGGGGTTGAAGTCCTGGGGCAGGACGCGGTTGACCCACGTGTCCAACCGCAGGGTGGCGCTCTGCAGGGCCAACAGCAGCCGCCGGTACACCCTACTCCTCCGCGGTCAGGCGCGCCTTCCGGAACAGCACCACGATGGCCGCGTACAGCACCAGCAACACCCCCATGGCCCCGGAGGCCACCAGGCGCCGGTCGAACCACTCGCCGTACACCATCAGCGCCACGCACGCCAGGGCCAGCACCGCCAGGAACCCGGCCAGCGCCACATACCAGCTGCTGCGATCCTCGGTCACGGCCGCCTCCCTCCTCGCTGGGCCGCCAGCCAGCGGTCGTACGCGCGCACGGGCCTGCGCACCCGGCCGGCCTGCCGATCCGCGGCGTACAGGAGGTAGCCCGCCCACGCCACGGCGCCGGCCAGCACCGCCAGCCAGGCCGCGACCACCGCCCACCGCGCGGGCTCGGGGTCAGCCCAGGCCAGCCGTGCCCCCTGCCAGGCGCCGTGGAATCCTACCACCGCCAGGGCGAAGGCCAGCCAGAAGCGCACCACCAACGTCTTCACCCCGCCGCCGCCCGGGCCGGCGCCGCCCGCGGCGCCGGGGCCGGAGCAGCGGCCTCCGCCAGCTTCCTGCGCCGCCGGTACCGGAACTCCAGCACCAGGCCCAGGGCCAGGGTGGCCGCGGTGACCAGCAGCACCACGTGCGGGTCGCGCCCGATCACCGCGATGTTGAACATGATGAGGGCGGTGAACACCAGGAAGTACACCAGGGCCATGACCCCCACCACGGTGAAGAAGGGGCGTTCTGCCGGCCGGCGGCCCTTGCTCCGGTCCAGGAAGGGCACCAGCATGCCGTACGCGATCAGCAGCCCGGGCCCCAGGCCTGCCCACAGGGGCGGCGTGTACTTCACGTACTGGTACAGGGCCAGGAAGTACCAGTCGGAGAGGATCGGAAGGGGCGTACGGTTGGGGTCCGCCCGGCGCCCCATCTCCGCAGGGAACACGTAGCTGGTAACCACCAGCATTAGGGTCAACACCACCAGGGCGGTGGGGGACAGCACGAATCGCCGCCGCCGGGTGAAGTAGAAGTAGATCTCTGCCGCCACCAGCAGCAGGGCGGAGATGCCAAAGTGGATGGCGTAGAACCGGGTCAGGGTGCCCTGACCCTCCGCGGGTCCGCCCAGGAAGGCGAAGGCGATGGCGCTGCCGAACCGCGTCTGCCCGATCACCGGCAGCTCGTCCAGGTACACGGCCACGGTGAGCACCACCTTCGCGGCCCAGAAGGCCCGCTGGTTCCAGATCAGCAGGTACCCCGTGAGGCCCGAGATCATGGCCAGCACCAGGGACCCGAACAGGATCATCCACGAGAGTTCGTTGGGCCGCTTATACTCGCCGAGAAAGTACATGCGGTAGATCCGCAGGGTGATGGCGAGGATGAGCATATCCGCGCCGTACTTGTGCACCCCGCGGATCAGCCAGCCCAGCGGGACCTCCTTCTGAATCCGCAGGATGGAGTTGTACGCGCCGTGGGTCGTGGGCTCGTACCAGATCATGAGGAGAATCCCGCTCACCACCACCGCGATCCACGAGAAGTACACGATCTGCCCGAGGATGTAGAGCGGGTTGTCCTGGCGATCCACCTGCGTCTCGTCGAACAGGTCCAGCTTCTCCTTGCGCTCCCGGAACCACTCCCGCAAGCGGTCCCACATGACCCGTCTCCCTCAGGCGATCCCGCCTGGCTCCGCGCCTGTGACCACAATGACGCCGTCCCGGATCTCGTAGGTGAAGTAGCGGGGCGGCCGGGGCGCAGGTCCTGAGAGCACCCGGCCGGGCTGCTCTCGGTCCGCGGGGTCGTAGATGGAAAGGTGGCACGGGCAGGCCATCAGCCCGTGCCGCCGGTCCTCCGGCGGCACGTACCCCCCGTATCCTGCGGTCACCTCCCGCCAGTTCGGCACGTAGTTGAAGATGCAGCCCAGGTGGGGGCAGATCCGCGAGAAAATGACGACGTCCGTGGGTTCCCGGCCGCCCTTGTAGCCGGGGAAGGCCAGCTTCCAGGGCAGCTTGATGGCCACCCCGGGAACCGTGGCCGCTTTCGCCAGCTCGGGGGTGTACTGCGGGTACTTCTGGGTGAACACGAAGAACTTGCTGGACCACGGCTCCCGCAGTTCCTCCAGGGTGGCGATGGGCAGCGGTTCGCCCTTGGGCAGGTCGCCCTCCGCTAGATCCGGCGGCACCTTTCCCTGGGGGACCCCCAACCCTGGTTCCAGGTTGGGCTTGAGGTAGCGCAACACCGGCGCCAGGAACGCGGCCAATCCGCCCAGCACCGGGACTGCGCTCAAAACCTTGAGGAACGCCCGACGGTCCACCGGTTGCCTCCTACCGCAGGTCCTGGGGCGGCGTGTACACGAACGTCCACAGGTACTCTACCACGGTCCAGATCTGGTCCGGGGACAGCCTGCTTGCGTACGCGGGCATCAGCTCCACGCCGCGCCGCTGCACCCCCTCCGCGATCTTCTGGTACAGCTCCGTGGGCTTGCGGTAGGCCATCCAGTCGCGGTCGGTGAAGATCCCCGGCCCCACGCCCCGCGCCCACGTCCACACCTGTTCCCGGATCCGCGCGGCCTCCGGCCCGTTCCCGTCCCCCTGGACCCCGTGGCAACTGGCGCACATCTGGTTGTAGATCCTCCGCCCCTGAGCCAACCGCTCGCGGCTGGTGGTCCGGCTCCACTCCCAGAACAGCACGTCCCAAATCTGTTGGTCAGACAACCGCGGCTCCCCCCCGTCCACCGCTCCGTACGCCGGGTGCTGGAAGCCCGGCATGGCGGTGTGGGGCCGTCCCCGGGCGATGGTCTCGAACAGGGCAAACGGAGCGTTCAGCCGCATCTGGTCCAGGTTGTTAAACCGCGCAGGCCGGCTCGGCAGCGGCTCGGACTTCGGGTGGATGCGGAACAGGCTCAAAAAGTCGGTGTAGGGGTTTTTCTCCGGTGCCGTGAGCTGCTCGGCCATGGAGCCGTCCCCGCGCCCGTCCGGGCCGTGGCAGACCGCGCAGCGTGCGTCGTAGATCTTCTTACCCTCGTCGGCGTTGGGCTTGCGGGGCATGAAGTTCATGCGCACCGCAAACCCCTCGAGAGGCTGGTACGCCTCCCGCGTGGGGGTGCTGACCCGCACGTACGGCTGACAGCCCGTCAGGGCCAGCAGGGCCAACGCCAGGAGCAACCCGCCGCGGCCCGCTGGGGGGGACCGCCGGCCACCGAGAGGCCCGGCTCGGCGTCCGCGCAACCTGCCTCCTTATACCGGTAAGCTGGCCTGTGTTTTTGACTTCCGGCGGCCGGACTCCTCTCCCGCCCGGCTTCCGGGCACAAAAAACAGGGGCACCCAGGAGCCCCCGTCGCGAAGGTCCGGCCACGATTTTCCGTGCCCCCGCGCGGCCGCGTCAAGCGGCCGCGACTTCGGGTGGCCTAAGAACCTGCCTGTGAAATCCCTGCGACGTGCCAACCTGCGGCGGCAGACCGGGCCCCAAAATCGCTGGCGCCATTTTTGGGGTCGTCTAGTCCCGGCGCGGCACGGCGGGCTGCGGCGGCGCGTACTCCTCGGAGTGCTTCACCACCACGCTGCGGGCGTGGAGGGCTCCGTCTGGACCCAGCTTGCCCTCCACCACCGCGCCCTGCCCTTCTACCAGCAGCCCCTCCACCTGCCCGCGGAACCGCACGGGAAGCTGCGCTTGGCCATCCGTGAGGGTAAAGCGCAGCTCGTCTGCCTCGCGCCGCAGGGAGCCGGGCAACACCTGCCCGCCCACCCGCACCGGCCGGCGCGGGTCCAGGGCGTGCGACCGCAACTCGGTGGGCGTCACGTAGTACACCACCGCCTCCCGAAGGCCTCCGGCCACCACGTACCCCAGAGAGCCGGCCACCAACACCGCGGCAGCCACCAGACGCAGCCGCCTCAAGGCTCCACCTCCCTGCCCGGTGCTACCGACAGTTCTCTCCGCCGCCGCCACAGGCGCCACACGTATGCGCCTACCAGCAATCCTGCAGCGCCGTACGCCGCCAGCACCCAGACCCACGGGCTCAACGCTCCCACTCCAGCCGTGCCAGCCGCGCCCGCTCGGCCAGGAGCAAGCCCAAAAGGGCCAGGTACGCCAGCGCGTTGACCACCAAGGGCACCAGGAACTCCGGTGCCACCTTCACGCCCTGCAAGCTGATGGAGGGCCCCTGGTGCAGGGTTCGGAACCACACTACGGAGTAGTGCACCAGGGGAACGTCCAGGAACGCCACCACGGCCACCACCGCGGAGAGCCGACGGCCCCGTTCCGGGTCGTCCGCCAGGCCGCGGACCAGCAGGCAGCCCACGTACAGCAGGAACAGTACCGCGGTGGTCACCAGCCGCGCGTCCCACGCCCACCATACGCCCCACACCGGTTTTCCCCAAATCATGCCCGTCAGCAGGGTCAGCCCGGAAAACAGCGCCGCCAGCTCCGCGCCGGCCCGGGCCCAGGCGTCGAACAAGGGCTGGCGCCGCTGCAGGTACAGGGCGCCCGCCCCGCAGGCCACCGCGGCCGCCGCGTAGCTGGCGAGGGCCGCCGGCACGTGCACGTACATGATCCGGACGTAGTCGCCCTGGTAGGCGTCAGGCGGAGAAGCCCACAGGCCCAGCAGGAGGCCCAGGGCCACCAGCGCCGCCGTCCCGCCTACGACAAACGCCCGCACCACCGCGTCTTCCCTCCGCGCCCGGCACCGACCCGACGAAGCCTCACCCACCTACCCCTCCACCGCCACCTCGAACAGCCCGGGGCCCACCAACAGGAACAGCAGGTCGAAGGCCGCCAGCACTCCCCACCACGGACCTGCGGGCGTCCCAGAGGTCGCGGCCTCGGTGAGCCGCACCCCGGCCAGCAGCACGGGGACCGTGGTTGGGAGGAACAACAAGGGAAGCAGCAGACGGCCCGCGCGCACATGCTGCAACAGCGCGGCCAGCAAGGTTCCCACCGCGCTCAGCCCCACGGCCACGAGCAACCCTACCAGCAGCAGCGTCGTAGAATTGCGGGTGGGCGCGTTGAACAGGAGCACCTGCGCGGCCCACAGGCCGGCCCCCAACGCGAGAAGGAGCACGCACAAGGCGAGCCACCGTCCCCAGAACAGATCCTCACGGCTCCCAGGGTACAGCACCAGGACTTCCAGGGTGCCTTCTTCGTCCTCGCGCTCCGCGCTGCGCCCCATGGCCAGCACGGATGCCAGTAACAGGGCCAACCACAACACCGGCGGGGCCGCTTCGGGACTCCCGCCCCACACCAGCCCCAGCACCACCAGCACCGCCAGGCCAAAGCTGGCCGCGGGCACCAGGGCGTCACGCCCCCGCCACTCCAGCAACAGGTCCTTGCGGGCCAGGGCTGTCACCCGCCGCCAGGCCCTCATATCCGGCCGGCAGCGACGAGCCCCGGGCCCTGGACCAGCTGGCCGGCCTGTAGCTCCGCCACCGCGTCGTACAGGCCCCCTGCCCGGTCGCGGTCGTGGGTGGCCAGCACCACCGCGCCTCCCTGTTCCTTTACGCTGGAAACCAGCTCGCGCACCAGGCGGGCTCCTTCGCTGTCCAGGCCCACGAACGGCTCGTCCAACAGCAGCACCTGCGGTCCCTGCAGGAACAGCCTCGCCAGCGCCAGCCGGCGGCGCATGCCCAGGCTGTAGGTGGACACCAGCCGGTGGGCGGCCGGCTGCAGGCCGACGCGCTCCACAAGCTCCGGCACCCGCTCCCGCGGCCGGCCGCACAGGTCTGCCGCCAGCTGCAGGTTTTCCAGGCCCGTCAGGCCTCCGTACACGCCGGAGGAGGCGCCCAGGTACGCGCACACCTCCCGCACCCGGTGGCCTTCGGAGACCACGTCGTGCCCGCACACCCACGCGCGGCCCCGGGTAGGCCGCAGCGCGGTGGCCAGGATCCTCAGCAGGGTGGTCTTGCCGGACCCGTTGGGGCCGGTCAGCAGCAGGCAGCTCCCCTCCCTCACCCGAAAGCTCACGTCCTCCAGGGCCACCACCGCGCCAAACCGCCGGCCCAGCCCCTCTGCGGTCACCGGGTCTAGCGGCTGCACCGCACCTCCTCCGTGGTGCGGAAGGGCGCCCGCAGCTGTTCTGGGTCGAACAGGAAGAAGGGGTAGTTGCGGTCTGAGGCCACCTGGTGTTCTTCTACCTCCCGGCGCAGCGCTTCCAGCTGGGATTCGACCTCCCGGATCCGGTGCTGCAGTGGGGCGCGCAGCGCCTCGTTGAGCGCCCGGATGCGATGGGTGAGTTCGCGCCGCGCGGACCGTGTGAGGTCTGGGGACTGCAAAGCCCGGATGCACCGCCACTTCTCCTCCGCCAGGGCCCGCGCGGGTTCGCTGGCGGGCAGGTGCCGGTCGGGGTTGTGCTGCAGGTCCAGCCAGAGCTGGTGGGCCGCCGCGTACGCCTCCTTGGGGTCCGCGTGGCGGGCCAGGGGGAGGTGAAAGGTGGCGGTGAGGACGGCGAAGGGAGGAGGCTCCAACCCGAAGAACTGCCGCAGGACCTGATCGGTGACCCGGTCGTACCGTGCCCCGCCCAGGCCGTGCACGAACAGGTCGCACACCAACAGCCGCAGGAAGAGCGTCAGGGTGAGGGCCCGGGGACGCAGACCATCCAGCGGCCCTCCGGAAAGCTCCCCGACAGGTTGCCCGTCGCAGTACACCACCCGACTTCCGCCGGCGCGGGTGAACACGGGGCGCCTTTGGCCATCCCGGACGAACCAAAACGGCAGCTCCACCCACTCGCCGTCCCGCCGGAGGTTGGGGAACGGCTGGACGGATGAGCGGACCGCGTGGGCACGGCGGTAGTCGTCCAAGGCTTGGTTGTGGCAGGCCCAGAACCTCTCCGCGTCCTGGGCCAGCCACGCCGCGAATTGCCCGAAGCTCGGGGTGCGGGAAAGCTCCGACACCGTCACCTCCCAGTAGCGCACCGGGCCACACTCCGCCTCCAGGCGCCTGCGCAAAGCAGCCCCGAACTCGCCCAGGCTGCGCACCACCGGCAAACAGTGGAGACCGGCTCGCTCCGCCCGCGTCAGCCGCTCCACCAGCTCCGGGACGTCCAAGGTCGCAACGTCGTCCCGCAGCTGCGCGCAGAATGCCCGCCAGCCCTGCTCAGCAGGAGGGCCCATCGCCTCGAACGGCACGCCCGGCCCGCAATGCACCAGTGTCCGCTGCGCGGCCCTGAGAGCCCCGTCCCTACGCGGAACCCGGGCTCCCCAGCCCTCGCACTCGTCGGAGTCCACCACCACATACAGCCCCACAGCACCCAGGCCCACGCTGGCGTCCAGGGCGTGTGCCTTGATCCAGATGCCCGGATGGTACAGGGAGGGCTGGTGGCCGGTGGCCACCCACGGGCCCCGGAGCGGCGGTGGTGTCGGAAACCCCCACCGCTCCAGCAGCGCCCAGGCCCGCTCCACGGCCTCGGCCCGCGCCTGCTCCCGTAGGGATCGTAGCGGCTGCCCGAAGACCCGGCAGGCGTCCAGGTGCCCCGCGGTGGCCGCGGCCACCGACAGCCACCGGGCGAACTCCGGCATCCACAGCACCTCGCCGTGGCGGGTAGGTAGGGACAGCTCCTCCACGTCCGTCACACCAACGCCTCCAGGCTCCTCACGCCCAGCTCCTCCCTCAGGAGGAAGGGTTCCCCGTAGGAGGTTCCGATGAGGGAGCCGAAGTAGCGGGCTGCGTCCCGCACCGCTTCCAGGACCCACTGGTTACCCCGCTCCGGCCCGAACTGGCTTTCGTAGGCCCGGAGGCTGTCCATCTTGCGGTCCATGGTGTCGGTGACGTCGAACACGAAGCTGGGGCGGCGAACCATGCGGTAGTGGGTGGAGAAGTAGTGCACCACCCGGCGCGGGTAGTGGGGCTCGCCCGGAATGTCCGTGTGGGTGAGTTTGGCGTAAAACCGGGCCGCCTCGCACAGGGCTGCCGCCTGCACGTGGTCGGGGTGCGCGTCCTCCCAGTACGGCACGAACAGCCACTGGGGCCGCACCGCCCGGATCACCGCGGCTACCTTCTTCCGGGCCTCGACCCCGTCCAGCAGAAACCGGTTCGGCAGGTCCAGGATCTGCCGCTCCACCCCCAGCACCCGGGCCGCCTGGTCCGCTTCCCGCCGGCGCCGCTCCGGACTGCCCACCGGGGTCGGCTCGCCGTCCGTGAGGTCGCACACCACCACCCGCCAGCCTTGGGCCACCAGGGCAGCCATGGTACCGCCCATGGCGATCTCCGCGTCGTCCGGGTGTGGTGCCAGCACCAGGACCGTCTTCAAGGGCCACCCTCCCCGCGGGAGGCAGGCTGGGACAGCCACCGCGCGGCTTCCCGTTCCAGGACGTCCACGTAGTACCGGAGCCGGACCTCCGGATCGTCCAGCCCGCCCCAGAACCGCCGGTGCGGGTTCTTGTAGATCCGGCCGATGGGGATCTCCCGCACTCGCAGGCCCCACCGCGCCGCCTGCACCCAAACCTGCAGGGGCATGCCGTAGGACGGCTCGTCCAGCTGCAGTCGGCGCAGGGCCTCGGCCCGGTACGCCTTGAACCCGCAGAACGCATCGGTGAGCCGGTAGCCGGTAAGGCGGTTCACCCGCTCGGTGACCTCTCGGTTGATCCGCAGCCGGTCCGGAGGTGGGTCCTGCCCGCGGGAGGACCCGGGCAGGTAGCGGCTGCCCGACACGATGTCCGCGTCCTCCAGGGCCGCCAGCAGGTCCGGGATCAGGTACGGCTCGTGCTGCGCGTCGCAGTCCATGGTGACCACCACGTCGTACCCGTGCTCCAGAGCGTATCGGAACCCGTCGATGAGGGAGGCGCCGTACCCGCGGTTTTCGGGGTGGCGGATGACCCGCACCTGCGGGAAGCGCGCCAGGATCTCCGCCGAGCGGTCCGTGGACCCGTCGTCCACCACCAGCACGTCCGCCTGGGGCGGAGCGTAACGCAGCACCGCCTCCAGCACCTCCTGCAGGGTGGCCTCCTCGTTGTACAGGGGCATCACCACCAGGACGCGCCCGTTCATGCCGCCTCCCGGAACGCCTCCCGCGCGGCCCGTAGGATCCAGTCCACCTCCTCCGGCCCGTGGGCCGCGGACACAAACCACGCCTCAAAGGGCGAGGGCGGTAGGTACACCCCGCGCGCCAGCATACCGTGGAAGAACCGCGCAAACCGGGCCCCATCACAGGCGCGGGCGGTGGCGTAGTCGACCACCGGTCCTGGGGTGAAGAAGACCGTGAGCATGGATCCCACCCGGTTCACGCACACCGGTACCCCGGCCCGGTCCGCCTCCTCCCGGAGTCCCTCCTCCAGGGCCCGGCCGACCTCTTCCAACTGCCGGTACACCGCCCCGTCTTCCAGCACCCGCAGGGTGGCCAGGCCCGCCCGCACCGCCACGGGGTTGCCCGACAGGGTCCCCGCCTGGTAGACAGGTCCGTCCGGGGCCACCAACCGCATCAAATCCGCCCTTCCGCCGTAGGCGGCCAGGGGGAAGCCGCCACCGATGACCTTCCCCAGGCACGTGAGGTCCGGCCGCACGCCGAACAGGTCCTGGGCGGCCCCGTAGTGCAGCCGGAACCCCGTGATTACCTCGTCGAACACCAGCAGGGCGCCGTAGCGCTCCGTCAGTTCTCTCAGGCCCTGGAGGAAGCCGGGCTGCGGGGGGACCGTCCCCATGTTGCCCGCCACGGGCTCCACCAGCACCGCCGCGATCTCACCCCCGCGGCGTCGGAACAACTCGTGCACCGCCCCCAGGTCGTTGTACGGCAGGGAGTAGGTGGCCTGCACCGCGGACCGCGCGACGCCCGCGCTGTCTGGCAGGCCGAAGGTGGCTACCCCCGAACCGGCCCGCACCAGCAGCACGTCCGCGTGTCCGTGGTAGCCACCGTCGAACTTCACCACCCCCTCCCGGCCGGTGGCGGCCCGGGCCACCCGCAGTGCGCTCATCACCGCCTCGGTGCCCGAGTTCACCAGCCGCACCACCTCCACGGAGGGAACCGCCGCGCACAGCCGCTCGCAGAACTCCACCTCCCACGGGGTGGGCGCGCCGAAGCTGCTCCCGTCCGCCACCGCCTGCTGGGCCGCCTGCACCACCACGGGGTGCGCATGTCCCAGAATCAGGGCTCCCCAGGAGCTCACGCAGTCCACGTAACGCCGCCCGTCCGCGTCCGCCACGTACGCCCCTTCCCCGCGGACGAGAAACGGCGGGCAGCCGCCCACCGCGCGGAAGGCCCGCACGGGGCTGTTCACGCCCCCGGGCATGACGCGCCGCGCCCGCTCGAACAGCTCCTCGGAGGCCCTCACCGGAGCAACCGTGCGGCGTCCTTGGCGAAGTACGTGAGGATCCAGTCCGCGCCGGCCCGTCGGATGGCCAGTAACACCTCCAGCATGGCGGAGGGCAGGTCCAGCCAGCCCCGCTGCGCCGCTGCGTGCACCATGGCGTACTCCCCGCTCACGCAGTACGCCGCCACCGGCACCGCGCACCGCTCGCGCACCGCCCTCAGCACGTCCAGGTAGGGCAGGGCCGGCTTGACCATCACCGCGTCCGCGCCCTCCGCCACCTCCTCCTCCACCCGGCGCAGGGCCGCCCGCAGGTTCGGGGGCGCCAGCTGGTAGCTGCGGCGGTCGCCGAACCGCGGGGCGGACTCCGCGGCGTCGCGGAACGGCCCGTAGAAGCTGGACGCGAACTTGGCCGCGTAGCTCAAGATGGCGGTGTGCGGGAACCCGGCCGCGTCCAGGGCCCGCCGGATGGCCGCCACCTGGCCGTCCATCACCCCGCTGGGCGCGATCACGTCCGCCCCCGCCCGGGCCTGGCTCACCGCGATCCGCCCGTACAGTTCCAGGGTGCGGTCGTTGTCCACCGTCTCCGGGCCGTCGGCCAGCACCCCGCAGTGCCCGTGGTCCGTGTACTCACAGAGGCACAGGTCCGCCACCAGCACCACGCGATCCCCGAACTCGGACCGCAGGGCCCGAAGGGCGCTCTGCACCACCCCCTCGTCGTCCCACGCGCCGCTTCCCACCGGGTCCTTGCGCGCGGGGATCCCAAACAGGATCACCGCCCCGACCCCTACCTCCACCAGCTCCCCCACTTCCTGCACCAGACTCGAGAGGGTGTGCTGCAGCTGGCCAGGCAGGGAAGAGATCGGCACCGGGTCCCGGATTCCCTCCTTGACGAACAGCGGCGCGATCAGCTGGCGAGCAGAAAGCTCCACCTCCTGAGACAGCCGCCGGAGGGCTTCCGTACGGCGCCAGCGGCGGCTCCGGAAACTCGGGAAGCTCACACGGATCCCTCCCCTCGCGCGGCGCGGACTACCGCGTCCACCAGGCCCTCCTGGGTGTAGGTATCCGCCACCCCAGCCACCCACAACCCCGCCTGTTGCGCCGCAGAAGCCGTCACGGGCCCGATGCACACCGCGGGCACACGCCTTAGCAGCTCCGGCCCCCCGCACAGCCGTACCGCCGCGTGCACCGCGGACGGGCTGGCAAAGGTGGCCAGGTCCACGCCCTGCCGGAGCACCCCGCGCAGCCGCTCGGCTTCATTGTACGCGGGCTCCGTGCGGTACGCGGCCACCACCTCCACCCGCGCCCCGAGCTCCTCGAGGCCCTGCGGGAGCACGTCCCGCGCCTCCTGGGCGCGGACCACCAGCACGCGGGCACCGCGCACCCCGACGGCGCGGAAGGCGTCGACCAAGGACTCCGCCACGAACTGAGCGGGTTGCAGGTGCACCGTCCACCCGAGCTCCGCCGCGGCCCGCGCGGTGGCAGGGCCGATGCACGCCACCCGCGCGCGGGCAGGAAGCCTGCGGTGGCGGGCCGCCAGCGCTTGGCCGAAGCGGTGCACGCCGTTGCGGCTGGTGAACACCACCCAATCGTACGCGTCCACCGCTGCCGCCGCCTGAAGCAGAGGCCGCAGGTCCTCCGGAGGAAGCAACCGGATCACAGGGACGGCTTCCACCCGTGCGCCCAGGGCCTCCAGGGCCCGGCACAGCTCCCGGGCCTGGTCCCCGGGCCGGGTGACCAGCACCGTGCGGCCCCGCAGCGGCTGGACTACCTCCGCGGCCACGCCGCACCTCCCAGAACCGCCAGAAACGGCCGTACGGCGTCTGCGGCCTGCCGCCCCACCCGCTCCGGGTCGTCGGGCGCACCCTCCTGCTCCACCGACACCTGGCGGCTACCGTCCTCGGACAGCACCCGCACCCGCAGCCGCAGCCGCCCTGTCTCCGCGGTCGCCAACGCCCCCACGGGCAGGGTGCAGCCACCGCCCAGGGCGCGCAGGAAGGCTCTTTCAGCCCGCACCGCGGCGTGCGTGGTCGCGTCGTCGATCCGGCTCGCCAGCTCCACCAACGCCCGGTCGCCTTCCCTCACCTGGACCGCCAACGCTCCCTGGGCCGGGGCCGGCAGCACCACATCGGGATCCAGCAGCTGGCGGATGCGGTCCTGCCACCCACCGCGGACCAGCCCCGCGGCCGCCAGCACCGCACCGTCCACCTCGCCGGCCTCCACCTTGCGCAACCGGGTGTCCACGTTGCCCCGGAGGGGCACCACCTGCAGGTCGCGGCGGTACGCCAGCAGCTGGGCCTTCCTGCGGGGGCTCGTGGTACCCACACGGGCGCCTGCGGGAAGCGCGTCCAGGGTGGGCCAGGGGCCCACCAAGCAGTCCCTGGGATCCTCCCGGGTGGGAACCGCGGCCACCACCAGTCCGGGGGTGGGCTCCGTGGGCAGGTCCTTCAGGCTGTGCACCACCAGGTCCACTACACCGTCCGCCAGCGCCCGCTCCAGCTCCCGGGTGAACCAACCGGCGCCGCCCAGCTCGGGGATGGGGCGGCGGGAGCGGTCGCCCGCGGTGCGCACCGCGACCACCTGGAACTCCAGGCGCGGATCCACACCGCGTAGCTGTTTTACCACCCAGTCCGTCTGGCGCCGGCTGAGGGAGCTCGCGCGGGTACCGACTCGCAGGGTCAACGGCCGGCTTCGGACTCCAACGCGGCCGGTTCGTCCTCGAAGCCCAGCAGGGTGCGGGCGGCCTCCACGTACACCGTGTCCTCGCGCCGCGCGATCTCCTTCAGGCGAACAATGGGACCGTGCAGCAGCCGGTTCACCACCGACTGCAACAGGGCGCGCACCGTCTCCCGTTCCTGCTCCGTGAGCCCCTGGAGGCGCGGCAGTGCCCGCCGCCACTCCTCCTCCGCCACCGCCTCCGCACGGGCCCGGAGGGCGGTGATGAGCGGGACCACCTTCAGCGACCGCAGCCAGGCGCAGAACCGGTCCGTCTCTTCCGCCACGATCTTCTCCGCCTGGGCGATCTCCGCCTGCCGCGCCTGCCGGGCGGCCTCGCTCACCGCCTGCAGGTCGTCCACGTTCAGCAGCCGGACGCCGGGCAGCCCGCCCACTGCAGGGTGTACGTCCCTCGGCACCGCGATGTCCACGATCACGAGGGGCTCGCGGCGGCCCTGCACCGCCTGGGCCACCAGTTCCGGTTCCACCACCGGGTGGGGTGCTGCGGTGGAGGTCACCAGGATGTCCACCTCCGACAGGTAACGGCCCAGCTCGTCGAACCGGACCGCTACCCCGCCCAGGCGCTCCGCCAGGGGCCGGGCGTGCTCCAGGGTGCGGTTGCACACCACCACGCCCCCACAGCCCGACTCCACCAGGTGCCGGACGGTGAGCTCCGCCATCTCCCCGGCACCCAGGACCAGCACCCGCCGGCCCCCCAGCCCGCCCAGCAGCTGCCGCGCCACCTCCACCGCGGCCCCGGGCACCGAAAGCGAGCCCCGCTCGATGCCCGTGCGCTGCCGCACCTGGCGGGACGTGGCGATGGCCTGTCGGAACAGGGCGTCCAGCAGCGGCCCCGTGGCCCGGCTCGCGCGGGCCGCGCCGAAGGCCTCCCGCACCTGGCCCATGATCTGGGTCTCGCCCACCATCATGGAGTCGAGCCCGCTTGCGACCCGGAACAGGTGACGGACCGCGTCCGCGCCCCGGAGGGCATACACGTACGGCTCCAGCTCCTGCAGCGAAACCCCGTGGTAGTCGCACCAGAACGCCAGCACCGCGTGGGTCCCCGCGGAGGCGTCCTCCGCCACCACGTAGGCCTCGGTCCGGTTGCAGGTCGAGAGGAGCACCGCCTCGTGGACGCCGTCCCTTCCCCGCAGGAGCGCAGAGGCCACACCCAGGCGGCTCTCCAGGAACGCGACCCGCTCCCGGACCTCCACGGGCGCGGTACGGTGGCTGGTGCCCACGCAGAGGATGTCCATGGCGGTTCCGGGTCGAGGATAGCCCCCGGGCCTGGAGCCGTCAAACGCTCACAGGAACCGCACCCCGTTGATCTGCAGCTTGAAGGCGCAGCCCAGGTGCTCCGCCGCCCGCCGGCACATCACCATGCGCGAGAGGAAGATCTCGAAGTACTCCATCACGGGCGCCTTGTCGGTGTTGATGGTGAGCTCCAGGGTGATCTCCTTGGCCCGCTCGTCCACCCGCAGGAAGGAGTGCTCCACCGCGTAGTTCACCCGGTCGTGGATGTCGAAGGTGGCAGGGTCCGGGTTGCGGACCCGGCTGCGGTGCACGTCCGACTTGTCCGCCAGGATCACCGCGGCGCCCACCGCGCTCACGGGCTGGCCATGGGACTCCTCGTGGTTGCCGATGGCGCTCATCACCACCGCCCGCTCCGCGGGGTCCATCCCCAGGCGCTGGAGGATGGCGCCTGCCAGCAGCGCACCGGTGTGTTCGTGGTTCAGCCGGCTGACGAGGTTGCCGATGTCGTGCAGGTAGGCGGCGATGGCCGCCAGCTCGCACTCCCGCTCCGGGTAGCCCAGCCGGCGCAGGATGTTGTAGGCGATGCGGCTCGTGAGGGACGCGTGCCGGACCCCGTGCTCCGTGTAGCCCAGGACCCCCAGGGACTCGTTGGCCCGCTCCACGTACGCCGCCACCTCCGGGTCCTGGCGGACCACGTCCACCGTGACCCGGGCAGGGGCTAGGGCGGGGGAGGGCTCAGGCATACAGCCCCCGGAGGCGGCGGGCCTCCACGATGCGCTGCACGCCGAGGCAGTAGGCGCCCGTGCGCAGGTCCACGCCCACCTGCTCCGAAAAGTCCAGCACGTCCCGGAAGGCCTGCCGCATCTTGTCCTCCAGGCGCGTCCGCACCTGGTCCTCCCGCCAGAAGTAGCCGTACCGATCCTGGACCCACTCGAAGTAGCTCACCACCACCCCACCCGCGTTGGCGAGGATGTCGGGGACCACGAACACTCCCCGCCGGCGCAGGATCTCGTCCGCCTGAGGGGTGGTGGGGCCGTTGGCGCCCTCCACCACCACCTTCGCGCGGATGGCGTGCGCGTTCGCCTTGGTGATCTGGTTCTCGATGGCCGCGGGTACCAGCAGCTCGCAGTCCAGCTCCAGCAGCTCCGCGTTGGTGAGGGTCCGGGCGCCCGGGTAGCCCACCACGCTGCCCGTGCGGTCCCGGTGCTCCCGCACCAGTCGGGGCACCAGCCCCTCGGGGTGGAAGATGCCCCCGTGTACGTCGCTCACCGCCACCACCCGGGCGCCCGCCTCATGCAGCAGCCGTGCGGTGTGGAAGCCCACGTTGCCGAAGCCTTGGACCACCACCCGCGCCCCCTCCACGGGCAGGCCCGCGTGCGCGAAGGCCTCCCGCGCCACCACCAGGATCCCGCGCCCCGTGGCCTCCTCCCGACCCCGGGAGCCGCCCAGGGGGATGGGCTTCCCGGTCACGGTGCCCGGCTCCAGGTAGCCGCGCTTCATGCAGATGGTGTCCATGACCCACGCCATCACCTGGGCGTTGGTGCCCACGTCCGGCGCGGGGATGTCCTTGTCGGGGCCGATGATGTCGAAGATCTCCGCGGTGTACCGGCGGGTGATGCGCTCGAGCTCCCGGTGCGACAGCCGCGCGGGGTCGCAGGCCACCCCGCCTTTCCCACCTCCGAAGGGGATGTCCACCACCGCGCACTTGATGGACATGTAAGCGGCCAGGGCCTTCATTTCGTCCAGGTTCACGTTGGGGTGGTAGCGCAGCCCACCCTTGCACGGGCCACGGGCGGTGTCGTACTGCACCCGGTAGCCCGTGAACACCTCCACGCGGCCGTCGTCCATCTCCACGGGCAGGGAGACGATGACGCACCGCCGCGGGTGCTTCAGGGGCCGGCTGGTGGACTCGTCGTACCCGAGGATGGCCGAGGCCCGGTCGATCCAGCGGCAGACCGACTCGAAGGGGTTCTCCTGCTCCGCCTCCAACACCACCGACATCCCGCACCCCCGCCCGCGCTTTACGAACCGGACTTGGTCTTCGCCTCCCGTTCTTTGGTCTCCGCCTCCGGACGCCGGCTGCGCACGGACGCCACCGCCGCCCGGTCCGCCCGCACCCGCACGTTGGGCGCCAGCTCAAGGGTCAACACGTCGTCCTGTACGTCCGTGATGGTGGCGTGCAGCCCGCCTACGGTGACCACCCGGTCTCCCTTCCGGAGCTTGCTGAGCATCTCCTTCCGCCGCTTCTGCTGCTGCTGCTGGGGGCGGATCAGCAGCACGTAGAACATCACCAGCAGCAGCGCCCACACGATCAGGGTAGGAAGCAGGCTTGCCTGCCCCTGCGCACCCTGCGCCTGGAGAAGGACCATCGCGCCTCCTTCAGCTCTGGTATCGGCCCCAGCCGTCCTCCTTCCACCCCACGGCGGCCTTTCCCTCGCTGGCGCCCACCGCCGGACCGGCGTTCGGAGGCCGGCTGCAGTATAGCACGCCTTCCGGGGTTGGCCGGCCGCGTGCGTATAATCGCGTGCGTATAATCCCGTTGGAACACCGGAGGCGGGAGGTTGAGGTGGCAGAGGAGCGTCCCCGCAGGACAGTCGCGCAAGACCCCCAGAAGGAGGCGGAGCGCAAGCGGCTCATCGAGGAGGCTAAGGCACGCTGGGCGGCCAAGAAGGCGGAAGGTGGGGGAGCTGCGGCGGCGCCCGCGGCCGCCCGGCCTCAGGAGGCGCGGGCGGCGGCGCAGGCTCCCACGGTGCCCGTTCCGGTGGCCAGCCACAACCCCGGCGGCAGCCCCATCACCGCACCGGCCAACCCGAACCTGGTAGCCGTCGGGACCGTCAACCAGGCGGTGGAGATCCAGGCAGACCCCACGGAGGAGGCCAACCTGCGCAAGCTGCTCGGGGGCCTTGGCGCCTACCAGAACCCCTTGCGGCGCGGCGCGTGGCAGGTGGACTACCGGTACTGGAAGGAGGCACGCCGGCGCCTGGAGGCCGCAGGCTACAAGGTGGAGGGCCGGGATTATATGGGCCGTCCGCTGGACGAATGGGATCCCCTGACCCGTGGCTGGGTGCGGGTGGAGCCCTGACCGTCAGGGAAGGGCCACCTGTACGCCGGTGTAGTAGTGGCGCAGGATCCGGACGAAGTCCCAGCCCCGCAGCGCCATGCCGCGGGCGCCCCACTGGGAGAGCCCGACCCCGTGGCCCCATCCCCGGCCCTCGAAGGTGGCCACCCCGCCTTCCACCCTCACGGTGAACAGCGTGCTGCGCAGCACGTCCGGTCCGAGGAGGCTCCGCAGCCGGTGGCCCGACAGCTCCCAGGTGCCCTCGTCGCCGGAAAGCCTCACCCGCAGCGCCCGTCCCGACTCGCTGGTCTCGGCCACCTCTAAGGACCTCAGCCCGCGGACCGGCAGCCCACCCGCGCGGACGGCTTCCTCCACCCGGGCCAGGGGCAACGAAAGCGTCCACCGCTCGTACGGAGACCCGGCCACGTAGGGGTCGTCCACGCTCCTCAGGTAGGGGTACGCCCTGCCCCACACGTTCTCGCTGGACTCCGTGCGGCCGCCGGAGTCCGCGTGGTAAACGGCGAGAATCGGCTGCCCGCCGTACTGGAGGACCAGGCCCCGTGTGGCGTCCACCGCGGCCGTGGCCCGGGGGTCTTCAAAGGTCACACCCCCGTACACCTGGGAGTCGGTGTTGTCCCGGACGTCGTAGCCTTCCCGGGCGAACCGCCCCACGCTGGCCACTGCCAGCGTGCGGGCCGCCACCGCCTGGGCCTTCACCGCCTCCGGGGGCCACGCGGGGTTGATCTCCATTTTCAGGACCCCGTAGAGGTAGGACTCCAGGTCCAGCTCGTTGATGACCGTCAGCCCCCCCTCGGTGCGGCGCAGCTCCACCACACCGCGGTAGGCGCGCAGCTTGTCCTCCACCCGCACCGGCCGGTCGCCCTCCGCGGACACCCGCACCACGGTTCCGTACCGGGCCACCCCCGGGATCTCCACGCCGGCTGCGCCAGCCCTGAACGTCCACGCGCCCACGGACAGCTGGTCCTGCCGGTCCGCCTGCACGTCCAGCACCCGCAGCGGGCTGTCCGCGCTCAGGACCACCTCGGGGCGGCCCGCCAGAAGCCCTACCCGCACCAGCTGGGGGCGCTGGGCGGACGTGGTCCTGCCGCCCGCCGCCACCAGCGCCGCAGCACACGCCACCACCAGGGCTAGCCTCACCGCCTGGCCCACCACAGGGCGTTCAGGAGCAAGGTGAGGACCACGCTGATCAAGATGCTGGTGACCACGGGGAAGTAGAAGGTGAACCCGTCCCGCTGGATCAGGATGTCCCCCGGAAGCCGCGGAAGGCTCAGGCGGGGGGCCAGCGACAGCAGCACGCCCACCACCACGAGGACCACGCCGAAGACGATCAGCATCCGTCCCAGCTCGGTCATCGTACCCTCCCTTCGGCCCCTCTGGGCCGACCGATGTCTCCAAATAAGAGCCTACCGGAGGAAGGCCCCGCATCCTGCGGGACGTCACGTCTCGAACAGGGTGCCCTGGGAGGCCCGACCGTCGCGGGGCATGGGGATCCCCAGGTGTGCATACGCGGCGGGAGTGATGCGCCTTCCCGCGGGCGTGCGGATAAGGAAGCCGATCTTGAGCAGGTAGGGCTCCACCACCTCCACCAGGGTGTCCGCCTCCTCGTTCAGGGTCGCGGCCAGTGCTTCCACCCCCACCGGCCCGCCGCCGTACACCTCCGCGATCACGCGCAACAGCTCCCGGTCGAACGCGTCCAGCCCCGCTTCGTCCACGCCCTCGAACTCCAGGGCTTCCCGTGCCACTTCCTCCGTCACCCGGCCGTCATACCGGACCTCCGCGTAGTCTCGGACCCGACGCAGCAGCCGGTTGGCCACCCGGGGCGTGCCCCGGGACCTGCGGGCGATCTCCCGCGCTCCCTCGTCCGTGATGGGGACGCCCAGGATCCGCGCGGACCGGCAGACCAGCTGGGTGAGCTCTCCCTCCGAGTAGAAGTCCAAGTGGTAGAAGATGCCGAACCGCTCCCGCAGGGGGGAGGTGAGCAGGCCCGCCCGGGTGGTGGCGCCGATGAGGGTGAAGGGCTTCAGGGTGTAGCGGAGGGTGCGGGCATGCAACCCGCGGTCCAGCACGAAGTGTACGCAGAAGTCCTCCATGGCCGGGTAGAGGAACTCCTCCACCGTCCGCGGCAGACGGTGGATCTCGTCCACGAACAGCACGTCCCCGTGCTCCAGGTTGGTGAGGATCCCCATGAGGTCCCCACCCCGCTCCAGGGCCGGCCCCGAGGTCTGCACCAGGTTGGCGCCCATCTCCGCGGCCACCACGTTGGCCAGGGTGGTCTTCCCCAGGCCTGGCGGCCCGTGCAGGAGGATGTGGTCCAGGGGCTCACCCCTGGACCGGGCGGCCTGAATGGCGATCCGCAGGCCTTCCCGTACCTTGCCCTGCCCCACGCACTCGTCGAGGGTGCGCGGGCGCAACTGGCGCAGCAGCCGCGCCTCCTCCGGGGGAACCTGCGCGCTGGAAAACCGCTCCCGGCTCATGCCTCCTCCTCACCCGCCGGCTTCCGCTGGCTGCGGTAAACCTCCTGGAACAGCTCCTCCGCGGTGGCCACGTGAGGGTTGCGCCGCAGCGCCTCCTCGACCATGCGCCTCGCCTCCGCGGCCCGGTGGCCCAGCTGCCGGGTCAGCACCTCCAGCACCTCTTCGCGGAAGTCCGCCGTCGCCGCGGGTCTGGCCACCGGTCCCTCCTGCAGGAGGGCGTACTTGGCCACCTTCCCACACAGGGCGGCCACCACCTTCTGTGCGGTCCGCTCGCCCAGACCCGGCAGCCGCTTGAGGAAGTTCACGTCCCGGCGCTCGATGGCGTCCGCGATCTCGTGCACCGGGCGGGCCATGGCCCGCACCGCCCGCGTGGGTCCCATCCCGTCCACGGTGATGAAGCGCTCGAAGAACTCCCGCTCCGCACGGCGCCGGAAGCCCACCAGCAGCGGCTTGGGGTGGTTGGCGCCTACCTGGTAGGACACGTGCAGCTCCACGACTTCACCCTCCTGCGGGCTCCAGTGGTCGGCCAGGTAGGCGGGCAGCGCCACCTCGTAGCCCACTCCGCCACACTCCACCACCAGGGTTTCAGGCCCCCGCTCCACCACGCGCCCCTTGAGGTACGCGATCACGGTACCCCCACCAGTGCCCTCATGGGAAAGCCGGACCGCACCAGGGCCGTAGCCGCCAACGCCAGGGCGTCCGCCGCGTGGCTGTCCAGGTTGCCCCGCACTCCCAAGAACCGGCACACCGCGGCCTGCACCTGCGACTTCGGAGCCCGGCCGTTGCCGCACACCGCCCGCTTCACCTCTGCCGGGGTCAGGGCCTGTACCGCGGCGCCGGAGTGGGCGGCGGCCAGGCACAGCACGCTCCGCACGTGCGCCATGAGCACCGCGGTCCGGGGGTGACGCGGGTGGCTGAACACGTCCTCCAGGACCACCACCTGCGGCCGGACCTCCTCCAGCAGCCCCATCGCCTCCCGGTACAGCTCCTCCAGCCGGCTGGGCAGGTCTGGTGCAGAAGACCGCACCACCCCCACTTCCCGCACCCGAAGCCCGGCAGGGCTCGCGCCCACGACCGCGTAGCCGGTGTGGCACCACCCGGGGTCTAGGCCCACCGCAACCATTTTCGAACGAGGATTCTACACCGGCCCGGCGCATGCCTGCCGCGGGACGAAGGCAGGCTCCAAGGAACCTGAAACACGGCGACGTGCAAGCGCGTGGCCGCGAACCCTGTCCCCCACAACCGCGCGGTGGTGTTTGGGGTGGTTTTAGCCGACCCGCTGCAGGATCTCGTCGGGGATGTCGAAGTTGGCGTACACCTGCTGCACGTCGTCCAGCTCCTCCAGGGCTTCCAGCAGCCGCAGGACCCGCTCCGCCTCCGACCCGGCGACCGGCACAGTGGTCTTGGGCACCTGCTGGAGCTCCGCGCTGGCCACGGGGATCCCTGCCTTCGCCAGGGCGTCGCGGACCCGGGCCAGGTCCTCGGGGGCGGTCAGCACGAGGTAGGTGTCCCCTTCCGTGCGCACGTCCTCCGCCCCCGCCTCCAAGGCCTGCAGCATCAGCTCGTCTTCCGACACCGCCGACCGCTCCACCTGGATCACGCCCTTGAGGTCGAACATCCACGCCACCGCCCCGGCCTCTGCCATGCTCCCTTCGTGCCGGTGGAACACCGCCCGCACCTCGGCGGCGGTGCGGTTGCGGTTGTCGGTGGCCGCGCGCACCAGGATGGCCACGCCCCCGGGCCCGTATCCCTCGTACGTGACCTCCTCGTAGTGCTCGCCCGTCACCGCGCCGGTGCCCCGTGCGATGGCCCGCTGGATGTTCTCGTTGGGCATCCCCGCGTCCCGCGCCCGGTCAATGGCGCTGCGCAGGCGCACGTTGGTCTCGGGGTTGCCGCCTCCCTCCCGGGCGGCCACGATGATCTCCCGGGTCAGCTTGCTGAACAGCCGGCCCCGGGCTTTGTCCATCTTCTCCTTCTTGATGCGGATGTTGTGCCACTTGGAGTGTCCCGCCATGGCTGCCTCACCTCGCCTGTCCCGCCGCCTCCGCCCCTACCGCTCCCGGACCGTGACCGTGGCAGTTCCAACCGCACCGTCCGGACCCCTCGCCTCCACCGTCACCCGGTACCGGGCGCCGGAAAACCGCAGGGGGGACTCCACCGTGTACCCAAAGGAGCCGTCCGGGCCCACTGCCAGCTGCGCGTCCACCACCTGGACCGCAGACGGTCCGCCCTCCATCACCACCACCAGACGCACCTCCGCTCCTGGTGCAGTACGGCCTTCCACCACGAAGGGGCTGGTCACCTCGGCCCCATCCCGAGGCTGCAGGAGGGCGACGCCCCCGGGGCGTGAGGCTGCTTCCGCCGGGGGGCTGGTGGCGCGCCCTTCCGGAGCCGGGGAGGGAGAGGGCTCCGCACCCCGCAGCACCGCCCTCCAGCCCTGCCGCTCGCACGTCCCGTCGGGCGCGTGCTTCACGCACACGGGCACCTGCAGGAGGCCCTCGGGCACAGGGAAGTCGGAGGGCGGCCGACCCACCAGCGCCCGCTTGACGAACCGAGCCCACAGCCGCGCGGGCACGGACCCCCCCACCACGCGGTTGGTGGGGCTGTTGTCGTCGTTGCCCACCCACACCGCCACTGCCAGCTCCGGCGTGTAGCCTACGAACCACGCGTTCCGGTAGTCGTCCGTGGTGCCCGTCTTGCCGGCGGCGGGGCGCCCGACGTCCGCAGCGCGTCCGGTCCCGCGGAGGATCACCCCGCGCAGGAGGTCGGTCATGAGGTACGCCACCTCCGGCCGCACGGCCACCCGCCGGTGGGGCTGGAAGTCGTCCAACACGCGACCCTTCGCGTCCAGGACCCGCGTGATGGCCACCGGCTCCGCGTACACCCCGCCCGCCGCCAGGGTGGCGAAGGCAGCGGCCATCTCCAGGGCCGTCACCTCGGAGGTGCCCAGCGCCAGGGACAGGTTCGGCTGCAGGGGACTGCGGATCCCCATACGTCGGGCGGTGTCGATCACCGTCTGCGGGCCCAGCTCCACCAGCATGCGGATCGCCGGGATGTTCCGGGAGTGCTCCAGCGCCACCCGCAGGGGGATGGGGCCCCAGTACGTGCCGTCATAGTTCTTGGGCCGCCAGTAGCCCCAGCCTGCGACCCGGTACTCCACGGGAGCGTCCAGAAGCACCCGATCCGGAGAGACGCCGTTTTCCAGAGCCGCGGTATAGATGAAGGGCTTGAAGGCCGAGCCCGGCTGCCGGCGGGCCTGCCAAGCTCGGTTGAACTGGGACCGCGAGAAGTCCACCCCGCCCACCATGGCCAGAATCCGCCCTGTGCGAGGCTCCACGGCCACCAGGGCTCCCTGCGTGACCCGCAGCCCGCCCCGGCGGGCCTCCTCCACCCCCTGGGTGATCACCTGCTGTGCGATGGCCTGCAGACGCGGGTCGACCGTGGTGTAGACCTGCAACCCGCCGTTGTACACCGCGTCCTCGCCGTAGCGCTCCACGAGGAAGGGCAGCAGGTACGACACGAAGTAGGGGGCCCGTACCCCCACCAACCCCAGGTTCCTGGGTCCGGGGCTCAGGTGAAGTAGCGCCTTCTTGGCAACCTCCGCCTGGTCGGGCCGCAGGAACCCCAGCTCCACCATGCGGTCCAGCACCACTTCCTGGCGGCGTTTGGCGGCGGCGAAGTTGTCGAAGGGGGAGTAGCGGGAGGGCGCCTGGATGACCCCTGCCAGCAGGGCCGCCTCCGGGAGGGAGAGGTCGCGGGCGCTTTTTCCGAAGAACAGGCGGGACGCCATCTCCACGCCGTACGCGCCCCCGCCGAAGTACACCTGGTTGAGGTACCTCTCCAGGATCTCGTCCTTTGTGAGGCGGCGCTCGATCTCCACCGCCAGGAGAATCTCCTGCAGCTTGCGGTCGAGAGTCCTCCGCGGGGTGAGGAAGAGGTTACGGGCCAGCTGCTGGGTGATGGTGCTGCCGCCCTCCACCACGGACTGCCGGGTGAGGTTCCGCCAGGCCGCCCGGAGGATGCCCCGCACGTCAACCCCCCGGTGCTGGTAGAAGCGCTCGTCCTCGATGGCGATCACCGCCTGCTGCAGCACCGCCGGGATCTCAGAAAGCCTCACGTACGCACGGTTCTCGCGGTACAGGCTCGCGATGAGCTCGCCGTTGGCCGCGTAAATCCGGGTGGCCTGGCTGGGCGGCCGGTACAGGGTTGCTAGGTCCGGCAGGTTGGCACGCAGGGAGTTCAGGAAGACGGCCAGCGCCACCGACCCCAAGGCCGTCAGTGCTGCAAGCACCAGCAGCCCTCGGGCTAGCCAGCCCCACCCGCCCGCGCCGGTCCGCCCTCCCCGGGGAGCGCGCCGGTGGCTCATGGCTTACCGCCTGCCCCCTCCTGGAGGGCTGTCAGCACCTCCTGCCCGTGCCCGTCAGGCCTGACCCGCCGCCACACCTGCTCCACCTTCCCGTCGGCTCCGATCAGGAACGTGGTCCGGGCAACGCCCCACCGTTTCCGGCCGTACAAGGTCTTCTGCGCCCACGCGCCGTACGCCTGCGCCACCTTTCCCTCGGGGTCCGAAAGCAGGGGGAACGGCAGGCCGTGACGTTCGCGGAACCGGGCGTGGGACTGGGGGGAGTCCGGGCTCACCCCGAGGACCACCACGCCTGCGCGCTGCAGCTCCTGGTGGACGTCCCGGAACGAGCAGGCCTCCCGGGTGCAGCCCGGGGTGCCGTCCTTGGGGTAGAAGTACAGCACCACCCTCCGACCCCGGAAGTCGCGCAGCCGCACGTGCTGGCCTTGGTGGTCGACCAGCTCGAAGTCCGGCGCAACAGCGCCTGGTTCCAGCATCCGCAGCCTCCTCTTCCGGCTTCCATAATACGAATACGCCGTGGCGCCGGGGCCCCAAGGCTGTGGTACAATCCTGAACGCGTGGGGACGTAGCTCAGCTGGGAGAGCGCCGCGTTCGCAACGCGGAGGTCGGCGGTTCGAATCCGCTCGTCTCCACCAAAGCTCCCACGAAGCCACCTGACCACCAGAACCGCCTACGTCCCTGAGCCGGGTCGCCTGGCCTTGGCCAGAAACAAGGCCGTGGAACCGTCGCGCGCCGTGGATGCCTGGTGCCTGCGCGTGTTCACCCCGACTGGTAGGGCGGCTGGCGGGGACCACGTTCCGCGGCGCGTGAGACCCGGGACCCGCAACTCGGCGACGAGCAGCCGTCTTCGGGCCGCCCCTCACCTCACCCAGGTCGGTGCTGACCCCGAGACCGCTTCGGGCCCTGCCCCTCATGCCTCGGGCCGCTCCCGGCCAGCTCTTTACCGCACCTGCTCCACCGCTCGGCTTCGATCTCGTTGTAGAAGGTGTAGCGGGCCACCCGCCGCACCTTCTGGAAAACCCCGCTGACCCGCACCCGGATGTCGTCCCGCAGCCCCCGGTGCCCCCCTGCAAACACCGCCACCCCAGACCCGCCCTCTGCCAGCCGGAACGTCGTGTACGGGTTGCCGGCTCTCGAGACCCCCTCCCGGTACCCGGAGACCACCCCGGTCACCGTCACCACCTTGCCGTCGTAGCGGTCCGGATCCCCAGCAGCGCAGCCACCGACACAGCCTGGGCCAGCGAAGGCGCCAAGAGGACCGCAATACCGACGAGCTCAATCAGTCCCGCCACCCTTCTCCGGCGCACACCCTCACCCCCTCGCCCGCCGGCCCGGCTAGAAGGTGATCCGGGTCCAGGCCAGCCAGTCGACACGCCAATAGACGTTGTCACGGCCCAGGTACGCCGTCTCGACCTGAATTTCCCACTCGGAGGTGCGAGGCTGCAAAGCTTCTACCGGCAGGGCCACGTCCACAAACGAGCCGGTCACGGTCACCCGGATGCCCGGCACTTCCCTCGCGTCGACCCGGTAGATCCGGCGTGCTTCATCGATAACGACGAAGCGACCAAAACCGTGCGCCGGCTGCTCAGGTCCTACCCGAACGCCCAGCTCGGACTTCCGGCTCCGGGTAACCGCCACCAGCAGCCGGGTCTGGCCGTGGTCGTTCGAAACCACCGCTCCGCCCCCGACCGGCCCACGGTCCGCCTGCTCAGCGACCTGTCCGGTGCCCCCTGTGAGCCCCTGGAGGTCGACCTGAGAACCGAACCCGCGGAGATCAGCTCTTGGATCTCCGGAAGCCAGCCCACCGGAGTCTGGGCGTACCAAACCGTAAGCGAGGCACCGCTACTCTGCGCCCAAACGGGGCTGCCCTCGGCACGGCGAACTCCGGGTGGCGCGAACAGGATGGATGATCCAGCCTGCTTGCCCCGCCTTCCCGCGAACGTCACGGTCCGTCACGCGGTGCCCCACCGGCGCACGGTGCGGTTCTCCACCTCCCGCATGCCGCGCTCCATGAGCAGCCCCAGGACCGCGATGGTTGCAAGGCTGGCCAACATGATGTCCGCCCGCAGAAACTCCCGGGCGAGGAAGATGGCCAATCCGAGTCCGAAGTCCGTGGTGCCGATCATCTCGCCCGCCACCACCGCGCGCCACGACTGCCCCAGGGCCAACCGAAGCCCGGTCATCACGGAGGGCAGCGCGGCGGGTAGCAGCACCCGCCAGAACCGGTCCACACCCCGGGAGCCCATAACCGTGGCAGCCCGCAGCAGGACTTCAGGGCACTGCCGGATCCCCGACCACACGCTCAGCATCATGGGCAGGGCAGAGGTGAAGGCGGCCAGGGCGATGGTGGACCGGTTGCCCAGGCCGAGCCAAAGGACCAGCACCGGCAACCACGCGAGGGCCGGGACCGGCAGCAGCAAGCCTGCGAGGGGGAGGAAGAAGCGTTCCGCGGTCCGAGAGACCCCCATTACGGTGCCCACCACCAGGCCCGCCACACAAGCCAACGCAAGCCCCACCGCGAGCCGGTAAAGGGTCAGGAATACGTGCTTCCACAGCACACCGGACCGGGCCAGCTCCCACCAGGTATCCACCACCCGGGCCACGCCCGGGAAGATGTTGGGGTTCAGGTTGAGCCCTCGCGCCAGCAACTCCCAGGCCACGGCCACAGCCAGGAGAGGGGCGAGGCCCGCCGCCGCGTTCCGGACCAGGGAAGGCCACCCCGCCAACCGTGCCACCATCACCAACCGCCGCGCGTTGTGCGCCTCGTCACTGCTTGCGGACTGTGTAGCTGATCCTGCGCACCTGCACCAAACCTCGCTCCCGCAGAATCTGGGTCGCTACTTCCGTCCGCAAGGACCGCGTCCAGTCGATCCGGCTGCGGATCTGCCCCTGCCGGAACAGGGCCTCCGTCTCCTGGCCCAGGTAGTCCCGGAGCCCGCCGAGGGGCCCCGGGTACACATCCATCTTGTCCGCCAGCCGGAGCGCCACCTCGGTGCTGAGTGGCGTTCCGCGAGCAGCGTAGAAGCTCTGCAGGGCCGCGGCGAAGTCCCGGCGGTTGCGCAACCACAGCTCGTAGGCGTCCACCCACGCTTCCAGCAGGCGCCGCAGGGCCTGCGGGTTGCGGTCAAACCATCCCTGACTGACCACCAAGAACCCCGGGTTGGGGTCGAACTTGGTGTGCTCCACCAGCACCCGCCCGATGCCGAGCCCCTCCGCCAGGGTGATGAAGGGCTCCACGCCCACAAAGGCGTCCACCAATCCCGCCTGCAGCATCCCCACGTGGTCCGTGTAGCGGGCGTTCACCACCTGCACGTCGCTGGCGGTCAGCCCGCCCGAGGGCAGGACGAAGTCCTTGAAAGCCAGGTCGGAGCCCGTGCCCACCTGGGAGGCCACTTTCTTGCCCTTCAGGTCCGCCAGCTGCCGGATGGGGCTGTCGCGCCGGACCACCACCGCGTTCATGTTTCCCCCGTAGATGGTCAGCGCCACCCCCACCGCGGGACCCGCGGCCACCGTGGTCAGGAAAGGCGTCTTGCCCATGGTCACCGCGTCGAAGTCCCCGGTGAACAGCCCCGTGCGCGCCTCGATGCCGCCCGCCACCGCGACGCCTCGCACGTCGATGCCACGGCGGGCGAACAGGTTCCGCTCCAGCCCCACGATGGCGAGCCCGCCGAAGATGTTGATCTGGTACGCCATGCGGAGAACGAGGCGCTCCGGAGCCTGCCCGTAAGCGGATGTGGCTGCCACCAGCACGGCCACCACCAGGCCCCACCACCGGAACTTCACCTTCTCCACCTCCCTCCGAGTTGTTCGCTTACAATCTGACTCCCCTCATACCTCTTCCTCCGCCTGGGAGGCCACCAGCTCGTACAGCTTACGTTCCACCTCCAGTGTGCCTTCCCCGTGCAGTCCCCGCGGCCGGGGAAGGTCTACGGGGATCTCTGCCACTACCCGGCCGGGCGACCGCGCCATCACGTACACCACATCTCCAAGGACCGCCGCCTCGCGGAGGTTGTGGGTCACGTAGGCCACGGTGAGGCGTCGCTGGGCCAAAAGCTCGTCCAGGAACCTCACCAGCCTCTGCCGCGTCAGCTCGTCTAGGGCTCCGAACGGCTCGTCCATGAGCACCAGGTCCGGCTCGTAGATCAGCGCGCGGGCCACCGCCACGCGCTGCTTCATGCCGCCAGAAAGCTGGTAGGGGTAGTAGCCCTCGAACGCCTCCATGTGCACCAGCTTGAGCCACCTCCGGACCAGCTCGTCCTCCCGGGCGCGGAGCTCGGGCCGCGCCAACCGGCGCAGTCCGAACACCAGGTTTTCCCTTACCGTCATCCACGGGAACAGGGCGTAGTCCTGGAATACGTAGCCCAGGCGCGGCCGGTCCCCGTCCCGCCACCGCACCGAGCCCGACGACAGTTGGACGAATCCCGCGAGGACGTTCAGGACGGTGGTCTTGCCGCACCCGGAGGGCCCCACCAGACAGGTCACCTGTCCAGGGTAGAACCGCACCGACACGTTTTCCAGGGCGCGAAACCGCTCGCCCGCCGCCGTGTCGAATTCCACGGTCCCGTTCAGGATCTGCACCGCGGGCTCCCCCGCGGCTTCCCGCACCAAGCCCGCAGACGCCTCCCGCGGGCCGCCGGCGGCCCCACCACCCGCCCCACCCCAGGTTGCTCTCACCGCACAGCCCCCCGCTCTTTCCGCCCGCACCCGGGCCCGTCGGTGGCGCGTCAGTCAGCCGCTGCCACCGGGTTCCGCAGCGTCCCGACCCCCTCCACGGTGATCTCCACCACGTCCCCGGGGCGCAGAGGACCGACCCCGGGCGGGGTGCCCGTGGCGATCACGTCTCCCGGCTCCAGCGTCATGTAGCGGGACGCCTCCGCCACCAGCTCGTACACGTCAAAGATCATGTACCGGGTCGAGGAGTCCTGGCGCACTTCGCCGTTGACCCGAGTGATGATCCGGACGTCCAAGGGATCCAGCTCGGTCTCCACCCACGGACCGTAGGGCGCGGAGCCGTCAAAGGCCTTGGCCCTCACCCACTGCTTTTCCACCTTCTGGACGTCCCGGGCGGTAACGTCGTTGAGGATGGAGTACCCGAGGATGACCTCCCGCGCCCGTTCCCGGGAGACACTCCGGCAGCGGCGGGCGATGACCACCGCCAGCTCCCCCTCGTAGTCCAACTGAGCCGTGTGGGCCGGGTACGGGATGGGCTGACCATGGGCCACCAGGGCGCTGGGAGGTTTGAGGAAGAACAGCGGTTCCTTCGGGATCTCCACCTCCAGCTCCTGCGCATGGTCCCGGTAATTGAACCCCACGCAGATCACCTTCGTGGGGGCAGTGGGAGGAAGCAGCCGTACCGTCGACAACTCCAGCCGGTGGCCGGGGGGGAGAACCACCTCCTCCCCCTCCACCCGAACGTCGAGAGCCTGTCCGTCCAACCAGATCCGTGCCAGCTTCATCCTGACCTCCGCCTTCTGCCCGTCAGAGAGGCTTGATGGGAGTTCCCCCGAACAGATTCCGCTGGACCCGAAGGAGGTGTGCGCGCATGCGCTCCCGAGCTGACTCCGGGTCCCGCGCCCGCAACGCTCCCAGAATGGCCGCGTGGTCCTCCACGTACGCCTCCCGGTGTCCGGGGCTTCCCAGGTCCTTGCGCTTGAGCTCGCCCCAGGTGGCCTCGTCCCGAATCCCCTGCAACAGGGCCGAGAAGAACGCCAGCGGGTGGTTGCCCGCGCTCTGCGCCAGGCGCACGTGGAACTCCCGGTCCTCCTGCTCGAAGGCCGTCAGGCTCTTGGAACGCCGCCCGGCCTCCACACACTCCTCGAGCCGCTGCCAGTCGGTGGGGCTGGATCGCACCGCAGCCAGGGCTGCGAGCACAGGTTCCAGCGCCAGCCGCGCCTCCAGGATTTCCGCGGGGTTGGCAAGCCGCGGAAGGTCGGGCAGGGCCAGCTGCAGGGGCAGAGGCCAGGGGTTCACCAAGCGGGTACCCCGGCGCGGCGCGGACTCCACCACCCCCAAGGACCGCAACAGCCGCAGGGCCTCCCGCAGGGTGGCGCGGCTCGTCTGCAGCTGGGCCGCCAGCTCCCGTTCGGGCGGCAGCCGGCCCTCGGGCAGCTTGCCTTCGGCCACCAGCTGCTCCAGCCGCCGCAGCACCACCTCAACGGCCGTGGGGCGCGGGAGGACGTTTGGCCTGATCATAAGCTCGACCCTAAGCCTAAGGGCGGCCGGCCGGTAAGTTCAAGTAGGTGGGTAGCTGGCGCCGGATGCGGTATCTGCTTGACCACGGCGGGACGCGGGCCCTAGAATCGGCTCGCTATCTGTCCGACCAAACGGAAGAGGGGGGGACACCATGCGGGCGCTGGCGGTCAGCCTGTTGGTGGCGGTGGCGCTGGCGGGGACAGCACCCGCGCAGACGCCCTATTACGCAGGCAAGGCCATCGAGCTTTTGGTTCCTACCGCGGTGGGCGGTGCCACCGACATCCTGGCACGGTTCTTCGCCCCGTTCCTGGAACGCCACATCCCCGGCAACCCGAGCATCCGCATCCGCAACATGCCGGGCGGCGGGACCCTGCTGGGCATGAACTGGTTCGCGGCCAACGCCAAAGCCGACGGCACCATGATGCTGGCCAGCACCGTGTCCTCCCAGGTGGCGTACATCCTCCGAAACCCTGCGGTTCGCTATGAGTTCCGCAAGCTGAAGGCGGTGTTGGTCAACGGCAGCGGGGCGGTCTTTTACGCCTCGCCACAGACAGGGCTGCGCCGGGCCAGGGACCTTGCGGGCGCCTCGGGGCTCACCTTCGGGAGCCTCACCCCACCTGGTGTGGAGCTGCCTGCGCTCCTGGCCTTCGAGCTGCTCGGGGTGCAGCCCAAGGTGGTGTTCGGCTTCGAGTCGCGAGGGCCCATCCGGCTGGCCTTCGAGCGCGGTGAGCTGAACCTTGACTTCCAGGCGACCTTCGTGTACGCCTCCCAGGTCCTGCCCCTGGTGCGTCAGGGGAAAGCCGTGCCGCTTATGACCCTCGGGTTCATCGACGAGCGGGGACGCATGGTGAGGGACCCTTCGGTCCCCGACCTGCCCACGGTGTACGAGGTCTACCAGCAGATCCACGGCCTCAAGCCCGACGGCTTGCTTCGGTGGAAGGCCTACGCGGGGCTGGTGGCCGCCAGCTGGACCTACGGCCGGGCGCTGTGGGTGCCTGAGGGCACGCCCGAAGAAGCCCTCCGCGACCTACGGGCTGGGGTGGATCGGATGACCGCGGATCCCGAGTTCCGCCGTCAGGCCGAGCAGGTCCTGGGCCCCTACCCGGTTCTGCGCGGCGACCGGGTGGAGCAGACCCTCCACCGGAACATGACCATGACCCTGGACGTGGTGAAGTACATCCGGGAGACCATCCGCACCAAGTACAACCAACACATCTAGCACGGGAGGTGGCAGTGGCTACGAGCATCCACAACCTCCGGCTCATCAGCCGCACCCGGTACGGGCCCGTAGGTGCCGGACAGGTGCTCGTCGACCGCGGGTTCGCGTACATCGCCCCCATGAGGGACGTGGGCACCACCGTCTTGGACGTGCGGGACCCCCGGTCCCCCAAAGTGGTCGCCCAGCTGCCGTGCCCGCCCAACACCCACATGCACAAAGTGCAGGTGAGCGGCGACCTCATGCTCGTGAACTACGAGCAGCTGCCGACCTATCAAGGGCCTGACTTCCGGGCGGGCGTGGGGATTTACGATGTGCGCGACCCCGCCCAGCCTCGCGAGTTGGCGTTCTTCGAGACCGGTGGGATCGGGGTGCACCGGATGTGGTTCGTGGACGGGCAGTACGCGCACGTCCCCGCGGGCGCTCCGGGGTACTCCGACCAGATCTACCGCATCTTGGACCTCACCCACCCGGACCGCCCGCGGGAAGTGGGGCGGTGGTGGATGCCGGGCCAGTGGACGGAGGGTGGCGAACAGCCGGACTGGCCGGCGGGCTGGCGCGTCCGGGTCCACGGGGCTCCCTTTGTCGTGGGGAACCGCTGCTACGTGGGGTGCACCGACTGGGGTTGGGCGATCCTCGACGTGACGTCTCTCAGCCAGCCGAAGCTGGTCACCCGGCACACCTTCTACCCGCCCTTCGGGGATATGCTGCACACCGCCTTGCCCCTCCCTGGGAGGAAGCTCGTGGTCTGCACCCAGGAGGCGCTGCGGCGGTGGTCGGACGGCCGGGACCGTGAGAAGTACATGTGGGTCGTGGACGTGCGGGAAGAGAAGAACCCCGTTCCGGTCGCTGCCTTTCGCGTGGACCCCGACGGCCTGGCTCACCCGGACCACCGGTTCGGCCCGCACAACGTCCACGAGAACCGCCCGGGCAGCTCCCAAAGCGAGGAGCGGATCTTCTTGACCTACTTCGCCGGTGGGCTGCGGGTGGTGGACATCCGGGATCCCTTCCGGCCCCAGGAGATCGCGTGGTACGTGCCGGACTTCGGGCCGGACAAGGTGCCTCAGTCCAACGACGTGTACGTGGACGCAGACGGCCTCATCTACCTGGTGGACCGCCGGGAAGGAGTCCTCGACATCCTGGAACTGACCGTCTGAGGGACCCGCAGCCCGCGAAGGGGGGATCCGAGGTGAGGAGAGCAGGAGCGCTGGTCCTGACCGTCGTGCTCGTGTGGGCTTTGGCGTCTTCCGCAGGGGCGCCATACTACGCGGGCAAAGTGGTGGAGATCGTCGTCCCCACGTCTCCCGGAGGGCCGTCGGACATCCTGGTCCGGGCCATCGCCCCGTACCTGGAAAAGCACATCGCGGGTAACCCCTCCGTGCGGGTCCGGAACATGCCTGGGGGCGGGACCATCCTGGGCAGCAACTGGTTTGCGCTGAACGCCAAGCCGGACGGCCTCACCCTGCTGGCGGCGCCTGTGGGCTCCACCATCGCGTACATCGTGCGCAACCCCGCGGTCCGCTACGATTTCCGGAACTTCAAGCTGGTGGCGGTGAGCGGGAGCGGTGCGGTGTTCTATGTCTCCCCGCGCACGGGGGTACGGCGGGCCGCAGACCTCCCCCAGGCCCGAGACCTGGTCATGGGATCCCCTTCGCCGCCCGGGAACGTGCTCACGGCCATCGTGGCCATGGACCTGCTGGGCGTGAATCCTAAGGTGGTCTTCGGGTTTGAAGGGGTCGGGCCCGCGCGTCTCGCCTTCGAGCGGGGCGAACTCACCCTGGACTTCCAGTCCACCATCGTATACGTCACGCAGGTGCAGCCCCTGGTCCGCGCGGGGCGCGCGGTCCCCCTCATGACCCTGGGCTACCTGGACGAGCGGGGGCGGGTTGTCCGGGACCCCGCGGTCCCCGACCTGCCCACGGTGTACGAGGTCTACCAGCAGATCCACGGCCGCAAGCCAGACGGCCTGCTGCGGTGGAAGGCATTCCGGGCGCTCTTCGCCGCGGGCTGGGTCTACGGGCGCGGGCTGTGGGCGCCCGGTGGGACACCGCCCGAGGTTCTGCGCGAGCTGCACGAGGCCGTGGACCGAATGAACCGTGACCCGGACTTCCAGCGGGACGTGGCGCAGCGCTTGCTGGAAGGCTACGCCCTCCACCGGGGGGACCGGGTGGAGGCGGTGGTGCACCGCAACCTGCAGATCACCCTGGACGTGGTGAAGTTCATCCGGGACCTCATGCGGGACAAGTACGGACAGGAGATCTGACCCCCGTGGCGGAAGCCGCCCTCCAAGCTCTCCAGGTGTTCGCGAACGCGGACCGGCTGGGGCTGCTTCTGGCCGGGATCGTGGGCGGCATCGTCGTAGGGATCCTGCCCGGCATGGGCGGGATCGTGGCGGTGTCCCTGCTCCTGCCGTATGTGTTCCGGCTGGACGCGGTGGCCGCGGTGGCCGTCCTCACCGGTGCTCTGGCCGTGGTCCACACTTCAGACACCATCACCTCCGTGCTCATCGGGGCTCCGGGTTCCGCCGCCAGCGCCACCTCCGTCATCGAGGGCCATCCCCTGGCACGTCAGGGACAGGCGGCGCGCGCCCTGTCCGCGGCGTTCCTGTCGTCCATGATCGGAGGGCTCCTCGGCGCCCTGGGGCTGACCTTGTCCATCCCCATCGCCCGCCCCCTGGTGTTGGCCCTGGGCGCGCCGGAGTTGTTCATGCTGACCCTTCTGGGAGTCAGCTTCGCGGGCAGCCTGCTGGGCAAGGACGTCCGCAAGGGTCTGCTGTCCGGGCTCATGGGGACGCTGCTGGGGTTGGTGGGCCCGTCTCCGGCCGCGGCACAGGTCCGCTTCGACTTCGGCTCCCTCTACCTCATGGACGGCATCCCCCTCCCCGTGGTTGCTCTCGGGATCTTCGGGGTCGCGGAGGTCGTGGACCTTCTGGCCCGGGGCGGCAGCATCGCGCAGGTGGAAGGGTTGGGCCGGGGCTGGCTGGAGGGCGTGCGGGATGTGTTGCGTCACCGGTGGCTCGTGGTCCGCGGCGCCCTCATCGGCATGTGGGCGGGGATCCTCCCAGCCCTGGGAGCCACCGCGGGCACGTGGATGGCCTACGGCCACGTGGTGGCCACCAGCCGGGACCGGGAGCGGTTCGGCAAGGGCGACATCCGCGGGATCATCGCGCCAGAGTCCGCCAACAACGCGGTGGCCGCCGGCGACCTGATCCCCACGCTTCTGTTCATGGTGCCCGGCAGCGCCTCCGCCGCCATCCTGGTGGGGGCCCTGCTCCGCTACGGCATCCTTCCAGGGCCACGGATCCTGACCGACCACCTCGACTTGGTTTACGTGATCATCTGGAGCTACGCGCTGGCCAGTGTCATCGGCGCGGGCATCTGCTTCGCCGCCAGCCCCGCTCTCGCGCGACTCACCCGGGTCCCGTTCGCCAAACTCGGGGCGCCGGTGCTGGTGGCCATGGCTCTCGGAGCGTACCAGGCGTCGCAGGAGATGGGTGACCTAGTGAGCCTGGTGGCCCTGGGCGCGCTCGGATGGTTCATGAGCGCCGCCGGCTGGCCTCGGGCACCGTTCCTCATCGGCTTCGTGCTGGTCGGGCCCATGGAGCGGTACTTCGTCATCACCAAGAATCTGTACGGGTGGACCTGGCTGGCTCGTCCCGGGGTGTGGGTGCTGGCAGCGGCGCTCATTGCGCCGTTCGTGTGGGCGAGCATCCAGCGGCTGCGGCGTACGCGTCCGGCCTCTGAGGTGCCGAGCCGACAGTCCGGCCGCCGGGTTGCCGTAGACGTCTTCCTCACCGCGTGGGTGACGGCGGTGTTCGTGGTGGGTGCGGTGCTAGCCGCGCAGCTGGTGCCTGGGGCGCGGGAGCTCCCCCTCCTGGTGGCGGGCGCGGGCATCTTGCTCTCCGTGGCACAACTCTTCGCCGTCTTCCGAGGGCACGACGCGCCCGAGGAGGTGCCCGAGCCCGCGCGGGTCCGCGCCAGCCTGTTGCTGCTCGCGGCGCTGGCGGGGTTCGTCGTCCTCACGGAGTGGGTCGGCTTCCTGCTCACCGCTGCCATGTTCACTCTGTGGGTGTGCCTGCGGCTGGCACGCATGCACCCCGGCTTCGCCGTGGCGTACACCGCCGTCCTGGCCGTCCTGGTCGGCCGGCTGGCCTCCCTGCTGAGCCTGCACCTGCCCGCGGGCCGGTTGGGCCTGTGAGGCGCAACGGCTTTTGGTCTGGCCAGATGTGACTTCCGCGGCTCCGGGAACATCAGCGTGAAGCGGCCAGGTTTGACCCATCGGGTAGTTCGGCCGTACAATTTCGGAGATCCGTCTGACCAAAGGGGGTTGGTCCACGTGCGGGTGCTGGCGGCAATCCTGACGGTGGCGGCAGCGCTGGGGCTCGGTGGGAGCGTTCTCGCCCAGCCTGCCTACTATGCGGGCAAGACCATCGAGGTCGTCGTGCCCTTCGCCCCCGGGGGGGCCGCGGACGTGGGTGCCCGCTTTGTGGCTCCGTTTCTGGAAAAGCACGTAGCGGGCAACCCTCGCGTGAGTGTGCGCAACGTGCCGGGTGGGGGTTCCATGCTGGGCGCATCCTTCTTCGCGGCCAACGCGAAGCCCGACGGCCTGATGGTCCTCTGCACCACTTCGTCCACGGTCTTCCCGTGGATGTTCGGGCACCCGTCCGCCCGCTACGACCTCAGCAAGATGCGCGTGGCCATGACCCTCGCCTTCGGGCCGGTGGTATACGTGTCCCCGCGGACCGGGGTGCGCAGGCCCGCGGACCTGCTCAGGCCGGCCGAACCCCTCGTCTACGGCGGGATCGCGGCCACCGGCAGCGACCTGCCCGTCCTCATCGCCTTTGAGTTGCTGCGGCTGCCGGTCAAGGTGGTACTGGGCTTTGAGGGTCGGGGTCCCGTGCGGCTGGCCTTCGAGCGGGGCGAGACGAACCTGGACTTCCAGTTCACGCCGGTGTACCTCACCCAGGTGGTCCCCCTGGTTCGGGACGGAAAGGCCGTTCCTCTGTTCACGGGCGGAGCCCCGAACGCCCGCGGGGAGCTGGTCCTGCGGGACCCCGTGGTTCCGGACCTGCCGTCTGTGTTCGAGGTGTACCGTGAGCTGTACGGGAGCCGGCCCGCGGGACCCCGGTGGCGGGCGTATGAGGCTGCCGCGGCCCTGACGTTCAGCTACGGGCTGACCTGGTGGGTTCCGGAGGGGACGCCGGAGGCGGCGCTGCGGGCCCTGTACGAGTCGGTGGATCGGATCGTGGCGGACCGCGAGTTTCAGGAACGGGCGAAGTCCGTCACGGGTGGTTACCCGCTGCGCCGCGGAGACCAGGTGGAGGCCGCGGTCCGGAAGGCCATGCAGCCTACCCTGGACGTGAAGAAGTGGATCGCAGACCTGCTGCGGGACAAGTACAACGTGCGCTTCTGAAGACGCGCCCAGGGATCGCGGCCGCAACCGCCGGAATCCGCCGTGGTTGACGCCGCCCTCAACGCGCTGGCCACGTTCGCCAGCCCGCTGCGGCTGGGGCTGTTGCTGGTCGGGGTCCTAGCCGGCCTGGTGGTGGGCATCCTGCCGGGACTCGGGGGCATCGTGGCCATCTCGCTCCTCCTGCCGCTGATCTTTCGCCTCGACCCGCCCACCGCCCTGGCCACGCTGACCGGCGCGCTGGCTGTGGTCTACACCGCCGACGTGATCACGTCCGTGCTGGTGGGCACGCCGGGCTCCCCAGCCGCGGCGCCCACAGCCATGGAGGGACACGCCCTGGCCCGGCAGGGACAGGCCGCTCGGGCGCTGGCAGCCGCGTTCCTCTCCTCGGTGGCGGGCGGATTGCTGGGCGTGGTCGGACTCACGTTGTCCATCCCCGTCGCACGGCCCTTGGTGATGCTACTTGGATCGCCGGAGCTGTTCAGTTTCACCGTGCTCGGGTTGGCGTACGCAGGCAGCCTCCTCGGCCGGTCTCCCCTCCGCGGGCTCCTTTCGGGACTCCTGGGTCTGCTGTTGGGTCTGGTGGGACCTGCGCCCGCCGCCGCGGAGTTCCGCTACACCTTCGGACAGCTGTACCTGCTGGACGGTCTGTCCCTGGAGGTGCTCGCCCTCGGCGTGTTCGGGGTAGCCGAGGTGGTGAGCCTGCTCGCACGAGGGGGTGCCATCGCGCGCCAGGCCGGGCTGGGGGGTGGGTGGTGGGACGGCGTCCGGGACGTGCTCACACACCGCTGGCTGGTGGTGCGCGGTGCCCTGATCGGCGTGTGGGCTGGAATCCTGCCGGCCATCGGTGCCACCGCGGCGTCGTGGATGGCCTACGGACACGCAGTGGCCACCAGCCGCGACCGGGACCGGTTCGGCCGGGGCGATGTGCGAGGCATCGTGGCCCCGGAGAGTGCCAACAACGCCGCCACCGCAGGGGACCTGATCCCCACCCTGCTGTTCAGCGTGCCAGGCGGCCCCGCGGCAGCGGTGATCCTGGGTGCCCTGTATGCCTACGGGGTCTACCCCGGGCCCCGGCTGATCCAGGATCACCTGGACTTGGTGTACGTGATCGTCTGGTCTTTCTCGCTGGCCAACATCCTGGGTGCCGCGGTGTGCTTTGCCCTCAGCCCCGCGGTGGCGCGCCTCACGCACATCCCCTTCGCCTGGGTCGCCCCACCTCTGTTGGTCACCATGGCCCTCGGCGCCTACCAGACCACCCGCCACGCCGGGGACCTGCTGGCCCTGCTCCTCCTGGGCCTGTTGGGGTGGGCCATGAAGCGGTCCGGATGGCCCCGGGCTCCCCTGCTGATCGGGTTCGTGCTGGCGAAGCCCATGGAGCGGTACTTCTGGCTCACGGTAAAGCTGCACGGCTGGAGCTGGCTTGGACACCCAGGGGTGCTGGCCATCGCAGCCTTGATCGTGGTTCCCCCGCTGGTAGCGGCAGTGCGGCGCGCCCGCGCGCAGTCCCGGCCCACCCCAGGACGGGGCGTAGGCGCTCCCGCGACCGACACCCGCCCGGAGCCTGTAGCAGTTTTCATGGCGGCGGTTGCAGTTTTGGCCTTCGGCCTCGGCGCAGGGCAGGGGCTGGGGTTTCAGTACGACGCGCGCCTCATGCCCCTTTTGGCTTCCGTGCCCGGGTTGTTCCTCGGCGTTGTGCAGCTGGCCCGGGTGGTGCGGGGCGAACCCGTCGGCCCCGTGGACGAGGAAGGGGTAGACGACGATGGATCTCCCCAGCGGCCAAGGGTACAGGCGGAGCTGTATGGGTTCGGGGTCGTGGCCGCTTACCTCCTGGGCGTGTGGTTGGTGGGCTTCCACGTAGCCTCGTTCGGTTTCGTCGCCTTGCTGCTCTGGCAGGCTGGTAAGGTGCGCCCGCCGCTGGCGGTGCTGTCCGCGGCCGCCGCCCTGGCCTGCTTCCAGCTCCTGGCTGCCGGCTTTGACCTCCGTTGGCCCACCGGCCTCCTCCTTCGCTGAGCGCTTGAAAGATCCCGCGGCGACTTAGGAGCCGCCCTGGACCGGCGAGCTCGCAGAGAAGCGCTGTAGGCGTCCTGTTCCCCCCTGGGTCTGCACGGACGGTCCCGGTTGTGGGAAGCTTGTCACGGGCCCTGTGCGACCGAAGGCCGTAATGGAAGGAGGTGCCGACCGTGTCCATCACAACATCCCTCGCCCGCGAACTGCGAGCTCGCAGGCCGTCCACGGGCGTCAACCTGTTCTGGCTGGGCCAGTCCTCCTGGGCCATGGTGTTGGACACGGGGCAGGTGGTGTACGTGGACCCGTACCTGTCCAACTCCGTGGCCCGGACGAACGGATGGGAGCGGCTGTGGCCCGTACCCTTCGCACCGGAGGAGGCGGACTGCGACCTCGTGCTGATCACCCACGGCCACCCAGACCACCTGGATCCCGACACGGTGCCAGGC
This sequence comes from Armatimonadota bacterium, assembly GCA_025060455.1. Taxonomy (GTDB): domain Bacteria; phylum Sysuimicrobiota; class Sysuimicrobiia; order Sysuimicrobiales; family Sysuimicrobiaceae; genus Tepidifontimicrobium. The sequence goes on from JANXBY010000075.1 coordinate 65,856, forward strand.
CTGGCCCGGGCGACCTCTGCCCGGTTTGTCGCGCCCTCCGCGTATGCTCCCGCCCTGGAGGAGTTGGGTATAAGCCCGGAGCGCATCATCAGCCTGGACCGAGGGCGATCCGCGCGCGTGGACGGTGTGCACGTGGAAGCGGTACCCGCCTTCCACCAGCACCCTCGGAACCCACAGCCCCACGCCGTGGGCTATGTCCTCCGTCACCAGGGGGTGTCCGTGTACCACGCCGGCGACACGGCCTACACCCTGGAGGTCCGAGACGCGCTGGCAGCGGCAGGGCCCCTAACCGTCGCCCTGCTCCCCATCAACGGCCAGCGGTGCTGCCTGACCGCGGAGGACGCGGTGTTCCTGGCCTCGGACGCCCGCGCGCAGGTTCTCGTCCCGATGCACTACGGGATGTTCGCGGAGAACACCGCGGACCCGTACCTGGTGGTGGCGCATGCCCGGCGCCTAGCGCCCCACCTGCGGGTCGTGGTGGTCCCGTACCTGGGCGGCCTCGCGGCGGCTGCCGAGGGCGTCCGCGGCCCGGTGAGCCTGGTGGACTGAGTGCCCTCAGTCCCTGGGCACCACCGGCACCAAGAGGTAGGACGGCGTGGGCCCGCCCCCGTAAACCCGGACGCGGCCCCCGTACACCTCAGGCCGTCGATCCCAGGGGTCGTTATGTAGGAACGGCCCCGAGCCCCGGAACGCCTGCCAGGGTCCCACCCCGGCCACTTCATCCGGACGCTCGAAGTCGTGGCCCTGCACCGTGAGGGTCAACGTGTACCCCGCCGGAACCACGATGCTGGTGGGCCAGATCTCCACATCCACCTCATACACCTCGTGGGGACGGAGGGGCTGCAGCTCGTCGTGCGAGTGGTACGGGCGGTACGGGAGGCTGCGTTCGGGGTCCAGCTTCCGGTGGGAGGCCCGCAGCCAGCCCTGGGCGATGGGCGCGCGCGGGTCCAGAGCTCCCTGGAACGTCACCTCGCGGCCGGAGGGGTCGAACAGCTGCACAACCAAAAACAGGTCCGCGTCCTCGGTGCTGGAGGAAATGAACAGCTTCGCGGCCATGGGCCCCGTGATCTCCGTCTCCTCCCGGAAGGGAGGGGTGCGGAAGGTGACCCCGCCCCGGGTGGCCACGTACTCCCGCACCCCCTGCCGGGCGGGCGGATCAGGGTCCAGGGTTCCCGAAGCAGGGTTGAGGTACAGCTTGGTCCAGCGGGTGCGGGCCAGCGGCCACTCGTTCTCGCGGCGGAATTCAAAGCCGTCCACGTGGCGCACGTTCAGCAGCACCCGGGCCTCCCGGTCCCAGCCGTTCTGCTCTCCCTTCAGGAAGTACCCGAAGAACCGCTTCTGCAGCTGCAGCCCGTAGTTGGTGTAGTAGTGCGTCCAGTGCTCGAGCCCGTGGATCTCCAGCCACTTCTGTGGGGAGGCAGCCTGCACGAAGGCTTCCACGTTGCCCCGCAGGTGCAGGCCGTGCCCGCCCCAGTTGCCCGCGGACAGGAAGGGGACCTCCACTCTGGACCAGTCGGCGGAGCGCACCCGGTACCAGTCGTCCAGGAGCTCCCGGTTGCGGGCCTCCTGGAAGGGGTCCGTGCGGTTGCGCGCCAGCTCGTCGTCCGGAAGGGTCTCCGGGCCCGCCACCAACACACCCGTAATGGGGTCCACGTACCCGCGGGCTCCGTAGCCGTGCTGCAGCGGGTGCACCTGCCCCCGGTACCACGAGTCGGTGAACGTGCACAGGATCCCCCCGTGGCGGTGCCAGTCGCGGTAGCTGTCCGCGGCGCCTTCCCACGCGCACATGGCCACCAGGTGCGGGGGCCTGAGGCCCGCCACCAGCCACTGGTTGATGGCGTAGTATGAGATGCCGGAAAGGCCTACCTTACCGTTGCTCCAGGGCTGTGCCGCGGCCCACTCGATGCAGGCGTACATGTCCCGCATCTCCCGGGGCGAGAAGATGTCCAGCACGCCCGGAGAGCGGCCGGCTCCGCGGGAGTCCACGCGCACGCACACGTATCCGTCGGGCACCCACTTCTCCGGGTCCGGAACCTCCCAGTTCTGGTAGCGGCAGGTGGATCCCTCGGCCACCTCCGGGAAGTTCTGCACCATGATCCGCCACTGGTGCCGGTACCCGACCTGGAACGGGAGGTTCTTCCCGTACGGCCCATGGGTCAGGAGGACGGGATAGCGGCCCTCCGCGGCCGGCCGATACACGTCTGCCCGCAGGACCACGCCGTCGTCCATGGGAATCGGGACGTCGTACTCGATGACCATGCCGTCGGCTTCCACCACCCTGTGAAGCGGGTCGCCCATCGCCAGACCTCCTCACACCTCGGATTCCACCCGACGCACCCACCGTCCCCACCCGGGCTCCCCTACCGCCCGCCCCTCCTGCGCCACCAACCGTCCGCGCACGTAGGTGCGCACCACCGCCCCGCGGACCCGCATTCCCGCGTAAGGAGTCCACCCCGCCTTCGAAACGATCCGCGCGTCGTCCAGCACGTGCTCGCGGTTCGGGTCCACCAGCACGAAGTCCGCGTCGGCACCCGGACGCAGGGTCCCCTTCCTCGGATACAGGCCGTACAGACGCGCGGGCGTCTCGCACAACACCTGGACCAGCCGGGGGAGGGTCAGGAGCCCCTGAGCCACACCGTTCAGCATCAAGGTCAAGGTCGTCTCCACCCCTGGCAGCCCGAAGTGGACGTCCCAGATGCTCCCCTCTTGCTTGTGCCGCCGCGTCGCGGGCGCATGGTCGCTGGCCAGGTAGTCGATGGCTCCGGACTCCAGCCGGCGCCACATGCCCAGCAGGTCCTCTTCGGTGCGCGCCCGTGCGGGCGGGGTGAACTTCCGGAGACCACCGTGGGTTTCTACTTCCTCCTCGCGGAGGTGGAAGTACTGGGGGCAGCTCTCCACAAACACGCCGCCCACAGCCCGCGCCAGGTCCACCACCTCCGGCGAGCTGGCGTGGGCCACCACCACCCGCGCCCTCGTGCACCGGGCCAGCACGGACACCGTGGCCACCGCCACCAGCTCCGCCTCCCGGCTGCGCCACAGCGGGAGCACCCCGCCGTCGGCGCGTCCGGACTCCCGCAGCCACCGTTCCGCCTGCCCGGTGAGGTCCTTGTCCTCCGCGTGGACTAGGCACACCCCGCCGAGCCGCGCCAGGGTAGTGAACACCTCCAGGAGGTCCGCGGCGGACAGCCCTGGGACGCCGTGGGTGGTGCACGTGAACACCTTCACGTACAGCGCGCCCGCCTCCCACACCGCCGGCACCTCGTGCAGCCTCCCCTGCCAGCCGTGGGCCGCGAGCCCGAAGTCCACCACCGACCGGTCCCGCAGGTACTCCGCCTTGCGCCGGAGGTCGTCCGCGCTGACCACCGGCGCCGCGTGGGTGTGCTCGACGACCGTGGTGGCCCCGCCCACCGCGGCGGCGGCGCTGCCCGTGGGGAAATCCTCTCGGTCGGGATCTCCCGGGTCCATGAAGTGCACGTGGGCGTCCACCACTCCCGGCAGCACGAGC
>JANXBY010000007.1 GCA_025060455.1 Armatimonadota bacterium
GGCAATGGCCATGGTGGGGCAGCCCTCCGCGGCCTCCAGGACGGCCTGCACGGGGTCTCCCTCGGGATCCACCACCGTGGACTGGCCGTCGGGGTTGAGGGCGAAGGTGTGGGGTGCGGTGAGAACACAGATGTTGCTGCCCACACACCGGTGGTAGTCCACCTCGATCCGCAGCCGCCGCACGGCTACCACTCCACAGGCAGCTCCACTAGGGCCCGCGAGACGATGGTGGGGTGGTACTCCAGCCGGTCGTCGGCAAGCCGCATGCTCGGGAACCTCTGGACCAGAGCGGCGAACGCCTCCTGCCCTTCCAGCCGCGCCAGGGGCGCACCCAGGCACACGTGGATCCCGTGGCCGAAGGCCACGTGGGGGTTGGGGTTGCGGGTGATGTCCACGCGGTCGGGGTCGGCGAACTTTTCCGGGTCCCGGTTGGCGGAGGCCAGGACCAGCAGCATCCGGTCGCCGGCCCGCACGGTCTTGCCGCCCAGCTCCACGTCCACCTTGGCCCACCGGAAGGTGGCCTTCACCGGGCCGTCGTAGCGCAGTAGCTCCTCGGTGGCGGTGCGGCTCAGGGAGGGGTCCTGGCGCAGCAGGTCCCACTGATCGGGGTGCTGCAGCAGGGCCAGCAGTCCGTTGGCGAGCAGGTTGGTGGTGGTCTCGTGCCCCGCGAACAGCAGCACCGTGCAGGTGGCCAAGAGCTCGTCGTGGCTCAGAAGGTCCCCGCGCTCTTCAGCCTGCACCAGGGCGGAGACCAGGTCGTCCCGAGGGTTGCGCCGTCGATCGTGGATCAACGGCTCGAAGTACTCCAGCAGCTTGACCAACCCCGCCTGCGAACGCTCCCGGCGGTCAGGGTCGTCCGCGCGGATGAAGAAAATCCGGGAGGTCTCGTCCGACCACTCCTTCACCGCCTCCCGGTCCTCCGGGGGGACGCCCAGGTACTCAGAGATGACGATCACCGGCAGGTGGAAGGCGAACTCCCTCACGAACTCCATGCGGCGCCGGCGCGCGACCCCGTCCAGCAGCTCGTGCACGATCTGGCGCACCCGGGGGCGCAGGCGCTCCACGCTCGTGGGGGTGAAGGCCTTGTTCACCAGCATCCGCACCCGGGTGTGGTACGGGGGGTCGGTGAACACCAGCCACTTGGAGAAGTACTTGATGAGGACGTGCAGCTTCTCGCGCTCGTGCGGCGTGAGCTCCTGCTGGAAGTGCGCCATGCGGTCGCTGGACAGCCGCTCGGGGTCGCGGAAGGCCCGCACCGCGTCGTCGTACCGGGTCACCAGCCAGCCACCCCAGCGGTCGTTCCAGTGCACGGGGTCGTGCTCCCGCAGCCGCGCGAAGTAGGTGTACGGGTCGCGCACCACGTCCGGTGCGAGCAGGTCGTCCTGGACGAGCACCCCGGTCCCTCCCCTCGGCTCGACCGGTCGGTCGGCTAGAGGCATTATAACCGACCGAGCGGTCGGGACACGTGTGAGGGCCTGGAAGAAGTCAGAACAGGGCGGCGCAGGGCTTCCGCGGCCAGCCGGGCGGCCTCCTCCACCAGCTCGGGCCGGACCTTGTCCGGGGTGTCCTCCGGCGTGTGGTAGTTGGGATCGCCGGGCCTGTGCAGCATAGCCGCGGGCACTCCCGCCCGTTCAAACGGGACGTGGTCGCTGCTGCCCATGCGGCGGACCTCCACCCCGGCACCCAACTGCCGGGATGCCTCCAGCACCGCGTCCACCACCCGCCGGTCCGGACCGGTGTTGCCCACCAGAAGGCGAGTCCCTACCCCCACCATGTCCAAATTGAGCATGGCGGAAATCCCCTCGCCCCTCGCCTGCACGTAGGCCCCGGAACCAAATAGGCCGCCTTCCTCCGCGCCGAAGGCCGCCACCTCCACACTCCACAGGGGAGGACGCGTCCGCAGCAGCCGTGCGGCTTCCAACGCCGCGGCCACTCCGCTGGCGTTGTCATTGGCTCCCGGGCTACCTTCCACGGAGTCCACGTGTGCGCCCAGCAGCACGCGGGCCGGCTGCTGACCGGGGAGGCTGGCCACCACGTTCCACGAGGTCCGCTCATGCAGCACGGTGTCCACCACCAGCGAGACCACCACCGTCCCCCGGCGTGCCAGGTCCACCAGCCGCAGCCCGTCTTCCCTGGAAACGGTCACCGCGGGGATGGCAGATGGACGCGTGAGCGTCCCGACGACCACGCCCGGCTCGTGGTTGTACACCACCACCGCCCGAGCTCCCGCGCGGGCGGCGTTTTCCGCCTTCTGCAGAAACGTGATTCCCCCGCGCTCCACCAAGGCCACCCGGCCCCGGGCGTCCACCCGCTCGAAGTCTTCTTCTAGGCCCCTTCCGGCCACCACCACGGGCGCCACCAGCTCCCCGTGGGTGGGTGGAGAGTACATGAGCACGCGCGCAGGAAGGTCTGCGCGGATGGGGTTTCGCACCTGAAAGGTCACCTGCCGGGTCTGGAAGAAGGGGAAGGGGAACTCCACCACCTGGACGTGGTAGCCGGCCAGCCGTAGGTGTCCGGCCACGTACTCCACCGCCCGCCGCTCCGCAGCCGTACCTGCCAGGCGCGGCCCCCCGGCGGCGAGCGCGGCCACGTGCGACCACGCCCTGCTGCCCACGTCCTCTGCGGGTGCGGCGGGCGCGTGGGCCGTCCCCCACGCCACCGCCAGGGCGGAGGCCAGCAGGGTCAGCCGACGTCGGCTCACGTCCCCACTCCCAGGTCAGCCCGAAATTGCTGGCGCGATGTTCGGGGACCGCGGTCCCCCTGCACACCCTCGGCGTGTTTCACCGCAGCCGCCAGCCCGGATGTGCTGGGCTGGTGAAGGTCAGCCTTCCTGTTGGAAGGCTTCCCGCAGCTGGTGGTAGGTGTCCTCCAGGTGCTGGGGGATGACCTTCACGTCCGCCAGCACGGGCATGAAGTTCGTGTCGCCCGCCCACCGGGGCACCACGTGCACGTGCAGGTGATCCTCGATCCCCGCACCTGCCGCCCGCCCCAGGTTGATGCCGATGTTGAAGGCCTGCGCCCCGAACGCCCGCCGCAGGGCCCGCACGGACCGACGCACTGCGTCCCACAGGTCCTGCACCTCCGGAGGCGTCAGGTCGTCTAGGTCACCCGTGTGCCGCCTCGGGACCGCCATCACGTGGCCGCTGTTGTACGGGTACCGGTTCAGCATCACGAAGGCCGACCCTCCCCGCCACACGATGAGGTTTTCCTCGTCCCGGCCCTCCGCGGGCTTGGTGCAGAAGATGCACTCCTCCGGCTCCGGTCCCTTGATGTACGCCAGCCGCCACGGCGCCCACAGCTGCTTCAACGCCACCCTCCCTCAGCTCGACGTGCGGGGCCGGGCCGCCAGAAGCCCGAGCCGCACCAGTGCCTCCGCGGCCGCGGCCTGCTCGGCTTCCTTCTTCGTCCGGCCCCTCCCCTCGCCCAGCACGCGGCCCGCCACTTCCACCACGGCCACAAAGGCTTTCGCGTGGTCCGGGCCTTCTGTGCCCGTGATGCGGTAGCGGGGCAGCCTGCGCTCCTGCTGCTGCACGTACTCCTGAAGCTGGCTCTTGTAGTCCGCGGGCAGCTCGTCCAGGCCCTCCAGGCGTTCCGCGTACCACCGGCTGACCATGGCGTGGGCCACCCCGAACCCCGAGTCCACGTACACCGCGCCCACCACCGCCTCCAGCACGTCCGCCAGCATGCTGGACCGCTCCCGGCCTCCGCCCCGCTCCTCCCCGCGGCCCAGGAGGATGTAGGAGCCCAGGTCCAGGGCGCGGGCGATGCTGGCCAGAGTCGGTTCGTTCACCAGGCGGGCCCGCAGCCGCGCCAGGTCCCCCTCGCTGCGCTCGGGGAACCGGCGATACAGGTGGTCGCTCACCACCAGGTTGAGCACCGCGTCTCCCAGGAACTCCAGCCGCTCGTAGGTACCCAGGCGCTGGCCGCCCTCCTCGTGCGCGTACGACCCGTGGGTGAGGGCCAGGTTCAGCAGGTGGAGGTCGCGGAAACGCACCTCCAGCCGTGCTTCCAGCTCGCGCAGGCGCTCCGCGCGCTCCCGGTCCAGCTCTTCGGTGACGGTGCCGGCACCCGCCTGTACGGCCATGCTGGGAGAGTCAGGCGTCCTCCACCCTCCGCACCGCGAGGGTGCAGTTGTGCCCGCCGAACCCGAAAGCGTTGGACAGGGCCACCCGCACCTGAGCCGGCCGGGCCCGGTTGGGCACGTAGTCCAGGTCGCAGTCGGGGTCGGGGGTCTCGTAGTTGATGGTGGGCGGCAGGACCTGGTGGTACACACTCAGGGCGGCGGCGATGAGCTCCACCCCGCCCGCGGCGCCCAGCAGGTGCCCCGTCATGGACTTGGTGGAGCTCACCGCCAGGCGGTAGGCGTGGTCCCCGAAGACCCGCTTGATGGCGAGCGTTTCGAACTTGTCGTTGTACGGGGTGCTGGTACCGTGGGCGTTGATGTAGTCCACGTCCTCAGGGCGAAGGCCCGCGTCCTGCAGGCACCGGGCCATGCACTGTGCAGCTCCCTCTCCTTCGGGGTCCGGCTGGGTGATGTGGTAGGCGTCCGCGCTCATGCCGTAGCCCACCAGCTCGCAGTAGATCCGCGCGCCCCGGGCCCGGGCGCTCTCCAGCTCCTCCAGCAGCACGACACCCGCGCCCTCGCCCATCACGAACCCGTCCCGGTCGCGGTCGAAGGGCCGCACGGCCTTCTCCGGCTCGTGGTTGCGGGTGGACATGGCCTTCATGGAGCAGAACCCCGCGATAGACAGCGCGGTGATGGCGGCCTCCGTACCGCCCGCGATCATGGCGTCCGCGTCGCCCCGCTGGATGATCTTGAAGGCGTCCCCGATGCAGTGGCCGCCCGTGGCGCACGCGGTCACCACGGACGTGTTGGGGCCGCGGGCTCCGAACAGGATGCTCACCATTCCCGCGGCCATGTTGCTGATCAGCATCGGGATGAAGAACGGGCTCACCCGGTCGGGCCCGCGCTCCAGCAACACCCGGTGTTGCTCCTCCCACGTGTGGGCCCCACCGATCCCCGAGCCCAGCACCACGCCCACCCGGTCCCGGTTGGCGGGGGTGATGCGGAAGTCCGCGTCCTCCAGGGCCATGCGGGCGGCCGCGATGGCGAACTGCACGAACCGGTCGTTCCGGCGCGCCTCCTTCCGGTCCATGTACTGCAGGGGGTCGAAGTCCCGGACCTCCGCGGCGATCTGGGTGGGAAAGGGGGACGGGTCGAAGGACTCGATCCGCCGGACGCCGCTGCGCCCCTCCAGGAGGGCGTTCCAGAAGGCGTCCTTACCGATCCCGATGGGGGCGACCACCCCCACCCCGGTCACCGCCACGCGCCGCTGGTGGTTCAAGGACCCCACCCGCAGGAACGCGTCCGCCCCGCCGGCTCTACGGGAAGCCCGCCGCGTGCTCCGCCCGCGGACACGTTCCTACCCCTCCTTGGCGGCCTGCAGGTGCTCCTCGATGTACTGCACCGCCTGCCCCACGGTCTGGATCTTCTCCGCTTCCTCCTCGGGGATCTGGATGCCGAACTCCTCTTCCAGGGCCATCACCAGCTCCACCACGTCCAGGGAGTCCGCGCCCAGGTCCTCCACGAAGGAAGCGTTCTCTGTGACCTCGTCCTCCTCCACGCCCAGCTGCTCCACCACGATCGCCTTCACCCGCTCGAACGTTGACGCCATCTTCGCCTCCTCGCCGCACCCGCTCGTTTTCCCCTACTTCATTACCATACCACCGTCCACGTTCAAGACCTGGCCGGTGATGTACGCCGCCTGCTCGCTACACAGGAACACCACCGCGGGCGCGATCTCCTCCGGCACCCCCGTCCGGCGCATGGGGATCTGGGAGGTCAGCCACCGGCGCTGCTCCTCGTCCAGAGACTCCGTCATCCGGCTGTGGACGTAGCCAGGGGCGATGGCGTTGACGGTGATGTTGCGGGAGGCCACCTCCCGCGCCACCGCCTTGGTGAACCCCACGATGCCTGCCTTCGCCGCCACGTAGTTGGCCTGTCCCGCGTTGCCCACCAGCCCTACCACGGAGGTGACGTTCACGATGCGGCCCCACCGGGCTCGCAGCATGTCCCGCAGCGCCTCCCGGGTGCACAGGAAGGTCCCCGTGAGGTTGGTGTCCAGCACCCGCCGCCAGTCCTCCAGCCGCATGCGGACCACCAGGCCGTCCCGCAACGTTCCCGCGTTGTTCACCAGCATGTCCACGCGGCCCAGCTGGTCGCGAACCTCCCGGAAGAACCGCTCCACGTCCGCCTCACTGGCCACGTCGCCGCCCACCACCACCGCGCGCCCGCCATCGCCCCGGATCCGGTCCGCCACCCGCAGGGCGCCGTCCCGGTTGGCTCCGTAGTGCACCGCCACCGCCGCCCCCGCCCGGGCCAGGGCCTCGCAGATGGCCCCGCCGATCGCGCCGGACCCTCCGGTCACCAGGGCCACCTTGCCCCGCAGGTCCACGCCCTCCACGGCTCAGGCCTCCCCGCCCGCGGCTTCGGGCTGCGGGACCGCAGACCCGGCACCGGCCAGCGCGCCCAGGGCGGCGACGGCCTTTTCCAGGGAGGCTTGGTCTTCCACGTGCACGGCGACCGCACCGCGCACGCACCGCCGGACCAGGCCCGACAGCACCGTCCCGGGCCCCAGCTCCACGAAGGTGTCCACGCCCTCGGAGGCCATCCGCTGCACCGACTGCGCCCACCGGACGGGGCTTGCCACCTGTTCCACCAGCAGCCGGCGAATCTGGGAGGCCTCCCGCACTGGCCGCGCGGTCACGTTGGCCACCACGGGTAGCCGCGCGTCCTGAAGGGGCACCGAGTCCAGGACCTGCTGCAGGCGCTCCGCCGCGGGCCGCATGAGGCTGGTGTGGAACGGCGCGGACACCGCCAGCAGCACCGCACGCTTTGCGCCGGCTTGTCGGGCCAGCCGCACCGCCTCCTCCACGGCGGCCCGGTCGCCCGCCACCACCACTTGGTCGGGGGCATTGTAGTTGCTGGCCTCGCACACCCCGAGGGAGGAAGCCCGCTGGCAGATCGCCTCCACCGCCTCCGGGGACAGCCCCAGCACCGCGGCCATGGCGGTCTGGCGGCCCTGGGTGGCCTCCTGCATAAACTGGCCCCGCAGCCTTACCACCCGCACGGCGTCTTCGAACCGCAGGCTGCCCGCGCACACCAGGGCGGAGTACTCGCCCAGGCTCAACCCCGCCGCCACCGCGGGCGGGGGGATGCGTCCGCGGACCGCCTCCAGGCAGGCCAGGCTCGTCACCAGGATGGCGGGCTGGGTGTTCTCCGTCTGCTGCAGGCGTTCTTCCGGCCCGGTCCGGCAGAGCTCCAGCAGGTCAAACCCCAACACCGAGGAGGCGCGGTCGAACAGCGTGCGGGCCGCGGGGAAGGCCTCCGCCAGCTCGACCCCCATGCCCACGTACTGAGCCCCCTGCCCCGGGAACAGGTACGCCACGCGGCCCATCCGCTACCCCCAGCGCAGGGCGCAGGAGGCCCACGTGAGGCCTCCCCCGAAGGCCACGAGGACCACCAGGTCCCCGGGCTTCACCCGCCCCTCCTCCACCGCCTCGTACAACGCCACCGGCACGGAGGCGGAGGAGGTGTTCCCGTACTTGTGCACGTTCACGTAGAACTTGTCCATGGGCTGGCCCAGCCGCTCCGCGGCCGCCTGGATGATGCGCACATTGGCCTGGTGGGGGATAAAGAGGTCCACCTCGTCCACGGACACACCGGCCCTCTGACACACCTCCTCGATCGCGCGGGGGATGATGCGGCTGGCGAACTTGAACACCTCGGGGCCGTTCATGTGGATGTAGTGCTGGGCGCGCTCCACGGTCTCGTAGGAAGCCGGCAGCCGGCTGCCGCCCGCGGGAAGGCTCAGCAGGGAGCTGCCGCCGCCGTCCGCGCCCAGCCAGAAGGACAGTAGGCCCCGCGCCCCGTCGGAGGGCACCACCACCGCGGCACCCGCGGAGTCGCCGAACAGCACGCACGTGGCACGGTCCTTCCAGTTGGTGATGCGGGACAGGGTGTCGGCCCCCACCACCAGGACCCGTTCCGCCAGCCCCGCGGTGACGTGCGCGTGGGCCAAAGCGAGGGCGTACACGAAGCTGCTGCACGCCGCGGAGATGTCCACGGCCCCGGCCCGCTTGGCCCCCAGCCGGTCCTGCACCAAGCAGGCGGTGGCGGGGAAGATCATGTCGGGGCTGGCGGTGCCCACCAGGATCAGGTCCAGCTCGGCGGCGTCTACCCCCGCCTGCTCCAGGGCCTCCCGCGCCGCCTCCACCGCCAGGTCGCTGGTGGCCTCCTCGGGCGACGCCACCCGCCGCTCCTTGATCCCCGTGCGGACGGTGATCCACTCGTCGGTGGTGTCCACCATCCGCTCCAGGTCCGCGTTGGTCAGCACCTGGCGGGGCACGTACCGCCCTAGGCCCGCGATCCTCGACGACCGGTGCACCCCCATGGTCCCTCCTCGTTGGCCGTGGATCAGGTGGACGCCGCGTCCGCCGCCGGCGAAGCCCCCACGCGCAGGGTCTCGCGCTGGATCACCTCCGGCAGGCGCTGCCGCACTTCCTCCTGCGCCACTCGAAGGGCGTTGAACACCGCGTGGGCGTTAGACGACCCGTGTCCGATCACCACCACGCCCCGGACCCCCAGCAGGGGGGCTCCGCCGTACTCGGTGTAGTCGATGCGCTTGCGCAGGGCCCGCAGCCGCGGCCGCAGCAGCCACACGGCGAACTTCGCCCGCAGGGACCGCCGGACCTCCTCGCGGATGATCTGGAACAGCCCCTGCGCCATCCCCTCTCCCAGCTTCAGCACCACGTTGCCCACGAACCCGTCGCACACCAGCACGTCGCAGGCGCCGAAGAACACCTGCCGGCCCTCCACGTTGCCCACGAAGTTCAGGTCTGTGGTCCGCAGGAGCTCCGCCGCGCGCACCACCAGCTCGTTGCCCTTGCCCGCCTCCTCCCCGTTGCTCAACAGGCCTACCCGGGGAGAAGGGATCCCCAGCACGCGCTCCGCGTACACGCTGCCCATAAGGGCGAACTGCAGCAGGTGGCGCGGCCGGCAGTCCACGTTCGCCCCCACGTCCAAAGCCACCATGCGGCCCCGCAGGGTGGGCAGCACCGCGGCCACCGCGGGCCGGTCCACGCCCTCCACCCGTCCCAGGGTCAGGAGGGCCGCGGCCATCACCGCGCCGGTGTTGCCCGCGCTGAAGAAGGCGTCCGCCTGCCCTGCGCGCACCAGCTCCAGCCCCTTGGCGATGGAGTTGTCGGGCTTGCGGCGCAGGGCGGTGGTGGGAGACTCGTCCATCCCTATCTGTTGGGAGGCGTGCACCACCCGAACCCGTCCGGAACCCCGGTGCCGCCGCAGCCGCTCCCGCACCGCCTCGTCGGGTCCCACCAGCAGGACCTCGAGGCCCAGGCGCTCCGCGGCGGCCACCGCACCCGCCACCACCTCCGCGGGTGCGTAGTCTCCGCCCATGGCGTCCACCGCGACGCGCATCCCCTGAGCTCTACGAGGCGCGCCGACCACCCTCCTCCAACGGCAGCACCTGCCGGCCCCCGTACGTCCCGCAGTTGGGGCACAGGTGGTGCGCCGGCCGGAGGGTCTTGCACTTGGGGCACGGCACCAGGTGCGGGACCTCCGCCTTCTGCAGGGCCCGACGCCGGGCCACGCGCATGTGCGAGTGCCTTCGGGACCGGCTCATGGGAGACCTCCCAGGACGTTCTGAAGGATTTGCCAGCGCGGGTCAACTGGGCGCGCGGCGCAGGTGCAGGGATCGGTGTTTCGGTCCGCGCCGCAGTGCGGGCAAAGGCCCGCGCAGTCCGGCCGGCACAGGGGGACCGAGGGAAGCGCTAGCAGCAGGTGCTGCCGGGCCACCTCCGTGACGTCCACCTCAGGGTCTGTCAGGGGCATGACCAGGACCCCGTCCTCCACGGGCACTTCCTCGGTAGGGCCCAGCTCCGGGTCGTACCACTCGTCCACCTCCGCAGCCAGCTCCGCGCGGAAGCCGCGCAGGCAGCGGCCGCACGCCAGCTCCGCCTCGGTGGAAAACCGCCCGCGTAGCCGCAGCCGCCCGCCCAGCGCGCACATCTCCACCTCCCCCCGCACGGGCGCCACGAAGGGCACGTCCTCCGCGCCGGACGGTACGGGTTCGTCGACCTGCAGGCGCAGCCGGCGCCCGGGGCTGGAACGGACCTGTTCTGCGGAGACCTTCATAACAGCACCGCGCGCCCGGTTGTCCGGGCGCGCACTCCTAGTGATCTTAGGCTCCGGGCCGTGGGAAGTCAAGGCGAAAACCCAGGCGCGGCGCGGGCGGCCGCCCCCACGGGGCTCAGGCCTCCCGCCGGTGTTCCAGGATTTCCTTGCCCTTGCGGATGCTCAGCAGCACGCGCAGCACCCCCTGTTCCAGGTCCTCCAGCACCTGCCGCGCGTACTCGTCCGCTCCCCTGCGGGTTTCCTCCGCCTCCTGCCGCGCCCGCTCCAGGATCTCCTCCGCCTTGGTGCGGGCGTGCCGCACCACCTCGTGCTCGTCCACCCGGTGGGCCAGCTCCTCCTGCGCCTGCGTGACGATCCGGCGTGCCTGCTCCTGGGCCCGCTGCAGCACCTCTTCCGCGGCCACCCTCAACCGGTGTGCCTCCGCCAGCTCGGCGGGAAGGCGCGCCCGCAGCATCTCCAGTAGGCTGCGAACCTCCCGCTCGTCCACCACCCGCTTGTCGGTCCACGGGACGGTGCTGGCCCGATTGAGGACCGCCTCCAGGCGGTCCAGCAGCTCGAACACGCTGTCCATGCTCACGACCCGCCGAAACGGCGCCGCAGGCGCACCCGCACCACCTCCGGGACCAGGCCGTCCACAGACCCGCCCAGGCGAGCCACTTCTTTGATGAGGGTGGAGCTCACGAACCCGTATTCCGGACTGGTGGGCAGGAACACGGTCTCCAGCTCCGGTGCCAGGCGGCGGTTCACGTGCGCCATCCGCAGCTCGTACTCCAGGTCCCCCACCCGCACGCCCTTGACGATGGCGACCGCGCCACACCGGCGCGCGAACTCCACCGTCAGGCCGTCAAAGCTCCGGACTTCGACGCCTTGCATGCCCACCACGGCCTCCCGCAGCATCTCCACCCGCTCGTCCACGGTGAACAGGGGCTCCTTTCCGGATTCCTGCGCCACCCCCACCACCACCCGGTCGAACAGCGCCCGCGCCCGCCGGATCACGTCCACGTGGCCGTTGTGCACTGGGTCAAACGTCCCGGGGTAAATGACGACCGCCACCGTCACCTCCCTTGGCCCTGCGCAGGAACGTCACCGCGGTGTCGCCGTACGCCCGCTGCCAGGTGACCTCCAGCCCTTCTACTTCTACGGGCTCCCCCCGGACGCCCTCGGCCACCACGAGCCCCTCGTCCCGCAGGACGGGGCTTTGCGCCAGGGCCTGCAGCGCCCGCTGGAGCCACCCGCTGCGGTAGGGCGGGTCCAAAAACACCAGGTCGAACCGGTCGCCCCGGTCCTGTAGCCTCCTCAGGGCCCGGAGGACGTCCGCGCGCCACACCTCTGCCCGGTCTTGCAGCCCTGCGACCTGCAGGTTGGCCCGCAAACCTGCTGCGGTCCTCGGGTCCACCTCCACAAACACCGCGCGCCGCGCCCCCCGGCTGAGGGCCTCGATCCCCAGCGTCCCAATCCCCGCGAACAGGTCCAGCACCTCCGCGTCCACCACGCGCCCGCCCAGGGCGTTGAAGATGGCCTCCCGCACCCGGTCCTGGGTAGGCCGCGCGGCGACGCCCCGGGGCACGCGCAGCCGCTTGCCCTTGGCCTCACCCGCGGACACCCGCATCAGGCCACCATGGAGAACCCGGTGGTCGCGGAACCCGTTCCCGCACGCGTTACGCGTTTCACGGACGCGCTCCTAGCCCACCGCCAGGTACGCCCCGGACTCCGCGTACCGCCGCAGCAGCCGCTCCCGCAGCACCCGGTGCTCGGCCCGTTCCAGGTGCGGGTCCTCCTGCAGGATCCACTCTGCAGCCTGGCGGGCCTGCTCCAGGAGCGCCACGTCGCGGATGGGGTCCGCCACCCGGAAGTCCGGAAGCCCGTGCTGCCGCGTGCCGAAGAACTCCCCGGGACCCCTGAGCTCCAGGTCCACCTGAGCGATGCGGAACCCGTCGTGGGTCTCCACGAGGGCGTGGATGCGGCGGCGCGCCTCCTCTGTGGGCAGCGCCGAGATCAGGATACAGTACGACCGGTGGCCTGACCGACCCACCCGCCCCCTCAGCTGGTGCAGCTGCGCCAGCCCGAACCGGTCCGCGTCCTCCACCACCATCACCGTGGCGTTGGGTACGTCCACCCCCACCTCGATGACCGGGGTGGCCACCAGCACCTGGACCTCCCCGCGGCGGAAGGCTTCCATCACCGCCTCCTTGTCCGCCACCGGCATCCGGCCGTGCAGCAAGCCCACCCGCAGGTCCGGGAACACCTCAGATCGCATGCGCTCGTACAGCTCCACCGCCGCGGAAGCGTCCAGCCGGTCCGACTCCTCCACCAGCGGGCAGACCACGTACGCCTGCCGGCCTGCCTGCACTTCCTTCCGCACGAACTCGTACACCCGCGGCCGCGCGTCCGGGTACCGGTGGTAGGTGCGGACCGGCTGCCGGCCCGGAGGGAGCTCGTCCAGCACCGACACGTCCAGGTCGCCGTACAGGGTCAGGGCCAACGTCCGGGGGATCGGGGTCGCGGTCATCACCAACACGTCGGGCTCGTGGCCCTTGGCCCGCAGGGCGGCCCGCTGCGCCACCCCGAACTTGTGCTGCTCGTCCACCACCGCCAGGGCCAGCCGGTCGAACACCACGTCCTCCTGCAGGAGGGCGTGTGTGCCCACCACCAGGTCCGCCTCGCCTCGGGCCACCTCTGCCAGCACCTCCTCCCGCTCCGCCTTGCGCATCCCGCCCACCAGCAACACCACCCGGACGCCCACCGGCTCAAGGAACCGGCGGAAGGTGAGGTAGTGCTGCTCCGCCAGGATCTCCGTGGGCGCCATCACCGCGGCCTGGTGGCCTCCTCCGACGCACACCACCACCGCGGCCGCGGCCACCACGGTCTTGCCCGAGCCCACGTCACCCTGCAGCAGTCGGTTCATGGGGTGGGGGGAATACATCTCCCGCCGGATCTGCTCGATGGCGCGCCGCTGCGCGCTCGTGAGCTGGAACGGCAGGCTCCGGACGAACGCCTCCAGCAGGCCTCCGTCCTCCCGGTAGCGGTGCGGCTTGGTGGCGGTCACCACCCCCCGCCGTCGCAGCAGCAGCGCCAGTTCCAACTCCAGGAACTCTGCGAAGGCCAGCGTCCTCCGTGCCCGCTCCGCTTCCTCCTCGGAGGTTGGGAAGTGCACCTTCCACAGGGCTTCCGGGGTCGGCAGCAGCCCGTAGCGGGAACGCACCGGCCCCGGCAGCGGTTCCGGCACCCGCCGTGCGAACGCCTCCAGGGCCTCGTGGACGGCCCGTCGCACCAGGCGGGGCGACAGCTGCTCGGTGGCCGGGTGCACGGGCACCACCCGTCCGGTGTGCAGCGTCTCGTCTTCCCCCGTGGCCCGCTCGAACTCCGGGGACTCGATCTCGATCTGTCCCCGCTCCCTCCGGACCCGCCCCCACAGGACGACCTCTGTGCCCGGGGAGAGCACCTTGTCGACGTGCCGCCGCCCCCAGAACTTGGCCACCGCCACGGCGGTCCCGTCCGTGACGTACACCTCGGTGAGCTTCTTGCCGCTGCGCAGCGGTGGTTCTCGCAGCCGCACCACCCGCACCCGAAAGGTGGCGAAGCCGTCGTGGGCTGCCTCGTACAGGGTGGTGAACCGGCTGCGGTCTTCGTACCGCCTGGGGAGGTGGTACAGGAGGTCCTCCACCGTGCGGATCCCCAGCCGGGCGAAGGCCTGCGCAACGCGCGGGCCCACGCCCCGGACGTACTGCACCGGCTGCTCCAGGGGGTCCAGGACCCGCGTGCTCATCCCGTAGGGGTGTTCGACCCACCGGCGCGGTTTCCTGGTGTTTGCCGGCCCGCGGCCGGCCGTGGTACAATTCGCCGGCGCCGCAGCGCCGGCGCACCTGGACGCGGACGGTGAGCACCGATGGCGAGGACGTGTGAGATCTGCGGCAAGGGGCCCCGGTCGGGCCACAGCATCTCCTTCAGCAACAAGCACAGCAAGCGCCGGTTCGTCCCGAACCTGCAGCGGGTGCGGGCCCTGGTGGACGGGGTGCCGCGCCGGGTGCGGGTGTGCACCACCTGCCTGAAGTCCGGGCGCGTCCAGCGGGCTGTCTGAACCGCCGGAGGTTCACCCCGGCGACAGGTGTCGCGGGTCAGGCCACCGGCGGGCGGCTGCCCCGCAGCCGCCACAGGATCTCCTGCAGGGCTTCCCGGCGCAGCACGTAGGTCTCCCCGCAGAAGCGGCACCGGACCTCGGCCCGGCCCTCTCCCAGCAGCGACTCCACTTCCTCCGCACCCAGCAGCATCAGCACCCCTTCCACCCGCTCCCGGGAGCACGTGCACCGGTACCGGACGGGCCGCTCCTCCACGATCCGCGCCTGCAGCGATCCCAGGGCGGCCCGCGCCAGGTCCGCGGAGGAAAGCCCCTGCCCAACCAGCTGCGTCACCGGTGGCAGCGAGCGCACGTGAGCTTCCAGGTCGTCCAGCACCTGGGGGTCTGCGCCCGGCATCACCTGCACCATGAACCCGCCCGCTGCCGACACGCGCCCGTCGGGCTCCACCAGCACGCCCAGGGACACCACGGACGGGACCTGCTCGGACTGCGCAAGGTAGTAGGCCAAGTCCTCCGCGATCTCGCCGGACACGAGGGGCGCGCTGCCATGGTACGGCCACCGCAGCCCTAGCTCCTTGGTCACGTGGAGGGTGCCGCGCCCCACTGCTCCCCCCACGTCCAGCTTCCGGCGGCTCGACAGGGGTAGGTGTACGGTGGGGTTCTGGACGTAGCCCCGCACGTCTCCGGAGGCGGTGGTGTCCGCGACGATTCCCCCCAGGGGGCCGTCCCCGAGAATGCGCAGGGTGACCTTCTGCTGGCCCTCCAGGGTGGCGCTCAACAGGCTTGAGGCGGTCAGCGCGCGCCCCAGCGCCGCGGCCGCGGTGGGTGCGGCGCCGTGGCGCCTGCGGGCTTCCTCCACCAAGTGCGTGGTCACGCACGCGAACGCCAGCACCCCCTCCGACCCGATGGCACGCACCAGGGTTTCCACAGCTCAGCCTCCTCTTGGGGCCCGTGGTCTGCGCACCCGGACCGCCAGCAGCTCTCCGTCCGACACCTCCACCCAGGCGGGCTCCGCGGTGACCTCGTTGCTGACCCCCAGGGTGCTCCCGAGGGTGAGGGTGCCGTCTACCATGGGAAACCGCAGTCCGCCGGTGTGGATTCCCGTGCTGGCAGGCCGCAGGGAAAACAGGCTCACCCAGTCACCCACGCGGGCGTCCAGCTCTACCCGGCCCCGGACTAGCTGCACCAAGGTCCCGCCGGCCACCACCCGGAGGTCCACGCCGCAGTCGGCAGCATAACGGGGCAGCAACAGGTTAGCGAGCTCGTGATCCACGCGCTTTCCCAGACCGCCCAGCAGGTACGCGGTGCGGAAGCCGCGGTCGGCCACCACGTCGACTGCCAGCTCGCTGTCCGTCTTGTCCTTGTCCGTGGGGTACCGGAACCGCTCCGCGCCCACCGCCACCAGCCACTCCACCAGCCCCGGGTCCAGGGAGTCCCAGTCTCCCACCACCACATGGGGCGTCCACCCGGCCCGCCGCGCCCGCGCCACGCCCCCGTCAGCACACACCACCAGCCGTGCGGCCCGGAAGCCGCGCGGCAGAGGCCCGCGTCCCCCGGCCACGATGGCGGCATACGGCTCCCGCAGCCGTACGGAAGGCATGGTTGGTCAGAGGCCTTCCGGGGCCGGCAGGGCGCGCAGCACCAGCAGGGTGAGGACCACGCTGACCACCACCTCCGGCAGCATGTACGACCCGTTGTACACCGCGGAGTACACCCACGGGCTGGTCCCCCGAGGCGCGTACTGCGCGAAGAACACCACCCCGCTGACATAGTGGGAAAGGAACCGGCCCGCTCCGCCGGCCACCACGCCGAGCCACGGCAGCTTTCGGAACAGCCCCGCCACACCCAGGACGCCGAAGGCCAGCGGGTAGTCCAGGAGGAACTGGGCTGGGTGGACGAACACCGGCTCCAGGACGAAGTTCACCAGGCCCAGCAGCGCGCCGGCCACGACCCCCGTACGCGCGCCCCACCGCAGGCTCAGGTAGAACACCGGCACCATGCTGCCCGCGGTGATGGAGCCCCCCTGGGGTAGCTGGTAAACCTTCACCAGGCCCAAGGCGGCGGACAGCGCCACCGCGATCCCGGACTCCACCAGGCGTCGCGTGCGCGCGGACTTCACGGCGCACTCCCCGTCTCGCCCGAAGGCCTCAGCCACCGGAACAGGGGGTTGCAGGGGCCCACTCCCTTACCCAGGGGCAGGCCGTGGCGGATGGCCTCGGTGACGAACTCCTTTCCTTTTCTGACCGCCTGCCGCACGGACAGGCCCTGGCTGAGGTACGCGGCAATCGCCGCCGACAGCACGCACCCGGTCCCGTGGGTGTGGCGGGTGGCCACGCGCTCCGCGTGCAGTTCCTCGAACTCCTCCCCGTCGTAAAAGACGTCCACCGGGTCGCCGCGCAGGTGTCCCCCCTTGAGGAGGACCGTGCGCGGCCCCAGGTCCCGCAGGGCCTTGGCAGCGTCCCGCATCTGGTGGTGGCCTTCGATGCGCCGGCCCAGCAGCGCCTCCGCCTCCGGGAGGTTCGGGGTGATCACCAGGGCCAGGGGCAGCAGGTGTGCGCGCAGCGCCTCCTGCGCCTCGGGGTGCAACAGCGGGGCGCCGCTTTTGGCCACCATGACGGGGTCCACCACCAGCCGGTCCAGCCGGTGATGGCGTACTCGGTCCGCCACCGCCTCGATAATGGGCGCGCTGCTGAGCATGCCCGTTTTGGCGGCGTCCACCCCGATGTCCTCCACCACCACGTCGATCTGCTTGGCCACCACCTCCGGCGGGACCTCGTGCACCGCGTACACCCCGGTGGTGTTCTGAGCCGTGAGCGCGGTGAGCGCACTCATGCCGAACACCCCGAGCGCGGAGAACGTCTTCAAATCCGCCTGGATCCCCGCCCCGCCTCCGGAGTCCGACCCCGCCACCGTCAGCGCTCTGGGTACCGTCACTTCCGCGCACCTCCCCGCTCCCCCAACGCTCGGTCTACGGCTTCCCTCAGCCGCCGCGTGGCCTGGACCATGTCGTCCGCGTCCGCCACCGCGGAGATCACCGCCACCCCCGCCGCGCCGGCCCGGATGACCTCCGCCGCGTTGTCCGCGGTGATGCCGCCGATTCCCACCACGGGGATGCGCACCGCGCGGGCGATGGCGCGCAGCCCGTCCACACCGATGGCCGCTCCCGCGTCGGGCTTCGTACCGGTGGGAAACACCGGCCCCACGCCCAGGTAGTCCGCGCCCTCCCGCTCCGCCCGCACGGCGTCCTCCACGGTGCCCGCGGACGCCCCCACCACCCTGTCCGGTCCCAGGAGGCGGCGCACGTCCACCACCGGGAGGTCGTCGTCGCCCACGTGGGCTCCATCCGCCTCCGCCGCCAGGGCGACGTCCACGCGGTCGTTCACCACAAACAGCACCCGCTCCCTGCGGGCCAGGTCGCGGAGCGTCCGCGCCCACAGCAGCAGTTCGCGTCCCGTGGCGCGTTTGTCCCGTAGCTGGAGCGCGGTCGCCCCTCCCGCTACCGCTGCCCGCGCCACTTCCTCGTGGGTCCGACCCCGGAAGGAGCGGTCGGTGACCACGTACACACGCAGGTCCGGCGTCACCGTCCTCCTCCGCAGGTTACGTCCTCTCCCCCACCCCCTGCGAGCCTCCCACGGAGGTGGCCTGATGTACCTCAGAGGCCCGGACCCCGCTTGCCAGCTCCTCGGGCTGCACGGCCGCCAACTCGTCCAGCAGCGCCACCCGGAAGCTCCCGGGCCCCTTGGCCCTTGCCGCCGCCCGCTCCGCCGCGTAGCCAAAGTACGCCAGGGCCGCCGCCACCGCCGTCAGAGGGTCGTCCGCCACCGCGAGGAAACAGCCTACCACCGCGCTGGCCATGCAGCCCGCGCCCGTGATGCGCTCCAGCATGGGGTGGCCGTTGTCCACGGCCACGAGGCGTCCGCCGTCAGAGACCCAGTCCCGGGGCCCCGTGACCGCCGCCACCACCCCGTACCGCCTCGCCACCTCCCACGCCAGCTCCTGGGGAGGTGCGGACGCCCCCGCGGACTGCACCCCGCGCAACAACCCCTCCCGGCCGGCGAGCTGAGCCATCTCCGCCACGTTGCCACGCACCGCGGTCACCTTCACCTCCCGCAGCAGCTGCGCGGCGGCGTGGGTGCGCAGCCCGCTGAGCCCGACCCCGACCGGGTCCACCACCACGGGGATCCCGCGCTCCCCGGCCCGCCCGCCGGCCGCCAGCATGGCGTCCACGCGTTCCGGACTCAGGGTGCCGAGGTTCATGCACAGCGCGGACGCCCGCGCCACCACTTCCTCCACCTCCTCCCGCGCGTGCGCCATCACGGGCAGGGCACCGGCGGCCAGGGTGGCGCTGGCCACGTCGTGGATGGTGACCACGTTGGTGATGTGGTGCACCACGGGCCTCTGCCGGCGGATCCGGCCTAGGAGCTCTCCGGCCGCCGTCTGCACCCGCCGCGCCGTCGGCCTCATCTCTCCGACCGTCCCTCGATGGGCCGTACCGCACTCCGAAGCCGTGTCAGGTCTAAGGGAGAACCCAAGGACGCGAGGATCACGCTAACCCCGGTGGACACCCCCAAGGCCACCAGGAAGGCCAACGACAGCCGCCCTCGCTGGAACGAGGGGTCCGGGAAGAACAGGAAGCCGGCGACCATCCCGAGAACCGCCGCCAGCGCGGCCGCGTTCCCCGACAGCCTCGCATGGTACAGCCCGAGGAAGGTGGGCACCACCGCCGCAGCGCACACCAGGTCCGCGATCAGAAACAGGTACAGGACACTGTACCCTTGCGCGGCGACCACGAACACAGGGACGCCCAACAGCACTGTGGCCCACCGAGCCCAGCGGAGCAGCGTCCCGGAAGGCAGGTGGGGCCACAACCGGTGCAGGTCCACGGTGAACGCGCTCACGAGCCCGTTGAGGAGGGTGTCCGTGGTGCTGGCGCAGAGGGCGACGGCCAGGACCAACAGGATTACCACCAGGGCCTGCGGCGCGGCCGGTAGGAGGGCTCCGAACAGCGCCGTGGACGCAGGCTGGGCCCGGTCGAGGGCGACCGCGAACAACCCGAAGGCTCCGGCTAGGAACACCACGGGACCGGACAGCGCCGCCGCTCCCAGGAGGCCCCCGCGCAGCTCGTCTGGGTCCCGGGCAGCGTACACCCGCTGCCAGTAGCCCTGGTGAAACAGGTTCGCCGCCAGGATAGCCACGACCAGCGCCACCGCGGTCTCCCAACCCGCGGCGTAGGTCAGGGAGACGAGCTGCGGTGCCTTCCCCCGGAGGACGGCCAAGGGCGCCGTCCCTCCCAGGAGGGCGACCCCTCCCGCCACCAGGACGGCGAACAGGGGCAGGATCAGCCACGTCTGGACCACGTCCGTCCGGACGGAGGCCGGAAGCCCTCCGTAGGCGGTGTAGGCGAGGGTGGTGCCCAGGACGATGGCCGCAGAGGCCCACAGTGGCAGGCCAGACACCAGCCGGACCGCCAGGGCCATCCCGGTCACCTCCGCGGTGAGGTAGATGGCCATGTAAAAGACCATGGTGAGGAGGACCACGCCGTACATGGCTTTCCCGTAGCGGTGGTAGACGTACTCGGTCAGGCTGTGGCCCTCCGGCATGAGCTCCCGCATCCGGCGTCCCAGGGGCACGAACGCCACCACGGGGGCGGCCGCGCCGAGACCGTAGCCGACCAGCGCGGCCACGCCGCCCCAGGTGGCGGATTCCGCGGGGCTGAAGAGGATCCAGCCGCCCATTCCCGAGGCGAAAACGGTCCACGCCAGGGTTCTGGCGGTCAGTGTTCCCCGGGCGGTCAGGTAGTCCTCCAGGTGGCGCGCGGGAGCCCGCAGCCCCACCGCAAGGAACACCCCGGAGACCACCAGCAGCAGCAGTACGGCGGCGTAAGGTCCCAACATGCTCACGCCTCCTCACACTGTCCGGCTACGCGGCCACCTCCGGGACCGCCCGGGCCCGCACCAGGGCCTGCAGCACCAGCCACCCCAGGACCGCCCCCGGCACGCTGCTGGCGAGGAACAGAGGGAGCAGAGTCCCCAGGGGGATGGCCTTGTCCATGAGCACGGGTGCCACCAGCAGGCTGCCGAGCGTGGCGCCCACCGGACCCGTGCCCACGGGCTCCAGCAACCCCACCCACGGCTGCCGCCACCACCGGTATGCCAGGCCCACCACCAGGGCGCCCGGGATGCCTCCGGGAAACGCCAGAAGGGTGCCCACCCCGAACAGGTTCCGCAGCACCGCCGCCAGGGTGGCCGCCAGGGCTGCGTACCAAGGCCCCAGGATGACCCCGGCCACCGCGTTGGTCATGTGCTGCCAGGGCAGCAGCTTGGCGCCCGCCACGGGGATGGAACCCGGGACGAAGGACAGCACCACGGGGACCGCGGCGAACACCGCGGTGAGGACCAGCTTGCGTGTCACGTTCCCCCTCCTTCCCACGTCATCTCCCAGAAGCCCGCCTCCAGCTCCGCCACGCGCCGGAAAGCCTGCTCTGCCTCCTGTGCTTCCGCGGGGGACGCCCCCTCCAGCGCCCGGCGGGCACAGGCTTCGAGGTCCACCACGTAGGTAGCGAAGGCAGGGTGGGTCCAGTGCTCCACGAACTCCCGGTACGGCTCCGCGCCCGGCACAGCACCGCTCCACGCGTCCAGGTAGGCCCGCTCGCACGCCCACAGGGCGGTGATCTGGGCTGCGTAGGCCTTTTGGCACAGGCCGGTCAGGAACTCCACGTACTCCCGGCAGGTGGGGTGCACCGGAACGTCCAGGGACAGGCCCAACCGCCGCGCGTGCCCTTCGAACCAGTCCAGCTCGTCCACCAGGGTCACAAGCCCGCCGGCCAGTGTCTTCTGGTCCGTGCGGGGAGATGCGGCCAGCATGTGAGCCTGGGCGCGCAACAGTCCGGACACGAAGTGGTAGTCCTGCACCAGCCAGCGGCGGAAGGCCTGCGCGGGCAGCTGGCCCGTGCGCACCCCGTCCAGGAACGGGTGCCGCGTGGCCCGCTCCCACAGCGCGCGGTGGTTCGTGACCAGCAACTGCGGGCTCATCCGGACCTCCACGCGGCTTCGAAGAACTGGTACTCCAGCTCCATGGCCCTGCGGTACAGCTCCTCCAGCCTGCCGGGGTCGCCTCCGTAGCGGTCCAGCAGCCCCTCCAGGGTCCGTGCCAGCTGCTCGAACTCCGGGCTGCCGTAGGTCTGGACCCACTCCGCGTAGGGGCCGGCCTCCTCCAGCGCCGTCTTCAGATGGGACCCCAAGAACGCGTACAGCCGCATGCACGGCGTCTGCGCAGCCACGCCGTGGCCCACGGGCTCCAGGGCCGCGGTGCGCAGGAGGAAGTCGGTGTAGGCGGCGGTGGCCGGAGCAGGCGGCGGCTGCAGGTCGATGCCCCAGCGCTGGGCGTAGCCGCGGTGGAGGTTGAGCTCGTCCAGGGCACCGTCCAGCAGCGTCTTGAACGCCAGAAGCCCCTCTCGGTCAGGTGCCTTCGCCATCAGCAGGGCGTACGCGCGCACGAAGGCGTCCAGGAAGTACGCATCCTGCCCCACGTAGAACCGGAACCGATCCAAAGGAAGGTCCCCGGACGCGATCCCGCGGACAAAGGGGTGGTCCAGGCACGCCTGGGCGATCCTCGCGTGTCGTTCCCAAAGCTCCTGAGCCAGTCCCACGGGCACCTCCTGATAAACGAGGCCGCCAGGCCCGAGCAGGACCTGGCGGCTTCCGTGGTCTTGCCACTTCCCCACGCCAGCATTACCTGGATCGGGTCGTTGGGGTCTGCGGCATTGGCCTGATCGGCCGGCCGCACTCTCAGCCCGGCTCTCCCGAGCTCCCCCAGGGCTTGCTATGCAGTTGTCACCCCACCCTGATTACCGCACCGGACGGCTCCTGTCAAGCACAGGCTCCGTTCGGTAGGGCTACGAGGCCACCTGCGTGCAGAAGTACCGGTGCACGCCGCAGTGGCCGGTGATCTCGGGATGGAAGGTAGCGCCCAACAGCCGGCCCTGGCGCACCAGGACGGGCAGCCCCTCGTGGCGGGCCAGCACCTCCACGCCCGGCCCCACCCACGTGATCACCGGCGCCCGGATGAAGGCCACCCGGAAGGGGTTGGGGTCCACGGCAGGACAGTACAGCTCGTCTTCGAAGCTCTCCCGCTGGCGGCCGTAGGCGTTGCGCTCCACCGCCACGTCCATCAGGCCCAGCAGGGGCGGCTCTCCGCCCGCGGCGCGCTTGGCCAGCAGGATCAGCCCCGCGCAGGTGCCGAAGACCGGCATCCCCTCGCCCACCCGACGGCGCACCGCTTGGTCCAGCCCGCAACGGGCCATGAGGGCGCCCAGGGTGGTGCTCTCGCCCCCGGGGATCACCAGGGCCTGGACGCGTTCCAGGGCCTCCGGCGTCCGCACCAGCACGACCTCCGCGCCCGCGGCCCGCAGAGCGTCTGCATGCTCCGCCACATCTCCCTGAAGCGCCACCACGCCGACCCGCACGATACCACCTCCTCACACGCCCCGGGTTTGCAGCAGCTCCGCGGGCTGCAGCCGCCGCACGTCCACTCCCCGCATCGGCTCGCCCAGGCCCTCGCACGCCCGGGCCACGGCGTCAGGGTCATCGTAGTGGGCCACCGCGTCCACGATGGCCCGGGCCCGGCGGGCCGGGTCCTCCGACTTGAAGATGCCGCTTCCCACGAACACGCCGTCGCAGCCCAGCTGCATCATCAAGGCGGCATCCGCGGGCGTGGCGATCCCGCCCGCGGCGAAGTTCACCACGGGGAGCCGGCCCAGGCGCCGGACTTCCCACACCAGCTCGTACGGGGCCCGCAGGTCCCTCGCGGCGGCCATCAGCTCCTCCTCCGGCAAGGACTGCAGCCGGCGGATCTCGTCCAGGATCTGGCGCACGTGGCGCACCGCCTCCACCACGTTGCCCGTGCCCGCCTCGCCCTTCGTGCGGATCATGGCGGCACCTTCCCCGATGCGCCGCAACGCCTCGCCCAGGTCGCGGGCCCCGCACACGAACGGCACACGGAAGCGCCGCTTGTCGATGTGGTGGTGCTCGTCCGCAGGCGTGAGGACCTCGCTTTCGTCGATGAAGTCCACCCCGATGGCCTCCAGCACCTGGGCCTCCACGAAGTGGCCGATCCGGACCTTCGCCATCACGGGGATGGTGACTGCGGCCATGATGGCCTTGATGCGGGCGGGGTCGGCCATGCGGGCCACCCCGCCCTCTGCCCGGATGTCCGCGGGGACCCGCTCCAGGGCCATCACCGCCACCGCGCCCGCGTCCTCCGCGATGCGGGCCTGCTCCGGAGTGGTGACGTCCATGATCACCCCGCCCTTCAGCATCTGCGCGAGACCTCGCTTCACCCGCTCCGTCCCGACTTCCCGCATGCCTTCTCACCTCCCCTCTGCCTCGCCCTCGAGTCGTTCGAGTGCCCTCCACAGCTCGTCCACGGGATAGGGGTCGAGAGGCTCCCGCCGGCAGCCCGCGACCTTCCACCGGCCTTCCTCCACGAACCGCCCCACCACCGCTGCAGGGACTCCGGCCTCCTCCAACGCCCCGATCGTGCGGTCGGGCACGGGCGTGGCCACCAGCAGCGCCCCGCTGCTCACCAGGCCTAGGGGGTCCACGCCCACCGCGGAGCAGATGGCCTCCGTCTCCGGCCGGACGGGCACGTGGTCCACGTACAGTTCCACACCCACGCCCGCGGCGGTGGCCATCTCCACCGCCGCGGCCAGTACGCCGCCCTCTGTGGCGTCGTGCATGGCGTGGGCGCCCGCGCCCACCGCAGCCTGCCCGTCCCGCACCACGCTGATCTCGTCCAGGAACCTCTGCGCCCGCGCCACCACCGCGTCCCCCAAGCGCCGCTCGAAGTACTCCTGGAAGTCCGTGGCCAGGATGGCCGTCCCCTCCAGCCCCGCGGCCTTCGTGAGCACCAGAAAGTCGCCCGGCCGCGCTCCCGAGCTCGTCACGAACGCGCCCTTCCGGGCCCGGCCCACCGCGGTGGTGACCACCAGGGTCCGGTCCAGCCCCGCGGTGACCTCCGTGTGGCCGCCGACGATCTCCGCGCCTAGCTCCGCGGCCGCCTGGCCCGCCTCCTCCATGAGCTCCCGCAGCTCGTCCTCCCCCGCTCCCTCCCGCAGCAACACGTCCATCAGGAGGGCCACCGGCTCCGCGCCCGTGGCTGCCAGGTCGTTCGTGGCCACGTACACCGCGATGCGTCCCAGGTGGCGGACCGCGCCGGTGATGGGGTCGGTGGTAAGCACGCACACCCACTCGCCGAAGTCCACCACCGCGCAGTCCTCGCCCACCCGCGCACGCACCAGCACGTCCGGCCGACGGCCCAGGTGCGGGTAGACCAGGCGCTCCAGCAGCTCCGGTGGGACCTTTCCGACCCTCATCCCCGGGGAGCCACCACGCCGCGCAACACCCAAGCCCCGGCCACGGCCACCACCACGCCCGACAGCACCTGGAACAGGTTTCCGGGCACTTCCGCCGCCGCCGCGAGGGGGCCGAGGCCCAGCAGGAACGCCTCGCTCACGTAGTAGCCTGCCACCATCCACGCTCCGGCCAGCCCGCACGCAACTACCGCCCGGCCGACCCACGCGCCCCCCGTGGACTGAGGCCCTTTCAGCACGCCCCAGAACAGGTAGCCCGCAAGCCACCCCTCCACTCCCTTGATGACCAGGGTGAAGGCGGCGAACTGTGCGTAGCCGCCCAGCAGGTCCGCCAGCGCGGAGCCTACCCCACCCGCCACCAGCCCGTGCACGGGGCCCAGCAGGAGGGCGGTTAGGTACACGACCGTCTCGCCCAGGTTGATGTACCCCTGGGTGGCGGGCACGGGGATGCGGATGGCCAGGGTCGCGGCTGCCACCAGGGCCGTGGCCAGCGCTGCCGCGGTCAGGTCTCGGGTGTTCAACGTCCACCTCCGGGCCTCCAGCTCGCTCACCCGCGTAGTTTAGTGGGCCAGGTGGTTTGCGAAAACAGCCACTTTCGTTCAAGATACAGCTGCCACTTGTCGTGGAGCTGAGCTTTTCGATCCCCACGAAGCCCAGGGCCCAGGACCTGGCCCGGCAGCTGAGGTCCACCATCCTCGAAGGCCGGCTGCGGGCCGGCACCCGCCTGCCCTCCACGCGCGCCTTGGCGGCCTCCCTGGGCTGCTCCCGGACCCTGGTGACCAGGGCGTACGAGGAGCTCGCGGCCGAAGGGTTCGTGGAGGCCAGGAGGGGCTCGGGCACGTACGTGTGCGCGGACTTCCCCGAGGTCGCCGGGCCGCAGGTGGGGGACTTTCCGCCTCCCCGGTGGCTTCCGCCGTTGGACGAAACCCCCAGCGAACCGGTGGCCGACGGATGCCGGGTTGACTTCAGCCTCTCCCGCCAGGTAGTGGAGCCTCCCAGCCGGCGAAGCTGGGCGCGCATGTGGAGGGCGGTGGGCCGCCAGAGCCCGCCCCGGGACGCAGGGCCGGTGCAAGGCGACCCTGAGCTGCGGGAGGCGGTGGCCGCGTACCTGGCCCGGGCGCGGGGGCTGCGCTGCCGCGCCGAGGACGTGGTCGTGACCAGCGGGGGCCTGAGGGCGCTGGACCTGGTGGCCCAGGCGGTCCTGCGGGCCGGCGACCCGGTGGCGGTGGAAGACCCGGGCTACCCGGCTGCCAGGAGGACGTTGGGAGACCGGGGAGCGGTGCCCGTCCCGGTGTCCGTGGACGACGACGGCCTGCGGGTGGCCGAGCTGGGCCACAGGGCCCTGGTGGTGTACGTGACCCCGTCCCAC
>JANXBY010000022.1 GCA_025060455.1 Armatimonadota bacterium
GGTGGAGGTCAACCGACCGATCTGGTGGGCTGTTTACGGGGTGCTGGTGGCCTTGGGGCACTACTTCAGCTATTTTGCGAGTGTTGCGGTCGTCATGCAGGTGGGCTGGGCGGTATGGAGATGCAGGGAGAGGGTGTGGCGCGGTCTGGTGGTCAGCGGCCTCGTGGCGGGGTTGCTGTACTTGCCGTGGGTGCCCGCCCTCCCGGGCCTTGCGGGGAGGAACCCGCAGCAGTGGATCGTACGACCACCTGTCGCTGGGTGGGAAGTTATACCGTACGGTGTGTCAATTCTAGTGTCGCAGACCTATGGTGGATATTTGCCGGGGACGGTTACGTACCACATGGACCCGGTGGTAGTCGGGCCCAGCGTGCCGGCGTTATTGCCGTTCGTTGTGGCGGCCGGGGTGGCGGTGTGCGCGCGCGGGAGGAAGCCAGAGTCGCTGGCGATGGGGATGTGGATCGGTGGGCTGCTCCTGGTGGTGGTAACCTCGGCATTGGTGGGGCGGAAGGTAGCATACGCGAGGAACCTGTTGTTCTTGCAACCGCTCGCGGCGGTCACGGTGGCGGCGGGAGTTGCGGAGATCGGGGGCAGGCTAAAAGGGGCCTGGGGTAGGATCGTGATGGGTAGCTTGTGCTGTGGCATGTTGGCTGGGGCGACAATCGGGCTGCAGAATTTGCAGGCGGGACGACCGGAGTTTGATGCGTATCGGTTGGATCTAGCAGCGAAATACTTGAACGAGCGGGTCGATCAGCAGGACGTGGTGCTGTACGTCCCGGCGGGTATCGAGTATGGCCTCCAGTACTATCTGAAAGAGGGGATCCGGACGGTGGGTCTGGAAGTGCCGGTCGGGTCGTGGAACGAGCGGGAAATGGGTAGTGCGGCGGCGCGCCTGCGACCGTACTTACGGGAGGGAGGCGACGTGTGGGTCGTGGCAGGGTTCCCGCCGAGGTGGATCGGGCTCACTGTTGCGGTGCTGAGGCAACTTGAGCAGTGGAATTATCGGAGGATAGAGGCAAGGGAGTTCCTCGGCGTGCAGGTGTTCCGGTATACGAGGGCGGAGTAAGGCGGGTTGAAAGACGGAGACAAGGTACAGGGGAAGCAGGCGGGTGTTCGCGTTGTGCGAGCCCAGGAGCGGAGTGCCAAGGGAGACGAGCGGCTGGCCGAGAAGCCGGTCTGGGCGGCGGCGGAGTCTGACCCGGGAGAGCACGTGGGGGTCTGTGCTCAGGGCGGGCTTGGTGTGGCAGGGTCGCTCGACCGGCGGGCTGGTACGTCTGTGGCTGAGCGGACAGACGCCAGCTCGGGGCCCGGTGCGGAAGGCGGAGAGGTTTTGACGGCCGCTCAGGCCGGTCGAAGGAGGGCGCCGCCGAGGATGCCCGGCATAGCCCGCAAGGCGGTGACGAGGATCCCGGTGAGGCAGGCGAACCACCGGCTGGCCTTCTGGTCGAGGCTGTCGATGCAGGCACCGAGCTCTTGACGGAAGTGGTCGGCCCTCTGGTCAAGGGCGTGGATGTCGTGGCGGAGCTGCTCGTAGCCGCCGGACAGTTCGTGGGGACGGGGTACGCCTTGTGGAGCCTTCGTCTTCTTGGGGCCTGGCGCCGGCAGACGGCGGCCACCTGGGGTGCGGTGCGACCTACTACCTCCGTCCCGGCCCCGTGAGGTGGTATTCGACCGCGCGCAGGCCCCCGGAGGAGACGTCCCTGGCCACGCGGTACTGACTCCCTCCCCAGCGGACCCGCTCGACCACCCGTGGGTCGAAGGCCAGCCCGGACCGAGGTATGTAGGTGAACCGCTGTATCCGGGAGGCGGCCAGCTGACGGACAGCCTGTTCCAGTTCGGCCTGGGAGTCGA
Organism: Armatimonadota bacterium; assembly: GCA_025060455.1. Taxonomy (GTDB): domain Bacteria; phylum Sysuimicrobiota; class Sysuimicrobiia; order Sysuimicrobiales; family Sysuimicrobiaceae; genus Tepidifontimicrobium. Next base: position 1,849 of record JANXBY010000022.1, read on the forward strand.
CGGTCATCAGGATCTTCTCTCCGTAGGCGGGTGCGAAGTCCCACGCGAAGATCTCCAGGCCCACGAGGACGTACTCGGTCCGGAGGTCGCGGATCGTCCGGAGCGCCTGAGTGGCACGCCACTGCCCCTGGTCTGCGTGGTCCACCCCTGCCGCCTGCGCGAGGAGGGAGAGGACGACCAGGCAGGTGGCCGGCCAGCGGAAGACCCGACGGGTGGTCGGCGCGAGGGCCGCCCAGGCGTCCGCCGTCAGCCAGACGCCCAGAGGGTACAGTGCGAGCAGGTACCTGGGGCCCCACTGGAAACCGCCGTGGGAAGCCGTCCACACCACTCCCGCGCCGAAGCAGAGGACCAGCGTCCACAGGAAGACCCGCGGCGGAGTGAGTGGTCTGCGGACGAACGCCACCACCGTGAACGGTGCGACCCAGAAGAAACCCGTGACCTGGGTCCTGCGGGCGAGCACGACTGCGTCTGCGACGGCCACCGCCCACAGACCTGCCGCCGCTAGCCAGGGCCGCCGGTCGGGGTCCTGCAGTCCGAGGAGCGCCGCTGCCAGAACCACAGCGGCGAAGAGCAGAAGACCCTCTCCCACACCGCCCCGGAGGAACGCCGAGAAGTCCGGGGCGGCGGTGAAGAGGTACAGGTTCCAAAGGCGGTAGGTCAGGTCCAGCGCCCCCGCAGCCTGTCGGGCAGCCACCGACTCGGCCTTCGGTCCGAACAGGGAACCGAACAGCTGCCAGTTCACTGCCGCCTGGACGGCCCAGCCCGCCGCGAAGCCTGCAAGCAGCAGCAGCGCGCCGCGCCACCGGTCCTGCGGGCGAGCGGCGAGAATCCACGCGGTGACTGTGGCCGCCCCGTACAGGTAGGCCTCGTTTCGGAACAGCAGCGCCAGACCCGCCGCCAGGCCGCCAGCAAGGAGCGCGAGGCGCTGCCCCGCGTGGAAACCCGACCGCCAGGTGAGGAAAGCCGCGAGGGTGAGGAGGGCCACGGACGGGAGGTGGTTCCACACCGTCACCGCGTACAGGAGGACGGGAGTCAGGAACAGCAGGGCTGCCGCGCCGGCCCACCCGGATCCGGGCAGGATCTTCTCCGTCTGCTGTGCCACCAGCCATCCGACCACCAGGGCTGCGACCAGCGGCACCACGACCAGACCGAGCCGTCCGAAGGCCTGGTAGAGAGGCGCGCTCAGGAGCGCGAAGGCGGGCTGGAACGAGAAGTGGTAGCGGTCGTCCACCCGGACGAAGAAGAAACCCGGGAAGAACCTCCCCTCCGGGTCTACGTTTCGGGCCAGGTTCTCGACCCACAGACCGTGCCATCCCCGGCGGGCCACCTCCCGGGTCATGAGCTCCCAGACGGCGCTGTCCACCGACCAGTGGCCTTCGACCCGGGCGAACCACGAGGCCACAGTCCCGAGCACCGCCGCTGCCGCGGCCAGGACGACGAGGGTTCGCACCGCCGGGGCCATCTTCCTCTACGCTAACAGGTGGACCGCCCCCGTGCGGGAACCTCCGCGGCGGGACGACTCAGTCCTGGCCTGCTGCCGTCCCGTGACGGGGCAGGGGCGCTACCTGGGGAGGTCCGGGGTCTACGTCGACCCCTGTGGGAACGAAGTCCGGACCATGGCCAGCTCCAGACGCGGAGACACGCTCCGGCTGCCAGCGTTGCGGCCCGCCGCGGTGTCGGCGACCGTGAGCCTGCTGATCCTCGGTCTCAAAGCCGCCGCCTACTTCCTGACCGGCTCGGTGGCCTTCCTGTCGGACGCTGCGGAGTCCGCGGTGAACGTCGTGGCCGCCAACATCGTCCTGCTGGCCGTGGCGGTGGGCTCCCGGCCGGCGGACACCGGCCACCCCTACGGCCACGGCAAGGCGGAGTACATCAGCGGGGCCACGGAAGGTGCCCTCGTGGCACTGGCGGGCGCGTGGGTGGTGGTTGCCGCGGCCCGGCGGCTGCTGCACCCCGTGGCCCTGCAGGCCCTGGACTGGGGCCTCGCATTGGTCGCCGTCGCCACGCTGGCCAACTACCTGACCGCGCGCTACCTGCTGGGCGTGTCGCGGCGGGTGGACTCTCTGGCGCTGGAGGCGGACGCCCGGCACCTGTTGGCGGACGTGCTGACGTCGGTGGCAGCGCTCGCGGGTGTGGGTCTGGTGCGGGTGACGGGACTCGAGTGGGTGGACCCGCTCGTGGGGGGTGCCGTGGGGCTGCACGTGGTGGGCATGGGTGCGAGGGTGTACCGGGAGGCATTGGGAGGCCTGATGGACCGGGCGCTGCCCCGCGAGGAAGAGGAGAAGATCCGGGCCGTCCTGGAGGCCCACCGGGACCAGATGGTCAACTACCACGACCTGCGGACGCGGAAGGTCGGGCCACAGCGGTTCCTGGACGTGCACGTGGTCCTCCACCGGACCCTGTCGGTCGGGGAGGCCCACGCCCTCTGTGACCGGCTGGAAGAGGAGATCCGACGGGAGTTCCCAGGCGCCGACATCACCATCCACGTGGAGCCGTGCGGCCCCGACTGCCCCCGCTGCCCAGCGGAAGCCCCTCCGGCCACGCTGCCCCCTGACCAGGCGTCGGCCGGCGACCGGCTAGGGCCACGACTTGGCCAGGCGTGACCAAGCGGCAGGCACCCAGTTGTCTGACCCCTGGTGTCAGACAACTGGGTCAGACACCAGCCGATGCGTCAGCGGAACAGGGCGGCGCCGAGGAGTCCGATCTGGGCCAGAAGGGCGGTGATGAGGAAGCCCGTGAGCCAGCCGAACCACCAGCTGAACTTCTGGTCTAGGGCGTCGATGCGTGCGTTCAGGCGGTGGTCCAGGGCGTGGATGCGGCCGCTGAGCGCCTCCCGGAAGCGGTCCACCTTCTGGTCCAGGGCGTGGATGTCCTGGCGGAGCTGGGTGTGGCCTCCGGAGAGCTCCTCGACCTTGCCCTCGAGGTACGCGACACGTTCTTCGAGCGTAGGCATGGGGCCGGCCCCGTGGTCTTAGCTGTACTCAGCGTAGCCGAGGGGGCGTGTCGAACAAGTCCGGGGTTCAGGCCCCAGCGCGGCGGGCCCAGGGCTTGAGGAGGCCGTACACGGTTTCGGAGATGGGCACCGGCAGCTCGTGCTTGCGGGCCAACCGCACCACGGTCCCGTGTAGAGCTTCCAGTTCCATGCGCCGGCCGTGGACCAAGTCGTGGTGCAGGGAGGAGGTGGCCTGCGGCTCGAGGCGGGCGGCGAACTGCAGGTGCCGGTCGACGGTGTCCTCCGGAAGGCGGACACCCTCCGCCGCTGCCACGGCCCGCACCTCTTCCAGCACACGCCGGAACAGCTCCCAGGTCTCAGGTACCTCGCGCAGCTCGCCCACGGGCAGCCGGGTCGCGGCAGTGAGCCCGGCCTGCGCGCAGATGAACGCAAACTTGTCCCACAGCACACGCCGGATGTCGGTGGAGACCTCCGCGGGAACGTTTGCGCGTCGGAACCACGTCAGGAGGCGCTCGGCCCGCGCACTGCGGGCTCCGTTCATCTCTCCGAATACCACGCGTCCCGGCCCTCCCAGGTGCGCGACCTGACCCGGGCCCTGTAGCGTGGCGAACACAAAGGCAGCCCCCGCCATCACGTGTCGCCAACCCACCGCGGAGGCGATCTTCTCCGGGTTGTCCACCCCGTTCTGGAGCGTCAGGACCGCGGTGTCGTCGTGGAGCAACGGGGGTAAGGCGCGGGCGGCGCCTTCGGTGTCGTAGGACTTGACGCAGAAAAGGACGTAGTCGCACGGACCCACCTCCGACGGGTCGTCCGTGGCGAGCCCGCCCACGTGGAAGTCTCCCCCGGGGCTTGTCACCCGCAGCCCCCCGCGCCGGAGGGATTCAAGGTGGGGCCCCCGCGCGATCCAGGCCACCTGGGCCCCCGCGAGCGCCAGCCGCCCGCCGAAGTAGCCGCCCACACCACCCGCTCCCACCACCGCTACGCGTACCGACTCCGCCATGTCGGTTTCATGTTAGCGGTCCGCCCGTCGAAAAGTCCCACCCCGCGCGTTTACTCTTTTGGATCACGCCGAAGCCGGAAGCTTCCGAAGAGAGGAGGGAGAGCGGGGACAGGGCGAGTACAGCCTGAAAACAGCACGAGGTCCGGGGAGAACCTGGCAGCAGACGGCGGCGCCCCGGTGCTTCTGGAGGCGGCTCCTCGGCAGGCGGCGACGAGCTGCCCCAGGTGTGGCCCGTAGGGTCCGAGGCATGAGCGTTGCAGGAGGCTGGGGACGCGCACAGCAGGCTCCCGTGGCCCAGAATGGGTGGCCCCGGTTTGGCGAGCCCGTAACAGGCTGGTCCCCCAGGCTCAGTGGATGTGCGTCTGAGCTTCCGGCCGCGGGGCCTCGCGGCGCCGGGGGTGAGTCTCGGGGACGCCTTGCCGGCAGGGCGACTGCGGCAAGCCACCACGGCTCCTGTTCCTGCGCAGGGGTGGTGAAGCAGCAGAGAGATTCTCGGTGCGGGTCGGCGACCGGCGCGGGAGCGTTCCCAGACGGCGAGCGCAGACGGATGCGGGCCCAGGGAAGGCGCGCTGCAGGGCACGGCCGACTAGGCCGACTAGGGGGTGCGCAGCCGAGTAGGCGGGGTAGGGGGGCAGCTTCCGGGCAGGGCGGCGGCGGGGTGAGGGAAGCTGGCGGTGGCCCTGAAGGTGAAGGCGGGCACCCCACCTTGCGGAGAGAGCGTCCCCGGTCCTGCCGGTTAAAAGGGTGAGAGGGGCGGCCGCCAGGTGGGTACGGAGGGGCAAGCGGCAAAAGGAGGTCGGGCCAGATAGCCAGGCGGGGCTCGCGTTCAGGGACGGCGCCGGCCTAGCTAGCGGCCCGGGTCAGACACGCCGGTCGCCGTCCACGCGGGTCCCAAAGAGGAGCAGGCCCCGGTCCGGGCGGCGGGTCGGGTGGCCTGAACAGGACTGCGGGCCAGGCGGAGCCTACGAGCCCGGACGAGGAGGCGGCAGGGGCCGTGCGCCATGTTCGGGCGGCAAAGCCAGGCTCGGCGGCTCAAACGCTTAGAGGGCCAGAGGGCAGAGGAGAGGAGGTGGTACGAAGGGGCAACGCGTTTTCGTCCTTTTGACCGTGGTGTGGCCGTCGACCGGAGGGAGGAGGCGGGGTACCTGCGCGGCGAAACTTTCCGCGGCACCCACAGGAGGTGGGCATGCGGAGCACGCTGGCAGTTCTGACCGCGCTCGTGCTCGTCGCGTGGCCGTGGGTACCTGCGGCGGGAAGGGATCCCTCCGCGGTGTACCCCTCGGAGGCCGCTTTCCAGGCGGCAGTAGCACCCCTGCGGCAGGCGGTACAGCAGAACCCGAGGGACCCGGAGGCCAGGTACCGGCTCGGCTTCGCGTACTTCACCGTCTGGCGCCAGTATGAGGTGGGCTTGGTCACGTACGGGCGCAACTACCACCAGCTGGCGGAAGCGGAGTTCCGCGCAGCCCTGGCGGCTGTACCCGGGCACCTGGGAAGTCTGCTGGCCCTGTACGGCCTCCTGCGGCTGAGGGGTGACTGGGACGCGGCCGAGTCGCTCCTCGCCGAGCTGAGCCGGCTGATGTTGCCCCGGGGTGAGGTCCCGGCGGTGCGGTAAGGAGGTCCCAGCGGGGTGGACGGGAACGCGACAGCGGTCCTCCATACTGGGGTTGGCGACCGCATCGTCCGCAACTGGATAACGGCGGTCGAGGGAACGGCCAGCCGCGCCCGTGTGGCCCTTCAGGCCCGGGGCCGCGCCCTGTTAGAGGGTACGGAAGCCGTCCTGCAGGGCAACCCGGACGGGCTGGTAGACCGGCTGCGCCGCGACCCGCAGTGGGGCCTGTCCGCCATCCAGTCCCTGGCCGAGGAGCTCCGGCAGCTGCTGCTGTTCCGGGCGGCGGCCATGGAGGGCATCCCGGACCTCACCGAGGCGCAGAAGGTGGCGCTGCACGCCGCCTTCGACCGGGCCGCGGTGGAGCTGGCGAAGTGGTTCGAGGCGCTGGCGAAGGCCGCCGGGGACGCCCGGCTGGAGGCCGAGCGGATCCGCGACGCCGCCACCGGACTCTTTAACCGCCGCTACCTGGAAATCTCGGTGCCCGTGGAGGTGCAGCGCTCGCTGCGATACGGACACCCGCTGTGCCTGCTGGCCGCCCGTCTGGACAACTACGAGGAGCTGCTGGGCCGGTGGGGACAGGGGGTGGCCGAGGAGGCAGTCCGGGAGGCGGCCGCCGCCTTGCAGAGGGTGACCCGGGCGGTGGACACGAAATTCTACGTGGAGCCCGACCAGTTCTACGTCCTCATGCCGGAGGCCAACCCCGAGTACGCCTTCCTGATCGCGGAGCGCGTCCGGGAGGCCGTCCAGGCGAGTGCCCCTCACGGAGCGACCGTCAGCGTGGGGGCCGCCTGCTGTCCGATCCACGCCCAGGACGCGAGGACCCTGCAAGCCCGCGCCGAAGAGGCCCTGGCCACGGCCAAGCGTCTGGGCGGGAACACCTCGGTGGTGTACGAGCCCGCCTGAGCTCCGGCCGCCAGGAATCGGCGGCACACCCTGTAGAATGGGCGTGGAGGCGGTCTGCCTGGGGTGCCTCCACAACACCATCGGAGGAGGAGCGCATTTGATCTCGACGAACGACTTCCGGCCGGGCGTACACATCCAGCTGGAGGGGGAGCTGTACACGGTGGTGGAAGCCCAGCACGTGAAGCTGGGCCGCGGCTCCGCGTACGTGCGGGCGAAGATCCGCAACATGCGGACGGGGGCCATCGTGGAGCGCAAGTTCAACGCAGGCGAGCGGGTCCCCCAAGCCTTCCTGGAAAACAAGGAAATGCAGTACCTGTACAGCGACGGGGAACACTACCACTTTATGGACACCGCCACGTACGAGCAGCTAGCGCTGCCGGCCGCGGTGGTGGGGGAGGCCCGGCGGTTCCTGAAGGAGGGGATGACGGTGGAGGTGGTGTTCCACGAGGGGACCCCTCTGGAGGTGGAGCTGCCCAACAGCGTGGAGCTGGAAGTGGTGGACACCCCGCCCGGGGTGAAGGGCGACACCGCCACCGGCGGCAGCAAGCCCGCCACCCTGGAGACTGGGGCGGTGGTCCAGGTGCCCCTGTTTGTGGAGCGGGGCGACCGCATCCGCGTGGACACCCGCACGGGGCAGTACCTGGAGCGGGTCCGGTGACGGTGCTGGAGAAGTCCGACGGAGGAGGGGAGGGCGATGAAGAAGGCGAGCGCGTGGGTGGTGGCGGCGTTGACGCTCGTCCTCGTGTCGATACCCGCGGGGACGCTGGCACAGGCCAACCAGGTGGTCGTCCTGACCTCGTTCCCCCGGGAGCTGTTCGAGGCGTACAAGGCGGCGTTCGAGCGTGCCAACCCCGGTTGGTCCATGGTGGTCGTGTCCAAACCCACCACCGCCGGGATCACCCAGATCCGGGAACGCGCGGGCCGGCCGGACGTGGACGTGTTCTGGGCCAGCGCGGTGGATGCCTTCGTGTACCTCAAGGAGAACAACCTCCTGGAGCGGTACACGCCGCCCGCGGAGCTGCGCCGGGGGATCCCCGACCGGGTGGCCGGATTCCCCATCAACGACCCGGACGGCTACTTCCTCGGGTTCGCCGTCAGCGGGTACGGGATCATGTGGAACACGGTGTACATGGAGCGGCGCAGGCTGCCGGAGCCCCGGGAGTGGGAGGACCTGCTGCAGCCCGTGTACTTCGGGCACATCATCATGTCCACCCCGGCCCGCAGCGGCACCACCCACCTCACGGTGGAGACCATCCTGCAGGGGTACGGGTGGGACCGCGGCTGGCCCATGCTGGTGCAGATGGCAGGCAACATGGGGGCGCTCACGGAGCGCTCCTTCGGCGTCCCGGAGGCGGTGATCGCGGGGCAATACGGCATCGGGATCGTCATCGACTTCTTCGGGCTGTCGGCCATCGCCTCCGGCCAGCCCGTGCGGTTCGTCTACCCGAAGGTGACGTCCGTGGTGCCGGCCAACGTGGGGATCGTGCGCGGCGCCCCGAACCCCGAGGGCGCGCGACGGTTCGTCAACTTCCTGCTGACCGACGAAGGGCAGAAGCTCCTGTTCCGACCTGAGATCGGGCGGCTACCTGTGCGGGCCAGTTTGTACGCGCAGGCACCCAAGGGCTTCCCCAACCCCTTCCAGATGAGCCCGGGGGTGCGGTTCGACGCGAACCTGTCCGCAGCCCGCTACCAGCTGGTGACCCGGATGTTTGACCAGGTGATCACCTTCCGGCACGCCGAGCTGCGGCGCGCGTGGGAGGCCGTCTACGCGGCAGAACGGGCGGTGGAGGAGGGGCGCCGTCAGGGCCGCGACGTGAGCGCGGCAGAGCGGGTGCTGCGCCAGGCGCGGGCGTCCGCGCGGCTGGTGCCGGTGAGCGAGGCCACCGCCATGGAGATCGCCCAGCAGGTGGATCGCGACCCCACGTACCGGGCGGCCAAGGAGCGTGAGTGGGAGGCCCTGGCCCGCGAGGCGTACGGCCGGGCGCTGCAGCTGGCCACCCAGGCCGCACAGCTGGCCCGGGGGCGGTAGGGTCACCGGGGATTGGTTCAGACGACACAGGACTTGGACCCCCAGGCGGTCACGGTCCCCCGTCCGGCGGCCGCCTGGCGGCCGCGGTGGCGCTACGACCCCGCGCACCTGCTGCTGTACGGTGCGCTGCTGCTCGTGGTGGGCGTTCTGGTGGTGTTGCCCCTCGCGTCCGTGCTGAGGGGCGCCTTCGTGGACGCCCACGGGTTCACCGTGGCCCACGTGGCCCGCTTCTTCTACACGCCCCTTTACCTGGAGTCCTTGCGCAACAGCCTGTACGCGGGGTTGGGCGCGACGGCCCTGGCCAGCCTGCTGGCCTTGCCGCCTGCATTCCTGGTGGGCCGCTACCGGTTTCGGGGCCAGGCGGTGTTGGTGACGTGGCTGACAGTACCCCTGGTCATCCCTCCCTTCGTGGGCGCCATCGGCCTGAACCAGGCCCTCGGCCGCGCGGGCGCCCTCACGCTCCTGTTGGAGGACTTGCTGGGCGTGTCCTTCGTGGCGGCGGAAGGGCTGCGGGGGGTGATTCTGGCCCACGCGCTGCACTACTTCCCTTTCATCCTGCTCACCGTGGCCAACGCGCTGGCCAACGTGGACCCCAGCCTGGAGGAGGCGGCGAAGGTGGCGGGGGCCCGGGGTCCGCGTCTGCTGTGGCGGGTGACCCTCCCTCTGGTGGCGCCCGCGTACGCCGCGGGGGCGATCCTGGTGTTCGTGCGGGCCACCGACGACCTCGGGACGCCGCTCATCTTGAACGTGAAGAACATGCTGGGCCCGCAGGCGTACTTCCGCGTCACCACCATCGCGCGGGAGGACCCCGACGGCTACGCCATCTCCCTGGTGATGCTGGCCCTGGCGCTCGGCGCGGTGGTCGTGGCCACGCGCCTGGGAGGGCGGCGGGAGGTGACCACCCTGCAGACCGGAGCGCACGGCGCGGGCCGACCGTTGCGGGGCTGGGCGGCGTGGGCGCTGCTGGGGCTGTCGGTATTGGTGGGGCTGCTGGGCCTGCTTCCGCACGCGGGCGTGGTGCTGATGTCGGTGAGCCGCGTGTGGAGTCTCACGTACCTGCCCACGGGCTACACCCTGGACCACTACGCGGAGATCCTGTTCCGGGCGCCGCAGTTCGTGCTGAACACGTTGCTGTACAGTGCCACCGCGGCCCTGGTGGCGGTGGTGGTGGCGGTGGGGATCGCGTACCTGCAGTTCCGGGGGCGGGTGCCGGCCCCGGGGCTGCTGGACTTCGCGGCCACCGCGCCCATGGCGGTCCCGGGGGTGGTGCTCGGCATCGGGTTTCTGCGGGTGTTCGACCGGTGGACGGTGCCGTGGCTGGGGGTTTCCCTCACGTCCCTCTGGCTGATCTTCCCAATGCTGTACGTGGCCCGCCGGCTGCCCTACGCGGTGCGGGCCGCGTCCGCGGCCATGTCGCAGGTGCACCCGACCCTGGAGGAGGCGGCGGCGGTGTGCGGCGCGCGCCGTTGGCGGACCTTCCGGCGGGTCGTGTTGCCCTTGGTGGCGGGCGGTGCGGTGGCCGCAGGGGTGCTGGTGTTCGTGACCGCCGCGGTGGAGTTCAGCGCCACGGTGCTGCTCATCAGCCGGGTGGAGCAGAGCCCGCTGAGCTACGGGATCTACCTGTACGCGCAGAGCCCGCGGGGAAGGGGCGCCGCCGCAGCCCTGGGGACGGTGGCGGTGATGCTGGTGGCCTTGGGCACGTACCTGGCAAACCGGCTCGGCGGCAGGCGATCCGGCCTGGCGCTGTAAAGCGCGTGGCCGCTTTCGACAACGTCGGTGTCCGAAGACCACGCCCTAGAGGGCGCGGGGTGTGAGGAGGAGGCAGACGGTGCTGACGGCGGGACGGGTCCAGGCGGTGGAGGTGGAGCTGGACCGGCTCACCAAGCGATTTGGGGAAACCGCGGCGGTATACGGGCTGTCGCTGTCGGTGGGCCGCGGCGAGTTCTTCACGCTGCTGGGCCCGAGCGGGTGCGGGAAGACCACCACGCTGCGGATGGTGGCGGGGCTGGTGGAGCCCGACGAGGGGAGGGTACTGTTTGACGGCCGCGACGTCACCCGGCTCCCACCGTGGGACCGCAACCTGGGCATGGTGTTTCAGAACTACGCCCTGTGGCCCCACATGACGGTGTTTGACAACGTGGCTTTCGGACTGGTGGAGCGCCGCGTGCCGAGGCACGAGATCCGCCGGCGGGTGGGGGAGGTGCTGGAGAAGGTGGGGCTGGCGGGTCTGGAGGGACGGTTCCCCTCGCAGCTGTCGGGCGGCCAGCAACAGCGGGTCGCCCTCGCCCGGGCCCTGGTGGTCCGGCCTGCGCTGCTGCTTTTGGACGAGCCGTTCAGCAACCTCGACGCCAAGCTCCGGGTACAGATGCGGGCAGAGCTGTCCAGGCTGCAGCGGGAGCTGGGGATCACCACCCTGTACGTGACCCACGACCAGGAGGAGGCGCTGGTGCTCTCTGACCGCCTCGCGGTACTGGAGTCGGGCCGGCTGGTGCAGGCGGGGAGCCCGCGGGACCTGTACGAGAACCCGCGCGAGGTGTTCGTGGCGGACTTTCTGGGAGGGGCGAACCTGCTGCCCGGAGTGGTGGTGCGGAGCGGCAGCGGGGAGGTGGAGATCCAGGTGGGGCCGGTGCGGCTTGCGGTGCCCGCGGAGGGCGAAGCCGCCCCAGGACAGCCGGTGTGGGTCTCCGTGCGGCCTGAGCACCTGGTGCCGTCCGCGGAGGAGGCCGGCGGCCTGCGGGGCACGGTGCTGTCCACGGACTACCTCGGGTGGACGCTGCAGGCGGAGGTGGCTGTGGCGGACGGGCCGAGGGTGCAGGTGCGGGGCCTGGACCCGGCAGTGCCCCTGCGGCCCGGCCAGGCGGTGAGCCTCCGAATCCGCCCGGAGAAGGTCCGCGTCTTCCCCCGCCGGGGCTGAGGCCTCAGGGTTGCCGGCCCGGGCTCTGTAGCCTAGGATTTACCTAGCTGTAGACAGGTCTCTGCGGCCCCCGGCCGCGGCTCGGGAGGGCACTTGGTCCAAAGACCCTTCTCCGCCATCGTGCTGTCGCCTGCGGCCACGGGCGTCCACGTGCGGGTGGAAGCCTCGCCCGTGTATGACTTCCTGGCCGCCCTCTTCGTGGTGCACCGGCACGGGCGGGGGCTGCAGTTCGACTGCCCCGACCCGTGGGTGCGCACGGCCCGCCGGGCCCTGGGGGCGTCCTTGTTGCGGGACCTAGCCGGCTTCGCGGGTGGCCGGGCCCTGTTCGTGTCCCTGGTGGCACTGCTGGAGCGGCGGGCGGGGCCGGTGACGGTCCCGGACTTTCTGCGGCAGGTGGAAGCGTTGCCCGCCCACGAGCTGTTGCTGGTGCTCCTCGGGAGCTCGCGGGCCGCCCGTCCTGCCCGGGACTGCCTGCTGGCGGCGCTCACCAGCCGGGGCAGGGACCGGCAGCAGGCCCTGCGTAGGTTCGCGGAACGTTTCCCGGAGGAGCTGGGCCGGCCGACGGCGCTGCGCCTGGCCCGGACGGACCCGGAGGTCACCCGGGCCCGCCTGGTGCGGCTGCTGCGGTGTTTCTACGAGGCGGTGTACGCGCCAGAGGAGCGGCGCGTGTGGCCCCTCATCCTCCGCGACGCGGAGGACAAACGGCGGCGCCTTGGGCAGGTGCCCGCGGAGGCGTTCGTGGAGGAGGCCACCGGCGGGTGGGTGGCCGACCCCGCAGCGGCCCCGGAGGTGGTGGTGGCCCCGTCCTGGTATGTGCGGCCCTACCTGCTCGTGGCGGACCACGTGGGCACGCGCACGTACGTGGTTCCCGTGGTCGATCCTTCCCACGCGGAGGACTCCGAGGACCGCGTCCTGCGGGTGGCGCGGGCACTGGCGGACGAGACCCGTCTACGGATCCTGCGCATGCTGGAGAGGCGGGAGATGTATGTCCAGCAGGTGGCGGAGGCCTTGGGCACCAGCCACGTCACGGCCCTGCACCACCTGGCCACCCTCAGGGCCGCCCGTCTGGTGCGGGTGGTGGAACGGCGGAACCTGCGGTACTACCAGCTGCGGCCGGAGGCGCTGGAAGAGGCAGCCCGGGCGTTGGAGAGCTTGACGAAGGCCGCAAGGGCGCCCGGAGGACGGTGAGGTGACCACCTTCCGCGCCCTACGCCACCCCGCGTTCCGGACGTACTGGACCGGGATGCTGGTGTCCCTGGTGGGCACGTGGATGCAGAGCACCGCCCAGAGCTACCTGGTGTACGAGCTCACGGGCTCAGCCCTGAAGACGGGAGTCGTGCTGTTCGCCTTCAGCCTGCCCTCGCTGCTGTTCGCGCTCCCGGGTGGGGCGGTGGCGGACCGGTACGACCGAAGGCGGCTGCTGCTGGTGGCCCAGAGCGCGTTCATGGTGGCGGCGGCGGCCCTGGCGGCACTGACCTTCGCGGGGCTCGTGCGGTTCGAGCACGTGGTGGCCTTCGCCTTCTGGAACGGGCTGGTGATGGCGGTGGACAACCCCACCCGACAAGCCCTGGTTCCTGCCCTGGTGGACCGGGAGGACCTGGCCAACGCGGTGGCGCTGAACTCCGCCGCTTTCAACGCCTCGCGGGTGCTGGGCCCCGCCCTGGCGGGCCTGGTGTACCGGGCCGCGGGGCCGGCGTGGTGCTTTCTGGCCAACGCGGTCTCCTACCTGGCGGTGATCGTGCCCATGTGGGGCGTGCGGGTCCCAGGACAGGCGGGCGGGCACCGGGAGGAGGGGATCTTGCGGCAGGCGGCCGATGGGGTGTGCTACGTCCGGGCCCGTCCGCTCCTCGCGATGCTGTTGTCGCTGCTGGCCGCGGTGGGCACCTTCGGCTTCGGTTGGATGGTGGTGATGCCCGCGTTCGCGGTCCGAGTGCTGGGCGGCGGGCCCGCGGAGAACGGGCTGCTGTTCACCGCGGTCGGGGTGGGCGCCACCCTGGGAGCCCTGTGGGTCGCGAGCGCCCGCGACCTGCGGCCCGGACGGGTGGTGGCCCTGGCCGCGGGCAGCGGCGTCGGGCTCGTGGCTTTCTCGCGGACGGGCCACCTGTGGTCCAGCTGTGCGGCCATGGCGGTGACCGGCTTCCTCCTCATCGCGTACATGTCCAGCACCAACGCCGCCATCCAGTCCGTGGTGGACGACCGGTACCGGGGGCGCGTGATGAGCCTGTACACCCTGGCGCTCATCGGGAGCGGCCCGGCGGGAAGCCTGTTCGCGGGGTGGCTGGCGGACGCAGCGGGGGTGCGTGCGAGCATGGCGGTGAACGGAGCGCTGGTCGTGGCCTCCGCCGCGGCCGTGTGGTGGCGGGCGCCGGAGCTGAGATTTGGGCGCGGGGAGGAAAGCCAGGTGCGGGGAGCGAAGCCCGCTGCCGCGGAGCTTCCCGCCGACGGCGACTGACCGGCCACTTCGCCGGGCGGTCAGGGCCGCCGGGATCGTGCGGGGTTCGAGGGTGGTGCGGCCGTGGAGAGCGCCAGTGTGCGGGAGCACCGGGAGCGAGGTCGACGGCCGGTCCGGTGTGCGGTCCTCACGGTGAGCGACACGCGCACTCTGGAGACCGACGAGGGCGGCCGGCTGATCGTGCAGCTTTTGGAGTCCGCGGGCCACGCGGTGTTGAGGCGGGGCGTGGTGCCCGACGAACCCGAACAGGTGCGGGCGTGGTTGCAGGAGGCTCTGGCGGATCCCCAGGTGCAGGCGGTCCTCACCACGGGCGGGACAGGGATCGCGCCCCGGGACCGCACGTACGAGGTGGTGTCGGAGCTGCTGGAAAAGCGGCTGGACGGGTTCGGGGAGTTGTTCCGCATGCTGTCGTACCAGGAGGTGGGGCCCGCAGCCATGCTCAGCCGCGCGGTGGGCGGGGTGACCGGCGGCAAGGTCGTGCTGGCCATGCCAGGTTCGCCTGCGGCGGTCCGCCTGGCCATGGAGAAGCTGGTGCTGCCCGAGCTGGGGCACCTGGTGGCCGAGGCCAGCCGCCGGCCACGTGGCGGCTGAGGCGGGCGAAAGAAGAGCCTGCGGGGCGGCCGCGGGAGCGACACCGGATCCCCGGAGCTGAGGCCAGCCGCTTCCCTGAATCAGACCGGCGGACCCCCGGGCCCGCGAGCACGACGCGGGCGGGTGCACGGGCTGTCTTACAATCAGGGTGGTGCGCCCGTAGCTCAGGGGACAGAGCGGCTGCCTTCTAAGCAGCGGGTCGGGGGTTCGAATCCCTCCGGGCGCGCCAGCACGCACAGCCTGTGGATGCCTTGGGAGGGACAGGGCGCCATGGCGGTACGGACGGACACACCGCAGCCGGTGCAGGAGTGGCTGGTCTGCGAGATCCGCCGCTTGCGCGAGGAGCGGCGGGCGGTCATCCTCGCGCACAACTACCAGGTCCCGGAAGTTCAGGACCTGGCGGACTTCGTGGGGGACTCCCTGGGACTGGCGCAGGCGGCGGCGCGCACCGACGCGGACGTGATCGTGATGTGCGGGGTCCACTTCATGGCGGAGACGGCGGCCATCCTGTGCCCGGACAAGACGGTACTGCTACCCGACCTGGAGGCGGGCTGCTCGTTGGCCGCTACCGTGGACGCGGAGCAGCTGCGGGCGTGGAAGCGGGAGCACCCGCAGGGCGTGGTGGTGGCGTACGTGAACACCACCGCGGAGGTGAAGGCGGAGAGCGACGTGTGCTGTACGTCCACCAACGCCGTCCGGGTGGTGGAGTCCATCCCCGAAGACCGGGAGATCCTGTTCGTCCCGGACTCCTTCCTGGGAAGCTACGTGGCTCGGGTGACGGGACGGCGGCTGCACCTGTGGATGGGGGAGTGCCACGTCCACGCGGGATTCACCCCGGAGGATGTGAGCCGCCTGGTGCAGGCCTACCCCGAGGCGGAGCTCCTCGTGCACCCCGAGTGCGGCTGCGTGACCTCCTGCATGTACTTCCTGGCCACGGGGGATCTGCCGGCAGAGCGCACCCACATCCTGTCGACGGAGGGGATGGTACGCCGGGTCCGGAACTCGGACGCCCAGACCTTCCTGGTGGCCACGGAGACGGGGATCCTGCACCGGATGCGCAAGGAGGCGCCCGGCAAGCAGTTCGTCCCCGTGCGGGAGGACGCGGTCTGCCAGTACATGAAGAGGATCACCGTGGAGAAGCTGTACCGGTCGCTGCGGGACGGGGTGCACGAGGTCCGCGTGGACCCGGAGGTGGCCGCGCGAGCCCGGCGGGCCATCGAGCGGATGCTGTCGGTGAGCTGAAGTGTCGGGAAGAGGGCCCCTGTTGGACGTGGAGCGCGTGGTGCGGGAGGCGCTGCGGGAGGACCTCCCCTGGGGGGATATCACCACGGACTCCCTGTTTCCGGGGCCCCTGCGGGCGCACGGAGAGGTGGTGGCGAAACGGGCGGGGGTGGTCGCGGGGTTGCCCCTGCTGGAGGAGGTGTTCCGGCAGCTGGACCCAGGGGTCCGCGTGCACCCCGAGGTCACCGACGGCACCGAGGTGGAGCGAGGCCACGTGGTGGCGCGGTTGGAAGGCGACGGCCGTTCGTTGCTGGCGGGAGAACGGGTGGCTCTCAACTTCCTGTGCCGGCTGAGCGGGATCGCCACCCTGACCCGCCGGTACGTGCAGGCGGTGTCGGGGCTGCCCTGCCGGATCGTGGACACCCGCAAGACGACCCCGGGGCTGCGGGCGTTGGAGAAGTACGCGGTCCGGGTCGGGGGAGGGGCTAACCACCGCTTCGGGTTGAGCGACGGGGTGCTGGTGAAGGATAACCACCTGGCGCTGCTGCGCCGTGAGGGCGTGTCCCTGAGGGAAGCGGTGGCCCGGATCCGGGCGCGGGTGCCCCACGGGGTCCGCATCCAGGTGGAGGTGACCGACCCCGAGCAGGTGGAGGAAGTGGTGGAGGCCGGGGCAGACGCCCTCCTCATGGACAACATGGACCTTCCAAGCCTTCGGGAGGCCGTGGCCCGGTGCCGCGGCCGCGTGCTGACGGAGGCCTCCGGAGGGATCACGCTGGAGTCCGTGCGGGCCGTGGCGGAGACGGGGGTAGACGTGATCTCCGTGGGTGCGCTGACCCACTCCGCACCGGCCCTCGATCTCAGCCTGGAGATCCGCTGACCCGCACGACCTCCGGGCGCGGGTGCTTGCGCGGCCGCAGACCGGCTGCGTAGAATGCCGGTGGCATGCGCAGGCGCGGCCAACTCCAGCGGGCGGAACCGACCTAGGGAGAGGGGGAGCGAGGCTCCCCCTCTCGGCTTTCGGCTGGCTACGTTCCCGGGAGGTGTGCGTGCAGGTCCGACGGACGAAGTACGTGTTCGTGACCGGCGGGGTGGCCTCGGGGCTCGGGAAGGGCATCACCGCGGCTTCCCTCGGCCGGTTGCTGGTGGCCCGCGGCTACCGGGTCAGCATGCTGAAGTTCGACCCGTACGTGAACGTGGACGCGGGCACCATGAACCCCCACCAGCACGGGGAGGTCTTCGTGACCGAGGACGGCGCGGAGACCGACATGGACCTGGGCCACTACGAGCGGTTCCTGGACACCGACCTGGGCCGTGACAACAACACCACCACCGGCCGCATCTACGGCACCGTGATCGCCCGCGAGCGGCGCGGGGAGTACCTGGGCGGCACGGTGCAGATCATCCCCCACGTGACCAACGAGATCAAAGACGAGATCCGCCGGGTGGCCGAGGCGGCGGGCGCGGACGTCCTCATCGTGGAGGTAGGCGGGACCGTGGGGGACATCGAGAGCCTGCCGTTCCTGGAGGCCATCCGGCAGTTCCGGCACCAGACCGGGCCCGAGAACTGCCTGTACGTGCACGTGTCCTTGGTCCCCTTCCTGCCCGCCACCGGGGAGCTGAAGACCAAGCCCACGCAGCACTCGGTGAAGGAGCTGCGCAGCATCGGGATCCAACCGGACGTGATCGTGTGCCGCACCGCCCGGCCCCTCACACCCGCGGTGCGGGAAAAGATCGCCCTGTTCTGCGACGTGGACCCGGAGGCGGTCATCGAGGCCCTGGACGCGGACACCATCTACGAGGTGCCGCTGGTGTTGGAGCGGGAGGGGCTGGCGCGGATCGCTTGCCGGCGGCTGGGGCTGGAGGACCGAGAGCCCGACCTGGAGCAGTGGCGGTGGATCGTCCGCCGGCTGAAGCACCCGACCCACCGGGTTCGGGTGGCCCTGGTGGGCAAGTACATGGGGGTGGAGGACTCGTATGTGAGCATCGTGGAAGCCCTCCGCCACGGGGGCATCGGCGCGGACGCCGCGGTGGAGATCGCCAAGGTGGACTCGGAGGAGCTGGAGCCCCTCGGCGAGGCAGAGCTGCGGGAGCGCCTGGAGCCGTTTCACGGGATCCTGGTGTGCCCCGGGTTCGGCAGCCGCGGGGTGGAGGGCAAGGTGCGGGCCATCCGGTACGCGCGGGAGCACAAGGTGCCGTTCTTCGGCGTCTGCTACGGGATGCAGTGGGCGGTGGTGGAGTTCGCGCGCCACGTGTGCGGCATGGAGGGCGCCAACACCACGGAGGTGGACCCCAACACGCCCTACCCCGTGATCGACCTGCTGCCGGAGCAGAAGGGGGTGGTGGACAAGGGCGGGACCATGCGGCTGGGCCGGTACCCCTGTCGCATCGAGCCCGGGTCCCTGGCCCACCGGGCATACGGAACCACCCTGGTGTACGAACGGCACCGCCACCGCTACGAGGTGAACAACACGTTGCTGCCCCGCCTGGTGGAGCGCGGCCTGCGGGTGAGCGGGGTGTACCCCGACAAGAGGTTGGTGGAGATCGTGGAACTCCCGGACCACCCGTGGTTCCTGGGCACCCAGTTCCACGCGGAGTACCGGTCCCGGCCCACCTCCCCGCACCCCCTCTACCGGGCCTTCGTGGAGGCCGCGCTGCGTTACGCGGGCAGCCGCACGGAGGTGGCGGTGGGCACGGAGGGAGGGAGGCGCGGGTGAGCGGGTGGGTGTACGTGGACGGCCGCTTCGTGCCGAAGGAGGAGGCCTCCGTGTCCGTGTACGACCACGGCTTCCTGTACGGGGACGGGGTGTTCGAGGGGATCCGTGTGTACCGCGGGCGGGTGTTCAAGCTGGACGAGCACGTGCGGCGGCTGTACGAGTCCGCGAAGTCCATCCTCCTGGATGTCCCCATGCCGCCGGAGGAGATGAAGCGGGTCATCGTGGACGCCGTCCGCCGCAACGGACTGCAGGACGCGTACGTGCGGCCCATCGTGACCCGGGGTCGGGGCGATTTGGGCATCGACCCGCGCAAGTGCAGCCGGCCCACGGTGGTGGTGATCGTGGACCAGATCCAGCTGTACCCGGAGCGCGCGTACCGCGAGGGGCTGCGGATGGTCACGGCCACGCACCGCAAGATCCCGCCGGACTCCCTCAACCCCCGGATCAAGTCGTTGAACTACCTCAACCAGATCCTGGCCCGGCTGGAGGCGAACCTGGCCGGCGCGGACGAAGCCCTCATGCTGAACCACGACGGCTACGTGTGCGAGTGCACCGCGGACAACGTGTTCGTGGTGCGGGGTGGGGAGGTGTGGACGCCGGCAGCCCACCTAGGGATCCTGCGGGGGGTGACCCGGGACGCGGTGCTGGAGATCGCCCGGGAGCTGGGAATCCCGGCCTTTGAGCGCACCTTCACCCTGCACGACGTGTACACCGCGGACGAGGTGTTCCTCACGGGCACCGGAGCGGAGATCGGCCCGGTGGTGTGGGTGGATGGCCGCGTGATCGGCTCCGGCAAGCCCGGACCGGTGACCCTCCGCCTCCTCGCGGCGTACCGGGAGCGCGCCGGGCGGGAAGGCGTCCCGGTGTACGAGGAAAGCGCCACGTCCCCGGGAGGCGGCGGGTGACGGACGCCCCCGAACAGGTCCTGCGCAGCCGGGTGGTGTTTGAAGGGCGGGTGGTGCGGGTGCGGGTGGATGAGGTGCGCCTGCGCAGCGGGAAGGTGACCACCCGGGAGGTGGTAGAGCACCGCGGCGCGGTGGGCATGGTCCCCCTCACCGCGGACGGCCGGGTGCTGATGGTTCGGCAGTACCGGACCGCCTTGGGCGGGTGGACGGTGGAGATCCCCGCGGGCAGCCTGGAGCCCGGGGAAGCGCCCGAAGCGTGCGTGCAGCGGGAGCTCGCGGAGGAGGTGGGGTACGAGGCGGGCCGGGTGGAGCACCTGGTGACCTTCGCACCGTCTCCCGGGTTCCTCACGGAGCTGCTGCACCTGTACCTGTGCACGGACCTCCGCCCGCGGTCGCTGCCCAGGGAGGAAGAGGAGATGGAGGTGGTGGCCGTTCCCCTCGCGGAGGCACGGCGGATGGTGCAGTCCGGGGAGATCCGCGACGCCAAGAGCATCATCGGGCTTCTGCTGGCGTGGGAGCGAGATGCGGGCGGGCGTTGAGGTGCCTCCGCGGTTCGCCAGGGCGGTGGACGCGTTTCTGGACTACCTGGGGGCCGAGGCGGGCTTGAGTGACCGGACCCGGGCCAGCTACCGCACGGACCTGGTGGACTTCGCGGCGTTCGCGGCGAGGCGAGGGGTGCAAGAGCCGCAGGCGGTGCGGCGGCCCACCGTCACCCTGTACCTGTTCTGGCTGCGGCGCTCCGGCCGCAGCCCCGCCACCGTGGCCCGCAGGCTGGCGGCCCTGCGATCCTTCTACCGGTTCCTGCTGCGGGAGCGGCAGGTGCGCTGGGACCCCACGGAGGACGTGGCGTCGCCCAAGCGCGGCGAGCGGCTGCCGAAGGTGCTTTCCGTGGAGGAGGTGAGCCGGCTGCTGGCGCAGCCAGACCCCACCACACCGGAAGGACTGCGGGACCGGGCGGCCCTGGAGCTGTTGTACGGCAGCGGGCTGCGGGTCTCCGAGCTGGTGGGGCTGGACGTGGGCGACGTGGACCTGGAGGCGGAGCTGGTGCGAGTGGTGGGCAAGGGCGACCGCGAGCGCGTGGTACCGATCGGGTCGTATGCGGTCAGGGCCCTGGAGGCGTACCTGAAGCTGGGGCGGCCGAGGTTGTCCCGGTCGTCGCCAGCGCTGTTCGTGGGCCGGACCGGGGGGAGGCTGTCTCGCCAGTGGGTGTGGGCCCTGCTGCGGAAGTACGCGCGGGCCGCGGGCATCGGGCGGCGCGTGACGCCGCACGTGCTCCGGCACTCCTTCGCCACCCACCTGCTGGAAGGGGGCGCCGACCTGCGCAGCGTGCAGGAGCTGCTGGGCCACGCCAGCATCTCCACGACCCAGGTGTACACCCACCTCAGCCGTCCCCACCTCCGCGAGGTGTTCGACCGGGCCCACCCCCGCGACGCCTGGGCGGAGGAACGTCTCCGTGGGAGGTAAGGTGCTGCTGCGCCGCTGCGCGGTAGTGGTGCTGGACGGGCTCGGGGTGGGGGAGTTGCCGGACGCGGACCGTTACGGCGACGTGGGCTCTGCGACCCTGCAGAACACCGCGCGGGCGGTGGGAGGCCTGAAGCTGCCCAACCTGCAGCGCCTGGGGCTGGGCAACATCGTGCCGGTAGAGGGTGTGCCGCCCGCGGACCGCCCCGCGGCGTGCTTCGGGCGCATGGGAGAGCGCTCGCCGGGCAAGGACAGCACCACGGGCCACTGGGAGCTCATGGGCGTGCATCTGGACCGGCCGTTCCCCACCTACCCCCAGGGCTTCCCCCGGGAGGTGATCGAGGCGTTCGAACGCGCCATCGGCACGCGGACCCTGGGTAACCGCCCCGCCTCCGGAACGCAGATCATCGAGGAGCTGGGGCCCGAGCACCTGCGCACGGGCCACCCCATCGTGTACACGTCTGCGGACAGCGTGTTCCAGATCGCAGCCCACGAGCACGTGATCCCGGTGGAGCGGCTGTACGAGATGTGTCGCGTGGCGCGGCAGATCCTGCAGGGCCAACACGCGGTGAGCCGGGTGATCGCGCGACCGTTCGTGGGGCAGCCGGGGAGGTTCGTCCGCACAGGCCACCGCAAGGACTTCTCCCTGCCACCCCCGCGCCCCACGGTCCTGGACCGGCTGGTGGAAGCCGGATACGAGGTCTGGGCGGTGGGCAAGGTGGCCGACCTGTTCAGCGGCCGCGGCATCACCCGCAGCCTCCCCAGCCAGGACGATGTGGACGGTGTAGTGCAGGCCGCTCGGGCACTGGGGGAGCTGGAGCGTGGGCTGGTGTTCGCCACCCTGGTGGACCTGGATACCAAGTACGGGCACCGCAACGACCCCACGGGCTACGCTCGGGACCTGGAGGCCATCGACGGCGCGCTTCCACAGCTGCTGGAGGCACTGCGACCGGGTGACCTCCTCGTGTTGACCGCGGATCACGGCAACGACCCCACCACGCCCAGTACCGACCACTCGCGGGAGTACGTGCCGCTGCTCGCGTGCGGGCCCGGGCTGCGCGTAGGGGTGGATCTCGGGGTGCGCGAAACCTTTTCCGACGTGGGCGCCACGGTGGCAGAGGCCCTGGGCGTCACGTGGGACGGCCCGGGGCAGAACTTCTTCGGGGAGCTTGCGGGATGACGTCGGAGCTGCGGCGGAAGATGGAGGAGGCGGCGGCGGCGGTCCGCCGGAGGGTCCCCTTCGAGCCGAAGCTGGCGGTCGTCCTGGGTTCCGGCCTGGGGGCGCTGGCGGACCACATCGAGGCGGTCGGGAGCATCCCGTACACGGAGATCCCCCACTTCCCCGCTCCCACGGTGGCCGGGCACGCGGGCCGGCTGGTGCTGGGGTGGCTGGAGGGCAAGCCGGTGGCCGTCCTGCAGGGGCGGGTGCACCTATACGAGGGGTACACCCCGCAGGAGGTGGTGTTCCCTGTGCGGGTGCTGTACGCCTTGGGCTGCCGGACGCTGCTCGTCAGCAACGCCGCGGGCGGGCTGAACCGCGAGTGGCGGGCCGGGGACCTGATGGTCATCGCCGACCACATCAACTTCCAGGGGACCAACCCCCTTGTGGGGCCCAACGACGACAGCCTGGGGCCACGGTTCCCGGACATGTCGAGGCCTTACGACCCCGAACTGGTGGAGCTGGCAGAGCGGTGCGCGGTGGAGGAGCACGTGCTCCTTCGGCGCGGGGTGTACGTGGCGGTGTTGGGACCCTCGTACGAGACCGCGGCGGAGCTGCGCATGCTGCGCGACTTCGGAGCGGACGCGGTAGGGATGTCCACGGTCCCCGAGGTGATCGCGGCGCGCCACCTGGGCATGCGGGTGCTGGGGCTGGCAGCCATCACCGACCTGGCCACCGGGGAGGCGGTGCAGCCGGTGACCCATGAGGAGGTGCTGCGGGTGGCGCGGGAGCTGGAGCCGCGGTTCGTGCGCTTGGTGCGGCGCATCGTCCGGGAGCTGCCCTCGTAGGGGGGGAGCCCTTGCAGCGCACATGGGACTGGATGCGGGAGGCGGAGGCGGAACTGGCTGCGGCGAGGACGCTCTACGAGGCCGGGCACTGGGCGTGGTGCTGCTTCACGTGCCAGCAGGCTGCCGAGAGGGCCCTGAAAGCCGTCTGCGAGCACCTGCGCACACCCCAGACCGGGCACAACTTGAACCTCCTCCTGCAGGCGGTGGCCGACCACGTGCCGATTCCGGACGTGGTGCGGGAGGGGTGTGCGCGTCTCAACCGGCATTACGTGCCCACCCGGTACCCCAACGCCTTCGATCGAGGCGTGCCCGCAGAGCAGTTCTTCGAGGCAGACGCACGGCAGGCCCTGCGGGACGCGGAGGAGGTGGTGCACTTTGCCCAAACCACTTTGGGAGGACGCTGAGTCGGAGGCTTTGCGGCGGTATGTGGAGCGGATCACCCGCGAGCGACCCGAAGAGTTGGAGTTCGTGGTCCTGTTCGGCTCCCGGGCCCGGGGCGACTGGACGCGGGGGAGCGACTTCGACGTATTGGTCGGCCTGCGGGGGGACGACGGCAAGCGCTGGGTGGATCGGGTCGCGGAGTGGGAGGCGGAGGGGAATGTGGAGGTTTTCCCCTACGCACGGTCGGAGTGGGAGCGGATGTTCGAGGATCGGCAACTGCTCCTGCTGGACGCCCTGGAGCACGGGGTGGTGCTGTGGGATCGCGGAAGCTTCCAGCGGATGCGGGACACCTTCCGGAGGTGGCGGGAGGAGGGGAAGGTGGTGCCGTGGCGTTCCGGGTGGAGGATCGCGTGAGGCCGTATGACCTCATCCGCAAGAAGCGGGACGGCGGGGAGCTCACCGCGGAGGAGATCACTTCCCTGGTGGACGGGTTCGTGCGGGGAGAGGTGGCGGACTATCAGGTGAGCGCGTGGCTCATGGCCGTGTACTTCCGCGGGATGACCCACCGCGAGACCGCGGACCTCACCATGGCCATGGCGCGGTCCGGCCGGATGCTGGACCTGCGCGGCATCCCTGGGGTGAAGGTGGACAAGCACAGCAGCGGGGGTGTGGGCGACAAGACGTCCCTCGTGGTGGTCCCCCTGGTGGCGTCCTGTGGCGTGCCGGTGCCCAAGATGTCGGGCCGCGGGCTCGGCCACACGGGCGGAACCCTGGACAAGCTGGAGTCCATTCCCGGGCTGCGGACCGCGGTGGAGGTGGAGGCCTTCGTGGAACAGGTGCGGCGGCTGGGCTGCGCCATCGTGGGCCAGACGGCAGACCTGGTGCCGGCGGACAAGAAGCTGTACGCGCTGCGGGACGTGACGGCCACGGTGGACAGCATCCCCTTGATCGCCAGCAGCATCATGAGCAAGAAGATCGCCGGCGGTGCCGACGCCATCGTGCTGGATGTCAAGGCGGGCAGCGGGGCGTTCATGAAGGACCTCCACAGCGCCCGTACCCTGGCGCAGGTGATGGTGGCCATCGGGAGCCAGCTGGGGCGGCGGACGGTGGCGCTGGTCACCGACATGGACCAGCCCCTAGGGCACGCGGTGGGCAACGCGGTGGAGGTCCGGGAGGCGGTGGCCACGTTGAGAGGCGAGGGGCCGGGAGACCTGACGGAGCTGTGCCTGAGCCTCGGCGCAGAGATGTTGCGCCTGGGAGGGAGAGCGCGGGAGTTGGACGAGGCCCGTCAGCTCCTGGTGGACCGGTTGCGGGACGGTGCGGGGCTACGGAAGCTGCAGGAGATGGTCTCCGCACAGGGCGGAGACCCAGCGGCGGTGGAGGACCTGGACCGCCTGCCCTCGGCGCCGGTTGTGCTGGAGGTGTGCAGCCAGCAGGAAGGCTACGTTCAGGGGATCGACGCGGAGGCGGTGGGACGCGTGGCGGTCATCCTGGGGGCCGGGCGGGCGCGGAAGGAGGACCGCGTGGACCCCGCGGTGGGCCTCACGGTGCTGGCCAAGAGGGGCGCGCGGGTGGCGAGGGGGGACGTGGTGGCGCTGGTCCACGCCCGCACCCTGGACGACGCACAGCGCGCCGCCTCGGGGCTGCTGGAGGCGTACCGGGTCGGTCCCGTCCCGCCGGAGCCGCGGCCCCTGGTCCACGGGCGGGTGGGGTGACGTGCGGATCGTGATCCCGCCGGGAGCGCTGGTGATCCTGGTGGGGCCTGCGGGCAGCGGGAAAACTACCTTCGCGCGGCGGCACTTCCGCGAGACGGAGGTGGTGAGCAGCGACCGGTGCCGGGCCATGATTTCCGACGACGAGTCAGACATGAGCGTGAGCGGTCGCGCCTTCGAGCTGTTCCACGAGATCCTCCGCCACCGCCTGGAGCTGGGCCGGGTGGCGGTGGCCGACAGCACCGCGGTGACCCCCCGGGCTCGGACGGAGCTGCGGGCGCTGGCCCGCCGGTGCGGCGCCCCGGTGGTGGTGCTGGCGTTTGACGTGCCACTCGATGTGTGTGTGCAGCGCAACGAAGCCCGCAGCCGGCGCGTGGCCCGGGAGGTGGTGGAACGCCAGTTCCAGCTCCTGCGGCAGGCGCTGGAGCGCATCCCTCAGGAGGGGTACGACGCCTGGTACGTGCTGGACGTGCGGGCCCAGGAGGAGGCGGAGGTGGAGGTGCGGCGGGACGCCGGCGGCCAGGCGGTACGGGAGTCCAACCGGGAGGCCACAGGCCACTGGCAAGGAGGTGGTGTCGGTGACGATCCAGACCGTGGGCGTGGTGGGCTGCGGGCTGATGGGCTCCGGGATCGTGGAAACCTGCGCCCGGAGCGGCTACCGGGTGGTGGTGCGGGAGGTGAACGAGGATCTGCTGCAGCGGGGACTGCGGAGGGTGGAGGAGTCCATGGCGCGGGCGGTGGAGCGGGGTAAGCTGGCTGCCGCGGACCGCGACGCCGCGTGGAGCCGCATCCGCGGTACCGTGCGGATGGAAGACCTCCGGGACTGCGACCTGGTGATCGAGGCCGCGGTGGAGCGGATGGACGTGAAGAAGCAGATCTGGCAGGAGCTGGACGGCCTCTGCCCGCCCCACACCATCTTCTGCAGCAACACCTCCTCCCTATCCATCACAGAGCAGGCGTCGGTCACCCGACGCGGAGACCGGTTCTGCGGGATGCACTTCTTCAACCCGGTCCCGGTGATGAAGCTGGTGGAGCTGGTGCGCGGGTACCTGACCAGCAACGAAACGCTGGCCACCTGCCGGGCGTTCGCAGAGTCGCTGGGCAAGACGGTGGTGGTCACCAAGGACCACCCGGGGTTCGTGGTCAACTACCTCCTGGTTCCGTTCCTGTTGGACGCGGTGCGGGCCCTGGAGAAGGGGCTGGCCACCAAGGAGGAAATCGACACCGCCGTCCAGCTGGGACTGAACCACCCCATGGGCCCGTTGACGCTTCTGGACTTCGTGGGCATCGACACCACGTACTACATCGCGGAGGCCATGTACCAGGAGCTGAAGGACCCGCGGTACGCCCCGCCCCTGTTGCTCAAGCAGATGACCCTGGCCGGCCACCACGGCCGAAAGACCGGCAAGGGCTTCTACGACTACGGGGGCTAGGAGCCTGTCTGCGAAACGCGCAACGGGCGGAGGCGGCCGGGGTCTCCAAAATCGCGCCAGCGACCCTTGGGGCGGTGTAGCGGGCGGCGGCCTGGGCGACAGGCCGGGGCCGGGGTAGAATGCCCTTGAGATGTCGCTGGACGTCGAAACTCTGCAGGAGCTGATCCGGCTGCTGGAGCAGCAGCCGCGCTGGCGGCAGGCCCTGCGGGACGCCCTCTGGAAGGAAGAGGACGTGGTGCAGTGGCTGCGGGACCGGCTTCCTCGCCTGCTGCAGGAAGACCCGCGGCTGAGCGCGGAGTTGGTGGGGATCCTGACCCAGACCTTGAGTCCACGGTCAGAGCTGGTCCGGGTCCTGGACGAGATCCGGGCGCTGCGGGAGGAGATGGATCGCCGGTTTGAGGCCATGGACCAGCGGTTCCGGGCACTGCAGGAGGAGATAGACCGCCGTTTTCTTCTCCAGGCGGAAATCCTCAGAGAGCACCGCCGCGAGCTGCGTTACCTGCGTGTGGGATTTGGCAAGCTCGGGCACCGGCTGGGGCTGGGCTTCGAGGAAGCCGTGCGGGCTCTGGTGGAGGAATTTACGGGTCTCGGGCCGTTGCGGGCAGAGCGCCTGGTGTTGAGGGACGACGCAGGCGAGGTGTTCGGAGTCCGGGGGCAGCGGGTGGAGTTCGACGCCTTCCTGCACGACGGCGAGCGCATCCTGGTGGAAGTGAAGGCCTTCGCAGAGCGGGAAGACGTGCTGGTGTTCCGCAGGAAAGTGGAGTTCGCCGCCCGGGAGCTAAACCAGCCGCTCCGAGCGGTCCTCGTGGCGCCGTTCGCGCACCCCCGGGCCGTGGAGGCAGCACGGGAGCTAGGCGTTCAGATCCTCACCGCGGGGGAGGAGCCCGCGGAGCTCAACTGAGGCCCGGGGCGTGGCCCTCTGGCGGCTGTTCCAGCCACGCCAGCTCCTCGGGGGTTAGGGATCACCCCAGGGCCCCGGCGTTCTCCTCCACCTGACGAGCGTTCTTCGCCCCGGGGATGGGCACGGCGCCTCGGCAGACCAGCCAGTTGAGCGCCACCTGCGCCGGTGTTTTCCCGCGGGCCTGGGCGACCTGCTGGAGCGCGCGCAGCAGGTCCGCCCGCTGGCGCACGAGCCGGGCGAACCGGGCCCTCCGCATCCCACCCGGCAGGTGGTCTGGACCGTACTTGCCCGCCAGGAGGCCCATCCCGAGGGGACTGTAGGCGAGCAGGACCGCCTGCAGCTCGCGGCACGCGTCCACCACGCCGTTGCGCTCCGGCCTGCGGTCGAGGAGGCTGTAGGAGACCTGCACCGTCGCAAGCCGCACACCCCTCCGGCCGAGGCGGTCCGCGGCCCGACGGATTTGGTCCGCGCGGAAGTTAGAGACGCCCGCCTGCTCGGCCAGGCCCTCTTCGACCGCGTCCGCCAGCGCCTCGGCCCAGAACTCCACGGACCGGGGCAGGAAAGGCCAGTGCACCTGGTACAGGAACACGCGGTCCACGTTTAACCGACGCAGGCTCGCACGTAGCGCCCTCAGCAGGCTCCGGCGCGTCAGGCGCCAGGGGAAGGGCATGAATTTGGTGGCCACCAGCACCGGCGCCTCGGTTTCCCCTACCAGGCGCCCCAGCAGCCGCTCCGCGTACCCACTTCCGTACACCTCCGCGGTGTCCACGAGCCGCAGGCCGGCTCGGACCGCGGCGCCGAACGTGCCCCGCAGGTCTTCCTCTCCGCAGCCGCGCCCAAATCCCCACACCCACCGGTCGCCCCACTGCCAGGTACCGAGGCCCAGGGCGGGGATCCAGCGGCCCCCGAGCCACACGCCCTGCACGCTCTCCACACGCCCAAGACTACCGCAGAAAAGCCACAGGGCGGTTTGCCACCCGCCCCGTGCGGACGTGCTGCCCTGGTTTACCAGACCCTTCGGATCCTCTGGGGCTATGTAGCGCGGACCGGCACCGGGCGCCATCGGACCGCGGCCCGATGACTTCAGGTCGGCGGCCTCAGAGGAGACGGTGCGTCACGAGGCTGGAGACCGCGCGAAGCCCTGCGCGGCTTCCAACGTACAGGCCGAGGGCGTACAGCCACCCTTCCACCCGGAGAGTGGCCACCGCGCTCCAGAAACCGGAAACGTTGCACCCGATGGCCACCCACACCGCCACGCCCATCACGAGACCTCCCAGAAAGCCCACGAGGCAGTCGCGCCACCGCCACGGCCGAAAACCCACAAACTCCCCGGCCAGCAGGGCCGCCACCAGGCTTCCGGTGACGAGACCCACGTCCAGGTGGAACCCGGGGTCCAGGGCAGGCAGCCGATCACCCCAGAACCGGATCCACGCCAGACCTCCGGTGTCCGCTCCAGCG